>NZ_JACIHD010000008.1:198532-212958 GCF_014198235.1 Bradyrhizobium sp. ERR14 | reverse complement strand
TGATGGACGGCGTCTGGGTGGTGAACAGGGTGGTGGTGGCACTCGCGGCGCCGACCGTCGCCGTGGCCGCGCTGGTTGCGTTCTCGGCGGTGCCGAGCTGGTCGGTGTAGGTGGCATTCACGCGGATCCGCTTGCCCACCAGGCTGCTGTCGAGGGTGAGGCTCGCGGTGGTGGCGGACAGATTCGTCCAGGTGGTGCCGTCGGGGCTGCTCTGCCAGCGATAGGTGATGCTCGCCGGGACGCCGTCGGGATCGGCGACGCTGGCCGTCAGCGTCTGGTTCTGGGTCGCCGTGCCGCTGATCGTGACGACGCCGGCGTCGTTGACATTGGCCACTTTCGTGGCGGTCGCGGCGCTCACCGGGGTCTCGCTGCTGCCCAGGGAGTCCGTGTAGACGGCGTTGACACGTATGAAGCTGCCGACCAGGGACTGCCCGAGAGTCAGTGTGCTCGCCGTCGCGCCCGTGATGTTGGTCCACGAGTTGCCGTTCGTGCTTCGCTGCCATTGATAGGTGATGTTGGCTGGCACGCCATCGGCATCGCTCACCGTCGCGGTCAAGGTCTGGTTCTGCGTCGGCGTCCCGCTGACGCTCACCGTGCCGGGGTGGTTGTTGGGGTTGGTCACGCTCGCAGCGAACACGACGTCGCGGAAGTAGTTTGCATTCTGATAGACGTTGGTCGGGAAGACGCCCTCGGTATAGTCGAAGACGCCGGCGCCGACCGGCGCGTTCAGGCCGCCATTGCTGATGCCGGACGCGAAGCCCTGCGTGGTGGAGACGTAGTAGCTGTTGATATTGACCGAGACCACGTAGGTCGTGCCGGCCGCGATGGTGAGCGGCGTGGCGAGGGTCGCCTGCTGCCAGCCCGACGCGCCTTCGTTGGTGAACGTGACAGTCGCCAGCTCCTGGCCCGTTGCCGACCAGATGTGGCCGACATGGCTGCCGGTCTCGTTCGAGGCCTTGTAGTACCGGATCGCCTGGATCGTGCCGGGCGTGCTGGCGGTGAAGCGCATCCCCAGCTCATAATCCGCGCCTGTCCCGTCGGTGGCGTTGGTGATGGACGGCGTCTGGGTGGTGAACAAACTGGCCATTTTGTTCTCCCGCGTAAGTCGATTCCTGCACTCGGTGATTTAATGGAAGGCAAAGTTAAATAAATTATATATTTATTTGTCTCATCTTTTATTCCGCTTGTGAAGCAACCAGCGTGTGCACGGATCTCAATTTCTCTTGAAGGGTGTGTTCGCTGCTGGCCTCAGCGCATGAACAACTGCCTGGTGGGGCTTCGCGCTGGAGGTTTCGGGAAGCGGCACCGCGTACGCCGGCAGTTCGGGGCGCAAGACACCAAAAGCGGGTGGCGCGCCGCGTATTCCCGCGTTCTACCTTCGCCGTCCAGCTCTTATGGCTCCATCCGTTTCGCGATCAGATCGGCGAACTCACCCAGGGTCCGCGCCGCCTCGACCTCGCCCACGCGGAATCGTACGCGAAACTTCTGCTCGACGGCGATGACGAGCGAGATCTGCATGAGCGAGTCCCACTCCTCGACGTCCGCCGCCGAGAGCTCGGGCTTGGCTGCGACCTTATCGAGGAAGATGCCGTCGAATACCTCCTGCAACTTCGCCAGTACTTCAGCCTGCTTCATAAGCCCTCCGGGTTACGCGTATCTTTGTCGACCGAATCTGATACTTCCCCACCTCGAGCTCGAACTCTTTTCGGGCGGCGGAGTCTTCCGTACACACGAATCCAAACGCCTCGTAGATTCCGGCGACCATCCCGTTCTTGGCTGTCGGAAGATAGATGCCGCGCACTTTTGCGCAGCCGGCGACCTCTGCAATCCGAAAAATCTCAATCATGATCTCGTCCTCAACTTGGCGCTTGAGCACGCGGCAGCTCATGAGCCAGGTGTCGATCACGAAGACGCCGTCCTCGACCTTTGCAATGACCACGGAGATGAGCCCGGAATCACCGAACCGGTCCTCGAGCCGCATCGTGAAGCACCGGTAGTCCGGTCTGCTCAGGAGCCCCTGGATCTCGGTTTCGGAGCGACGGACCGTCGTCAGGTTGAATTGGTTGCTGCGCGCGATCAGCTGGGCAATGCGGGGCAGGTCGAGCGCGTCGAACTCCTTGATCGTAGCCCGCATCTCGAGCGAGGCGAGGTAGGCTGGCATGTCGGTCACGCTCGCCGCCAGCTCCGTACGTCGCCGTTCCTGCCTGTACTGCGCCGTCCGCCCGAGATCCTCCTCCGTGACGGTCCGCGGCTCGAAATGGCGTCCGGCCTGGAGGCGGCCGATGAACTCGGCGGGGTCCGGCCCGAGGAGCACGCCTTCGACCAGGGGCTGAAACTGGCGCACGATCTCGATTTCCGCCGGGTTGTCGTCGGCGAAGACGAAGCTGTCCAGGCCGAGGTGCAGTTCATCCGCGATCCGCTGCAAATTGTCGGACTTCGGGTCCCAATTGGCTTTGAAGGCCGCGAAATGCTCCAGGCGGAGAACCATCTCGGGATGCTTCTCGAAGACCTCGACCGCGCGCGCATGGTCGTTCTTGCTGCAGACCGCGAGCAGCACGCCGCGCTCGGAAAGCGCAAGAAGGTATTTCTGGAAGGCCTTGAAGGCTTCGCCGCGGGGCGAGGAGTCGCCGAGCTCGATTCCCTCGATGCCGTCCTCCGCGATCACACCGCCCCAGAGCGTGTGATCGAGATCGAGCACCAGCACCTTCTTGGGGCCTTGCTTACGGGAGGCGATCAGATGGCTGAGCTCTTGCGCGACATCCACCAGAAAATCAGGTGAGCCGAGCTGCTTCGATTCATACCACGCTCGCGCATCCTCCGCGGCCGTGATCCCTCGGCGTGCCGAGAGGAACTCGACGTCGCAGATTTGCACCTCGGCTGGCGCCCGGAGCCCGAGCTCGAGGTTCACCGCTTTGCGGAAACTCCAATCGGCGCCAAGCGTGCGTGAACGGAACGAGCCGAGCCCGAGCTCGGCAGGCAGCGCAAGATTGGCGAGAATTACCGCCGCCCCCGAA
Organism: Bradyrhizobium sp. ERR14; assembly: GCF_014198235.1. Classification (NCBI taxonomy): domain Bacteria; kingdom Pseudomonadati; phylum Pseudomonadota; class Alphaproteobacteria; order Hyphomicrobiales; family Nitrobacteraceae; genus Bradyrhizobium; species Bradyrhizobium sp. ERR14. The sequence goes on along the minus strand of NZ_JACIHD010000008.1, from coordinate 209,944 downwards.
CGTGCGATGAAGGTCCGCGCCAGGCTGAGGAGGTGCTCCGCGGCGCCAACTGCAGCTTCGCGCTGGCTTTCCATGGCATCGAGCAGCGAGCCGGAAAACCGGCAGCGGCTTCCGTTCGGCAGAATGAAGGCGATATCCGGCTTGAAGGCGTACAGCGGGCTCGAGTCGTCGAGGACCTCCGAGACGAAATTATCGTACTCGCCGAGAAAGCGTTCGCACGCGACGCCGCGAACGGCCAGGAGATGCTCGACCAGTTCGTGCAACGGATAAAGGTTGTAGCCGCCGATCAAGGCAAGGCGGAGTCTTGGCTGGACACTCTCGGCCGCGTGCAGCTTGGCCTTTTTTCGAAGCGTCGACAGAAAAAACAGTTCGGAAAAGCTCATCGCGTGCCGCGAGCGGACGGCGAGATGTCCCCAGAACGCGGCATCGCCGGACAGCGCCATGGACTTGAGTTCGGCGTCATTCACAGGTCGGTCCGGCAAGACGGGTGCAGCAGCGAGAATAGCGAGTCTCCCCAGCGAAGGCGGCATCATTTGATTGTCCGCTAAATTAAATCATGATAGAGGTTGGGTCAATTAAATATATTTAAATTTGTTAAATTGGGATGGCGTAGATAAATGACGGCGCATGCGGAACTGGGACCATCGAGCTCGGACACGCTTTTCACCAAGGCTGAGAATCTGAAGCGGCTTCCCGAAGGGAACAACTTGGTCCTCCGGGAGGTCAGGCTGGACGATTCGGCGCAAATCATCGCCTGGCGGAATGACCCCGTGCTCGGCAAGTTCATGGGGCGAGAAAAGCTGACTTTAGCCCGGCAGGAAGAGTTTTTCCGAAGCTACCAGAGCAGGGCGGACGACTATTATTTCATTGCCGAGTTCAAGCGTTCGCGAAAACCGGCCGGCAGCATCGCGATTGCGAACCTGGATTTCGCAACGAAGCGCGGCGAGGTGGCGCGGTTGATCGTCGATCCGGGCGCGCGGCTCTTTCTGGCCGAGATCTTCGATCTGCTGCTCGCGTTTGCGTTCGTGCAGCTGGGGCTTTCGGCCGTCGTCGCCAACGTGCAAAGCCGGAACGGGCCGGCGAAGAACTTCCATGTTCGCCTTGGATTCCAGATCGACGAGATCGCGCCGAACGCTTGGTGGAACGGCGACGACGTGATTACATTTCGGATGTCGCGTGAGGATTATCCGCGGTTAAAGCAAGCCTGGTCGGCGCTGCTCCTCGATGCCAGGGAAAGTTAGCTTCCGCGCGGCTGGCCGGAGAGCGGCAGCGGTGCATCGCGCTTCCGGAGGCGACGGATTTCACGCCCGAACTGGGTGTTGTCCGTCCCCGAGGGCACCTCGCGGACAGCGCGTGGACCATGGACACTTGCGTCTTGGTGCGCTGGCAGGGGAAAGAGGACTGGCAGATGGAGTTGCATTTTCATCATTTGGGAATGGCGTGCCGGAATATCGCAACGGAGTTGCCGGAGCTCGCGACGACTGGCTACCGTCCTGAAGGACCAATCTTCGAGGATCCGATCCAGCAGGTTCGGATTCAGTTCGTGTCGGGCGGCGGTCCGCGCCTGGAACTCATCGAGCCGGCCAGCCCACAATCGCCCGTGATGGGCGTTCTGAAGCGCGGCAGCAAATTCTATCATCTTGCTTACGAAGTGGCCCGCTTCGACGACGCGATCGCTCACTTCAGGGAGCGGCAGTATCTTCCCGTATCGTCACCCGCGCCCGCCGTCGCGTTCGACATGCGTCGCATCGTGTTTCTCGCCTCCGCGACGCTCACGCTCATCGAGCTCATCGAGGCGGGGATCGGGCGTGAATCGGCGAAAGCTCGATCGGGGCTGAGCGACGATTTGCGCGACTCCGTCAGATGAAACTGGTCTACTGCGCCGCACCCACTCAGCAGCGCGGAGGCCGCCTGCCTGCAGTCTCACGATCGGTTCAGGGCCAATCTCCGACAGGAGGATGCCCATGTGCCCCGATGCCGGAGGCGCTGTTGGCCAAACGCCCAATCCATTTGCTGACAATACGGTCCGATCCATATCGCCCCAAAACTGCACGACAATGGCACCAGCGGGGACGCAAGCAGCGAGGTGCGTCGCTTCCGGCGAACCGATGCGGGGCTCAGCCGCTGGTCGCAGCGCGACGATGACTGCATCCCACTCGTCGCGATACATGGCCTGGGCGTCGTCGAAGGTGTCCACGCTCGCTCCAGAGTTCGCCAGACCAGCGCGGAGCGAGCCAACAAAATCATTGTCGCACAGCACAGCAATGCGATTCTTGTAAACGGATAAGCCGCAATCGTGGAGTTGCTTCACGCACAGCGGACCGAGAAACGAGAAGACATCGACTGACGGGTGGCGTTCGTTCACGCCGACGATGGGAATTCCGCGCCGCAAGCATGCTTCCATGTCGAGGTCCTCGGGGCGAAATTCCCAGGTCTCAAACATCAAGGCGATGACGGCGTCCCTCGGTAATTTATCAATGAGCGCAGCGGTAAGGGGCCGAAGATGGCCGCTGTTCGTTACAATATCGGTTTGCTGGAGGATGTCCGGGGTGATCTGCTCCAAGACGTCGATGCGATCGGCCACGCCGACCGAATCTGCAAGCTCTAGCGTCTGTTGCCTGGCATCGGCTGCTGTGCCGTGCCGTGTAGCTTTCGTGAAGGCATAGACGTGCCTGGCTCCGGCCATGGCCGCAAGGACGGCTGTCACGGCGTAGGCCCCGGTCGCGGCCTCAGTGAGAACTGTTAGTTCAGAGAGGTCCAGGAGTGTTCCCGCAAGGGCTCGGCTCATCAGGCCACCGAGACGCGGCAATGAGAATCCTGGTCGCAAGGGCGTATCGAAGCCGGATCGCAATTGCCTGAACGCTGCTCCGGCCTCGGTTGCTGTCATGAACTGCCTTTCGCTTTGCCACCTTGGGAACAACGCGCGTAAATATATGGTCGAGTTTGGCTGAGCCCCTGCGCGCCGAACGGACTTTATGAGTGAAGTTGATTGCAAGTTAAATAATATATTTATTATAATAATAAATCTATTTATTAATGTCAATAATGTGCAGCGGTGCACCTCAAGGACGCGACCGCAGCGCCTCAATCAGCACCTTAGCCATGGTACAACGTGGTGGAGAACTCGGTAATTTGAAATTGTTGAATTAACAAATTTAATTTGCCGTAGATCCAATTTCGGTCTATTTTTGCTGACCGACGATTGCAGGATAACGCTGATGACCCACCTCGACCCCGCCAGTGAAGATCGTCGCGAGTTCTTGAAGAGCTGTGGAAAATTTGCAGCCGTCACACCTCCGACTATGACGCTGTTGCTGTCCACCTCGCTGACCTCCACCGCCATCGCCAGTTCCGGCGGTCGAATTGTGCAGGGCAACAATGGCTACGGCAACAACGGTGGCGATGGCAGCCCCAATGGGAAACCGGATGGCAACCGCTAAAGGCAAAGGAAGCCTCACCGTCCCGAGCGCACGTCCGAGAATCGGAGGCTCAGCCGGTCCGGCGGCGCCTTTGGGCCGACGAGCGGTCGATTAGGAGATCATTTAGCTTCTTACCGGCTCGAAGCTGCGCTTTCAGCCAGCGGGGCTGTTTGCCGCGACCGGACCAGGTCTCGGCCGGGTCCTTCGGGTTCTGGTATTTCGGCAACACCGGGGGGTAGGGGCGGCGCGGCCGTTCCCCGTTCGGGGACGAAACGGCGGTCCCCTCAATTTTGCGCAGCCGCTCTTCAAGCTTGGCCTTTTCCGCGGTCATCCTCCGACTGAGAACGGTCGTGACCTCATCGTAAAGCCGCCACAGCTCGGCCGTGGTCGAGTTGGCCCAGTCACTCTTCTCCATGGAAGCCGTCCCCAGCTACTTCCGAACCGAATCAAGAGCGGGCATTATCAGGACATAGCAGGGTTGGGCAAGCGCGATCCGGGCGCGTGGCGGCGCTCGTGTGCAGCGCAGTACCTAGTGCTAGCGGTTGAGACTGTATCTCCGACCGGGCGGTCGCTTCCTAAACGCCCTCCGTCCGTGGGCTCGTCGTTTGGGCGCGAGCAATCGCTCCTCTGCTTTCAATACGCGACTACGTAAGTTCTGCAATTCGGTGAATTGAACGACGAGGGCCTTATGTGTTTGACGCAAAACTGCCGAAGAATACATGTGAACACCTACTCATTGCTAACGACGCCCGTGCTAATCATTGAATTTGCTGAATTATCGAAATTTGGCTTCAAACGCAGTACTGGACTTCCAGCGGTACTACATGTGCCACGATCAACCGCGGCCTTGTTCTGTTACCAGCCATTGCTTTGATGAATAGTAATACTTTTCTCGCCTCCCTTCCCAGAGCGAGGGCGTTCACGAACGGCCTCGCTTCAATGAAACTTCGTCGAATGTTAGATTTGAATCGTGAATGTCCCTATATATCGTTCGTAATATTCGGCTCTAACTAAGTTAGTTGGATATTGACCATAATAGCGACTCGCCCCCTTAGTACGCCGATGACATTCCTGGCGAGAATTTTCAGATTGAAACCATCACAAATTGTAGTCGGAATGTCATTATCCTCGCAGAATTCGCGGTTTCGAATTTTGGGTCGAGCACCGCATTCTTACGGTGCTGCACGCATTCTCTGGGCGAGTTACGATAGTGTGGCCATCGAGCGTTGCCGTCAGGTGCTGTCTCCGATCTAAGACCTGCGACATTATTGACGGAGCTGGCTGGCTATAACCCGCGTGTCTCAAAAGGAAGGTGGGATTAAACGGCCGCAAGGGGGGTTGTTAGCAACAGGCAAGGGAAGCATGCGCCGCATCAGAATTGTTATCGCTGATCGACACCCGATCGTCTTGCAAGGGATTAGGAGCGTTCTTGCGGCGCAGCGTGATTTTGCGGTCGTTGCTTCCTGCGGCGATGGCGCAAGCTGTATCGAGGCAATTCGATTTCTTGCACCGGACGTGGCGCTTGTCGATGCTGCACTGCCCGACTTCAGTCGACAGCAGATCCTCGCTCGTCCAAACGCCGTCGGCGCACGCGCTCCGGTAATCTTCTTCACCGGTATCACGGGCGACAGTGAGTTAAAAAGGCTGACCTTGGACGGCGCCTGCATCGTCCTCTCGAAGGATTCGGATGTGGAGATGCTGGTCGCAACCCTGCGGAAAGCTGCCCAGGGCCAAGCTGCGGCCTCGCCGAGCACTGGGCACATCAGCGAGGACGACCTCGCCGGTGTGAAGCCCCTGACGCAACTAACGGACCGGGAGCGGCAGATCATGCGGCTCGTATCGGAGGGGCTATCGAACAAGGAGATTGGGCGTCGGTTGAATCTTGCCGACGGTACGATCAAGGTCCACCTTCATCATATCTTCCAGAAGCTGGAAATCAGCAATCGTACGGTTCTCGCAGCATTGGCGATCTCGCGAAGGGAGCTGCATGCAGCGCCAGATGAGCCGGATTCCCCTAATCTGTTGCGTCAGGATCCCGCCAGCGCGAATTGACGGGTACGTCTGGCGCGCGTTCGGGAGCTTGCGCGAGGGGCGGCCTATCGCGGTGCCAGATGCTCAATCATGTTGAGGCAGGCCCCTTCGGCCTCGGACAACGTTCGAAAGGGCGAGCCGCCAATCTTGATTGCGGCTTGGTTGATGTGGAGCGGACGCCAACTCGCCAGGTAGCCGAAGCGTCCGTGAAAGCCCGGACCTCCCGGGCTTTCGAAACTGATCACGAACGAGAAGCCGTGGCTGCTCGCACTCCAGATCTCCATGTCCCGGACGCACCGATAGAATTGCAGTGGCATCGCAGTGATCCATTGTAACCGGGCCCCCGCCCGGTGGTTAATTAATTTAACTAAATTAAATGTCGGGAGGCAACTCAAATCGGTGCGTCGGGCAAGTGTGCTCGGAAAATCGGGGGAAGCGCGGCAAATTGCCGAGTTTCGGTTCCGAGCATGCGCACGTTCAGCAACCTCTCGCCAGGTAAAGAAAATTCTTGGTTGAAAATCTATTTAATATATAATAATAATCTAAATACCGTTTTAAATCGAGGAGGCGCATCGTGACCCGGGACGGCAACGAGGATGACGACCGGCGGGAGTTTTTGAAGACCTGCGGAAGATTTGCAGCCGTGACGCCCCCTGCCATGACGCTGCTTCTGTCCACCTCCCTGACCTCAAAAGCCATTGCCCGTTCGGGCGGCCTGCACGGGCCGAGGCAAAGCGACAGCGGCCAGTCGTTCTTCGACAATGATCGGTCGTCCGCGGCCGCCCCGGGGGGCTCCAGCGGCGGATCATCAGGGGGTGGGGGAGCATCTGGTGGTAGCTCTGCTGGATCTTCTCGTGCCGGAGGGACATCCGGCGGCGGGGCTGGCGGTAGCGGCGGGGCCGGTGCTGGCGGAGGCAATGCAAAAGGGCCCTTCGCAACCGGCGGCGGCTCTGGAATTCCAAGTGCAGATGGTGGGGTCGATTGCGCAGAAGAAGACGAGGAAAAGCGCAAGGCCGATTGCCCCGCAGCTAGTACTCAAATTTCCAGCGCAACCCAATCCAGCCGGTAAGACCTTCTCATCCCATGAATGAGCTCGATGGGCTGCCGTGCGGCCAAGCCGGGCCGGGGCCTTGTGCTCCGACAGGTCAAACGCGAGGCCGAAAGCATATCTGGCCAGCCGAGCGGCCTCCCGGGAGACTCGGTCAGGAGGCGTGTCATGAATACCCGCATTCGAGCGCAGAATCCTGCGGCCCTTCTTCGAGAGCGTCTCGAAGCGCTTGTCGCTCAGCTCGCAGAACTCGAGAAGCTCAGAGACCGGGTAGGTCGAGAAGAGAATCGTCAGCGCAAGCTGCGCAAGGGGGACAGTCCCCCATGTCGAGCTCGGACCGCGGGCAGTCGTTCCAGCTTCGCACAGGCGAAGCTCATGCCCGTGCTGCTTGGTTTCAATAAATCGCGGTGTTGTAGCGAGCGTCCCAAAGCAAATGGATGACCGAAGCGGTGCGTGCGGATGGCTCGGGAAAGCGAACCGGCCTACGAGCCTGTCCCGGCTATTCGGCTACCGGGTGAGCGGGGGTGCCGCGCTGGAGCCCCAGGGATGAGCCCGACCGCGCCGTGCGAGACTATCCGATCGATTCTGCGGCTCATGACCTTGTAGCACTCGCATGCCACGGCTTCGAGCCGCGGCCGATCAATCTCGAGCTGGCCGCGCCGACTGGATTTCAGCGCTCTTGACGCGCGCATTGTGCACACGACATGCGTGACGGTGGTGCGGCGAACGCCGAGCAACTCCGACAATGTTTCTTGCGTCAGCGGGAGCAGGTCACCTTCATTCGCACGATCGTGGATGTGGAGAAGCCAGCGCGCTAAGCGCGCTTCGACGGAATGCAGCGCATTGCAGGCCGCCACGTGCTGGAGCTGCGTCAACAACGACATCGTGAAGACCTGCACCATGGATGCGATTGCGGGGCTGCGATGCTGGGCTGCCAGGAATTGCGCAGGCGAGATCTGCAGCGCGGCCCCGGATAGGCGGACGACCGCAGTCGCGGGTGCGGCGGATGCGCCAAATGCTGACGTCAAACCCACAGCGCCCTCATGCCCGATTATCGCCGTGGCAACTGTCTGCCCGTTCGGCAGCTCCGTGATCGCGGCGATCGCGCCGCTGAGGGGGAAGAGAAGATGTTCGATCCGATCGCCCGATCGGATGAGCACGGAATTGCGTTCGATCACGACTTTCCGCAGATGAGGCGCTAGCAAAGCAAAATCCGCTGGCGGCAACGCTGCTAACAAACGATTACCAATTCTAGTCGCATGGTCCATCATGGGATTGGCTCCCGACGGATACTCGGCACTAGAACTCATGCCGATGTGTTGAGCTGCTCTGCGGCGTGCAGCTCAACAGCAAGCCAACCGACCACCGCAGATATGGTTCCCATGCTCGATGGCGCGTGCGGGCGGCCCGACAATCGCATGCCGCGACGTAGGCATATGGCCCACTGATATCCGCGTTGAAGACGCTGAAGGCGTATCTTCCTTCGACATGCCATCGCTAAGGAGTGGCACGCAACGGGCTCCCAACGACGCGTTCGTACGGGAACGCCGGCTTTGCACTGCAAGGCCAACACGTGACCCAACGCGGGCTTGGATCGCGCCGCGGGTCTAGTGGCTGGGACTGCAGTCCAGCTCCTTGATCCTCCCGGTAACGTCAAACGAGAAGAGCGCACTCATGACACCACTCTTGGTGACGTACGAGATAATGGTCCCGTCGTGCGAGGGATTGAGATCGTTCAATGTACCCGCCGGATATTCTCGGAGGCGATCAATCCAATAGGCACGAAGTGCCTCGTGGCCGGTAACGGTCTTGACGCCCCCGCAGCCGCAGCGAACCACGGCACCTTCGGCATACATTTCTAAGATCGCCTCGATGTCGCCCGCGCGGTAAGCGTCAAGCCAGTCAATCGCAATGGCCATTGGGTCAAATGATATATTTCTCACCTAAATACCATAAAAGCTTGCGATTTTGGGTCATTTTTAAGTCGCTAGGCTCTCTTTTTCCCTACTCTATTACCCTCTTTCCCTATTCTATTAATTGTATTTTAATAATCCCGCTTGGCCCCGGCCATATGCCGAAGTACATAGATGGCCGGGCCGAGGCAGAGTTCCATGTTAGACGTGTCTGTGAAGCAGAGACGGATCCGGCTTCTGATCGTAGATCGACAACCGATCGTTCTACAGGGACTGAAGTCGGTATTCGGGGCGCAGCAGGACTTCGACGTTGTCGCATCATGCAGCGATGGGACAAGGTGCCTCGAAGCAATTCGGAATTTGACACCCGACGTCACGCTTGTTGCTGACAACCTGCCAGATCTGACGGTACCCGAGATCCTCGCGATTGCGAAAGCTGAGAATCTCTCCACGCGCTTGGTGTTGTTTACCGAATCCGAAGCAGATCACGATCTGGCCGCAGCTATTGCTGCTGGCGCCTCCAGCGCAATCTCGAAGCATGCTTCCTCGGCCACTATGCTGCGATTACTGCGGCTGATGACAGAGCGCAGCGTGTCGCCCGAGCAATCCGATCTCTTTCCAGCCGGCGAGGGAACTGACGGCGGCGGCAAAATTGAAACGATGCTGGAGCTGTTGACGCACCGGGAACGTCAAATTGTACAGCTAGTCTCAGAAGGAATGTCGAATAAGGAGATCGCGCGCCAGCTAAACGTTTCCCCAGGGACAGTCAAAGTACACCTGTACAACATATTTCAGAAGCTTGAAATTACCAACAGAACTGTGCTCGCTACCCTCGCGTTGTTGCAGCGCCCGTCCGGTTTCGGCCTGCCTGCGCTGGCGTTTCTGGCGTTCGCAATTGCGGACGAACTCAAGGCGTCGGAAGCGAACGATGTGGATCCGGATGACGATGGCGCCGGTCGCGCTGGAGAGCATGCCGAATATGAGCCCTGGAAAAGAGCTATTCTCCGACACCTCGTGCTCTGGGACTCCGGCGAGACGCCCACCGAGAGGGACCTCTTCGCCAAGGCGAGCCTGGTCGCGAACCCGACGGCGGCAATGGAAGGGCTGCGCCCGGCTGAGCAATCCGTAGGCTCCAAACCATGGAAAGACTACGGCCCAGTTGGATCGAGCACGCCCAATCTTCCTACGCCATTACTGCGGGGAAGCAGCGACACACAGATCGTTGGTGACCCGACTGCGGAACATCAATTCCCGCGGCTTGCGTCCACGCCGACGTTGACTCACGGAGGGTATGGCACCTTCGCCACTCTGACCGGTGCGTTGATCTACGCACTGAACGACCCCCATCTTGCCGTGCAATCGCATGACCCGGGCAAAGCGCCGATCGACAGCTTCGTGGTGGTCACCGGCGAGAATGCGAACACAAAACTGGCCGCAATAACCGATGCTGATACCAATGATGTAGACGGCTCGCCTCCGGCTTTCCCTTTGCACGATTTGCGCCTGCCTGCCGCGCTTGTGACCACCGGCGACGAACGCGTCGCTGGAGAAGGCACTTCGAGCCAAATGAGCCATGGCGCTGCGGATGACAACCTGCAGGAACCTCTTGGCTCACTGGGCTCTGGTCGCGGTGCCGGTATTGGCGGAGATGGCCGCGATCAACTGATGGGCGGCAACGTTGGCGAAAACGTTGTTTTTCGCTCCCCGATCGATTCCCATTCGACCTCTTCCCACTCCGGCTTCGATTTCGCATCTGGATCGAGCAGGATCAATCTTGCCGCTTTCGGAGCGCTTGCCTGGCTCCATATGACAGCAGCAAGCAAGTCTATACCGCCGCATACCCTCGCTTGGATCTACAATCCCGCAACCAACGAAACGATCGTCTACGTGAATCCGACCGATCGGACTCTTGATGTCGGGGACCGGGGCCTGCTGGAAATCCATCTGCAGGGGATCGTCTCCATTGCAGAGGCGGATTTCGCCGGCCAGCCGGAAGGCACGTTTGTCGCGATCACCTTGGAGCAGCTCGAAGAAGCGCTGACATCGGCGACCGCAACCGAAGCTGTTCTGGATGCGGACAGTACCCACATAATTATCGGGACGAGCGAGAGCACACTCGGAGCCGCTGCAGTCTGGAACACTCTTGCCGATGACGGCCTGAGGTTCGAATTCGGGCAGGCTCGGACCGGCTTAGGGGGAGCGACCAGGTTCAGAACCTTCACTAGCGATTCGGTGAATACAACGGATGAGAACGATGATGGGTCCGCCCCGTCGGCTCATGTATCACCGATCGTGCTTGCTCATAGCGCGACGGTGACGGCAGTTGAAAATCTCACATCGAAGAATGAGCCGATCAACGGGGGCTCTAGCACCGAAGCGGGCGGTAGTTCACAGCACGCTTCGGAGCCAGGGTCTGCAAAGGCGGCAGCGGAGTTGTCTGAAGCTGGCATCATACGGGGAAATGGCGTCGGCAATGACAACGAACATCATCCCCCCGCTTCGGACGCTTCGCGAGGGTCAGCGAAGACGGCAGAAGCCGATGGTGTGGAGCACGGCAATTCGGGGCACTCAAGCTCTGCAAAACCACCGGAAGCAGCCGACCCTGGTGAGCCAGGCCTTGGTAGCCCGGGCCGCGGTAACTCCCAGCACGCTTCGAAGCCACCGGAGCTGACTGAAGCTGGCTTCATACGGGCAAATGGCGTCGGCAATGACAACGAGCATCATCCCCCCGCTTCGGACGCTTCGCGAGGGTCAGCGAAGACGGCAGAACCAGATGGTGTGGAACATGGCAATTCGGGGCAATCAAGCTCTGCAAAGCCACCGGAAGCAGCCGACCCTGGTGAGCCAGGCCTTGGTAGCCCGGGCCGCGGTAACTCCCAGCACGCTTCGAAGCCACCGGAGTTGACTGAAGCTGGCTTCATGCGGGCAAATGGCGTCGGCAATGACAACGAGCATCATCCCCCCGCTTCGGACGCTTCGCGAGGGTCAGCGAAGACGGCAG
>NZ_JACIHD010000008.1:0-198438 GCF_014198235.1 Bradyrhizobium sp. ERR14 | reverse complement strand
CTGACTGAAGCTGGCTTCATGCGGGCAAATGGCGTCGGCAATGACAACGAGCATCATCCCCCCGCTTCGGACGCTTCGCGAGGGTCAGCGAAGACGGTAGAAGCAGATGGTGTGGAGCACGGCAATTCGGGGCAGTCAGCCTCTGCAAAGCCACCGGAAGCAGCCGACCCCGGTGAGCCAGGCCCCGGTAGCCTGGGCCGCGGTAACTCACAGCACAATTCGGAGCCAGGGTCTGCAAAGGCGGCAGTCACGGAGTTAGCCGAAGCTGGTTCTATGCCAGGTTTCGGCAACGACAACGAGCGTCATTTCTCGGCTTCGGAAGCTTCACCAGGTTCAGCGAAGACGGCTGAAGCAGATGGCGTGGAACGCGGCAATTCAAGGCACTCAGATTTTTCAGACGCACCTGAAGCAGCCGAGATGGTCGAACCAAGCGTCGCAAATGGCAGTAACGCCGGAAACTGGCCGCAGGCTGCGCAACCTGCTGCAACCGCCGCGTTGGAACCCGTACAGCCGGCTAAAGTTGCCTCCGAGATTGGCGGCGCGGAATTGGCGTTTCGCTTCGATAGCTATGCGACTCCTCCCACATTCGGCGCGGTAGTCGAGCTTGGTGGCTCGCTCGGTCCGCACGTTTCGCCCGGTCAGGAAGAGGACCTCCACGTCATCGGCAAATCGATTCCTAATGCAATGGACGAACACGCGGTCACCCACGTTCATAACGTTCCGCATCACGCCGCGCCTCATGACTTCCTGATTTGAAGCGCTCCATCGTTATTGATCGATGCAATCTTCGTGATTCACGCAACCGACCTTCTTTGAAAGCTCAGACCATTGCTCGAGAGCGGGCGCCGCCCCGTTGCGTGCTTCCGGCTCGGAAAGTGATCAGTGACATATCCTTGTCAAGAAACGTTCGTATATTGAGAACTTCTTGTGGCATCCAGGCAAGGGTTCGGGACGATCGTCATTCGCCTCTCGCGGTGCTGATGGCTTGCCGGAGCAATTGATCGGTGTCACGTCGCGTGCCGTATCTGGCTGTGTGTTTGATGTTTGCGGCCGTTGCAGCCGAAGCGGAGCCAAACGGTGCAACAATCGGGTCGCCGCGCGCGAGCTCGGAAATGTCCGCGCCTATGTCGTTCGACATTCCGGCCCAGCAGCTTGCCTCCGCACTCGAGCGATACGGCGATGCGACCGGTCGCGAAGTCCTCTACAGTCCGGCGCTTGCGCAGGGCCGCACCTCAGAAGCCGTCAAGGGCAGCTTTGAACCGGAGACGGCGCTGCAGCTGCTGCTTGCGGGCACCGGCCTTACCGCCCGCTTCCTGAAAGACGGCTCGTTCGTTCTAGCCCCGGCGCCCGAAGCCGCCGGACCGCCGGAAGGCAGTGCTGCTGCTCTCGCGCGCCAATACTATGGTGTCGTTCAGGCGCGGCTGCGCGATGCTCTGTGCCGGACCAACGGGGCGCGGCCGGGAAGCTATCGCATCGCGGCCCTGGTCTGGATCGCGCCGTCAGGGGCCGTAGCCAGGTTCGAACGACTTGGATCGGCCGGCACGGCCGAGCTGGACCGCGGCATCGACAGCGCGCTTCGACAGTTCAGTGTGGGTGCCCCGGTGCCCCCCGGCTTTGCACAGCCGGTATTGATCGTGGTCCTGCCGCAGGCCTCGGGCGTCACAATGAGTTGTGGTGCGACGGTGTTGCCGCAGGCGGCCGGAGGCTTGCGGTGACTGAAGCCTCCGTGGCGATGCTGCGCCGGCTGCTGCTCGACCGATATGACGATCTCAAGCGGGGCTTGACCCGCCGCCTGGGTTCGTCCGAGATGGCGGGTGACGTCCTGCACGACACTTGGCTGCGCCTTGCCCGCACGGATACGACGATTGGCACCTTGCACAATCCGGTCAGCTATCTGCTGCGCATACTCTTCAACGTCGCACATGACCATCGTCGCGCTGAAAAGCGCCGTTTGACGAAGATCGACATCGAGCATCTGCTCGAGGTCGCCGACGAGACGCCTGGTCCCGCCGAAGTCGCGGAGGCGCGGTCGGATCTGGATGCGATGGCCGCCATACTCGCTGAGCTGCCGCCGCGCCGTCGCACCATCCTGCTCGCGGCCAGGGTGGACAACATGGCGCGGCAGGAGATCGCGGATCGGCTTGGCGTATCCTTGCGCCTTGTCTCAAAGGAGCTGCAACTCGCCCATGAGTATTGTCTGGCGCGGCAAAGGCAAATGGGTGACGCGGATTGCGCACCGGACCCGCGAAATTCGTCATTGAATCGAGACCTGTCGCCGCCGCGCGGTGATCGCGACCATGACCAGGCTGAATGACTCCATGATTCAGGGACAGACGCAAAGGCTCGACCTGCTGCAACGCGAGGCGATCGCGTGGGTCCAGCGCATCGATTCCGGTCATGCGACGTCTGCTGATGCCGAGACCTTGCAACGATGGTGTGCCGCGAGCCCGGAGCATGCGGCTGCCTTCGCTGCGGCGAGCGGTGTATGGCGCGACATCCGCCGGGCCGGCGCGAGCATTCCGCGCAACCAAATCGAGGCGTTGCCGGTCCACCCGACGCCACGCCCGGTGCTCGATCGCCGGCTACTTCTCGGTGGCGGGCTGGCTGCCGCCGCAGCCGCCTATGTCGCTGTTACCAACCCGCCGCTGGGCCTGTGGCCGTCCCTCCGTGAACTGAATGCCGACTACAGAACGGCCGTTGGCGAGCAGCGGCAAGTCAGGCCGGCGGAGAACGTCGCGGTCCGGTTGAATACGCAGACCAGCATTGCGGTCCACCCCGCTGGCGGGGAGGGCGATCGCCTGGAGCTGCTTGCAGGGCAGGCGCTCTTCGAGTCGGTCGAGAGCGTACGTCCGCTCGTCGTGTTGGCGGCGGATGGGCGTTCGATCGGCCGCCATGCACGCTTTGACGTGCGTTGCATGAACGGCCCGGCCGGCACGGTGGTGAGCGTCGCCTGCTTCGACGGACAGGTGCGCATCGAGCGCAACGGCAGTTCTGCCGTCATCGGCCCGGCGCAGAGCTTGCGTTACGACGCCAGCGGGCTCGGTCAGGTTGCCGCGATTGACGCAGAGGCGGAATCCGCCTGGCAGCGCGGAATCGTCCTGTTCCGAGCTACCCCGCTCGCGGATGTGGTGGACGAGGTCAATCGTTATCGCGCCGGCCGAATTCTCCTTGTCAATCCAGGCCTCGCGCAGAGGCCGGTCAGTGGCCGCTTCCGCATCGATCAGATGGATGAAATCCTCGTGCGCCTCGAACAGGCCTTCGATGTCAAGGCCCGAAAGCTGCCGGGCGGCCTGGTTCTGCTGGGCTGACGCCCCGCTGACAAGAAACTTTCACACAGAAACCGTGCGCGTTCGCCTACAGGCTTCCGTCTTAGAGCTAGATCGTCATCGCTCGGAATGACGAGGCACGACCCTTCATCGGGTTTAGCCGTGCTGCCAGAAGGAATGCCGTCTTGTCCCACCGCACCGTCCGTTTTCGCTCGTCCCGGTCCGTCAGACACGCGATGTTTCTCAGCGGTGCCAGTGTGGCTGCATTGCTGGTGGGGTCGGCTGCGGCCGATGCGCGCAACCTCGGCAGCGGCAGCGCGAGCCCGGTGGCAAACGTCGCCGTGACGACCAACACGGCGGGGCAGGCGGCGTCGATCGCATCAGCGCAGGCGATGAGCCGGATCAACGCGTCGCTCCGTGCGATGCGCGACGTGCAGGCGGCGGCGAGAGCCGGCGCGTTGATCGGTCCGAATAATCTCGGCCTGAACAAAAATCATCCCGGAAATCTGCTTCCGAATGTGCCGAATGGTTTGGCTCCCGGAGGTCTCAATCCGACCAGCAATCCCACCGCGGTGATCGACGGCCAACCGGCCTGGACCGGCGCCGCTCAGCCGACCCAATCGACAGGCTCGAATGGGCGGGTCCAGGTTGAGGTCGTGCAGAACCAGCAGAAGGCGATCCTGACCTGGAACAAGTTCAATGTCGGACGCGAGACCGACTTATACTTCAACCAGTCCGCCGGAGGCGGTGGCGCCGCCAACTGGATCGCGCTCAACCGTGTCCTCGACCCGAGCCTCGTTCCCAGCCAGATTCTCGGCACCATCAGGAGCGAGGGGCAGGTTTATATCATCAACAAGAACGGGATCATCTTCGGTGGCTCCAGCCAGGTGGATGTCGGCACCCTCGTGGCCACATCTCTCGCCTTGTCGAACGCGCAGTTCCTGGCTGGGATCAACACCTCCATAGTGCTCACCAACGACATTCACCTGCCGACCTTCGGCGAATACAATCCGCGGCTGCCCAATTCGCAGAAGCCGGCCACCGATCCGAGCCAGCCTGCGCGCTTCACGCCGGATGGCGTGCCGGGTGACGTCACCATCCAGGCTGGAGCTCAGATCAGCGCGAAGACCGGCGGCAAGGCAATGCTGTTCGCGCCGATCGTTTCCAATGCCGGCCAAATCAGCGTCCCCGACGGCCAGATCATCATGGCTGCCGGCGAACAGGTCTATCTGAGAACCAATCCGAGCGACGTACGCGGCGTGGACGTCGCCGTGACGGCCCCGATGCCCTGGCTGTTCAACTACAACCATTTGATGGGTGCGATCGCCGGCTGGGATCTCTTCACGGAGAAACCCTGGGGCGAAAGCGTTCGCGACATCCTGCTGCCCGAGATGTACGCGCGCGCGGCATCGGTCGGCTACAAGGTCGTGAACACCGGCGTCGTGCAATCCGATCGCGGCAACATCACCGTGATGGGGCGCGAGATCTTCCAGGGCGGCGTGATGCTGGCGGCAACCGCGCTCAACAACCGCGAAGGATCGATCCGACTGGATGCCTACAGCAACGGCATGATGGCCTCGAGCGGCAGCCTCGACGCCCAGCTCGTGTATTGGAAGACGGGTGACCTGCATCTTTCGCCGGGCAGCGTCACCGCCGTTCTCCCTGATGCCACCGACACGAGTGAGATCGAGGAGACGGCGAAGGCCACGCGCTACAAGCCGGGGCGCGTCGAATTACGCGGTAACCTGATCGATATCGGGGCGCAGGCGAACATTCTGGTTCCCGCCGGCACCATCAGCATCGTGGCCAGCACCGTGCCCGCGCCCACCGAGGAGCCCATCAACGGCGAGACGCCGGTCCGTGACGGTAGCCGGATCTATATCGGCGAGGATGCCTATGTCAGCGCCGCCGGCGTGCAGGACGTCCTGATCCCGATGTCGCGGAGATTTGTGCAGGCCGAATTGCGCATCAACGAGCTGCGTGATTCACCGCTGCTGCGGAATTCGTGGCTGCGGGGCCAGAAGATCACGGTCGATCGCAGCGCCAGCGGCGTCTTCGCCGATGGCGCTATGGCCGGCGTGAACTGGGGAGGGGCCGCGGGCGAATGGATCGGGACGCCGCTGGGCGACGTCTCGGCCTGGATCGGCAACAGCAAGACAAATCTCGCCGAGCTGTCGACCATTGGCGGCAACATCACGCTCAAATCGGCCGGCTCGATCATCACCCGTCAGGGCTCGTTGCTCGATGTCTCGGGCGGGTCGTTCCGCTATCAGGACGGAATGGTCAACTCGACGAAGCTGCTCGGCGCCGATGGAAAAATCTACGACATCGCCTCGGCGACGCCGGACAGGATCTATGTCGGTTTCGCCGGCGGGTTCAATCGCACGCACAACAATTGGGGTAAATCGGAGTCCTGGAGCACGCCGTGGTCGACGAGCCACTTCGAACGTGGCTTCACCGAGGGACGCGACGCCGGCGCCATCCAGTTCTATGCCACCGAAGGTGTTGCGCTGGAGGGCGGCTACTGGGGCGGCGTGATCGTCGGCGAGCGTCAAGCCGTAAGCGGCAAGACCGCCAAGGCCGGCTCGCTGACATTCGGCGGCGACGGCGACGAAGATCGGCTCTGGCTGCTCGGCAAGCTCGTGATCTCCAAGGATCCCACACAGCTGCCGACGAATTTCACGGCCACGTCGCAGCTTCCGTCCACCTGGTATTCGGGCGCTCCCGGCAACCAGGATTCGTTCCGGTTGCGAACGACCTATCTCGACTCGGATGCGCTTGCAGATGCCGGACTGGGGAAGATCGAGCTCTACGTCTCCAATAACGTCACGATCGAGAAGGGCACGACGCTCGAGCTGACGCCGGGCAGCACGTTTTCGATCAAGGCCAATTCCACCGTGGCATATAGCCAGGATTTCAAGATCGACGGGGTGATTCACGCACCCGGCGGCAATGTCACCCTCTTGGGCGCGGAGAACGTATCATTCGGAGCCGGTGCGGCCATCGACGTCAGCGGCCAATGGGTCAACCAGGTGAAAGGCGGCGCTGCCTCCGCGCTGCCGCCGGTCGTCAATGGCGGCAGCATCACGCTCGATCAGGCCCACTATCAGCCGGGCGTCGTGCTCGATGTATCCGGCGGTGGCTGGTACAGGCTGCGCGGCGGCAAGCCGCAAGTGAAATTCGGCGATGCCGGCAAGATTACGCTGAACACGACCGAAGTGGCGGAATTGGCGAACGCCGATATGCGGGCCTATGCGGCTGGCTCCGGCGGCAGTCTGGCCATGAATCTGACTACGGAGTCGCTGCAGATCGGAGGCGGTACGCCGACGTCCCCCAACACCGTTCGCCTGTCGGAAACCCTGTTCTCGGAGCGTGGTTTCCGTTCGCTCCAGATCTCCACGGGCGGCGATATCACGATCGCCGAAGGAGCAAGCGTCACGCAGCTCCCATACAACGTTGATCTCAGGGGCGTCGACGTCTCGGGCTTCAGCACGGGCACGTCGATCAGCGAGATGGGCCCGCTCGCCGTGTTGTCGCCGTCGCAGCGCCTGGCGCTCAAGCCGACGTCGCTCTCGCTCAGCGGCAGGTCCGTGACGGTCGGCGCGGGAGCGACGGTGCGGACGGACACCGGCGGCACGATCGCGCTGTCCCTGCTCGGTTCTTCGACCGGTACACTGTCTGTTGCCGGCAGGGTGGAGGCCCTGGCTGGCACGATCAATCTTGCTGCAAGCACAGGATCGATCGTTGTGGCAAATACTGGCGCGATCGTCGCGCGCGGTACGGCAGTCGGCGAAATCGACGTCAAGGGACGCCGCAGCGGCGTCGTACGCAATGGCGGCTCGGTTGCGTTTGAGGCGGCCACGGTCGCACTCGAAGCCGGCTCGCTGGTCGACGTCGCGGGTGTCAGTGGCGAATTCGACATCGAGTCGAATGACCACCAGTTCGCGCCAGTCACCCTCGCCAGCAATGGCGGTTCGATCAGTGTCAAAGCCCAGCAGGGCTTGGTGCAGGGAGCCTGGCGCGGCCAGAGCGGGGGCAGTGGCGCACGTGGCGGCAAGGTGACGTTGGCGTCTGCGCTGTCGACCGTAATCCTGTCCGAAACGGCGGCTTCCCAGTCCGGTCTGGTCGTGCGCAGCTCGAGCCTGCAGGGGGCCGGCTTCGCCGATCTCGTTCTCCCGTCGACGACACGGCTGGATGGTGTCGACCTCGCCTTCAGCGGCTCGATTTCGATCACGGGATCCCTGATCAACGGCAACGGCGCCAGCTCGCGGTTCTTTGCGCCTTACATCTCGTTGTTCAGCCTGGCGCCGAGCAATCCGGTGCGCGCAGGCACGCTGACGCTGGCCGGGTCCGTGATCGACATCGTGCAGGCAAACATCCGCGGCTTCGAACGAACGGTGCTCGAGGCGAGTGACATCCGGCTGACGCACAGTAATGTCAGCCAGTCCGCGTTCCTGGACGTCGACGGCACGCTGATCGTAAAGGCCGGTCAGATCTATCCCACCTCGCAGATCAACGCGACGATCAGGGCCAGCGACAAACTCATCGTGCAGCAGAACGGAACTCCCGGTCTGGCACTGTCGGCCGGCGGGACACTGACGCTCGAAGCGCCGACGATCGAGCAGAACGGCACCCTGCGCGCGCCGTTCGGCCAGATCACGCTCAAGGCCAGCCAGCGCCTCACCCTCGGCGCCGGCAGCGTCACCTCGGTGACCGGCGACGGCCTCGTGCTGCCTTACGGTGCTCTCAGCAACAACGAAAACTGGACGGTGACGACCGGGCCGTTGCCGACAACCATTGCCAGCCTGCCGGAAAAGCGCGTGACGCTCGAGGCGCCGACGGTCGAGCTCGCCCCCGGATCGGTGGTGAACATCAAGGGTGGCGGCGACTTGATGGCATGGGAGCACGTGCCGGGACCGGGCGGCTCACACGACATGCTGGCGCTTCCGGGCCTGTTCGCGGTCATGCCGGCTTTCGCGGGTGCGACAGCGCCCAGCTCGGCGTCGATCCGCAGCGGAGATCGCATCTGGCTCGACGCCGGCAGCGGATTGCCGGCAGGCTGGTACACGCTGCTGCCCGCCTCCTACGCGATGCTTCCGGGCGCTTATGCGATCCAGGCAGTCGCCGGTTCGACAGGCCGGGCGACGACGTCCGCGGTAATGGCCGACGGCACGGCGGTCGTGTCCGGCTATCGCGCCAATGCGCTCGACGGCAGCCGCGACCAGCAGTCGTCCGCGTGGCGCGTGATGTCGGGCTCTGTGCTAAGGCAATACAGCGAGTACAATGAAGCCTTCGCCAACACCTTCTTCGCCTCCGATGCGTTCAAGCTGACGCAGTATCGGCTCACAGGTCAGCAGATCGTCACGCCGCGTCTGCCGGTCGACGGCGGCTCGGTTGTGTTCAAGGCGACGCAGGACCTGATCTTGAAGGGCGAGTTGCATTCTCAGGCCGCAGCGGGTGGTCGCGGCGGCCTGGTCGATATCGCCGCCAACAAGATCGCAATCCTGGGTGCCGACCAGAGCGCCGGCACTTTGCGGGCCGATGGTTATCTGGTCATCGATGCTGCTGCTCTGTCCGGCTTCGGCGCCGGCAGCCTGCTGGTCGGTGGTTTCCGCAGCGGCGACGTCGGCGGTCTGCGTGTTGATGTGCAGGCTCACGACATCGTCGTGCGCAACAGTGCAAATTCGGCGTTGACGGGACCGGAGATCATCCTGGCCGCAAGCGACACGATCGATGTCTCCGCAGGCAGCGTCATCGTCGCGCGCGGCGAGGCGCCGACCGGCGCCGGCGATCTCGTGATGGCCCCGCAGGCGTCCGATCGCGACTGGGGTGCTTTGATCCGCCTGTCCAACGGCGACGCGGTGCGGGTCCGCCGCAAGAACGTCGATACGACTGTTGGCGGCCGGGTGACGATCGGTGCTGGTGCCACCCTCGACGGCGGCAAGAGTCTTCTGATCGACGCGACGGGGAACGCGCTCGTCACCCAGGCGAGCCTGACGGGCGCAGCGCTGTCCCTGGCTTCGGGCCGGATTGGCTTCGGCGGCGGCAGCGGGCTGGTGCTCGATGCCGCGGCACTGGCCGCGCTCAACAACACCCAGCACCTGACCTTGCGCAGCTATTCAACCATCGATTTCCACAGCGCAGTGGACCTGTCGGGCCTCAAGGCCGTGACGCTCGATGCCGCAGGGCTGGTGGGCCGTGGCAACAGCGAGATCGCGGTGAAAGGCAATCGGGTTGTGCTGGAAAATACGGCGAGCACGTTCAGCGAGCCGGTTGGCGCCGGTCATGGCAGTTTGAAGCTCACGGCAACCGAGCTGACCCTGGGTGAGGGCGCCAAGGCACTGCGTGGTTTCGACACCATCGTGCTGACGGGAACGACACGCATTACCGGCGAAGGCAAGGGCTCGCTCGATGTCGCCGGCGCGGCGGTGACTCTGTCAGCGCCGGTCATGACCGGCCGGGGCGGCAGCCAGCAGTCGGTCACCACGACCGGAATCCTCACGGTTGCCGCTCACGGGACGGCTAGCCCTGCGCGCGACCAGGACAGCCTCGGCTCCCGCTGGACGCTCACCGGCCGCGCCGTCGATTTCGCCGGACGCATCGACGCGCTTGGCGGAACGGTCAAGCTGAACGCCACCAATGGCAACGTCAATCTCGCGGCGGGTTCGCGGATCGACGTCGGGGGCTTCGAGAAGAAGTTCTTCGACGTGTCCGAATATGCCGATGCCGGAACCATCTCGCTGGGGGCCCGCGGCGGCTCGGTGCTGCTCGCGTCCGGCGCGACCCTCGATCTCGGCTCGGCCCGCGACTCCGAAGGACGTCCCATCGGTGGCGGTGCGGGCACGCTCGCGATCGAACAGGACAGCAGCCAGGTCACGCTGGAAGGCACGATCAATGCCAGGGCCGCGGCGGGCAAACGCGGCGGCTCCTTCTCGCTCGACATCGCCGCGTTGTCGGATTTCGGCGGGCTCAACCAGCGCCTGAATGGCGCCGGCTTCACCAAATCGCGCAGCTTCCGGATTCGTTCCGGCGACGTCACGCTCGACGGTGCGACCACGGCCGAGGAATTCGCGCTGGCTGCCGATCAGGGAACGGTGACCGTCGCAGGCTCGATCGACGCGCGTGCGACCTATGGCGGCTCGATCTCGATCTATGGCGGCCAGGGTCTCACCGTGACGAATGCGGCGCTGCTGCGGGCAGGTGCGACCGACACGGTGGACGGGCTCGGCTCCGGCCGGGTCACACTCGGAATCTCGAACGGCGTGCTGCGGGTATTGGGCGGCGTGATCGACGTGGCGGGCGGCGAAGGCGGCAAGGTCACCCTGCGTGCGCCCGTCATCGAGCAGCCAGGGGCCGACAAGGTGAATGTCAGCTTTGCCGGCACGATCAACGGCGCGCGCGAGATCGTGCTGGAGGGCTACAAACGCTTCGACCTTGCGACGCTTGCATCCGATCCGCGCTTCGTCGGCGTCACCGTCAATAGCGGCGGCCAGGCCGAACTCGATCTCACGAAGGCCGCGGCGGGCAAGCTCAATGTGCTGGCAGATTACGGCGCCGGCACGCTGGTCGAATTCGTGCGCGACTTCGACGTCAGTGCCGGCTATGCGGATCTTGGCTCACTGACGAGCCAGTCGAACTTCCACGCGCGCGCGGGCATGGAGCTCAATTTTTCCGGCGACATCGTGCTCAAGAGTAACTGGAATCTCGGCGCAGGCGTGGTCAATCAGGCCTCGGCGCTCGCGGCTGGCGTGATGGCGATCGAGCCGGTACTGGGCAAGGCCTATGTGGTTGCCGGCAAGGAAAGCGCTTTGCTCCGTGACCATACGACCATGGCTTATCGCACCGGCGGCAGCATTCTCGGAGAGCCGGGCGTCCTGACTATGCGCGCCGGGGGCAATATCGATCTGAAGGGCAGCGTGACGGACGGCTTCTTCCAGTTCGCCAACCCGCTGGATTCGACATACGTCGCCGCCAAAGGCACCATCTCGACGAACCTGAGCATGGTGTTCAACGTCGGCCGCACCAGTACCACGTCCAATCTCTCGCCCTACGACAGCGCGAGCACAACCAACCCTTCAGTCTATGCCGGTATCACCTTTGCGACGGTCGGCACGAGGAAGACCGAAACCGTGACGGCGCCGCCCACGCTGGTCGGTGTTCCCTATAGCGCAGAGGCCAACTCGCCGGGCGCAAGTGCGCCGAATGCGCTCGCTTATTCGGTCCTGTTCCCCTCCATCACCGAGCCGGACGGCTCGAGGGTGGCGGTGCCGTCCTGGAGCTTGGGGCTCGTCGCGGGCGCCACGCCGATGGGCGAAAGCGCCGACCCGACGCGCCTCGCCAGCGGCGCGACGGGCAAGATCACGCTCAGCGAGCAGGCGGGTTACACCTATGTCAGCGGCCTGAATTCCGTCGCCGCGACCGCTCTTGTCGACTCGGTTGCCAGCTTTGGCGCGGGCAGTGCGCCTGGTTCGACGACGATGAATCCCGCCGATTGGCCTGCGAGCCTGGAGTCCACCTCTGGCACCCGTCTCAACAGCAATTCCAGCGCGCAGATTTCTTTCGGTCTGCCGACGGATCCAGCCTACGGCTACGTGCTCGACCTCTGGAACAACTATGCCGCCGCGAAGGGCCTGAACACCAATCCGGCGCAACCGCAGGCCGACTTCAGATGGACCAGCACGGCCGCCAGCGGCGGTAGCCGCCTCAACGTCATCACGAAGTACTCGACCTTCAAGGACTTCTACCTGACGAAGATCGTCCCCAATCTTGCGACCATCACTTCGCTCTATGCGACGACCAAGCCCGGGCCGACCACGACCACCGTCAATCCGATCACCATGGTTCGCACCGGCACCGGCGACGTCAGCATCGCGGCGCGTGGCGATCTGCAGCTCAAGGGCGGCGCCTCGATCTATACCGCCGGCCGGCGCGATCTTGCCGCGTTCAACGATTTCACCACCGCGCCGGCGAACGCGACCTACGGGGTGGGCGGCGGCCATCTCGCCGTTGCGGTCGGCGGCAATATCGACGTGGCCCTGCCGGCAGACCGCTCGCAGATGCAGCACTATTCGGAGTGGCTAAACCGGCAGGGAGCGACGGATAACGCCTACGTCTTCGGTCCCTGGGCTCATTCCGCCTACGGCCAGATGCCGGCTCAACAAAGCTCCTGGTGGATTGACTACGCTAACTTCCTGCGCGGGGTCGGCGCGCTCGGCGGCGGCAATGTCGAGGTCCGCGCCGATGGCGATCTCAACAATCTGACGGTCGCGCTGCCGACCAATGGCCGTGTGCGGGGCGGGCGCTCCACGACGGAGGCAAAGCTCCTGGAACTGCGCAACGGCGGCGCGATGACCGTTGAGGCGGGCGGCGCCGTTCGCGCCGGCTATTACTACATCGGGCGCGGAGCCGGAACGATTACCGCTGGTGAATTTGCGGTCGGGCGCGATGTCAAGGCGCTGGTAGGGACGCAAATCGTCACCTATCCGATCGCCCCGATCCTGTCGCTCGGTGACGCAACCCTGGACGTGCGAACCGCAGGCGACCTGCGGCTGCAAACGGTCCTCGATCCGCTTCTGGTCGGCAAGGGGATGTCCCACGAACTGACGTTCATGAGCAGTCAAAGCGAGCGCACCGCGCTCAACCTGACATCGACGGGCGGAGACGTGATCCTGGTCGGGCAGGCGACATATCTGTCCAAGGACATAACGACGCCGGCCTTGCAGGTGTTTGCGAATGTGAACTCGTTGGCCGCAAATATCTATCCGTCGAAAACGCGCGTCACGGCGCTGAACGGCTCCGTGCTGAACAGCACGCTGTACACGATGCCGAGCAGAAATCCGGAGCTGCGGCTTCTCGCCGCAAACGACGTCCTCGTCGGCGAAATCGTCATGTCCCGCGCTGCGCTTGAGATGATTCCGTCACCGTTCGAGCCTGTGGGAGGCACCGTTTCCTCTCCGGTCAACCTCGGCGGTTCCTCGCCGGACACCCTGAGCGGGCTCCACAACGTCCTGGTCAATCCCTTCTCCGCGCCGGCCAGCAATATCGCCGGCCACACGCTGCATCTGTACAACCTTCGCAATCCCGACCATCTGCCGAACGAGGCAGACTACGAGCCGAGCCGTGTCTATGCCTTGAACGGATCGATCGTTGGAACGCTAATAACCCAGAGCGGCTCGATCCTCACGGCCGGCGTCATGGCCAACGAGCAGACCTGGTTCCGTGCCGGCACGGATATCCGCAACATCAACTACTCACTGCGCAACGTTCATCCGACCGACGTGTCGTTACTCGAGGCCGGCAACGACATCATCGGCGGCCCGGTGCGAGGCTCGATCTTTGTCCAGGGACCGGGCGCAATGCAGGTGAGCGCGGGCCGTGACGTATACGCGCCGGAATTGGCGATCTTCAGCACAGGCAATCAGGAATATGATTCCAACAACCGGCCAAAGGATTTCACGCAGATCCTCGGCCTGCCTCAGCAGAGCGCGGCGATCACCGTGATGGCGGGCCTCAAGGGCAAGCAACCATCCTATGATGCGTTCCTGGCGGTCTATCTCGATCCGGCAAACATCGGGAAGATGCCCGATTATCTCAAGACCACGTTGGCGGACGGCACGGTGGTACCGCTCTATCTGACCGACGCATTCGAGCAACGTTCCTCCGGGCCGCACAGGACCCGCACCGGCATCGTCTCCTTCGTGGAGGACGTGACCGGCGAGAAGCTGTCTCCGCTTGATGCCTGGACCAAATTCCAGACCCTGCCGATGCTGGTGCGCGAACGCTTCGTTCGGCAGGTCTACATGCAGGAGCTACGGGCCGCAGGCGATGACCAGAACACACCCGACACGAGCGGTAAGCCACGCAATGGCGGTTATAATCGCGGTTATGCCGCGATCGAGACGCTGTTCCCGGGCAGCGACTGGGCGGGCGACGTCAGGACCGGAAATGCCAAGTTCCGCACCATGTCGGGCGGCAGCATCGAGGTCTTGACCCCCGGTGGCGGCCTGCAAGTTGCTGCGCTCGGCAAGCCGGCGCCGGTGGAGTTCGGCCTCGTCACACTGGGACCGGGCGACATCAACCTCTTTGCGCGCGACAGCGTCACCGTGAACCGCTCGCGTATCCTGACCTTTGCCGGCGGCAACGAGATCATCTGGTCGACGCAGGGCGACATCGACGCCGGCCGCGGCGCCAAGACCGCGCGCGTGCCGTCGGCACCGGAGATCCAGACCGATCTCGATGCCGTCACGCGCGTGATCGAGAAGGCCGATATCTCCGGAAGCGGCATCGGAACGATCATCGGCTTCACCGGGGTGACGGAAGGTGACGTCAACCTGATCGCTCCCCAGGGTACCGTGAATGCCGGCGACGCCGGCATCCGCGTCAGCGGCGACATCCTCATTGCGGCGCGCTTCGTCGTCAACGTGGACAACATCCAGGTGTCGGGCCAGAGCAAAGGAGTGCCGAAGGCGGAGGTCAAAACTGCGCCGCTCGCGATCGATACCAAGGACAAGGCTGCAAATGACGCCGTGAAGGACGTGACCAAGCAGGGATCTTCGGATCGGCCGTCGGTGATCATCGTCGAAGTTCTCGGGTACGGTGGTGGTGGCGGCGGCGGTCAGTCTCCTCAGCCCGACGCCGGCGACGATGAGAAGCGGCGGGCGCCCGACAAGCAGAGCTACGATCCGAACGGCATGTTCCGCGTGCTCGGCAATGGCGAGTTCACGGCCGAGCAGTTGAAGAACCTGACGGAGGACGAGCGAGCCGTGCTGTTGCAGCGGCTGGGGCGCAAGGCGTCGCTCTAAGGCAGGGCCCGGGCAGGCATCCGGGTCCGACGTCCGGTCGTGCCGGTTCGTATCGATCGGCCGGGTGGGGCCCGCCCGGCCGGATGCACCGGTTAGATCACTGTCATGCAAACGATATAGAGGAGGCATCGCCCGCGCTTCAACGATCCAAACAGCCGAAGTGCGGTTTCTGGTCGACAAGAGCAGCACGATGAAAGCAGTTACATTGCATGGCGTCGCGGCGTCGGATGCCGACGGTCCTCGAGGCGGTCGCCGCGCCGCGTTCCGCTTGCTGGTGCTATTGCCCGCCTGGCTGATGACGGTCATCCTCGGCGCCAATGCCGCGGAAGAAGACCGGGTGGCGCGTGCGGAAAGGCCGATCGCATTCCGCATTCCGGCACAGTCCCTGGCTGGTGCGCTGCAAGCCTATGGACAGATCACCGGCATTCAAGTGCTCTATGAAAGCAACTCCGCGGTCGGTCGAACGTCGGTCGCGGTTGAAGGAACGTATGCCGCCGATGAAGCGCTGAACCTGCTGCTCGCGGGCACGGAGCTGAAGGTGCGCTATATTCGTCCCGACGCCATCACGCTTGCTCTTCCCAGCGCAGAAGGTGTCGGCTATGCACCTCCGGCGGCTCCGCTCGCAACATCGGACCTGTTCCTGGGAAGATTGCGCGTGCGTCAGACCGGCGATGCCGACGACGCCGCCAGATTGCAGGATTATAGCCAAAGAGTGCAGATGGACATTCAGAATGCACTTCGAAAGAACGCAAGGACGCGCGATGGCAATTATCGCGCGGTGCTGGATATCTGGATCGATCCCGCGCGCACGATCGAACGCACCGAGTTATTCCGCTCGACCGGGGACCATGAACGGGATCTTGCGGTGTCGGCGGCGCTTCGGGGCTTGACGATCAGCAAGCCGGCGCCAGCGAATACGCCACAGCCGGTCCGCGTCGTCATCATGGTGAAGTCCCTGCAATGAGCGACAGCGATGTCCGCCCCGGAAACGAGAAGGGACGAGCGGCGGTCTTTGGATCCTATCGAGACGACGACCTGGATGCCGCCTCGCCATCAGGAGAGTTCTATCGCCTGCTGGGTATTCCCGCCCTGGCGGCCGTTCTTTTCGTTGGTGGCGTTTACTGGATCAGGATGCAAGTGCCAGCCGGCTCTCCGGGACAACAGTCGGCTGCGATCGTGCAGGTTCAGCTGCTTCCGCGGCCCGATGCCGTTCCGATAGCAGTCGCTTCGGATTCTAAACCGGAAACGGCAAATGTCGCCAGCCGCGCCGATACGCCATTGAAGGATCCAAATCCGACGCCATCCGACGATCCCGTTCCGGTCCCGAAAGCGAGAAGCTTCACGCCCGGAGACGCTCCGCCCTCAAATGTCATGTCGGCGCCGTCCGCCGTGAGCGGACCTGCCAGCAGTGCCGCCATCAAATTTCAGCAGTCGCTGCTTCGGCACGTTTCGCGCTATCAGCGCTATCCCAACGCGGCGCGCGCGATGCACCTTGAAGGAACGGTCGTTACGCAGTTCGCCATGGCCAGGGATGGTACGCTACTCGGCGTCTGGGTTCGGACGAGCTCGGGTCAATTGCTGCTCGACAAGGAGGCGATCGAGACCATCCGGCGAGCCCAGCCGCTGCCGCCGATTCCGCCCGAGCTGCCGGATCGGCTCAATATTCATCTGGAGCTCGAATTTTGACCCGTCATGAAGTCCGTGCTTGGGCGATGGACAGGCATTCGTGCAGTGGCGGGCCGGACGCGATGTCGTCGCTCGCGCCTTGTGTCATAAATGTGTAGCCCGGCAACGCTACGACCTTCCGAACCTTTTGCAGTAGTTGCGTAGGCAATGTTTGCGCCGGAAATACCAGAGTATGTTGGGCACGTGAAACGTGGCTGATAGCAATCGAATACGGCTGCGGGGGCAGTTGGTCGAGAACTATGAAGGCCTGATCCGGAAGCTAACGCGCCGGTTAGGATCGGCCGATTTCGCCCACGAAGCCTTGCACGAAACGTTTCTGCGCCTCGACCGAGTCACGGATGCCGAGCCCGTACGCAGTCCTGCCGATTACATCTTTCGTACCGCCATCAATATCGCGAAGGATCGCCAGAAAGCGCAGAACTATCGTGTCAGCGCGTCGGAGATAGATGCGCTTCTCGATATACGTGATGACGAACCCGATCCGGCCAGAGTGGTCGAGGCGCGTTCGGAAATCGAGGCATTCAAGCGCGCGCTTGCCGAGTTGCCGCCACGGCCCCGCGAGGTTCTTCGGAGTATTTCGATCGAGGGGCAACCAGCGCACCAGGTCGCAGCACGTCTCAATGTCAGCATCCGGACCGTCGAGAGCGATCTGAAGCTGGCGCTTGGCCATTGTGCCGACAGCCTCGAACATACATTGCGACGCCGTCTCGGCGGCCCGCGTCCGCGATCCTGAGCGCGTCGATATTGCAACCCGGCGCATCGGAGGGCTTTTTTCGCCTGGCGCAGGCAGAAGGTTTGATCGATAGGCTATCCTTGCACGGTTTTTCTTCGGGATAGCCGGGCGCCATTCGTCTATCGAATAGATGCACCGGCAGGCGTCTCAGGCCGCGAGCTAAACAGAGGACTTCCGGGGGAATGACGCAGGTGACGGCAGTGACAGCGATTGCAAGGTGGGCTAAGCCGGCAGTCGCGGCCGCTCGCTTCCCCGAACGAGGATGTGTCTTGCCGTTGATTGCCGGGGCGTTGCGGCCGCTGTCCCGGCCCCGGAAGGCGCTGTTCGAAATTGAGGGTAATCGATAACATATCGCTTCTGACCGTCTTTGGCCCGGTGTGGGTACCGGTCTGGCGAGTGCGATAGATGGGCTAGGGATCTTGACCGCGACCAACGAAACAACTGAGCCGGATGCGCTTCTGCACGAAGCCCTGGACTTCGTCGTTCGCCTCAAGACGGGTGAACCGACCAGGGCAGACGTCGAGGCGCTGCAAGCGTGGCGTCAGCAAAGCGGCGCGCACGAAGCCGCCTTCAGGAACGCGGCTCGGGTCTTTCGTCATGGGGGCGTCGCTGCGCAGGAGTTGGCGGATCGGCCGGTGACAGGAGACGTCGCACGGCTGACACGAAGACCGGTGTCCCGGCCCATTGGACGGCGCGCCTTTCTGGGAGGTGCGGGCGCCGCGGCAGCGGCCGCGGTGGGGTACGCAATCGTTCGTCCGCCGCTTGGCCTTTGGCCGTCGTTCGGAGAACTCTCCGCCGATTACCGGACCGGAAAGGGCGAGTTGCGCAAAATCGCGGTCGCGCCGAACGTGTCTCTGGAGCTGAATACGCAGACCAGCATCGCGCTGCGTTCGGCGTCAAACGAAACCCGGATTGAACTGATATCGGGCGAAGCCTCTGTAGCGGCGACGTCCGCCGCCACCCCCTTTGTGCTGCTGGCGGCGAATGGTCAGATCTCCGCGGTGGAAGCGGATTTCAACGCGCGTTGCCTCGATGGCGCCGTGTCGGTGACCTGCCTGAGCGGCAGCGTTGATGTTGCGCAAGGCGAGAGAACGGTGCGACTTGGCAGGGCACAGCAGGTGTCCTATGCGCCGGGCGGCATCGAAGCCTCGGTGCAGGTCGACACGGGGCAGGTGACAGCCTGGCAAGCAGGGCTCCTGATCTTCCGCGATCGGCCGCTTGCGGACGTCGTGGAAGAGGTCAATCGTTATCGTTCCGGCAAGATCATCATCACCAATGCGGATCTCAAACGCCGCATGGTCAACGGCACGTTTCAGATCGACAAGCTCGGGGATTTCGTGCCCCAGGTTCAGCAGCTGTTCGGAGCCCAGGCGCGGTCGCTGCCGGGCGGAGTTGTGCTGCTCGGTTGAGCCTCATCCGGCCGGGTTCGAATATGCGCAGACTCGTTGCCGCGCCCATTCTCGTTACTGCGCGCGAATCGATGCCGGCACGTCACGCCAGATGCTGCTCCTAAAATAATCGCTAACGTTTCCCGATCTTGCAAAAAAGTTTTGCGGGTTGGGCGCGGCCCAATCGTCTTTAGAGCGAGGGGACGTGATCACGGTGTCCGGCCGTGACCTCGTTTAGCTGGTTCGGGAGTCGGGCGGGGCATCTGTGAAAAGTGGAATTGATTGCGAGCACCGCCGGCATGCGTCGGCGGGCACGGCGTTGCTTTGTCTGACGGCGGGCATGTTGGCCGGCGGCCTCGTTGCCGCGCTTCCGGCCCATGCGGCCAACGTCTCCGCAGCCGGCGCGCCGAAGACTAACAACCCTTCCGCTCCCCCGGCAAGTGAAGCTGCTGCCGCGCAAAAGCCGGCCGCCGCCGTGCAGCGGTTCGACATCGACGATTTCGCGATCCAGGGCGCCGAGACGCTCCCGCAGATCGACATCGAAGAGGCGGTGTATCCATATCTCGGGCCGAACAAGAGTGCCGACGACGTCGAAAAGGCGCGGGCGGCACTCGAGAAGGCATATCACGACAGGGGTTATCAGACCGTCAGCGTCTCCGTTCCGCAGCAGAATGCGCAGGCCAGGATGATCACCCTCAAGGTGACGGAGCTGAAGGTCGGCCGTCTGCGGGTCAAGAACGCGCGCTATTTCCGGCTCGACAAGATCGCCGAGGGGGCGAGCTCTCTCAAGGAGGGGACGGTCCCGAACTTCAACGAAGTTACCAAGGATATCGTCGCGCTCAACCAATGGCCCGATCGACGCGTAACTCCCGCCCTGCGCGCCGGTGTGACGCCGGGCACGGTCGACGTCGACCTGAATGTCGAGGACAAGGTCCCGATACATGCCAACGTCGAAGTGAATAACCGCAAGTCCCCCAATACGACGGCGCTGCGTGTCAGCAGCACGGTGCACTACGACAATCTCTGGCAGCTCGGCCACTCCGTCAATTTCAGCTATCAGGTCGCGCCGGAACGTCCGGGCGACGCGGAAGTGTTTTCCGGCTCCTATCTGGCGCGGGTGCAGAACGTCGATTGGCTGAGCGTCCTGTTCTACGGTGTGAAATCGAGCAGCGATGTCGCGACCGTGGGCGGCACGAACGTGATCGGGCCCGGAGAGATCATCGGCAGTCGCGCGGTGATGACGCTGCCGACGCGGGAAAACCTGTTCCATACGCTTTCGGCCGGGGTCGACTACAAGCATTTCGATCAGACCGTGAAGCTCGGCGGTGTCGGCTTCTCGTCTCCGGTCACCTATTATCCGTTTGTCGCAAGTTATGGCGCGACATTCCAGGACGAGGGGTTCACGACCCAGTTCAATGCCGCCGTCACCTACAACCTGCGGCCGCTGGGCGATGGCGTGGTGCCGTTCGACAACAAGCGCTACGCGGCTTCCCCCAGTTTCACCCATTTCAACGTCGATGTCGCGCATACCCAGGAATTGCCGGAAGGCTTCCAGCTCTACGGCAAGGTGCAGGGACAGGTCGCGGACGGACCGCTGGTCTCGAGCGAGCAGTTTAGCGTCGGCGGCCTCGACACCGTGCGCGGCTATCTCGAGTCGGAGACGCTCGGCGACAACGGCGTTGTCGGCAATCTCGAGCTGCGCAGCCCCAATGTGGGCGAGATGCTGCAAAGCCGGATGAAGGACGAGACCGGGCAGGGCAAGGCGCGCTTCACGATCTTCAACGAATGGCGGGCGTTCGCATTTGCGGACGCCGGCATGGCGACCATGCTGAACGCACTTCCCGACCAGCAATCGCAGTTCAATCTGTGGAGCTACGGCGTCGGCAGCCGATTCAAGATGTTCGACTACCTGAACGGCACGCTGGTTTATTCGGTGCCGATGGTCAGTCAGACCTACTCGAGCGCGAGGAGTCCGCGCGTCAATTTCCGAATCTGGGGTGAATTCTGATGACTGCGGGATGGGATCATATGGCTGGCGTGTGCCGATCGGCGCTTCGGCGAGCTCTGACAGGACTGGTGCCGGCGTTGGTTGCGGCCGCAATGTTGTGTCCGTCGCCTGCCAGGGCGTGGTGGAACGACGAGTGGCAGCTCCGCAAGAAGATCACGATCGACGCCAGCGCATCGGGTGCCGGCATTACCGATCCGATCGGGACTGCGCCCGTCCTGGTTCGGCTGCATGTCGGAAATTTCCGCTTTGCATCCGCCAAGGATGACGGCAGCGACCTGCGCTTCGTGGCCGGCGACGACAAGACACCGCTGAAGCACCACATCGAGAAGTACGACTCGCTGCTCGGCGAGGCGCTGCTCTGGGTGGCCGTGCCCAACCTTCAGCCCGGCGCCAAGACCGACATCTGGCTCTATTCGGGCAACAAGAAGGCGGTCGCGACCAGCGATCCGAAGGGGACTTACGATCCGGATACGCTACTGGTCTATCACTTCAACGAACGGGGCACGCCGGCGCTGGACGCGTCGGTCTGGGCCAACAATGCGCAAAGCGTCGGCCAGCCCGCAGACGGCTCGCTGATCGGCACCGGCTTGCGCCTCGACGGTCGCGGCGTGCTGACTCTGCCGGCTGCATCGTCGCTCGCCTTGAGCGACAACGCTGCATTCACATGGTCTGCCTGGATCAAGCCAGGAGCGATGCAGCCCAACGCAGCCCTGTATAGCCGCCGCGACGGCGCCAACGGTCTCGTTATCGGGCTGGATAATGGCGTGCCGTTCGTGGAGGTCACGAACGCGGGGTCCGCGCAACGCAGCGGCGCCGCTGCGCCGCTGGCGCCGAATGGCTGGCATCATGTCGCCGTCGTCGCGAACGGCGGCCAGGTCGTGCTCTATCTTGATGGTGCACCCTATGCGTCGCTCGCGGCAACGCTGCCGGCGCTTAGCACGAATGCCACGGTCGGGGGCGATGCAGCGCCTGCGTCACCCGTGGCCAGTGCCGCGGCGGCACAGCCATCGTCTGCAGCGGACGGTGCGGCAGCTCCGGATGCGTCAGCCCCGGCACCGGAGGCCGCAACTGTTGCCGCCGCGGCCATGGCCGGCTTCGTCGGCGACATCGACGAACTGCAGTTCGCAAAGGTTGCGCGGTCGCCGGGTTTCATCAAGTTCGTCGCCACCGGGCAGGGACCGAACCAGGCCAAGCTCGTGACTTTCAGCGTCGACGAGGAGACCGCGAGCTGGCTGTCGGGTTACTTCGCAGTGATCCTGAAATCGGTGACGCTCGACGGCTGGATCGTGATCGGCATCCTGTTGATCCTCGCGGTCGTCAGCTGGGTCGTGATGTACGACAGGGCTTCCTACCTGAACAAGCAAGCCAAGGCCAACGCGCGCTTCATGAAGAGCTTCCGCGAGCTCGCGGCCGATCTCACCATGCTCGATCGCGGCGCTGCCGACGAGGTCTGGACCCTGGGCGGCCGGGTCGACGAAGTCGATGCAAAGATGATGCAGGCGTCGTCGCTCTATCGCATCTACCATATCGGGGCCTCGGAGATCCGCCATCGCTTCGCCGGGAAGGGCGAGCGTATGCCGGTGCTCTCGGCCGCGTCGATTGCCGCCATCCGCGCCGCGCTGGACGGCGGCTCGGTGAAGGAGACGCAACGGCTCAACCGGCTCATGGTGGTGCTGACCATCGCGATCTCGGGCGGACCGTTCCTCGGCCTGCTCGGCACCGTCGTTGGCGTCATGATCACCTTCGCCGCCATCGCAGCCAGCGGAGACGTCAACGTCAATGCGATCGCCCCGGGCATCGCCGCCGCGTTGGTAGCGACGGTCGCCGGCCTCGGCGTCGCGATCCCGGCGCTGTTCGGCTACAACTACCTGATCTCGCGCATCAAGGATCTTACCACCGACATCCAGGTCTTCGTCGACGAGTTCGTGACGAAAATGGCGGAGTTCTACTCCGCCGACCAGATCGAACGCAGCATCGCCGCGGAGTAACGACGATGCAGGTCCAGAACGACTCCAAGCCGTATGACGACATCAACATCACGCCGATGCTGGATCTCGCCTACGTTCTGCTGGTGATTTTCATCATCATGACGACGGCGACTGTGCAGGGCCAGAAGGTCAATCTGCCGAAAGCGTCAGCTGCGCCGAGCCTCGCTACCCAGACCACCAAGGCGATCACGGTCGCCAACGACGGCAAGATCTTCCTCGATACGATCCCGGTGACGCTGCCGGAGCTCGAGCAGCGCCTGGTGCAGCAGAAGGCGTTGACGCCGGAATTCCCCGTGGTGCTGCGCGGCGATGCGCAAGCCCAATATCAGAGCGTGATGGACGTGCTCGACCTGCTTGGCCGTGTCGGCCTGACGCAGGTCGGGCTCGCGACCAAGCCGCTTGTGAAGTGACGGAACGAATGGGCACCTCCATGGTTATGCGCGCCGATCCGCGAAGGGGAGCCAGGGCCTTGTGGGCATGGCTTCGCGGGATATCGTCCGGTGCGGACCGGGCCGCCGTCGACGTGCCATCGACCCTCGTAAGCGCGCATTCGCTCGAGCCGCGGGCACCGACTGCTGGAATGCGGGAGGTCGAGCAAGCCGGCGTCGGACGAAGCGCGCCCGATATCGGCACGGTGCTTCATTTCCCGATCCGCGGTGAAGCCCTGCTGGTCAAGCTTGCGGACCTGCTGCGCAAGCAAGTCGCGAGCCGCGCCCCCGAACGCGATCCGTTGCTGCTGACGATGTCGCGCTGCCCAGGCTCGCGCCTGTCGATCGATCGCGTTGCCTATGTCGACTTCCTGCCCGATCAGGCCACCTATCACGTCGTCATCGAAGCGGCTCCCGATGCCAGGATCACGCTGGATACAACCGATTTCGATACGGTCGTGAATTTCGTTGTGCAGTACGTCACCGGCAGGAATTCCGAACCGGTAGCGCTCGAGGCGGTGTCATGACGACACCAAACGAGCAGGGCGGGCCGCGGCCGCCAACCTTGCCGCGAGCGAAATCATGGCTGCGTTACGGCGCTGCGCTGGCCGTCATTGGCGTCCTTGGCGTCATGATATTCCTGCTCGTCGGTCACGACGATATGCCGCCGCCGCGCCAGGTGCGCGAGCTGACCGTCGTCACGATCACGCCGCCGCCGCCTCCGCCGCCACCTCCACCGCCGCCCGAGCAGAAGATGGTCGAGCAGCCGAAGATGGCGGAGCCGGAATTCAAGGAAGACAAGCCGGTCGAGAAGCCGAAGGACGAGCCGATCAAGGACGCCAAGAACGAAGAGCCGCCGGGTCCGCTGGCGCTCGACGCCAAGGCCGTCGGGCCCGGCGACCTGTTCAATCTCGGCAGCAAGGTGGGCGGCAGCCCCTATGGCGGCGGAGGAGGCGGCGGCAGTCGTTGGGGCTGGTATGCCTCCATCGTGCAGTCGCAGATCGAGGCGGCGCTCCGCGCCAACGGCAAGACGCGCAACGCGACGATGCAGGTGCAAATCCGGCTGTGGGCCGATGCGACCGGCCGCGTCAGTCGCATTCAGCTGGTCTCGTCGACCGGCGACGCCGAGCTCGACGCCGCTATCCGCAACGACGTGCTTGGCAGTCTCGTGTTGCGGGAGCCGCCACCCAGGGACATGCCGATGCCGATGGTGACGCGCGTCACGGCGCGCCGGCCAAGCTGATCCGCCGCAACCAATTCGTTCGAGTCGAGTGACTAGCAGAGGACTGGGGACTTATGTTCAAGAAGAAACGCGACGTACGCCGCCTGACGTCGTCGACCGCCATATCGCTGTGTGCGCTTGCCGTCGCGGCGCCCGCTTTTGGCCAGGCCGCACCGGATCAGAGCCCGATGGCGGCGAAGAAGTCCGAAGCCAAGCGTCCCACCGTGTCCGACGCAAAGCCGCTGTCGTCGAACACGACGATCAACCTGGTCAACTTGCTGGTGAAGCAAGGCGTGATCAAGGAGGAGCAGGCCCAGGCGCTGATCAAGCAGGCCGACGACGAAGCCTATGTGTCGCGCCAGGCCACGAAGGACGCCGCCGCCAAGGCCGATGAAGCGGCAAAGGCCGCGACCGCAGCAACTGCGGCTGCCTCGCCGCCCGGCACCCGGCACGTCACGTACGTGCCGGAGGTGGTCAAACGGCAGCTGCGCGAGGAGATCAAGAAGGAAGTGATGGCCAAGGCGCAAAAGGAAAACTGGGCTTCGCCCGGCGCCTATCCGGAGTGGGCGCAGCGGATCCGATTCACGGGCGATATACGCTCGCGCTATCAAGGCAGCTTCTTTCCGGAAGGCAACGATCAGCTTCACGCTTATAATTTCAACGCGATCAACACGGGCTCCCCGTACGATCTCAATAGCAACAGCTTCGCGCCGACCTACAACGCCACGCAGGACCGGCACCAGGCCCGGCTTCGCGCCCGCCTGGGCATGGAGGCCGACATCTTCAATGGGTTTACCGCGGGCATACGCATCGCGACGGGAGAGAACAGTTCGCCCGTCTCCACCAATCAGTCGCTTGGCGCGAACGGCGGCAACTTCTCGAAATATGCGCTGTGGCTCGATCGGGGCTATCTCAAGCATCAATCCTGGGATGGAAACCTGTCGGTGTCCGTCGGCCGCTTCGACAATCCGTTCTGGTCGCCGACCGATCTCGTCTGGCACAAGGATCTCGGCTTCGACGGAATAGCCGTGCAAGGAAAGTATGAGATCGCCAAGGACGTCACGCCGTTCGCGGTAGCCGGTGCGTTCCCGATCTACAATACCGACTTCAACATCGGTGCCAATTTCGATGCGAACACCGGCGGGGTCACGAAGTTCGCCAGCCACGACAAATGGCTGTTCGGCGGCCAGGCGGGTGTGGCGGCGCGCCTCAGCTCCGAAACGTCGATGCGCGTCGCCGCCGCCTATTACGATTTCTCCAATGTCCAGGGACGCTTCTCCAGCCCCTGTCTGGTGCAGTCATCGTCGGATCTGTGCGACAGCGATGTGACCCGGCCGTCGTTCGCCCAGAAGGGCAACACCTATACGACGCTGCGCAATATCGTCTCCGACCCGGCGGTGGCCGTGCCGCCGCTCTTTCAATATTTTGGTCTGGTCGGGCAGTATCGGCCTGTCGTCGGCAGCGTGCAGTTCGATCTCGGCCATTTCCACCCGGTGCATATCGTGCTCGACGGCGAGTACGTCTGGAACAGCGCGTTCGACCGCAATCTGATGAATCGATATGCCGTCAACAACCGCGGGCCCGATGTCGTGGCCGGTGTGCCAGGTGCCTTCAACGGCGGAAATCAGGGATGGCTCGGCCGCGTCACCGTCGGCCATAGGCAGATCAAGCATCTCTGGGATTGGAACGTGCATGCGGGTTACAAATATCTGCAATCCGACGCCACCATCGACGCGTTCGTCGATTCCGATTTCGGGCTCGGCGGCACCAATCTCAAGGGCTACTTCGTCGGTGGCAATGTCGGACTCAGCGATGACGTGTGGGCCAGCGTCCGCTGGCTGAGCGCGAACAACATCGCGGGCGTGCCTTACGCCGTCGATGTCCTGCAAGTCGATCTGAACGCGAGGTTCTGATCATGCTTTCCCGGATTCCCGGTCTCGTGGCGGCCGCAATCGCGACCGCGATGTTCTGTGGCGAGGTTCATGCCGAAAGCGAGACCGACCGCTTGCGCGAGGCGCTGCGCAGCGCCATCGCACAGGCGCGGCAGATGGAGGACCAGCGCACGGCGCTGCAGGCGAAGATCGCGGACGCTGACCGCGAGAAGGCGGCCCTGAAGGCGCAGATCGATGCGGCCAAGGCGGAAGCAAAGCAGCTTCAGAAGCAGCATCGCGAAGCAGTCGATGAATTCAATCAGCGTCTGGAGGAGCGCAACCAGACGCTGGAGAAGTGGAAGGTCGCTTACGAGGAGGCCGCCACCGTCGCCCGCACCAAGGACGCAGAGCGTGCCAAGTTCGAAGGCGAGGCGGCGGCCTTCAAGGCGAGCACCAAGAGCTGCCAGGCCAAGAACGTGCAACTCGTCAATGTCGGCCGCGACATTCTCAATCGATATCGCAGCCTGACACTGGGCGATTCCGCAGTCGCAAGCGAGCCGCTGACGGGTCTAGGCCGCGTCGGCGCGCAGAATTTCGTCCAGGAAAGTGTCGACAAGCTGCTTGACCAGAAGGCAACACCATGAACCGTCCCAACGTCATCCGATCGTCGAGATCGACCCTTGTTGTCGGAGCTGCCGTGGCGATCTTGGGCCTGTCGGTGGAGACGGCGCTTGCCCAGACCGCGCCGGC
Organism: Bradyrhizobium sp. ERR14; assembly: GCF_014198235.1. Taxonomy (NCBI): domain Bacteria; kingdom Pseudomonadati; phylum Pseudomonadota; class Alphaproteobacteria; order Hyphomicrobiales; family Nitrobacteraceae; genus Bradyrhizobium; species Bradyrhizobium sp. ERR14. The sequence continues at coordinate 171,297 of NZ_JACIHD010000008.1, read as the reverse complement.
GCCTCAACGTCCGGCTCAACCCGCGGTGAAGCCGAAGCCGGCGGCTCCCGCCGCGACAGCGCCGACGCCGGCGCCCCCCGCACCGTCGACCCAGGGGCTTGCTTCCGCCAGGACGACCGGCGGCGACGATGTCATCGCCCGGGTCGGCGAGGCCAATATTTCGGCGGAGGAACTCCGCGCTTATGTCGGCGCGCTGGGAGCGCGCGAGCAAGCGGCGCTCGCGAAGGACCCGGCGCTGCTGAGCCAGGCGGTTCGCATGCTGCTCGCCAACCGGCTGGTCTTGCAGGAAGTGATCGCCAAGAAGTGGGATCAGCAGCCCAAAGTCGCGGCGCAGCTCGATCGCGTGCGCGAGAACGCCGTGGTCGAGATCTATCTACAATCGGTCTCGACGCCTCCAGAGAGTTTCCCGAGCGAGGACGAGGTCCAAAAGGTCTACGACGCCAACCGCGGCGCCTTGCTGGTGCCTCGTCAGTTCCACCTCGCGCAGATTTTCGTCGCAGCGGCCGAGGGCGACAAGGCAGCTGACGACAAAGCGAAGAAGGCGATCGAAGCAATCCAGGCGAAGCTGAAGGCGCCAGGCGCCGATTTCGGCACGATTGCACAGGCGGATAGCGATTCAAAAAGCGGCGGCGATCTCGGCTGGGTAGCTGAAAACCAGATCCGGCCTGAGATCAAGGCGCAGGTGCAGGGACTGGCCAGGAATACGATCTCAGAGCCCGTCCGGCTCGACGATGGCTGGCACATCATCAAGCTGATCGACACAAAGGTCGCCTACACCCGGACCTTGCCCGAAGTGCGCGATCAGCTGGTGCAGCAGATGCGCAGCGAGCGGGCCACCGCGCTGCGGCGGGCCTATCTCGCTGAATTGCTCAAGCAGAACCCGCCCATTCTCAACGAGCTTGCCCTTTCGGGTTTGCTCGACAATTCCCGGAAATGAGTCGCAGTGGAGTTAGCAATGTCCAATACAATTATCGTCAAGCTCACGCTCAATGATCTGCGTTCAGCACTGCAACAGGTCGGTTACCGCGTGGAGGAGCTCACCGATCCCGTGGTCAATCTGACCTATCTCCGCTCGGCAACTGGCGGTCTGACCTTCGACATTCGTCCGGGGAATTGGCTCGCGGACGCGGAGAGTTTCGTCGATGCAGCCCTTACTGCGGTGCTCCAGGTTCAGGGCGAGCTTCCGCTCGATCTGGTCAATCGCTGGAACGCGACGCGCCGGTTTGCGCGTCTTCAACTCAGCCAGCAGTTCCTCGTGCTTTCCCTGGATGTCTCGGTCGCGGGCGGCGTGACCGCGGACCATCTGCGCGCGCAGATCGACATCTGGGATCGCCTGGTCCAGGAGCTGATCGTTTATTTGCGCGATGAACTTCGCGAGCTGTCGGCCAGGAAGGGAACGACGGCGCCGGTCGAACAGGCAGCCGGATACGAGAACGCCGACGTCGGCGGCCCGGCGGCCGCTCTTCAGTAGCGCGTTGCGATGTCCCGAGTCATTCGGAAAGAGTTCGCGCGCAAGTCCAACGAGACATGTTGACGATGGCCGACCGTGAATTCCGCGCAACGTGGTGGAATAGAATCGCCGGCTCGCTGGCTGCGGCGGCCGGTTTGCTTGCCGCCGGAGCTGGCGTCGACGCATCGCCCGTTGCCGCGGACAGGAGCGACTACCGTGCGGCCGATGCAGCTCCGCCGGCTTGGCAGGCTTTCGCAGGGCAATTGAAGGAGAAGATCGAGCAGCGACTGGCGTCCGACGACAAAAGGGCACGACATTTCCAGGAGTACCTGGACCGCCGCGTCACAGGCGGCGATGCGGCGCCTGTGACATTCGTTCTGCGAGCTTGGGTATCGTCGGACGGTCGGCTGCACCGCGTCGAGCTCGACGGACTCGATGACCCCAAGGCTTCCGTCGAGCTTCGGGCCTTGCTGACCGGAGGAAATGTTGGTGTGCCACCGCCCGAGATGCTGCAACCGCTGCACTTGCGGTTCTCGCTGCGGGCGACGGATCGATTGCAGCAGGAGAAATAGAAAATGTCGGCCCGCAACGGGAGCGCTGGCTTGGCGCGGTCAATGATGTCGTTGCCGTCGACGGCTTTGGTCCCGGGATTGCTTCTGCTCGCCCAATTGTTGCCGGCAGGCGCTCGCGCCGAGACGACCTCGGCACCGAGAACGGTCGACGTTCGTCACGCTGCGGTCGAAGCGCAGCCACCGCGAGCCCCCGATGCGGGTTCGCGTTATCGCGCCCTGATTGAAAAGGAGGCCGCGCAGGCCGGTCTCGCGCCCGAGATCGCCGAGGCGGTGATGGCTGTGGAGAGCGGATATGATCCCCGGGCCGTCGGCGGGGTCGGCGAAGTCGGCTTGATGCAAATCCTGCCCTCGACGGCACGCATGCTCGGTTTCTCCGGCACGCTGGCCGATCTGGCCGTGCCCGAGATCAACATCCATTACGGTGTCGTCTATCTTGCGAAGGCCTGGCGCCTCGCCGGCGGCGACCTCTGTACCGCCGCGATGAAATATCGCGCCGGCCATGGCGAAACGCGCTTCTCATTCCTTTCGGTGAACTACTGCATGGCGGTGCGTTCCAAGCTCACCGCTCGCGGCTTTCGCGTGACCGGCAGTGTTCCCGTGCCGACGTTTGGCGAGCCGGCTCCATCGGGCCGCGGCTGCGGGCGGAAATGTGTGGGCCTATCGCGAACGGGCACGGTGAATATTGTTGCGCTCAACACCCAGCTCAGCGCGCTCGTTGCGCAGGCGCGGGCAGGGCGATAGGGGCCGTGCGCACGAACGGATTGTCCGGGTGAGCCAGTTCGCGCCCACTCTTTGGAAGAGGAGATCGCGATGCGGCTGGTAGCGCCTTCGTTCGTTCTGACAGCCTGTCTCCTGTCACAAGCCGTGGCCGAAGAGCAGGTCAACATTCTTCCGCCGATCGTAATCGGAAACAGCGCACCCAGGATCGCTCCTGATGGCCGCATGTCGGCCCCGCCCAACGGCAGCCGCGCGCCGGCCGCGCCAGACAGATGCGTAGAGGTGGAGATCGGATCCAGCCGATCGATGGACTGCCTCAACCAGAAGCTCAGGAGGGAGGTCGATCGAGTCAATCCAAGCATCAATCTGCCGCCCATCGATGCCAGGTCGCCTGACCCCAAGCTCGGGGTCGTCAACATCCCCGGTGTTCAGCAGCAATATGGCCGGAACTTCGGAGTTTCCGTCACTCCCTACCGGCCGCCGCCGCCGGTGTTCTCCTCGCCGATCGGGCATCGATGAAGGGATCCAGGGCCTGTTAGCGGAATCGTGCTCCGAGAGCGTCTCAGCTCTCGCGACGGTTTGCTGACGAAGCAATCAGATTCCCACGGCGGAGCTGCTTTGGATGCTTCGCGAAGCTGTCACCGGGGCCCAGCGCAGTCATGAAATCTGCTATTCCCGGGGTGGACTTGAACGACTATAGGGTCCGCATGTTATCTTACCGCTTTTCCGTGGCCCCCATGATGCGATCCACCATTGACGTGGATCAATCACGACGCTTGCCGGCGGCGCCCAGCTAGGCATGGGCCGAGCAGCTGACCTGATGCAGCTGTGGCGACGCAGTCGTTTCGGAACTCGGTGATCGAAGACCAGGACCAGCCAGTTGCAATGCGGTGGGCGCTATGATGCTTCAATTTCTCGTCGGCACGCTTGTTAGCCTGGTCGGTATCGGGCTGCACGCACTGGTGACCGTCGTCGCGGTCAGTATAGCCCGCAGCGCAGGTTTGCGTCACACGACGCGGCCGGGATCGCACTTGATGGGCGTGATGATGGCCACCGCCGTGGTGCTGATGGTCGCGCACACACTCGAAGTCCTCGTGTGGGCCGCGACTTACGGCATTGTCGGCGCGGCAATTGTCGAAAACGGACTGCTCTATTTTGCCTTCGTCAATTATACAACTCTCGGCTACGGTGATGTCACGCCCGTTCGCGAGTGGCGGCTCATTGGCCCACTGACAGCTATGAACGGGGTGCTGCTGTTTGGATGGTCGGCGGCCGTGCTGTTCGAGGTCCTGCGCAAGACGCTCGACCATCTCGAAGCCGTCAAGGCATCTGGACCGGTTCGGGGTAATCCGAGCATCGCAACGGAGCGGCGTGGATAATGTGACGGGATCGGGACTCATCGCCGATTTCCTGTTCGGCTTGGGCGATCTGTTCGCGATCATCAACCCGTACGGGCTCGCTTTCATGGCGCGCCTGTTCGGTGAGGAGGCACCGGTGACGAAACTGTCAGCATTCCTGCTGCTTTGCATGGGCGTTCAAATCATCGTCACCGGCGATTGGAGGTCGCGCGATCTCTATCGACGACGCGTCACGCGCCGTCTAGTAGACGCTGATCCGGGTGCAAGTCGAACCAAGATCAAGGCTGCAGATCGAGGCTGGCGAGCTGGTTCCGGTCGAGCAACACGATCTGCCGTTGGGTGTTGCCGATGAAGCCGAGGATGCCGAGCTCGTGCAGGCGCGACAGCGCGCGTGAGACGGTCTCCAGCGTCAGGCCGAGATAGTCGGCAATATCGCGTCGCGACATCGGGAGCGCGATGACGCCCGCCGCCGTCAGCCGCTTGTCCATTTCGAGCAGGAACGCCGCGACCCGCTCCAGCGAGGTCTTGCGGCCGAGCAACAGCATGTGGTCTTCCGCATGCTGGAGGTTGTTCGTGGTCATGCTGAGCAGGTTTCTGGCTACCATGGCATCGCTCTCGGCCACCGTTTCAAGACTTTGCCGCTTGATCAGGCGCACCGTGGTGTCGACGACCGCTTCCGTCGTGAATCGATGCTCCCCACCGTTCTCGAGCCCAAAGATGTCGCCGATGAGGTGGAATGCGCCGATCTGCCGGCGACCATCGGACAACAGCTTGTAGCTTCGCACCGCGCCCGCCTTGACCTGATAGACATATTCGGCGGGCTCTTTCTCACCGTAAATCTCGGTGCCTTTTCTGTACGAAAATTCGCTTAAACTGACGAGCGCATTTGAATCGCTGGTCATGCCGAGGTCACGGAGGGAATTGGGACGCAGTGCGGAATCGGTTGTGATGCGAACAAACATAGGCCAAGTCCTCAGCTCATCGCCGAATTTGGTCCGTTCGACGAGAATTTTCGCTGCTGGGAATGCGCCGCGCTGTCCCGCTCCCGCCGGGTTGATTTACGCCCAAGGCAGTATTTCAATCCATTGTCCCTAGGTTCATTGTACCAAGGGACAGCTTCTGGCGCTTGGTGCGCAGAATGAGAAAGCGCTGCCGCTGCGGGGATTTGGCTCATTGCAAGCAGATATTTCGGTTCTCAAACTGTTGAAGCTGACTTTGTCGAGCGAGAGGACGTCAATGGTCCTCGCTGGAACTGGGCGAGAGGTTGAAGGTGTCGGGTCTCGTTCACGTGGTTGATGACGACGAGTCCTTTCGGACTGCGATCGCACGGCGTCTGAAGCTCGCGGGCTATGAGGTCGCGACCTATGCGTCGGCGCTGGAGTTGGAGGAGTCTGCGCTGGATCCCGAGCAGGCCGGATGCATTCTACTCGACGTGCGCATACCAGGATTGAGCGGCCCCGATTTGCAGGCGCGATTGATCGCGTCCGGCTCGACGCTGCCGATCATCTTCCTGACGGGGCATGCAGACACGCCGACTACCGTGCGGGCGATCAAGGCAGGTGCGGAAGACTTTCTGACCAAGCCGATATCCTCCGAGCAGTTGATCGATGCGATCGAGCGCGCTCTGGCGGGCCAGCGGACGGCGCGCGCCCAGCGCAGCAAGCTGGAGACGTTTCGGACTCATCTGGCCACGCTGACGCAACGCGAGGGACAGGTGTTCAATCTGATCGTGCGCGGCCGGATCAACAAGCAGATTGCGCATGAACTCGGGACGACCGAACGCACCGTGAAAGCTCACCGCCATCAGGTGATGGAGAAGATGCAGGTTCATTCGCTTGCGGAACTCGTTTCGATCGCGGAACGGCTCGGAATGCTCGGTACGAACGAGCATTAGCTGCTTCGTCACCGCAAGCCCGGTTCCCACGGTGTGATTGCCCTAAAGGACAATATCGAGGCGTGTTGACAGTGCACGGCGAGGCGTGCGCAATGATGCACAGGCGCCGGGTCGGCAACGCAAAGCAAGCGTGTGCAGTATCCCACCGCCGTCACAGCGCTCGCAGTTCGTTCATCTCCCGAAAGGCAGATCGCCTTGCCGCTATGCCCGTCCGTTTTTGTCGTCGATGACGATCGGTCCATGCGGACCAGCCTGAGCAGGTTGCTGCGTGGGCACGGTTTCGACGCCACGCTGTTCGACTCCGCGAGGGCCTTGCTCCAGCACGGCAAATTCTACACCGCGATCTGCATCGTCCTCGACATCGATCTTGGTGGAAAATCCGGCATCGACGTACGGCGAAGACTGGCTGAGCAGGGCGTCACCGCACCGGTTATCTACATTACCGGCAACGACAGCCCCGCGAACCGCGCTGCGGCGCTTGGGTCCGGCTGCATCGCCTATCTGATCAAGCCCTTTACGGGCGAGTCACTGATCGAGTCCGTCGAACGCGCCGGCACCTCGTAAGATCGACTCCGGCCGTTATTCGTCGATCTGCTGCTCGAGCGTCCTGGCTGGCGTTCCCTTGTGGACTGAGGCGAATTGCGCCAGCGGAATCGAAGTCGTCAGGGCCAGGAGGTTCGAATCGACGAGTTCGAGCGTCAGGGTCTTGCCGGATTCCATTTTCCTGATGATCTTCGGCGCCGCCACATCGGCGGCGATGCACAGATTGGTGAGACACCAGGTGTAGGGCAGGCGGAAAGGCGCGCCCTGGTCGACGCTCAACCTGGGTGCATGTTGCAGGTACATGCCGACAGGCACGAACAGTTGCAGCCGGGCCGTGGCGGCGTCTTCGCGTTCGATCAGATCGACGCGCACGGCCGTCTGTCCGGTCGCGAATTGGCCGGTGATCGAGGTCCGGCACAGCGTGGGCGCGCCGCCGGCCTTGAAGCAGAGCTTCTGCCAACCGCCGTAGCTGATGTCCTTTGCTTCATGCTGACCACGTGTGGCGACTTCGGCCGCCGGCTTCTCGCCCTGGGCGCCCTTCGGTGCGGCATGGCCGGGCGCTGCCGTGGCGCCGGCGATGGTGATAAGCAGAAGAATGGCAAGGCAGTCGCGGGCATTGGGCATGATTTCACCTACGGATCTGGCATCTATTTCAGCGCGTCGAGGAACGTCGTTACCAGTGGCGACCACAGCGGGATGGCATCCCTCGAGCCGATGAAGAAATGGCCCTCATTGCCGAACGGCGGCATCAGGTGATACTCGGCCCGGCCGCCGGCGGCGGTGAAAGCCGTATGCATGCGCTTCGACAGTTCGGGGCCGAAGAAAGTGTCGTTCTCGATATAGATCCACAGCATCGGCACACGCGATGTGCGGCCGAAATCCGCGGTGGCCTCAACCAGCCTGTCGGGGCCGCAGTTGTTGTTCGGCTTGCCGCCGACGCGTCCACCACGACCCGCAGCGAAGGTGATGATGGCCTTCACCTGCGGCGGGTTCATGCTCGACAAGGCGATCGAGGCCCAGCCACCGGCGGACTGCCCGATCACGATCACGTCCTTGGGGATGATGCGCTTCTCGGCGGCCAGATAGTCGATGATATCGAGGTCGACCTTGGCGACCGCGAGCCCGGCGTCGCGGAAATTGGGATTGCTGCACTTGCCGATCTTGGAGAAGAACGGTCCGTAGATCGCGCGCTCGGGAATGTCGATGGCGACTGCGCCATAGCCGGAGCCGACCGGCGCCACCACGAGGTAGCCGCGCCTTGCGAACCATTGGGCGGCGTCGCGAAATTCGACCAACGGAAAGAAGCTGCGGTCGGTCGGGTTGAGCGAGACGCCGTGGTTCATGATCACGAGCGGGAAGGGGCCGTCGCCGACAGGACGCACCAGATAGGCGAACATCGGAAGCGGTAGTGGCAGCGCCCATATCTCTTCCTGGATGCGGACGTCATCCGCCGCGCGCGCGGCCGCGGCGAAGGCGACCCACGCGAACAATACGGCCGCGAAACACCCCACCGATCTGGCCGGTCGCCGCATCATGGGTCTCCGTCATCCGCTGTAGGTTGCCGCTACGATGATCGGCCCGAGCACGGTGAGCACCACGTTTCCGACCGCATATGGCACGGCGACGCCGAGGACCGGGGTCTGGCTTTCGGCCACCTCGCACGCGCCGGTCACCGCGGCATCGACAGTCATCGCGCCGGCCAATGCTCCGCAGGTCACGACCGGGTTCATGCGCAGCACATAGAATGCAAACAGCGTCGCGACGATCAGCGGCACGAGCGTGATGACGAGACCCATGCCGACCAGAAGCAGCCCGTGGGCCTGGATCGCGGCCCAGGCCGCGGCGCCGTTGCCGAGCCCGATCGCCGCGATGAAGCCGCCGAGTCCGAGATCGCTCAGGGTCTGTTGCGCCGCCGGCGGCAATGCGCCCATGGTCGGCTTGCGCGACCGTAGCCAGCCGCAGACGAGGCCCGCGATCAGCGCGCCGCCGCCACCGCCAAGCGTGAGCGCGACGCCGCCGATCCTGAAGCTGACGAGCCCGGCGAGCAGGCCGGCGGCGATGCCGGCGGCAAGAAAGGCAATGTCGGCGCGATCACCCGATCGCAGGATCTGGCCGATGGCCTTTGCTGCCCGTTCGATATTGCGCGTGCTGCCGACTAGCGTCATGACGTCGCCGACATAGATCCGAGTGTCCGCGCTCAAGGGAACCTCGCGGCCCATGCGGGTGAGGGCGCGTAGAAAGACGCCCCGGGCGTCGGTGCCGACGCGCGCGGCGATCTCCTGGATCGAGCGGCCGTGGAGATGGCGATTGTCCACGAGCACCTCCAGCACGTTGCCCGGGACGGCCTTCAAGATTTCGTCGGCGTCGATCTCGGTGCCGATGATCGGCTTGGCGGCGACGATGACCGCGGTCCGGCCGGCGATGACGATGTCGTCGCCGGCCTCGAGCACGGTCTCCAAACGTGGCTCGATGTCCGCGCCTTGGCGGACGATGCGCTCGACGACCGTGCGGCTGCCAAGTTCCTCCTCGATCGACTTGACGGTGCGCCCGGCGCCCGCGGTCACGCGATAGGCGCGGGCCTGGAACTTGCGATAAGAGAGATTTTCGGTTTTGGGCGGTTCGCCGCCGGCAAGCTCCGCCTCGAGCTTCTTTGCCTCAGCCTTCAGGTCTATCCGCATCAATTTCGGCGCGACGAAGGGGACGAACAGCAGCGTCAGGATATAGCCGAGCACGTAGGTCACGGCGTAGCCCGCCGCGATGTTCGCCTCCTGCTGGCTCAGCACATCCTTGGGCAGGCCGAGCTGGGCCAATGCGCCTGAGGCGGTGCCGATGACCGACGATTGCGTCAAGGCTCCGGCCGCAATCCCCGAAGCGGTGCCAGGATCGAGCCGGAAGCCGTGGGCAAACAACAGGACGACGACCAGTCCGGTGCCGCCCAGCACCAGCGCCATGGCGACCTGCGCGAGCGTGCGGACGCTCAAGGAGGCGAAGAACTCGGGCCCGGACCGGTAGCCGATGGTGAATACGAACAGGCTGAACAGGATGACGCGGAGCAGCGGCGGAAACGCAAAACTGCCGAGCTGTCCGAGCAGCACGGAAACGATCAGGATGCAGGCTGTGGTCCCGACGGCAAAGCCGCGGATCCGGACTCGGCCGAGGATCGTGCCGATGGCGACGGCCAGCAGCAGAAAGATCTCGGGAGCGGTGGAGATGATCCACCTGACGGTATCCATGTCGCATCTCCCCCGGCGCTTTGCCGAGATCTCAGTCGGGAAATCGCGGGCATTGCTTGATCCAGATCAAGCCCTGCGAGCGGCAAGGCACCGCCTATCGGATGATGTGGAATTCGCGACAGCCGGCATCATCAACATGAGCGCTCTCGACTTCGCGGCCGGTGCGATCCGCCGCGACGAAACCGTGGAGATCGTCCTGCTGCTCGCCTTCGTCGGCGGCTATATCGACGCCTATACCTGGATCGTCCACGGCGTCATGGCGAATGCCCAGACGGCTAACCTGATCTTCCTCTGGGTTTATGCGACGGCCGGCGACTGGACGAAGGCGTTTCACTTCGTGCCGCCGCTTCTCGCCTTTGCCGCCGGTATCGTGATTGCCGCTTGGCTGCGCCGCGCTGCGGGCGAGCGGGCCAGCGCAATCAGCACCCTGCTCGAGATATTGCTGCTGATCGCGATCAGCATCCTGCACAACAGGCTGCCGGATCTGGCTGGAACGCTCGGCATCTCGTTCGTCGCCGCGATGCAGACCGCGATCTTCACCAGGGTCGAGGGTGTTGTTTGCAGCACGGTGATGATCACGGGCAACATGCGCCAGGCGATCGAGGCTGTCTTTTTGGCCGCCGCCGGCGGCGCGCCGCTGGGGACGCTGCGTCGGTCGGGCATCTTCTTCGCCTTGTGCGCCGTGTTCGGCTTAGGCGCCGCGCTGGGCGCCTTCGCCACCAAGGCTATTCCGGACCTCGCGCTCGGCATTCCTGTGGTCGCGCTGTTGGTCGTCTTGTTGCGCTGCGAAGCGTCGCATCAGAGGGCGGTCCAATGAGTGCGCCGTCCGAACCTGGATGGATACGGTTCTTCCCGCCGGCCGGCTGGCTTGGCGCCTACCGGCGAGAGTGGTTTTCCTCCGACGCCGTCGCTGGCGTCACGCTGGCTGCTTACGCCATCCCGGTCTCGCTCGCCTATGCCGCGCTGGCCGGCCTGCCGCCTCAGATCGGCGTTTACGGCTATATGCTCGGCGGCCTCGGCTACGCGCTGTTGGGGGCGTCGCGGCAACTTGCGATCGGACCGACTTCGGCGATTTCCCTGATGATCGCGGGCACCGTCGGCGCGCTGGCCGGAGGCGATGCGATCCGCTATGCGCAGATCGCGAGCCTTGCGGCCTTTGCAGTGGCGGTGCTGTGCTTCATCGCGTGGTTGTTCAAGCTGAGCGTGCTGGTCCGCCTCGTCAGCGACAGCATCCTGGTCGGCTTCAAGGCCGGTGCCGGGCTCACGATTATCATGAGTCAGCTGCCGAGCCTGCTCGGCGTTGCCGGCGGCGGCCACAATTTCTTCGATCGGGCCATCAAGCTGGTCGGGCAGCTCGGGACCGTCAACCTGCTCGTGCTCGCGGTTGGCGCTGTCGCGCTCCTGCTGCTCCTGTTTGGCGAGCGGCTCCTTCCGGGAAAGCCGGTCGGCATCACCATCGTCGCGCTCGCGATCGGGACGGCGACGCTGCTCGGCCTGCCGGCGCTCGGCGTGCCCGTCACCGGGAAGATACCGGAAGGTCTGCCGGCCCTGGGCATTCCGACGCTCGGCCTGCTGGACTTCGACGATCTCTTCCCGCTCGCCGCAGGGTGTATCCTGCTGGCCTATATCGAGGGCGTTTCGGCCGCCCGCAGCTTCGCCGCCAAGCACGGCTATCCCCTCGACGTCCGGCAGGAGTTCCTGGGGCTGGGCGCCGCGAACCTCGTCGTCGCCTTCGGCCATGGCTATCCGGTTGCCGGCGGGCTGTCGCAATCGGCCGTCAATGACAGCGCCGGCGCACGGACGCCGCTCGCTTTGGTGTTCTGCTCGGTGACGCTCGGGCTGTGCCTTCTGTTCTTCACGGGACTCTTGACCAACCTGCCCAAGGCCGTGCTTGCAGCCATCGTCTTTGCCGCCGTCTACAAGCTCGTCGACGTTCGCGCGCTGGTGCGGATGTGGCAGGTCAGCCGGATCGACTTCTACGCCGCAACAATTGCGCTGGTCTCCGTGCTATTGCTCGGAATCCTGCAAGGCGTGCTGCTGGCGTCGATCGCTTCGATCCTTTTGCTGCTGGCCCGTGCCTCGCGGCCAAACGTCGCGTTTCTCGGCCGCTTGCCCGGCAGCGGCCGTTATTCGGACAGTTCAAGGCACGCGGACGTCGAGCCGCTGATCGGCGTCATCGCGTTCCGGCCCGAAGCCTCGCTGCTCTACATCAACGCCGAGACGATCCTCGAAACCGTCCTGATCGCGCTTCGGCGCACGCCCGAGGTCCGGCTGGTGGTCTGCGACCTCTCGGCTTCGCCTTATATCGACCTGGCCGGCGCGGGCATGCTGCACGACCTCTATGACGAGCTCGCCGCGCGAAAGGTCATTTTCTCCATCGTCGGCGCGCACGCGCAGCTCCGCGATCTCTTGCGGGCGGAAGGGCTGGCGGAGAGGACGGATAGCAGCCAGTGGCTGCGATCGCTCGACAGCGTTCTCGGCGACGAGCAGGCCGTGACGGCGCAGCGGACGGCCTGAGCGGGCGTGTTGCAATGCGAATGACCGCTGCGGCCGACGGTCTCGCCAGAATGCGTCCGACCGTTGACTTGGATCAATGGAGCCATCGGCGCCGAACTCACGATCACGCTCAGCTTCGCCCCAACTGGCATCAAATGACCATCGAGTGACCATCAAGGCACCGCCGAGGATCGGGAGAGACACATGTCCAAGGACACCAAGCCGGCGCAAAAGCGGATCGATCAGTTCTTTTCCGGGCCCGGCGCGCGGGCGGATGACTGGCGCGACCTCGTGGAGGCCGCGAAGGCGTGGGCTCGCGTCGGCAATCGGGCGGTCTACGATGCGGCACTGGCCGAGCTCTCGGTGACTGAGGAGTTCTACGGCTATCCCGGCCTGCAGCTGATGGCGGCATTGCGGGAGGCCGCGTCCGCGGGCGATGGGGCAACGACGCTCGCCCTTGCGACGCGGATTACCCAGGCCCTGACGACACGATCCTTCCGCCAGCATGCCGGCGACTGGAGCGCGAAGGATGATGGTAATGGCGACGCGCCCGAGCTGGTGCCACCGACGTTCGGTGCGCATACGGCACGCCGGCCCTATTTCGAAACCCTGATCGTGACTGGCGTATCATCAAGTCAGTGGCCGGCGCTCGCCGCCGAATGGCGCAAGTTGCGGCGCCCAGTCGATGGCTTCATCTATGAGCCTGTCATCGTCGGCAGCCTGGAAGATGCATTCTGCGCGACCATGCTCAATCCCAATATCGCGGCCGTCATCATCAACGAAGGCTTCGGGCTGCGCTCGCGCCACAATGCACCCGTGCTGCGCTCGATCACGGCTTCGGCCGGCCTCAACGACGAGTCCGACGCCTCTGCGCTCCGGCTCGCCCAGATCATCAAGCGCGTCCGTCCCGAGCTCGACCTCTACATGATCTCGAACCGCGACGTCGAGGAGTTGGCTGGAAACCCTGAAGCCAACGTCGTTCGCCGCATCTTCTACTCCGTCGAGGAGCTTCTCGAGCTGCATCTGTCCATCCTCGAAGGCATTCAGGATCGCTACGACACCCCGTTCTTCGACAATCTGAAGAAATATGCGCAGCGTCCGATCGGCACGTTCCATGCGTTGCCGATCGCCCGCGGAAAGTCGATCTTCAAGTCCGACTGGATCCGCGACATGGGCGAATTCTACGGGCCGAACCTGTTCCTGGCCGAGAGCAGCGCCACCACGGGCGGCCTCGACAGCATGCTGGAGCCGACCGGCAACATCAAGAAGGCGCAGGAGAAAGCGGCGAGGGCGCTCGGCGCTGACCGCGTCTTCTTCGTCACCAACGGCACGTCGACATCGAACAAGATGGCGGTGCAGGCGCTGCTCGCGCCGGGCGACATCGCGATCGTCGATCGCAACTGCCACAAGTCGCACCACTATGGAATGGTTCTGGCGGGTGCGCAGCCGCTTTATGTCGAAGCCTTCCCGATGACGGAATACTCGATGTACGGCGCGGTGCCGCTGAAGACGATCAAACAGGCGCTGCTCGGCGCCAGGGCCGACGGCCGGCTCGACCGCGTCAAGATGATCGACCTCACCAACTGCACCTTCGACGGCCACATCTACAACACCCGCCGGGTGATGGAGGAATGTCTCGCTATCAAGCCGGACCTGATCTTCCTCTGGGACGAGGCCTGGTTCGGCTTCGCGCGTTTCTCGCCGTTCCTGCGCCGCCGCACCGCCATGGGGGCGGCCAACGAGATCGAGGCGTGGATGCACGACCCGAAGTCGGTCGCGGCTTATGAGAAGCAGCAGGCCGAGCTCGGCAAGAACCCGTCGGACGAGATGCTGCTCAAGACCCGGCTGATTCCCGATCCCAGGCAGATCCGCCTGCGCGTCTACCAGACCAACTCGACCCACAAGTCGATGTCGGCGATCCGGCAGGGCTCCATGCTCTCGGTCAAGGACGTCGAATTCCACACGGTCGAGCAGCAGTTCAAGGAGGCCGTGTTCACCCACGCTTCCACCAGCCCGAACCAGCAACTCATCGCCAGCCTCGATATCTCCAGGCGGCAGATGGAGCTGGAAGGTTACGGCCTCGTGGCCAATGCGATGGAGATCGCGCTTGCCATTCGCCAGGCGGTCAACAACAACCCGCTGATCTCGAAATATTTCCGCATCCTCGGCGCCGACGCCATGGTGCCAGCCCAGTATCGCCAGAGCGGCTTTACCGATTATCTCGCCGCGGGCGTGAATTGGGTCAACACCCTCAAGAGCCTGGACGAGGACGAGTTCTGCCTCGATCCGACCCGTATGACATTGGTGTGCGGCATGGCCGGTTATGACGGCACCCAGTTCAAGGGTATCCTCGCCAACGAGTATAACATCCAGGTCAACAAGACCTCGCGCAACTCGGTCCTGGTCCAGTCCAACATCAACAACACCCGCAGCGACGTCGCGCATCTCATCCGCGTCCTCGCCGAGATCGCGGGCGAGGTCGATCGCGGGCTGGCACAGGGCGGCGTCAATGCGAAGAAGACGTTCGAGGCACGGGTCAAGAGCTTGATGACCGACGTGCCTGATCTGCCCAACTTCTCGCATTTCCACCCGAGCTTCCGCGGCGATGCCGGCAGCAAGACCAATGAAGGCGACATTCGCAGCGGCTTTTACGCGGCCTACGACGTGGCGGGTTGCGAGCACATCCGCCTCAACGATCCCGAGATCGATCGCCGGCTCAAGTCGGGACCAGAGCTCGTCTCGGCCAATTTCGTGATCCCGTATCCGCCGGGCTTCCCGATCATGGTGCCCGGTCAGGTCATCACGCAGGAGACCATCGACTTCATGCGCAAGCTCGATGTGAAGGAGATCCACGGCTACGACGCCAAGGAAGGGCTGAAGCTCGTGCGCTCCGAAGCCTTGGCGAAGATCGGCAAGCCCAGGCCCGCCGCGACGCCGAAGTTGAAAGCGGCATCTTAGAGGGGATCGAACATGCAGGGCTTTTTCACGTTCCTGCAGCAGAATCCGTACCTGCTGCTGTTCTTCGTCGTCGGCCTCGCCGTCTATATCGGCCGGGCCAGCATCAAGGGGTATGGCCTCGGCATGGTTGCCGGCGCCATCGTGGTCGGCGCCGGCGTTTCGGTGTGGTCGTCGACCTACGGCGTGAAGCTCGAGCTGAACAATTTCGCCAAGAGCCTGTTCTACTATCTCTTCATGTATGGCGTCGGCTTGCGTGTCGGGCCGTCCTTCATCAACAGCCTGAAGGGCGACGGCTTGAAGTTCTGCATCCTGGCCGTGGTATCGAGCGTGATCGGATTGGCGCTGGTGGTGATCGGCGCAAAACTGTTCTCGCTTCCGCCAGGCGCAGCCGGTGGCATGCTGGCGGGATCGCAAACCATGTCGGCGGCGATCGGCTCGGCCGAGCAGGCCGTCACGTCGGGCGTCGTCAAGCTGCCCGAGGGAATGAAGCCTGAGGATGCCTCAGGCATGATCGCGCTGTCCTACGGTATCACCTACATCTGGGGCACCGTCGGCATCATCCTGATCTGCAAATACCTGCCGCGCTGGTGGGGCGTCGACGCCAGGGCCGCCGCGAAGCGGTACGAGCGGGAATTCGGCGTCAAGGATCTCGAAGGCGGCGGCCTGACCGGCTATCGTCAGTTCGGTCTGCGGGCCTACCGGCTGGAGAACCCGGCGACGGTCGGTATGAGCATCGCGAAGTTCCGCGCGATAAATCCGGAATACCGGATCGTCAATGTCGGGCGGAACGGCGAGCCGCAAGGCGCGGATGCCGACCTCGTGCTGCAGAAGGGCGACATCGTCGCCCTCGGCGGCTCGACCGAGCACCTCACCGAGAAGATGGGCCTGATCGGTCCGGAGGTCTCGGATGCCAAGACGCTCGGCATTCCCATGGACCAGGCGGACATCCTCATCACCAACAAGGAGATGGTGGGACGTACCTTCGAGTCCTTCCGCGACACCGCGATTGCCGGCCAGCTGCAGGTCACCAAGGTCGAGCGCGGCGGTGTGCAGATTCCGGCCGGTCTCAAGACCAAGCTGGAGCGGATGGACATCGTTTCCGTGGTCGGCTTGAAGTCTGCCGTCAACGAGCTCGGCGAGATGTGGGGCCGCATCGCCCGGTCCAACACCTCGACCGATCTGCTGACGCTGGCTGTCGGCATGATCATTGGCTTCCTGATCGGCAAGATCGAATTCCCGGCATTCGGCGCCAAGGTCGGCCTCGGCAACGCCGGCGGTCTGCTGCTATCGGGTGTGATCGTATCGTCGATCGTGTCGCGTCTGCGATTCTTCGGCAATACGCCGAACGCGGCGCGCAACGTGCTGGAGGATCTCGGCCTCGTGGTCTTCGTGGCCATCGTCGGCGTCAATGCCGGCGCGGGACTGCTGTCGCAGCTCACGGGTGCAGTCGCCTTGAAGATATTCCTGGTCGGCTTCATTGCGTGCACGATCCCGCCGTTCATCGTCTGGGCGATCGGCTACCACGTCTTCAAGATCAACCCGGCCGTGCTGATGGGCGGCGTTGCCGGCGCGCGGTCGCACTCCGGCCCCGCCCGCGAGGCTGCGGTCGAGATCCAGAGCTCCGTGCCCTGGATCGGCTTCCCGGTCGGTTATGCCGTCTCGGGCATCCTGCTCACCGTGTTCGGCTACTTCGCAATGATCCTTGCGCAATGATCAAGAGGGGGAAGAAAGTCATGAAGAAACTTGCCGTTGGCGTCGCCCTGGTTGCCTCGATTGCGGCCCTGACCGGTCTCAGCACGCCGTCGCGTGCCGAGACCGGCGAGGTCGCCGTCGTCTTCACCAAGGGCGGCTTCATCGTCGGTGTCGGGGGCGGTGAGGGCGTTCTGCTCCTCAGGGGCAAGAAATATCCCTTCACCGTCTCCGGCATGAGCGTCGGCCTCACCGTCGGGGCCTCGACCACGAAGTTCGTCGGTCGGGCGCTCAATCTGAAGGGGCCAGCATCCATCGAAGGCTCCTATGCGGTGGGAGGAGCGGGCGGAGCCGTGGCCGCAGGCGCTGGCGCCGTTCAGCTGCAGAACGCCAATGGCGTGATCCTTCAGCTCAGCGGTCCGAGGGTTGGCGCGGAAGTGTCGGCTGCCGTCGGCGGTGTCACGATCCGCCTGAAGTGATCCTGAGGGCAATCAGGGCAATCGGGCTGCCTCACCGGCAGCCCTTTTCGCGTCTCAATACCGCTCGGCGACGAAGTTCATCCCCTTCAGGCCGGCCTGGTCGTTGTAGCGGCCCTTCTCGGAGCGCTTCGGCAGCTTGATTTTGTCCTTCTTGATGCGCTTGTAGGGAATCGCGCCGAGGAGATGTGCGATGCAGTTCAGCCGCGCCTTGCGCTTGTCATCGGAGCGGATGATGTACCACGGCGCTTCCTTCGTACTGGTCTGCTTGAGCATCAAATCGCGAGCTCGCGAATAGTCGTACCAGCGCCGGTAGGACTCCAGGTCCATCGGGCTCAGCTTCCATTGCCGCACGGGATCATCGATCCGGGCGTGGAAGCGACGCTCCTGCTCGTCCATTCCGACCTCGAGCCAGATCTTGATCAGGATGATACCGCCGTCGATGACGTATCTCTCCATCTGCGGGCAGAGGGAGAGGAAGCGCTGGTGCTCGGCGGGCGTAGCAAAGCCCATGACATATTCGACGCCGGCGCGGTTGTACCAGCTCCGGTCGAAGATCACGATCTCGCCGCCCGCCGGAAACTGCTCCATGTAGCGCTGGAAGAAGAGCTGTGTCTTTTCGCGGTCCGACGGCGCCGGCAGCGCCACGACGCGGAACACGCGCGGGCTGACCTTCTCGGTGATCGCCTTGATCGTGCCGCCTTTGCCGGCAGCGTCACGGCCTTCGAACACGATGATCACCCGGAGCTTGTTCGCCCGCACGTAGTCCTGGAGGTGACAGAGCTCGACCTGGAGCTTTTCCAGCTCCTTCTCATAGTCCTTCCGCTTCATTCGCTCCGCGGGCGCATCCTTGGCCATGCCGGTCCTCTCGCTGCTGAGCTTGTCAATCGCCCCAGAACTAATCGTCCCAGGAGATGGTCACGCCGATATCGCCGGGCACGCCGCCCGGGAATTCGATGATCTGGTAGGCGATGCGATAGCCGCGCGGTTTCAGATAATCGGTCCAGAGCTGGAAGATCTCCTTGGGGATGCCGGTCAGCGTGGTCTCCCAACCCTTTTCCATCTGGTTGATGGCGCGCCCCCTGTCGGTGCAAAGCGAGTTGGGGAAGCGATAGACCAGCACCTCCGTCAGGCCGTTTCGCACCGCACGCTGGATGATGGTCGAGGCGAGTTTGATCTTCTCCTCCTCACTCTTGCCGGAGGGTTTGCTGAGCCGCTCGATCAGCGCGCGCTTCTCGGCTTCGACCGCTGCGGCGAGGCGGACATACTCCTCGGCTTTCTCGGCCTCCTTGAGGGCGGCTTCCTTCCGAATCTGGGCGGCGTTGGGGATGAGATCGTCGAGGCCGGTCATGGCTTGCGGCTCCTGATGGTTATCCAATCAGCATCCAGGAAACGCTAGGGTCGGGCGGAGGGTGTTCCCTTGATTCAAATCAAGCAAACCGCGGCCTGCCGAACACAATATCGCACATGCGCATTTGATCGGGAGAGACGCTTTGAGCGACCAGCTTCATCCGATGGCTCCGCACCATTTGCCGTTTTATCTGGCGCCGGGGAGCGGGACCGATACGCTGATGGTTGTGATGGGGCTGTTCCTGATCGGGACCGTGCTCTGGGTCGGTACGCTCTATTGGAAGCTGCACAGCCTGCCCGAGCGGATGGCGCACAAATCACAAAAATTGCAGTTCGAGCTCGTCGCGGTGCTGGGCCTGATCTCGTTGTTCACGCACATGCATATTTTCTGGGTCGCCGGCCTCCTGCTCGCGTTGATCGATCTTCCCGATTTCGGCACCCCGCTGCGTAGCATCGCCGGGTCGGTCGAGAAGATTGCAGAGGCCGCGCCTGCCGCCGGTGGCGAAGAGATCCGGACGGAGGCCGCGACGCCTCCCGCACAGAAGCCGGAAGCCGCAAAGAAGGAGCACAGCCATGTTTGAGCTGATGTTCTGCTCGCTGCTGACGATCCTGCCGGACTATCTCTATCGCCGCTACGCCCAGGGCAAGCGTTTCGGCAAGGAGATCACCTTCTTCTCGGTCTGGTACGAGCTGCGCTGGGGCATCACCGGCTGCCTGATGCTTACGGTGTCGCTGATCACTATGATCTTCTACTTCCATCCTTCGACGTCATCGGCGACGCTCTATTTTCGCACCGTGCCGATTCTGCCCGAAGGCTCCGGCCGCGTTGCCGAGGTCAAGGTTGGCTTCAGCGAGCCGGTGAAGAAGGGCGACGTGCTGTTCACGCTCGACGCCTCGAAGCAGCAGGCCGCGCTCGAAACCGCCAGGCGGAAGGTTGCGGAGGTCGATGCCGCCATGCAGACGGCGCAGGCCGACGTGGTCAAGGCCGAGGCGCAGATCGGGGAGGCGAAGGCGAACTATCAGCAGGCCAAGGACGAGCTCGAGGTCAAGACCGAGCTCCAGCGCCGCAATCCCGGCATCGTTCCGCAGCGTGATATCGACAAGCTCCAGGTTTTGGTCGACCAACGTCAATCCGGGATCGATGCCGCGACCGCCGCGAAGCAATCCGTATCAATGCAGGTCTCCATCCTGCTACCGGCGCAGAAGGCCAGCGCGGAGGCCGCGCTCGACCAGGCCCAGGTGGATATCGACAAGACCTTCGTCCGCGCCGGTGTCGATGGGCGCGTCGAGCAATTCCTGATCCGTCCCGGCGACGTCGTCAATCAACTCATGCGGCCCGCAGGCGTTCTCATCCCGGAGGGGGCCGGCCGCAAGATGCTGCAGGCCGGGTTCGGCCAGATCGAGGCACAGGTGATGAAAGAGGGCATGGTGGCGGAAGCGACCTGCATCTCCAGGCCATGGGTGATCATCCCCATGGTGATCACGACAGTCCAGGACTACATCGCGGCCGGACAATTCCGATCCGGGGAGCAATTGGTCGATCCGCAGAACGCCGTCCGCCCCGGCACCATCCTGGTGTTCCTGGAGCCGCTTTACAAAGGTGGCCTCGAAGGCGTGACGCCGGGCAGCAGCTGCGTCGTCAATGCCTATACCAGCAACCACGAGGAGATCTCGGCCAAGGGGACTTCGACCAGCCGGAAGATCGCCTTGCACGTGGTCGACGGTGTCGGCCTGGTGCACGCGCTGCTGCTGCGCATCCAGGCGCTGCTGCTGCCGATCCAGACGCTGGTGCTGAGCGGGCATTGAGCTGTGAAGCCGCCCCCGGGGCCTGTCGCAGCGGTGCAATTCCCGCTAGAATTGCCGCGACAGCAGTTGCTGGAGCTGCAAGGATGGAGCATGAGCGGGCGCACGTCCATCTCCAAGGTCAGGCCACGGGCCGTGACGGCGCTATACTGTCTCGCGCTGCTTTTCGCCGTGTGCCTGTCCGCCGGGCGAGTTGGTGCAGTCGAGCGGAGTCTCCGCGGCGAGCTGAAGCGCGTCCTGGTATTGCATTCATTCGGCCGTGATTTTCGGCCGTGGAGCGAGTATGCGCGCGACATCAAGGCCAAGCTCGAACGGCAATCGCCCTGGCCACTCGATATACAGGAGCACGCGCTGCTCACCGCGCGCTTCAACAATCCCGGTCCTGAGGCACCTTTCGTCGACTATCTGCAATCGCTGTACCAGGGAGCGATGCCCGACATCGTATTGAGCATCGGCGCGCCTGCGGCCCGGTTTGCGCAGAAATACCGCGGAAGATTATTCCCTGATGTGCCATTGATTCTCTCCGCGGTCGAGCATCGGCTGATCAATCGCGCCGATCTCAGCGACAACGACGTCGTCGTGGCGATCCGCAACGATTTCATGGCCGCGTTCCGCAACGTTCTCCAGATTTTGCCTGACACAAAGTCTATTGTGGTCGTGATCGGTGCCTCGCCGCTCGAGAAGTTCTGGGTGGAGGAGGTCAAGCGGGAACTGCAACCCTTGGGCGAGGAGGTCGAGCTGGTCTGGTACTCGGACTTGTCATTCGACGAAATCCTGAAGCGCGCTTCAAAGCTGCCGCCGCACACCGCGCTGTTCTGGGGGCTGATGTCGGTCGATGCGGCTGGGGTCGTCCACGAGAGCGACATCGCCTTGCGCAGCCTGTACGCGGCCGCGAATGCCCCGATCTTCTCCTACCAGGAGCCGTTCTTCGGTGACGGCACTGTCGGGGGACCGATGCATATGATCGCGGAAACGAGTTCCAGGACCGTCAGTGCGGCGATTGGCATTCTCGGCGGCGCGAAACCAGCGAGCATCAGTTACGAGCCGATCGGATTCGCCGCGCCGAGATATGATTGGCGCCAATTGCAGCATTGGGGCATCAGCGAGAGCCGTTTGCCTCCCGGCAGCGAAGTCATGTTTCGCGAACAGAGCATCTGGGAGCGCTATCGTTGGCAGATGCTGCTGATCGCGTCCGTCATTCTGGTGCAGGCCGGGCTGATCAGCGGGATGCTGCATGAGCGCCGTCGGCGCCAGATCGCCGAAGTCGAGTCACGCCAGCGTCTGGCCGAGCTCGCTCACGCCAACCGCTATTCGGCCGTTGGCGAGTTGACCACGTCGATCGCCCATGAACTGAACCAGCCGCTCGGCTCCATCCTGACCAACGCCGAGACTGCGGAGCTGATGCTGAAGGCCGCTTCGCCCGACATCGACGAGATCCGGCAGATCCTCGCCGACATCCGGCGTGACGATCAGCGGGCCAGCGAAGTCATCCGCAGGCTACGCAGTATTCTGAAAAAGACGCCGTTCGAGGTCAAGGACATCGAGCTCAACGATATGGTCCGCGAAGCGATCGGCCTTGTGCGGGCCGTCGCCGATGGACGCCGGATCACATTGATCTACACGCCTGTCCTGGCCGACCTGCATGTCAGAGGCGATCCGATCCAGCTTCAGCAGGTCGTTCTCAACCTGATCATCAATGCGATGGATGCGATCTTCGACGCAGATCCCGGAAAACGCCAGGTCAGCGTCTCGACCCTGCGCGTCGGCAACGAAGCGGAGATCCGGGTCTCCGATACTGGTCCCGGGATTGCCGCTTCCGACCTTGCGAACGTGTTCAATCCGTTCTTCACGACCAAGCCCCAGGGCATGGGCATGGGGCTCGCGATCGCCAAAACCATCATCGAGGCCCATCACGGCACGATCTCTGCCGAAAACCAGGCCGCGGGCGGCGCGCTCTTCACGATCCGTCTTCCGATCCTTCACTGATCGCCGGTGTCTTGATTTTGATCAAGCTCACGGGATCGGCGAAGCCGTTTCCTTCTCGCAATTGCGCGATGACCGGGATGGGTGCGCATGTGGGGAGTGTCGGTGGCCATGAGACGCCGTGAGTTCATGTCGCTGGTTGGTGCCGCGGCGGCGTTCCCGGTCTTGGTCCGGGCCGAGGACAGAGCGCCGTTCGTCGGCGTGCTGACCGGCAATGTCGCCGGCGATCCCGGCGCGCAGATGCGTGTCGATGCCTTTCAGCAGGGGCTTACCGATCGTGGCTGGATCGCCAACCAGAACTATCGCCTGGAGGTGCGCTGGCCGGGTCCCAGTCCGGCACGCCAGCAATTGGAGGCGCTCGAGCTCATTGCCGCCGGGCCGGACGTACTGCTTTCGACCAGCACGGGCACGACCCGGACGCTGCGCGATGCCACGCAGCGAATTCCGATCGTCTTCGTCGGGCTCTCCGATCCCGTCGGGACCGGCCTCGTCGCCAATCTGGCGCGGCCGACCGGCAATCTCACCGGCTTCTCGCTCTATGAGCACTCGATGAGCGGGAAATGGCTCGGTCTGCTGAAGGATATGGTGCCGGGGATGAGCCACGCGGCGCTGCTGTTCAATCCGGAATCGTCGCCCTATGCGCCGTTCTATCTTCAGGCGGCGCACCAGATGGAAAACCGGCTCGGTCTCAAGGTCACCGGTGCCAGTGTCCGGAGTGGGGCCGAGATCGCGGCGGCCATCGAGACCGCGACACGCGACGGCGGCGGCCTCGTCGTGCTGCCTGATGGCGGATTCTTTGGGGCCCAGAGCGCGATGACGATCGCGCTGCTGACGCAGCGCCGCGTGCCCGCGATCTTCGCGGTCCGCTTCTACGCGGTGAACGGTGGGCTGATGTCCTATGGCGCCGATCTCACCCAGCAATTTCGCGACGGCGCCGGCTACGTCGATCGCGTCCTGCGCGGCGCCGAGATTCGATCGCTCCCGGTGCAATTCGCCACCAGGTTCGAGCTCGTCATCAACATGAAGGCGGCCAATGCCCTCGGGCTGACGGTGCCGGGCCGCCTGCTGATGGACGCCGAACTGATCGAATGACGCGTGGCTCTCGCGCTGCAGCAGCCACGAGGGCCTCGTTTCGTTGATCTCGATCAACAAACGTCTGCGTCCCGGCCCGATCGTCCCACCCTGGAAGTGCAAGGGAGGATGCAATGTTTCGCTGCGGCAAGACCCTGATGGTGCTTGCGGTCGTCATGGCGACATCGTTCGCCGCAACGGCGCAAACCAACACGACGCCTGCGGCCCCGTCTCCGCAAGCGCAGCCGGCTCCTCCGCCTGCGCCGACGGCCGAGCTTCTGAAGCCGGAGCAGCTCGAGGCCCTCGTGGCGCCGATCGCACTGTATCCAGACGAGCTCCTTGCCAATGTGCTTGCCGCCTCAACCTATCCGTTGGAGGTGGTGCAGGCCGACCGCTGGCTAAAGGAGCGCAAGACCCTGAAGGGCGATGCGCTGAAGACGGAGGTCGAGAAGCAGGCCTGGGACGACAGCATCAAGGCGCTGGCCAGCACTGCCGATGTCCTGACCATGATGAGCGATCAGCTCGACTGGACCAAGAAGCTCGGCGATGCCTTTCTCGCCCAGCAGCCCGACGTGATGGATGCGATCCAGCGCTTGCGCAACAAGGCCTATGACAACAAGAAGCTGGTCACGACCAAGCAGCAGAAGGTCAGTGTCCAGTCGCAGGAAGGCAAGCAGGTCGTCGTGATCCAGCAGGCCAATCCCGCGGAGATGTACGTGCCGTATTACGATCCGGCGACGGTCTATGGCAGCTGGCCCTATGCGGAGTATCCGCCGTATTATTGGGGCTATCCGTCCTATATCGGCGCCGGCGTCGTTGCGGCGGGCCTCGCTTTCGGCACGGCTTGGGCGATCGGGCGCTGGGGCAATTACTGGGGCGGCGGCTGCAATTGGGGCAACCGCAATGTCTACGTCAATCATCGCACCACCAACATCGGTAACGGCTGGCAGCATAATCCGGCGCATCGCGGTGGCGTGCGCTACAACAACAGCAACGTTCAGCAGCGTTTCGGCAACAACAACCTGAAGGCCGGCGTGTCGGACCGGAAGGATTTCCGCGGCCGTGACGGCAACCAGGTGCTGCGTCCCAACCAAGGTGCTGGAGACCGGGCCGGCGATCGCGCCGGTGACCGTGCTGGTGATCGTGGTGGTCCCGGTGATCGGGCGGGAGATCGTGCGGGTGATCGTGCCGGCAACCGCGGCGATCGGCCCGGCGGTGGCGATCGCGCTGGAGCTGCCGATCGTGCCAAGGGCGGCGGCGACCGTGCCAAGGCTGCAAACAAGGGTGGCGGAGATCGCGCCAAGGCCGCCAACCGCGCCGGCGGCGGTGCGGCAGCCAACCGTGGTGGCGGCAATCGCGGCGGTGCGATGAACGTCTCCTCCGGCCGCTCGGCCGCGGCGGCGTCCGCGCGCGGACGATCCAGCATGGCAAGCATGCCGCGCGGTGGCGGCGGCGGACCGAGCATGGCCGGCCGCGGCGGCGGTGGCGGAATGGCAATGCGGGGCGGTGGCGGCGGCGGATTCCGCGGAGGCGGCGGTGGCGGCTTCCGTGGCGGTGGCGGCGGTGGCCGGCGCTCCGACATCGCGTTGAAGCATGACATCGTCCTGCTCGGTCATCTCGCGAACGGCCTCGGCTATTATCGCTTCAGCTACATCGGCGGCGACAAGGCCTATGTCGGCGTCATGGCGCAGGAGGTCGAGCAGGTGATGCCTGCCGCCGTGACCCGCGGCAGCGATGGATATCTGCGGGTTCGCTACGAAAAACTCGGACTGACATTCCGCAGCTATGGCGACTGGCTCGCCGGCGGCGCGAAGATCCCTGCGGAGGTGACGCCATGACCGGCTCGAAATCACTCCGTCGCGCGATGTTGCCGGGACTCGTGGCGCTGGCGCTGCTCGGCTCAGCATCGCAGGCGCAGCAATCCTTCAAGACGCCGGAAGATGCAGCGGCAGCGCTTGCAGCCGCGGTCAAGAACGGACCAGACGATATCCTGAAAGTGCTTGGCCGCGCCGCAGACGACATCGTCTCGTCCGGCGACGAGATCGCCGACAACGACATCCGCCAGCGCTTCACGTCGATGTATGACGCCAAGCACGGCATCAAGGCGGAGGGCAACAAGACGGCGACCCTGATGCTGGGGCCGGACGATTTCCCCTTCCCGATTCCGCTGGTCAACACCAAGGCCGGCTGGGAATTCGACACCGACGAGGGACGCATCGAGGTGCTGCGCCGTCGCATCGGCCGTAACGAGCTCGACGCGATCCAGACCGCGCTCGCCTTTGTCGACGCGCAGAACGAATACGCCGACAAGGACCGCGGTGAGGGCGCCGGCGTCTATGCGCAGCGCATCGTCTCATCGCCCGGCAAGAAGGACGGCTTGTTCTGGCGCGACGACAGCGACCCGAGCCCGCTTGGCGCGCTGGCGGCCGAGGCCTCGAAGGAGGGCTATCGCGCGGGCGACGTCGGACCTGCGCCCTATCACGGCTACTATTTCCGCATCCTCAAGGGGCAGGGCCGCGATGCGCCCGGCGGCGCGCTCGACTATGTGGTCAAGGGCAAGATGATTGGTGGTTTCGCCCTGATCGCGTGGCCCGCGGAGTACGGCAATTCGGGCATCATGACCTTCCTGGTCAATCACGCCGGCACCGTCTACCAGAAGGATCTCGGCAAGCGCACGGCGTTTGTCGCCGAGCGCACCACGCTGTTCGATCCCGATGAGACTTGGAAGAAGGTCGATGCCGCAAAACCCTGAATGGCGCATGTCCATGCGCCGGCGCAGGCTCGGCCTGATAGCGCTCCTCCTGTTGGCGCTCGGACTGACCATGCCGGCGACGCCAGCCTTGGCGCAGGCGTCCGGTCACGTCAGGGCCAAGATCGTCAAGGCCGGCCTTCTGGTCGGCGGCGGCGCCGGAAATGGCGTGCTGACCTATCGTGGCAAGTCCTATCCGTTCAGGATCAGCGGCCTGAGTTTCGGCATCACGGTTGGCGCGACGGTCGGCCGGCTCGATGGCTGGGCCTCCGGGATCCGCGAGGTCGGCGACTTTGCCGGCACCTACAGTTCGGTCGGCGGCGGTTTTGCTCTGGTCGGCGGCGTCAGCGGCGCCCACCTCCGCAACGAAAAGGGCGTGACGATCGTGCTGCAAGGCCCCAAGGCGGGACTCGAGCTGGCGGCCAATATCAGTCAGATCACGATCTCTCTGCGATAGGACGACAATCGAGGAAACTGGTCCTGCCGCAGCAACATCGTAGTAGCGGCAGCTCACAATCTGTTGAGACATGGGACCATGTTCTCTGATGCTTGATCGTCCTTGGTCTCCCTCGATGACCAGTGACCGGACGTACGTTGTGGCGCCAGTTGGCAGCTCTACTGCGCAGTTGGCGCCTGTGCTTAGATATGAATCGCATGTCCTAGCGACTTCAGCGCAGCTTCGTGAAAGGCTTCGCTTTGGGTTGGATGCGCATGGATGGTCATGGCGATATCCTCCAGCCGCGTGCCCATCTCCAGCGCAAGAGTGAAGGCTGCCGAAAGCTCGGCGATGCCGGCGCCGACGCCCTGGATACCCAACAGGAGGTGATTGTCGGCTCGCACGACCGTCCGGATGAAGCCGTCTTCCCGATCCAGCGTCAATGCGCGGCCGTTGGCCTTGAACGGGAAGAGGTCCGTCTTGATATCGAATCCCCTGCTGCTCGCCTCGTTGGGTGACAGGCCGACCGTGACGAGCTCGGGGTCAGTGAAGCAGATCGCCGGGATCGAAACCCGGTCCCAGGCGCGACGGCGGCCGGCAACGATCTCGGCTACCATCTCGCCTTGCGCCATGGCGCGATGCGCCAGCATCGGCTCTCCCGTGACGTCTCCGATCGCGCAGATGCCGTGCATCGAGGTGCGACATCGGTCGTCAATTCGAATGAAAGGTCCGTCCATATCGAGATCGAGCTGCTCGAGGCCAAAGCCGCTTGTCAGGGGTCTGCGGCCGACCGTGACAAGGATCTTGTCGACTGCGAGCGAAGCCTGCTCACCATTGGCGGTCTCGATCGCCAGCGCCGTGCCATTGGCTTCGAGTGCTTTCACCCTTGCGTCGGTCAGAACCGTGACCCCGAGCGCGGTCAGGCGCCTTGCGACGGGCTCGCTCAAGTCGCGATCATATTGCGGGAGTATGCGTGGCGCGGCCTCGACGACCGTGACAGCCGTGCCGATTTTCGCGAATGCAGTACCGAGCTCGAGACCGATGTACCCGCCGCCGACCACGACAAGCTTCTTCGGGATTTCGGTGAGCGCTAATGCCTCGGTCGAAGAGATCACCCGGCCGCCGAAGGGAAGAAACGGCAGGGCGACCGACTCGGAGCCTGTCGCAATCACCACCGTTTCGGCATGGATCACCTGCCGGCCGGATTGCGTTTCGACCTCGACGGTCTTTCCGTCGCGGAAGCGAGCGTAGCCGGCCACGAGCCTGACACCGGCCCTTCTCAAGAGACCAGCCACACCGCCGTTCAGACGTCGGACGATATTGTCCTTCCAGGCGATGGTCTTGGCGAAGTCGAGAGACGGCTTCGCCGTGGTGATGCCCAGTGCGCTCTCGCCCGCCGCGGCGCGCGCAATGGTTTCATACTCACCGGCCGCATGGATCAAGGCCTTGGAAGGAATGCAGCCGGCATTGAGGCAGGTTCCACCCGGCTTCTCGGCCTCGACGATGATCGTATCGATGCCGAGCTGGCCGGCACGGATCGCACAGGTGTAGCCGCCGGGGCCCGCGCCGATGACAAGGAGCTTGCACGTGATTTCGGTCATCATCCTACCCGTCAATGAAGATCATGGCGGGTGTCTCCAACTGTGTCTTGATCCGCTGCACGAACTGGGCTGCATCGAACCCATCGATGACCCGGTGGTCGAAGCTGGACGACAGGTTCATCATCTGACGCGGCACGAAGGCGGCGCCATCCCAATGCGGACGGATCGCGATGCGGTTGACGCCGACGATCGCGACCTCCGGATGATTGATGATGGGCGTCGTCGCGAGCCCGCCCAGCGCGCCGAGCGATGTGATGGTGATGGTCGAGCCGGTGAGCTCGTCGCGGGTGGCGCTGCCGTTCCGAGCCGCTTCCGCGAGCCGTGCCACCTCGGCGGCGCAACTCCAGAGGTCGCGCGCTTCCGCATGCCGGACGACGGGGACCACGAGGCCGGCCGGCGTTTGCGTGGCGATCCCGATATGAACGCCTGCGTGCTGGTGTACGATCCCGGCCTCGTCGTCGAAATGGGCATTGAGATGCTGCTGCTCGGCGATCGCGCGCACCATGGCGCGCATCAGGAACGGCAACATTGTCAGTTTGGGTCTACCCGGCTGCTTCTGGCTGTTGAGCTTCGCGCGCAAATCCTCGAGCGCGGTGACGTCGACCTCTTCAACATAAGTGATGTGCGGAATGCGCGAGCTCGCAACGGACATCTTCTCGGCGATCTTGCGTCGCAAGCCGACGATCTTGATGTCGGTGACCGCGGTTTGCGTTGGATACGGCGTCGCCGTCGTTCCGGTGCGGCCGCGCGCGAGATGGGCGTCGAGATCATCATGGGTGATCCGGCCGGCGGGACCCGTGCCGCGGATCTGACGCAAGTCGACGCCTGCCTCCCGCGCGCGGAGCCGAACCGCGGGGGCGGCGAGAGGCCGATCGCCTGCGTGGTGGGGTGGCGCCGCAGAGGGCTGCGACTTCAGCATGTTGGGCGGCTCGCGCGCCATGCGCGGGGCGCTTGCGGCAATGTCAGGCTTTTTGGCCAAAGTGCTTGCCGTGGACGAGGCCGACTTCACTGCCTCCGCCGCTGGCGCGCTTTTGCCGTCTACCTCCAGCCGAACAAAGTCCGAGCCGATGGCGAGAACGTCGCCCACACTGCCGGCGAGCCAGATGACCCGTCCGTCCGTCGGCGAGGGAATTTCCACCGTCGCCTTGTCGGTCATGACGGCACCGAGCACGGCGTCTTCGCGCACGACATCGCCGACCTTCACGTGCCATTCTACGAGCTCTGCTTCCGCAATGCCTTCGCCGACGTCGGGCAGCCTGACCACGCGCTCGGTCATCTCAAGCCTCCAGCGTTTCGATCAATGCGCGGCCGACACGCGCAGGGCCCGGAAAGTAGTCCCATTCCTGCGCATGCGGGTAGGGCGTGTCCCATCCGGCGACACGCACGATCGGGGCTTCCAGATGATAGAAGCATCGTGTCTGGACCAATGCGCAGAGTTCAGCACCGAAGCCAGAGGTCAGCGTCGCCTCGTGCACGATGACGCAGCGTCCGGTCTTCTTGACCGAGGCTTCGATGGTGTCGAGATCGAGAGGCAGCAGCGAGCGAAGATCGATGATCTCGGCATCAATGCCGGATTCGGTCGCGGCGGTCTCGGCGACGTGCACCATCGTCCCGTAGGCGAGGATGGTGACGGCCTCACCCGGCCTGCGAATAGCGGCGCTGCCGAGCGGAATCGCAAAATGTCCGTCGTCGACTTCGCCGAGATCATGCTTCGACCACGGCGTTACCGGCCGGTCGTGATGACCGTCGAATGGACCGTTATAGAGCCGCTTCGGTTCGAGAAAGATCACGGGATCGGGGTCCTCGATCGCAGAGATCAACAGGCCCTTGGCGTCCCGTGGGTTCGACGGCACGACCGTCTTGATACCGCAGACATGCGTGAACAGAGCTTCCGGGCTCTGGCTGTGTGTCTGGCCGCCAAAAATGCCGCCGCCGGTCGGCATGCGCACCACGAGCGGGCAAGTGAATTGACCGTTGGAGCGATAGCGCAACCGCGCGGCTTCGGAGACAATCTGATCGTAAGCCGGATACATGTAGTCGGCGAACTGTATTTCGACACAGGGTTTCAGGCCGTAAGCCGCCATGCCCACTGCGATGCCGACGATACCGAGCTCGCTGATCGGGGTATCGAAGCAACGGCTCGTTCCGTATTTCGCTTGCAGGCCCTGGCTGGCGCGAAACACGCCCCCGAAATAGCCGACGTCCTCGCCGAACACGACGACGTCGTCATCGCGCGACATCATCACATCCATGGCCTCGCGAATCGCCTCGATCATGGTTTTGCGCGGCATCGCTCAGACTCCCGCTTCCTGGCGTTGCCGTCGCAGGTGCGGCGGCATCTCCGAGAACACGCCTTCGAACATGTCACGCGCCGAGGCATGCTGAGGTGAATGCAGCGTGCCGTAGCCCTCGGCCTCCTTCTGCGCCGCGATCACTGTGTCCATGATCTCCGCTTCGGCCTGCTTGTGCCGCTCCTCCGACCAGGCGCCGCGCACGATCAAATGATTCTTCAGCCTGATCACGGGATCTCCGAGGGGCCACGCTTCGGACTCCGTCTTCGGCCGATAGCCCGCGGGATCGTCCGAGGTGGAGTGCGCGCCGACGCGATAGGTCACGTGCTCGATCAGGGTCGGGCCAAGGTTGCGGCGTGCACGCTCGCACGCCCATTTCGCGACCGCGTGGACGGCGAGGTAGTCGTTGCCGTCGACGCGTAGAGCCGGAATGCCGAAGCCGAGGCCGCGCGCCGCGAACGTGCCGGAGCCACCTCGCGCGATGCCCTGGAAGGTCGAGATGGCCCATTGATTGTTGACGATGTTGAGCACGACCGGCGCGCGATAGGTCGAAGCGAACACGAGGGCCGCGTGGAAGTCGGATTCGGCCGTTGCGCCATCGCCGATCCAGGCGACCGCGATCTTCGTGTCGTTCTTGATCGCCGAGGCCATCGCCCAGCCGACCGCCTGAATGTATTGGGTGGCGAGATTTCCCGAGATCGTGAAGAAGCCGTGCTCCCTTGAGGAATACATCACGGGCAGCTGGCGCCCCTTCAGGGGATCGTGTGTGTTGGAATAGATCTGGCAGGCCATCTCGACCAGGGAGTAGCCGCCGGCGATCAAAAGCCCGGCCTGGCGATAGGTCGGAAAATTCATGTCTCCCGGATTGAGCGCCTTGCGGAAGGCGCAGCTCACGGCCTCTTCGCCCATGTGCTGCATATAGAACGAGGTCTTGCCCTGACGCTGCGCCATCTGCATGCGCGCATCGAACGCACGCAGCGTCATCATGTGACGCAGGCCCTCGAGCAGTTCGTTGTCGCAGAGCGCACCTGCCCAGGGACCGACGGCCTCGCCGTCGCGATTGAGCACGCGGATAACCGAGAAGGCGAGATCACGAATCGTCTCGGCATCCACGTCGACGTCGGGACGATTGACCTGGCCTGCGCGCGGAATGCGGATGTTGGAGAAATCGGGCGTGCCACCCGGGCGAACCGCGGGCTCCGGCACGTGCAGCCTCAGTGGCGGATGTTCGGCGGATGGAGCCGCCCCGTCTTGCGGGATCATGTCACGGATGAGGTTGGGGTCGGGCATTGGCTTTCACCTCTCACCTCGATTGCATCGACGCAGAATAACGCACCAACGCGCCGAACGAGCCGGTCGATGACGTCGCGGTCATTGATGTCTATGGAAGCCGAGATGCGGCAGGCATTCGCATCCGCCCGCGCACTGAGAGCAGCAAGCGGCAGCCCTGCGACACGGGTCTGGTCGAGCAGGCGGCCGAGTGCGGCGTGCATATTGCTGGTCTGCAGTTCGAGAACAAACACCGCATGCGTCTCATTTTGGTAAGCACATCGTACTGGCAAAAGCCAGGATTGTCGTTCTTTTGATCTGGGTGTAGTCTAAAAATGCGGTAAGAATTTTCCAAATATGAATAGCAAAGCGAGAATAGGATTCTTGGTATGGCTTCGACCGGACGTGCCAGAGGGCCTGTCAAAGCTCCGCGCAAGGATGCACTTCGGCTCGACGAGATCGACCGCAAGATCCTGCGTGCCTTGCAGCAGGATGCGCGCCTGACGACGGCGCAACTCGCCGACAGAATCGGGCTCTCCACCACGCCATGCTGGAACAGGCTGAAGCGGTTGGAGACGCAGGGCTATATCGATGGCTACGTCGCGCTGCTCAATCAGGACAAGCTTGGCCTGCCCGAAACGGTCATCATAGAGCTGACGCTCGACCGCCACGACGAGGAGATGCTCGAGCGCTTTGGCCAATTGCTTACGAATTTGCCGGAGGTGATCGAGGCCTATCTCACCACCGGCGATTACGATTACATCGTGAAGGTCGCGGTCGAAAGCACCGCCGGCTATGAACGCTTCCTGCGCGAAAAGCTCTATCGCATCCCTGGCATCCGCCACAGCCGGTCGTCGTTTGCGCTGCGCTGCCTGAAGAAGCTGACCTCGGTCCAGGTCTAGTAAGGGATCAGGGCACTCCGTCGCACCTAATCGCTTCTGACGCTGAGTCCCCCATACCCCAAGTTGGGAAATGGGCCTCGCATTTGCCACGGCGATGCTGGAAAGGCTTACCGCCCCGGCTCGGCGAACTCGTGCTTGCTCTCGTGCCCGCCGACGAAGACCAGGATGCCGGCGATCAAGGGCAGGATCGCGAGCACGAGCAGCCCTGTCGAGGTTTGCCCTGTCGCTTCCTTGACCCAGCCGATCAGATAAGGACCGCCAAAGCCGGCGAGATTGCCGATCGAGTTGATCAGCGCGATCGCGCCGGCCGCCGCCGTTCCCGAAAGCCAGGCTGTCGGCAGGGTCCAGAACACTCCAAAGCAGCAAAATACGCCGACGGCAGCCACCGTCAGCGCCACCATCGTCATGGTGGGATCGGTGAGATTGGAGGAAACGGCGAGCGCAATTGCGGTCAGGATCAGCGGCGCGCCGACATGCATCACGCGCTCACGGGTGGCATCCGAATGCCGCGCCCACAGGATCATCGCGATGGTGCCGAACAGATACGGGATCGCGGTGACGAAGCCGGTCTGGGCGTTGGTCAACCCGAACGCCTTGACGATCTGCGGCAGCCAGAACTGCATGCCGTAGAGAGCGCCGACGAAGCCGAAATAGATCGCGCTCAGCGCGATCACCTTTCTGCGTTGCAGCGCGGACGTCACTGTTCATCCATGATGAAACAACCGCGCAGCAAAGTCCACCCGCGGCTCGGACAATGGCTGTTGGCGCCGCGACATGAATCTACTGGCACAAAAAATGCTGAGGCTCGAATGACCCGATGGCGCACCGAAGTTCGCCGGGGGCACGGAGGAGAAAATGAGAGCCCAAGTATTGAGAGCCTACGACGAGAAACTTTCCAACGACCTTTGGGTCGGGGAAGAGAAGGTGCCTGATCCGAAGCTGACAAAATCAACGGACGTCATCGTCCGCATCGGTGGTGCGGGCGTATGCCGAACCGACCTTCACATCGTCGAAGGCGTGTGGAAGCCGCACATGGATCCGAGCGGTGACAAGCTGCTTCCCCTCATTATGGGGCACGAAAATGCAGGCTGGATCGAAGAGGTTGGCAAGGAAGTCGAGGGACTAAAGAAGGGCGATCCTGTCATCGTCCATCCGAAGATCAGCGGCGGGACGTGTCTCGCCTGTCGCCGAGGATTCGACATGCACGGTCCTGGAACGTTCCCAGGCCTCGATTGCAACGGCGGCTATGCAGAGTTCCTTTGCACCTCAGAACGCAACATCGTCCCGCTGCCACGGACTTTGGCGCCAAAGGATGTCGCGCCATACGCTGATGCAGGCCTCACCGCCTATCGCGCTGTCAAGAAGGCCACGCGTCACCTTTTGCCAGGCGAATCTTGCGTTGTTATCGGTGCGGGAGGGTTGGGCCACATCGGAATCCAGTGCCTCAAAGCGATGTGTGCGGCCGACATTATTGTCGTCGACAAGTCCGAAGCATCGCTACAACTGGCCGAAAAATCAGGCGCCGATCATCTCGTGAAAGCTGACGGCAACGAAGTGGAAGCCGTTCTCGGCCTGACCGGTGGAAACGGTGCGGAAGCAGTGATCGACTTCGTCGGCGAGAAGGGCACGACGTCGAAGGGCCTGGCAATGACCCGTCCGATGGGCAGCTACTACGTCGTCGGTTACGGCGAGGACATTCGGGTGCCGACAGTTGACATGGTGATAACCGAGAAAAACATTATCGGCAATCTGGTCGGCACATGGGCCGAACTAACCGAGCTGATGGCCCTTGCGGACCGAGGTCTGGTTGAGCTTGCCACGGCCGAGTATCGCCTTGCGGACGCCAATAAGGCCTTGCACGATCTCAATGCCGGCAAAATTCATGGACGGGCCGTGTTGATCCCTTGAAGGATAGCTGCATCATCCATCGCGAGCATGCATTTCCTCGCGATGGATCGAGCGAGCGGCCATCGTCATGCTCGCGTGGTGTCGTCTGACGCCGTCACCGGAGCCCCGGCCGCGTCACGCGCTGCAGCAGTCCAATCAGATCGGGCTCACACAAGCTCATATCGCAGTGCAAACACCGCAAAGGTGGACAGTGGTCTGATGTCCGGAGTCTCATTGTGCGCCATCGTCTCAATCTGCATCGTTGTCAATCTCATATCGATATGATCGCTTAGGAACGCCGTATGAGGTTCGTCCTCGTCAATGGCAGAACACCGTGGCTGAAGACGTTCTGCATGTCTTGCTCAGAGCCCATTCACGCTCACTATCTGAGAGAATTCAGCACCGGGCTCCCTTTCTGCGATCATGATTGCTACGCCCAGTATACGGAACGCTGGATCGAGAAGGTCCGGCAATCAAACCAGGCGGCCGGTTTCGAGGGCTATCGCTAGTCCGAGTGGGCGGGCAACGAGCCGGTCTAGGCAATGCGCGGCCTTCAACGCGAAAGAGTCTGTCGCATCGAGGAGCTGTGTTCAATTCCCAAAGCGCCCAAACATGTTGCTCGGGGAAATTCTGGCGCTGCTGCAGCGCAAACATTGCGCCGCGAAGTGGCGGTCTCCGCGTTGCTCCGATTCTCATTTTGCAACTCTTGTCGCAGTTTGCATTTCCGCGGCGCGCCAACCGGGAGGCGCGACGTCTCCGTCAGTGCTGATCCTCACCTCCGGCAGTCAGAAATCGATTTGGCGGGGCAAGAGAGCGCTGGCACGCCCATTGCAAAGCTGTTTGGCACAACAACGCTGACTGCTCCGCCCGGGGCGAGCCGCGAAAAGAACGAGGGAAGGGGATGTCAAGCTGAGGGCGAACCTCGCGCGGGCTGACTCAATTGCGATCGGAAGACGGCTGGGTCCGAAGATCGCTCCTGATCATCCCTGAGGCGTTCCACAGTCATCCTGAGACCCTTGCCGATATCAAACGTCCGGCCGTGCAAACGGTCGCGAGGTGGCCCGTAACGCACGGGTAAGCACTGCTCGGTCCGCGAAGGTCCAGGCAGGCGGAATATCGATGTGGTTTCTGACCCGATCAGGAGGAAAGACGAAATGTCTGGAACGCTAACACTCAACAAGATCACCGCCCAGCGCGGCATTTCTGTCGGTGAGGCTGCAAAGAAGATTGCAGATCTCGGATGGAATCCGTCCTACGTCCAGGAAGCGATGACCTTCCCCACCGACTACAAGATCACGAAGGCGCCGAAGGATCCGATGAAGCAGGTCCTTCGCTCCTATTTCCCGATGCAGGAGGAAAAGGACAACCGCGTCTACGGCGCCCTCGATGCCGCGCTTCGCGGCGACATGTTCCGCAACGTCGAGCCACGTTGGGTCGAGTGGATGAAGCTGTTCCTGGCGATCATCCCGTTCCCGGAAATCTCCGCCGCGCGGTCCATGGCCATGGTCGGGCGCCTTGCACCCGGCGAAGATCTCCGTACTGGCTTCACCATGCAGATGGTCGACGAATTCCGTCACTCGACCATCCAGATGAACCTGAAGAAATGGTACATGGAGAATTACATCGACCCGGCCGGTTTCGATATCACGGAGGAGGCGTTCGGCAAGTGCTACGCCACCACGATCGGTCGCCAGTTCGGTGAAGGCTTCATCACCGGTGACGCCATCACGTCGGCGAACGTCTACCTGACCGTCGTCGCCGAGACGGCGTTCACCAACACGCTGTTCGTCGCCATGCCGTCGGAGGCGGCGCGCAACGGCGACTATGCGCTGCCAACCGTGTTCCTTTCGGTTCAGTCGGACGAGAGCCGCCATATCGGCAACGGCCACTCGATGCTGATGTCGATGCTGAAGGAGCCGGAGAACCACCTGCTGCTCGAACGCGACATGCGGTATGCCTTCTGGCAGAACCATGCCATCGTCGACGCGGCGATCGGGACGTTCATCGAATACGGCACCACGAACCGCGACAAGAACAAGGAGTCGTATGCGGAGATGTGGCACCGCTGGATCTTCGAGGACTATTACCGGACCTATATGCTGCCCCTCGAGAAGTACGGCATCAAGATCCATCATGACGACGTGCAGACCGCCTGGAAGCGGCTGACCGAGAAGCACTACGTCCACAAGGTCGCTCAGTTCTTTGCGGTCGGCTGGTCGGCGAACTTCTGGCGTATCGAGGCCCAGACCGACAAGGACTTCGAGTGGTTCGAGCACAAATATCCGGGCTGGTACGCGCAGTTCGGCGAGTTCTGGAAATGGTACGAGAAGCTGTCGCATCGCGGCCAGACCAACATCCTGTTCAACAGCGACGTCGGCTACGTCTATCCGCATCGTTGCTGGTCGTGCCTCGTTCCGTGCCTGATCCGTGAGGACATCGTCACCGACGAGATCGACGGCAAGCTGCACACCTTCGCCCATGAGCTCGACCGCTGGACGGCCGTCGAAGCCTTCGCCGGCGAGTACCAGGGTCGTCCGACCCCGGCGATGGGGCGGTTCAGCGGCCGTCGCGAGTGGGAGAGCGTCTACCACAACGTGGATATCGCCGACGCCATCAAGGATCTCGGCTTCGTGCGCACAGACGGCAAGACGCTGGTCGCCCAGCCGCATCTGCGGTTCGACCAGAAGGAAATGTGGACGCTCGACGATGTCCGCGGCCACATCCTCAAGAGCCCGCTGCAGACGCTGCGGGAGATGAGCCCGGCCGACCGCGAGAATCATCTCGCCGAGTATCGCAAGGGATTCACGATCAATCCCTGCAACTAAGTGAGACGGAAGGGGCCGGCTGCGGCCGGCTCCTTCCAGATCGCTCCCCGGAAGAAATGAAAGCGTTCGTTTGAGGAGGCCCCTATGGGCGCGCCCGCTAATGTCGTTCGCCTGCAACCGGTAGGCATAGAGTTCGAGGTCGAGGAAAACGAAACGGTTCTCGACGCTGCGTTTCGTCAAGGGATCGCGCTGCCGCATGGTTGCAAGGAGGGGCAGTGCTCGGCGTGCAAGTGCGTTCTTACTGGGGGGGACGTGGAGCTGAAGAAATACTCGACGTTTGCCCTGAACGAGATGGAGCGTGGCCAGGACTACATTTTGCTCTGTCGGACCTTGGCGTACTCGGATCTGGAGGTGGAGCTCCTCAACTATGACGAGGAAGTGCTGTCGAAATCGATTCCCGTCAAGGATTTCACGGGCACCGTTACGAACGTCTCTGCGCTGACCCATGACATCCGCCGCCTCGAAATCACACTGGAGCAACCTCTGAAGTTCTGGGCGGGTCAATATGTCGACATCACGCTCCCGGGACCAGAGACGATTACGCGCTCGTTTTCCATGGCAAATTCGCCGGGCGAAAGCCAAAAACTCGCGTTCATCATCAAGAAGTACCCCAACGGGCGCTTCTCCTCACGACTTGACGGAGATCTCGCCGTCGGAACCGAAGTCGGAATCAAAGGACCCTACGGAACCTGCTTCCGACGAGAAAACAAAACGGGAGCCATGATCCTGGTCGGCGGTGGATCCGGGATGTCGCCGCTGTGGTCCATCCTGCATGATCACATCAGCTCGGGAGAAATGCGCCCGGTGTACTTCTTCTACGGAGCTCGAACGCGGGGCGACCTTTTCTATCTCGATCGCTTCGCCGAGCTCGCAGCCAACCATCCGGAGTTCACCTTCGTCCCCGTTCTTTCCCATGCAGCGGACGATACGGCCTGGAGGGGAGCGAAGGGCTTCGTGCACGAAGCGGTCGGATCGCACCTTCGCAGCGCCGGATATGGCGAAGACGTCGACGTTTACGCTTGCGGAC
Source organism: Bradyrhizobium sp. ERR14 (assembly GCF_014198235.1). Lineage (NCBI taxonomy): Bacteria > Pseudomonadati > Pseudomonadota > Alphaproteobacteria > Hyphomicrobiales > Nitrobacteraceae > Bradyrhizobium > Bradyrhizobium sp. ERR14. The sequence continues at coordinate 132,717 of NZ_JACIHD010000008.1, read as the reverse complement.
CATCGCCGATGATCGAGGCGTTGACGCCGGTACTGCAGATGAACGACGTCGAGTCAGACCGAACCTTCTTCGACAAGTTTACGCCAGCCAACAACTAGGGCGGCTTTGACCGCCGAGCGAACCATCTTAAGGCCCGACAACAGGAGGAGGAAGACGACCATGACTGCCGTTCAAACTGAATCAGCCAAATCCGGTGCAGCAGGTTCTGCGGTGTTCCCGGACTCGGATAGCCGAAAATATCGGTATTTCGAGCCGCGCAGCAAGCGAGCCACGCACTACGAGGACGTGACGGTCGACGTCCAACCCGACCCGGAACGCTACCTGTTGCAGGACTGGATCATCGCCTTTCCGAACGGCAAGGGTGCCTACACCAAGGACAACACGGCGGCGCTCAGCTCGAACTGGCACGCCTTCCGCGCCCCCGACCAGGAGTGGGAGCGCACTCACTACCAGCGGCAGTCCAGGATCGAGGCGATGGTCCAGGCGGTGATCGCCAACGGCCGCAAGTCCGGCGCACCGAAGAGCTTCGACAGGGCCTGGATCAAGATCCTGCAAAACCATCTGGGCGCCTGGAAGCATGCCGAGTTCGGTCTCGGCACGTCGCTGATGCAGGCTCAGCGCTACGGCTACACCCAGATGATCAACAACGCGACGCTGACCAACTCGTCGTACAAGCTCCGCCTTTCCCAGGACATCACGCTCTATCTGGCCGAGATCGGAATGGACATTCCGGGCTTCGACGACGCGGCAGGCAAGCGCGCCTGGCTCGAAGACAAGGGCTGGCAAGGTACCCGGGAAGCGATCGAATCGATCATGGGCTCGCCCGACTATCTCGAGCAGTACTTCGCCACGAACATCGTGTTCGAGCCACTCGTCGGCGAATTGTTCCGCAGCGGTTTCCTGATGCAGGTGGCCTCGTCGAACGGCGATTTCATCACGCCGCCGGTGATTTCGTCTGCGGAGGCGGATTACGAGCGAAATCTCGCCAACACGATCGATCTGATGCACCTCCTGGTGACCGACAATCAGCATGCCGCCCACAACAAGAAGCTGTTCCAGGGGTGGGTGAACAAGCATGTGGCGCTGGCGAACAAGGCGGCGGCCGGCCTTCAGCCGATCTGGTCGCAACCGCACTCGAAGCCGGTGCAATACGCCGATGCCCGTGCGCAGTCGGTCGAACGCATCAAGAAGATTCTCGGCGAGCTCGGCCTCACCCTTCCCAAGGAGTAAATTGCAATGTCCGTCGTCTCCAGATCTGCGACCAACCAGAACATCTTCCAGAAGATGGGAGATCTTCGTTTCGAGCAAACGATTTCCCATCAGTGTGGCGTCACCATGAACGACAGCGTCGAGGCGCGAGCCATTGCCGAGTTCATGGGAAAGAAGCCGAACGTTACCGTGACCTACCAGCCCGCGCTGATCCGCATCGACGGCGAGGGCAAGCTGATCTTCAAGATGGACGAGATCAGCGAAATCCTAGGGAAGGAAATGACGGCCGAGATCTTCGAGGTGAATACCTCGACCCACTACGGCCGGATGGTGCGCATCGACGACAATACGGTGACGCTGTTCGGCAACATGGACGAGGTCTTCGAATACATCGAGTGAGCTCCATTCTCCCTGACTGGGTGGGGCCGCTTCGTGGCCCCACCTCTTCTCGAACCGTTCCAGCGCGACGACTGCGCATCGATTGATCGAATAGAGCTAACCAAGGATTCCTGGAGATCACCATGTTTATCACTCCCAGCGGCGAGGAAGTTTTCGTTATCGACGGCCACACCCATTTCTGGGACGGTAGTCCGGCAAACCAGCTCAACATCCACGGCAAGCAGTTCATCGACTGCTTCTACGCGTATCACACCTCGCTCAGTCCGAAGGACAAGCTCTGGCCGAAGGAGCAGTTCGAGAAATACAGTGCCGATCAGATGTATCACGATCTGTTCGTCGATGGTCCGGACGACATGGCCGTCGTTCAGTCGACCTACCTGACCGAGTTCTACAAGAACGGGTTCAACACCATCGATCGCAATGCCGAGATGGCGAAGAGGTACAAGGACCGCTTCATCGTCAACGGCGCCTTCGACCCGCGGGATGGCGAGAAGGCTCTCGAGTACATCCACTACATGAAGGAGACGTTCGGCATCAAGGGCGTCAAGCTCTATACGGCCGAGTGGAAGGGCGACTCGCGCGGGTGGAAGCTTACGGATCCCAACGCCTATCGCTGCTTCGAGCTTTGCCAGAAGCTGGGGATCACCAACATCCACGTCCACAAGGGGCCGACGATCATCCCGTTGGACAAGGATGCCTTCGATGTTCACGACGTCGACCATGCCGCGACCGATTTCCAGGGGCTGAATTTCATCATCGAGCATTGCGGCCTGCCGCGACTCGACGATTTCTGCTGGATCGCCGTGCAGGAGACCAACGTCTATGGTGGCCTGGCGGTGGCGCTGCCGTTCATCCACGGCCGTCCGCGCTACTTTGCCGAGGTGATCAGCGAATTGCTGTTCTGGGTCGGTGAGGACAAGATTCTCTTCGGCAGCGACTACGCGATCTGGACGCCTCGCTGGCTGGTCGAGAAGTTCTGGAACTTCGAGCTGCCGGAAGACCTGAAGCAGGAGCACGGCGTCGACCTCACTCCCCAGGCGAAGCGGAAGATTCTGGGCCTCAATGCGGCGCGCCTCTATGGCGTCGACGTCGAGGCACAGAAGGCGAAGCTTGCGCAGCAGGTTCATGCGACTGCGGCGGAGTAGACATCATGAGCGCGCTCCAACATCAGCATGATCGTAAGACCGGCGAGGTGTGGGAGCGCCTTGCGATGGTGACGGATCCCGAGCTGGACGAGTCGGTTACCGAGCTCGGATTTGTCGAGCAAGTCTCCGTCGATCATGACGACGGCGTCGAGATCGTCTTTCGTCTGCCGACCTATTGGTGTTCGGCGAACTTCGCCTTCCTGATGGCCGATGACATGCGCCGGGCGGTATCCTCGCTGCCGTGGGTTCGCGAGGCCCGTCCGCAGCTTCGGGATCACATGGTCGCCGAGGAGATCAACAAGGGTGTCCGCGAGGGCATGTCGTTTGGTGATGCACTCAAGGACTTCGCGGCCGGCGGGTCGCTTGACGAGCTGCGGGAGAAATTTCGCCGCAAGGCATTCGAACGGCGCCAGGAGACCATGATACTGGCATTGCGAGGGCTGGGTTATGAGGATCCGGCGATCTGCCGGATGGATCTGAGCACCTTTGACGCGATCAACTTCGACTCGGAGGAAATTGCCCGCCAGAAGCCGCGTTATCGAGAGCTTCTGGTCGAGCGGAACCTCGCCAATCTCGCCGGCGATCGCGCCTTTGTCACCTACGATGGATGCACCATCAAGCGACACGAAATGGTTCCGTATCTGCAGCGGTTGCGAGGCGTGCGTATCAACATGGAGTTCAACAGCTCCTTGTGTAGAGGGCTTCTTGCGGTCCGCTATCGCGAGGTCGATGGGGATCGGCCGAGCCAGACGCCCGGGCCATGCGGCGGCTGCGGCAGTGGTTGTGCCGCACAGTCAGTCGGGCCGACGGTCACAAAGACACATTCTGCCGCGCTTGTGTGAGGCTGGGCCGCTACACGAAGCGCCTGCGAGCGCCAATAGACGGAGCGGACAGCAAGCCCGCCCGAGCCGATAACCAAGAGACGACCACGTGGGAGTGAAGCGCAATGCCAAAAGTTCTGCTGCATGACATCGAAGCTCGCCGTGCTCTCGCGCGCGGGGTCCAGAAGCTCGCCGCCGCGGTCGAATCGACGCTCGGTCCGAAGGGCATGAACGCGATGGTGGATAGGCCGATCGGCACGCCCATCGTATCGCGAGACGGCGTGACCATCGCCTCCGAGATCGAACTGCCGGACCGGTTCGAGAACATGGGGGCACAGGTGGTGCGCGAGGTCTCGATGCAGACCAACGAAGTCGCCGGCGACGGTACGACGACGGCGATGGTGCTCGCGAACGGCCTCATTCAAGGCGGCGTTGTGGCCCTGGAGCGAGGCGCCAAGGCCGTCGATCTCTGCAAGGGGATCGACCGGGCCGTCGAGGTCGTGGTCGAGACCCTGAAGGGTGCGGCGGTCGCCGTAACGGATCGCAAGACCCTGCAGGCGGTGGCGACGATCGCATCGACCGACGCTCACCTGGGCGGCCTGATCGCCGAGGCGGTCGAGCGCGTTGGCAAGGACGGCATCATCAGTTCCGAATACGGGCTGACGACGAGCACGACGCTCGAGGTCGTCGAAGGCATGTCGTTCGACCGCGGTTACATTTCGCACCATATGGTGACGGACGTCGAGAAGATGGAAGTGGTGCTGGATCAGCCCTACATTCTCCTGACCGACCTGAAGATCAGGACGCCGGGCGAACTGTCACCGGTCCGCGCGATGGTGGCCGCGACCGGACGGCCGCTCGTCATCGTCGCTGAGGAGATCGCGCCGGAGGTCGTCGTCACGCTGCTGGGTGATGGCAACCGCGGCAAGGTGCTCGTGGTCAATCCACCGGACTACGGCCACTGGCGCAAGGCGATGATGGACGACCTCGCCATCATCACCGGCGGGCGGGTCATTGCCCGCGAGCTCGGCGGCAGGCTGGAGGAGATCGGCATCGGCGATCTCGGCACCGCGCGGCAGGTGCGGGCAAGTGCGCGTGAAACGGTCATCATCAGGGGCGGTGGCGACGATGCGGCGATTGCGGCGCGGCGCCAGCAAGTGGCCAAGCAGCACGATCTGGCACCGCCCAACATCGAGCAGGACAAGCTCAAGGAGCGCCTCGCCAAATTGTCGGGCGGAACCGCGGTTATCTTTGCGGGGGGCGTCACGCCGGTCGAGCAGAAGCGCACGATCCAGCTGATCGACGATGCGTTGAGCGCGGCGCGGGCCGCGGCCGAGGAGGGCATCGTGCCCGGTGGTGGCACGGCATTGGCGCAGTGCGCGCCGGTGGTGGCGCGCACGCTCGGCAACATCAATGGCGATCTGGGTGAAGGCATCAGGCTGGTACGTGAGACCTTGTCGCGTCCTGCCGCCTTCATCGCGCGAAATGCGGGGCATGATGCGCAGAAGGTCGTGGCCGAGCTGCAAAGCTCGCGTACGGGTGTCGGATTCGACGCCGCAAACGGCGTTTTCATCGACATGGTTTCGGCCGGCATCGTCGACCCTGTCAGGGTGACGTATACCGCGCTTCGAAACGCAGCCTCCGTCGCCACGCTGGTCCTGACTACCAACACGCTGGTTGCGGACGTGCCGCAATACACCGATCCGACGCAGGGACCGGCGCTCGGCGGCGGAGCAGAGAAGCTTGGCCGCGCATGAGGCGTGTGCACGCACCTCGTGTTCCGCCGCACCGCTTCAGGCTCGAGCGGTCGGGATATCTTAGGTGACAACGATCCGGAACGCGGTACAATCTTGGAAGCTCCGGCATGAGCCGAAGGAGGCGTGTAACAAGCCTCCACGGACATCCGACTAGCCGGGCAGGAGGAAGCGGGACATGGCCTACATCATCTCCAAACGCGACGGTCCGCACCGCGAAGAGGTGGCGGCGAAGGACTTCCTTCAGAAGAACCGCACCACCATCAACTCGCTCGCCAATCATCTGACGCTCGGGCGTTGGCAGGAGTTGCGCAATCCGAAGCCTCCTTCACAGCCTGAGCCATCCGGCAAGCTCTGGTCCACGTCTCCGGCGCGGCCAAAGGAGCTCGAGCCCTATGTGCGGATCAGCTTTAATGGCCGCGTCGTGATCGCCGATCTCGCTTCGGGCCGGCAACTCCATTTTGTCGGCGAGCTGCGCGGCAGCGGCCGATCGCGCCGCTTCGCGCTGGCGACGCGCGAGAACGGGATCTTCGATCCGCTGGACGACGAGTTGTACAAGGTCCTGGTCGACCTGGAAGGCGTGAGCGTCCCTGATGAGACGTCGGAAGCGCAGCTGGAGCAGGTCATCTCAAATCGTCTCGGCTTGGACGCGATCGCCAGAAGCATCGAATAGTCTCCACGACCTGGACCTTGCGGGATATCGATCTCGATCGGGTCCGGCTCATGTCGTTTCTGCCGATCAAGCTGCTGTTTGCCCATTCAGATTTGGTGCCCCAATGCTGACGGAAACGTTCATGGCTAAGCCGCCGTTTTCCCTGGAAGGCTACAAAGTTCCGGACGCGACTGATGCGGAGCAGGGGCGGCCCTACGATGAACGAGAGACCAACAGGGCGTGGGAAAACTTCCTGACGTTCGGGGACGCGAAGCGCGAGAACGCGCTGGTGCGAGGCGTCATCGAGGAGTCGTGGCAGCGCAGCATCCAATCGGGCGTCGATGCCCGTTGCAAGGGTAGCGGTCTCATCGCCTCGCCGGACGATCTCTATGAGCTGCGTCTGAAGAACGACGACCTGCTCGGCTCCAGCGCTCAGACCTTTCGCCGGGTGGCGGATGTCCTCGGCGATGCGGCCACGATGTTGGTCATCACCGACAGGAACGGCGTCGTGCTCGATGTCGGGGGCGACCAGCGGACGATCGATGCGGGACACGATATTCGCCTCGAAGTCGGCGCCGACTGGGGAGAGACGGTGACCGGCACCAACGGCATTGGCACGGCGCTCGTCACGGGCAAGCCGGTCCATGTCCACGCGGCGGAGCACTTCTCCGAAGGCATCAAGGCCTGGACCTGCGTCGGCAGTCCCATTCGCAGCCCGATCGACGGCAGCATCATCGGCATCATCGATTTTTCCGGACCCCAGGCGATCTTTCACCGACACAACGTCGCATTGGCGGTGATCGCGGCCAACCATATCGAGCTTGCCCTTTCGGAAAAGATCCGGCTCGAGAGAATACTGCTCCTCGAGGCGAGCATCTCTCGAATGCCGGGGATGGGCAGTGCCGACGGCGTGGTGATCCTGGATCGCTTTGGTCGGGTCGTCCATCACAACGACATGGCGTCGGCTCGCTGGCGTCGGCTCGCGCAGTCTCGTGAGTTGAGCATTGGGTCACAGATTCTTCCAAGTCGCGAAGGCCTGTTGGGAAAAGACCTGGCCGAGGGGTTGCCCGAGGAGCTGCGTGAGCAGCGGATCGAGCCACTAATCGTCGACGGGGTCGTGAAGGGCGCAATGCTCGTGCTTGCTTCGAAGCCGCGGACAAATCCTGCTGCAGCCGAGATGTCGCCGACAACCCGCGCCGCCCTGATATCGGCAAAGGAAGCAATCGTCGGATGTAGCGAGGCATTGCTTGAGGTGGTGCAGAAAATTGAGCGGGCGGCGCTTGGCCGGACAGCAATCCTGCTCGAGGGCGAGACGGGCGTCGGCAAGGAACTCTTCGCCCGCTTGGTTCATGCCGCCAGTCAGAAGACCGGCAAGGAGCCTTTCGTTGCCTTCAATTGCGGTGCGGTTTCGAAAGAGTTGCTCGGCGGCGAATTGTTCGGGCATGCGCCGGGCGCCTATACCGGTGCTACGCGCGAGGGAAGGCCCGGGCGGTTCGAATTTGCCAATGGCGGCGTGCTCAGCTTGGACGAGATCGGCGAGATGCCGATGGACCTGCAACCTTACCTGCTCCGCGTGCTGGAAGAGCGCGCGGTGTACAGACTGGGTGACAGCAAGGCGCGCCCGGTGGACGTCAGGCTGGTGGCGTCGACCAATCGGAACCTGAAGCAGGAAGTGGCCGAGGGACGTTTCCGGAAAGATCTGTACTTCCGGATTGGTGTCGTCAAGTTCACCATTCCGCCGCTCCGCGACCGGTTGGGCGATGTCGAGATCCTGATCGATCACTTCAACAGGCAATTCGCTACGATCTACAGCACCCAGCCGCTGCGCTTCGAGGCGGCCACGATGGAGTTGCTGCGCCGCTATTCCTGGCCGGGAAACGTTCGCGAGCTGCGCAATCTGATTGAGAACCTGGTGCTGATGACGATAACCGGCATCGTCACGCCCAGGGACCTGCCAGAGGATTTCGTGGAGGTCACGCCGGCTCAACCTCCCTCGATGTCGGTGCAGTCGGAGAACAGCGCGACGGGATCGGAGGGCGACGAGATCGCGCGCTTTGACGAGATGGAGCGGCGTGCCATCGAGAGGGCCGTCGCAAACGCCGGCGGCAATATTGCGGCTGCCGCGGAAAAGCTGGGGCTCTCGCGCGCTACGCTGTACCGCAAATTGCACCAATACCGTTCCCGGACCTAGCGATCGGAGAGCCTTTCATGGCGGCTGTCTGGGATGAGCAAAAGGGCGGGAAAGGTCCGGCCCCCGCGGCGACGCTGGCCTCGCAGATCCTTGCGCGCGCCGACCGCGACGTCACTTTCGTGGTGCACCTGGTTGGCGAAAGCCAGAGTTTGCTGGTGCGGCATTTCATCTTGTTCATCGAGACCGAGCTCGCAAAGCGCGGCATGAGCTACGGCGTACATCCGCTGCTGCGGCCGTTCGTCGAAACGCATGCACGCGAGCTGTCGGATTTCGTATTGCAGGGGATCGGCTTGCGGCATCAGTTCGGTCTTCAGGCCATCGAGACGATGAGGGGCGATCCGGCGCGGTTGCTGAGGGTCGATCTGTGGGACTCGCTCCAATCTTACGTCAACGACGCGCAGCAACACTTCGTATCCGATGCCCGGGGTCTCCAGCGGATCCTTGATCAAATCGAGCCGAGCGCATGAGTGTCGATCCGGAGGTTCTTGTCGAGATGCTGAAGGAGCGGTTGCTCGTCGTTCAGCAGATGTCGGCCGCTCAATCGTGGAACCTTCTGAACCGTCAGCTTGCCGGTGGAGCAGAATTCGAGATTCAGAGGATTGAGCAGGAGATCGCGGCGACGGGCGATTCGCATGCATTCGGCCACGTTATCGAGGAAGCGCACGAGCGCTTGAAGGAAGCAAGGGCCGGAATGGCAACATGCGACGCCCAATGCGCCGCGCTGGAACGACGCCTTGAAGAACTCGACAGGTGTATTGCGACCGGCAGGTGAGACGACCGATGGACACGATGGAAGCTGAGACCGCTACGCTCTATGACTTGCTTGGTCGGCATTGGACCATGGGGGCGCCGGTTACGAACGTGGCGTTCGACGCTGCGGGACAGGCAGTGGCGTTCGCGCTTGCCGATGGCTCTCTGGCCATCGCTCCGCTGGCCGACAGCGAACCGCCGAAAGACCGTTATCGTATGGCCTTGGACGGCGGCCGATCGACGATCTCACCGCGGCGGAATCCGGTCCCGCCATTGACGAAAGTCGTCATCAGCGATGCTTCACTTCATCTCGCCTCGATCGAGCCGGAGGGCTTCATCGCAAGCGATGGCAGTCAGTTGCTGCACGTGTCGGCATCCGGCGTCACGCGACAGGCCGCAAAATTAGCGGCCCCGATCGATCTCGTTGCCCCGGTGCATGCCGGCGGTATTCTGGCGGCTTCCGACGGGTCGGTCATATACTGCGATTCCAACGGCGACGTCGGATGGCTTCAGGAGCGTGCGGGAGGGCGTTCATCCGCGATCGCCGTCTCGCCAGACGGTCGGAGCTTCGCGATAGGAGCTGACGGTTGTCTGCTTGTGCGTGCCTTCGGACCCCGACCTGAGCCCACCGCTACAATGGCTTTCGGCTTCATCTCCAGCTTGGCATGGAGTCCCGATGGAAGCTGGCTGGCAATGTCCGTCGCAGAAGGAGGTATCGCATTGCTGCGCCTTTCCGATGCGCGCGCCGCTCGGATTCCGAGCTATCCTGCAAGCGTCCGGTCTCTTTCGTGGAGTGCAGACTCCCGCGTTCTTGTGACGAGCGGAGCCTACCGCATGATCGCATGGGACGTTTCCAGTCTCGACGACGGTGGCGAACAGCCGAAGAGCGTTTGCACCGGCCGCGGTGGCTTCGTCCTTGTCGAGGCAGTGGACATGCATCCGGGACGTCCGTTGGTTGCGGCAGGATACAGCGACGGCAGGGTCGTCGTTGCCAGGATCGGCGAACCCGACGAACTGGTCGTCAAACCGCCGGGCCGGAGCGCGGTCCAAACCGTCTGCTGGTCCGACGACGGCCAGCATCTTGCCATCGGGACATATGGCGGCGAGGCGGCAATCGTGACGTTTCCGCCGCAAATCTTCAAGTAACGGCGAGCTGGGCGACGAGCCTTGCCGCGAGCTCCAGGAGCAAGTTCATGACAGCCACCGAAGCGCGAAGCGAAGCCACAAGCAAGGATCACTTCTTCAAGGAACTGGCGGAGCTCTCCGAGCGCATGATTGCCGCGCACGGAAAGGAGTTTTCGATGGGGGCCTTGGTGTTGGCGGCGAGGTTCATCGCCGAAAACAAGCCCTTCGAGAGTAGCGCAACAACGCAGTGACAGGTCATCTAACTGCACGCGAAATCTAATCGAAGGGTCAAGGGGGCAGCATGTTGAAGGGGCTTATTCGGGACAACGAACTCGTCCACAAGGCCGAGTGGCTCGAGACGCTGTCGCTGCATTGTGGCATCGGATTGTGGGATGCGATCCTATATGAGGGGGATGCGATGCACGCCAAGGCGCGGTGGACCTGGTCGAGCGAATTCCGGCGCTTGTGCGGGTACAAAACGGAAGCCGAATTTCCCAACGTCGCGGACAGCTTCGCACGCGCCTCGCTGCTATACTATTCTCACGGAAATAGTATAACGGGAATGGACCGCAAGTAACAGATTGAAATCGCAAGACTATCTCTTTTCCGTCGCCCCCATGATGGATTGGAGCGACGCGCAAAATATGCGCTGAGACATCATTGGCTTGCACGAGTGCCGAAGGGAAATCGTACCAATTTGTCGTACCAGCATGCTTGGCACTGTTTTCGAGCGCGTATCCCATAAAACGTTCATCTCCTAACTTTCGTGCTCCGATCCCGGGTTTTTAGCTTTTGCTCGCTGACCGTCGATGTAGTTGGCAAGGTCCTGGATGTGGACACCCCGCGCGCTCTTCTGGCTCTTGTCAGCGCGCATAACTCTCAGCGGGATTATGCCCCCTTCACAGCGTCGAACGAAACTCACGGAGTTGAGGTGCGGGAAATAGTCCCGGCGCACATCCTCGATGGGAATGACGGCGCGACTGCCGTACTGGCCCATTAAGAAAAAGAGAGTGCGTCTTATTCATTCGGGATCACCTTCGAGGAACGCTGTAGCTCGCATGATCGCTCGACGCCCCAACCATAAAGCCTTCGCGCACCAAGAGGTCTATTTTAGCTCTTTTAAGGTTGGAAAACAACTGATATATGGCATTTTGGATCAAGCTGTCGATCGTGGGAGCATGATATCTCCCCGTCAGATTCGCGCCGCAAGAGCCTTCTTGGGCTGGTCGCAGCAGGACTTGGCCGACCGAGCCATTGTCTCGCTGAATGCAGTAGCCCGCATAGAAAGAGGGCAAGTGGACGCGCGGGTAAGTACGATCGTTGCTATCGAGCGAACGCTGATTAAGGCTGGAGTTGAGTTCCTTGCTCCTGGTGAGCGAGGAGAGGGGGTTAGGATGAAGAGTCCGAAGCTATAGGTGCCAAGCCGTATTTTGTTTTGAGAGAGTATTCTGCATTCCACGTCGCGAGGCACTGAGCCGCATACTCGTGAAGGTGTTCATTAGGCTGAGAGGAAATCCCAGGTCTGGTTTTGGGGTGAGAAGGGACAGTGCAGTGGCCGACGCAAAACAGCCACCTCCGCAAACGCGGGTGAGCCAAGCTAAGCTTGACTATCACATCAAGCAGCTGCGCAAGTATTTTGCCCGCGCCGACGACCGCGCATTCTTACAGATGATCTGGGCCGTAGACGCTCTTCAATCCGATCGAGAAGCGGCTGCGAAGACAATAATGCCCTCGTATCCTAGGGAGGCGGTGGTGAAGTCATCGCTTCACTCCCCCCATGGGGTTCATAGATGGGAACTTGAGACGTTGCTTATCCAGCTGTTGCTCACACCCAAAGAGGAAAGGCGCGCTGAAGGCAATCTTGTCCTGGACTGTTCGAAGTTTGACGCCATGCGCGGAACAATCAACAGGTTGAGGGCTCTCGAAAACGTTGAGTCGGGCCGCTACTTGGGCAGCGGGCTAAACATTTTCGGCGAGATGCACCGTATCGCCCAACGCCAGTTTCATTGGCAGCACGGTTATCTCAACATGCCCAACCTCTACCGCTACATTTACATCTACGGACAAGGTAAGTGCGCCCAGTTCTTCAACGAGGCTTACGGCGTATCGATCAACGACTTCACTTATGCAGGTTTTGCTATGTATGCCGCTGCTGTGCGTACACCTTGGCTTCGTCAAGAATTTGCAGTTTCGGGCCTTGGAATAACACCTGGCGACGTGCAAAAGGTCTTAAATCTCATGACGCTTTCGCTCGAACAAGCGAAGGCAGAGGAACGTTTGCTCACTCATGAGATAAACCGGCTTCATGGCGCACCAATTCCTACGGCTTTCATGCCGAGCATACTGAGGCGCCATCCCCTGATTTCGCTGACACCTGATATGACTACGTTCATGCCGCCCATCCCCGAGCTGATACTCATGCGGATCAGCTCCGGTCTCTACTACGATGTCATTCCCGGAAAACAGCCGTTGCTGAACGAGGCGAATGACCGCTTTGAACAATACTGTCATGATTTGATCGACGAACTAACCGATTTCGTTACCAGGCGTAGCCATTGTTACGGGCCGAAAGGCGGGCAGTTCGACAGTCCTGACGTCCTCGTCACAGAAGACGACGAAGTCGTAATCGCCATAGAATGCAAGGCGACTAGGCTGACCTACCTGGCACAATTCGCTGAAGATCCATTTGAAGCTGAGAAAAAGCAGTATATGCAGCTCGCGCGCGGCGCATTTCAGCTGTGGCGCTATTTTTCGCATACCCGGCGTGGTTTAAGTACGGATGTATTGGCGGATGAAGCGTATCCAATGGTTGTTACACTCGATTCATTTTTCATGATGAGCCCGCAACTGAGTGCAAGCATTTTAGCTGAGGCAAACAGTTTAGCCGATGACGAAGGCGAAATACTCTCTGAAGATCGGCGGCACATCATTTATTGCCCGATCATGATGCTTGAGGAGGTATTGCAACGTGGCGATAGGGTTACGCTGCTCGCAGCCCTCAAGGCGGCTGGTCAAGAGAAATACAAAGGCTGGATGTTCCGCGAGGTGTTCAGAGCGGTCACCGAAGATATAGAATTAGGGTCGCCGCAAGAGTTTCCATTCGACCTCGATCCCGTGTTGCCCTGGTGGCAAGACGTTCAAAAGCTTGGAGCCGAGATTAAGTCGCCAGAGCTGGATTGAACGTTAGAGCTAGGGCAGTTGGCCGTCGATGTATTCGTGAACAGCTCGCGCTCTTCTAGCCTTTGTCGGCGCGGGTCAGAATCATCAGAATGAAGAGTTCGAAGTTATAGTGGCAGACTGCCGGGGGTAGGGGGCATGATCGAAGAACTCACCGCAATCGCTGACGCAATGGACGCGATGCTCCCGCTGTTTAATCGTAGTGATAGCTTTGGGCTAATCCTACCGACCCAGCACTCAGCGTCGTTCAAGGCGCTGGCTATCGAGGCCAAATCGATCATTGACGGCGAACTGCGGGCGGCCAATGAGTTCTCTATGAACCTCGTTCACGCCGTGAACTCAGGCGCGGGAGGCCTCATAGGTGGGCCGTCGTATGCGTCGGTTGAGGAGGCGTCACACATCATCCGTGCTGCGGTGCGGGCAATTCAGCGCCAACGGGCAACTCCGCCAGCAACAGCGCCCGGTGTGAAGCTCTATGTCGATCCAAGCAGGATCATGGCGCTCCAGCAGATCGGTGGTAGCAAGTGGGATTTTACGCGGCTGGTCGAACTCTGCCGAGAATTGAACGTCGCCGCTGCCAATCGCTGCCATATGTCCACCGCGATGCTCCTGCGCACGGTCCTAAACCACGTGCCCCCGACGCTTGGCTTCGACACGTTTGCTCAGGTGGCAAACAACTATGCCGGGGCGAAGTCGTTCAAGGCCTCAATGCAGCGGCTGGAAGGCTCCCTAAGAAACATTGCCGATTTTCATCTCCATTCGCCTATCCGCTCACGTGAGGACGTGCCTACGGCCACCCAAGTCGATTTTTCGGCTGACCTCGATGTTCTGCTCGGCGAAGTGGTCCGCGTGTCTCAGGAGGGTTAGAGTCGGCGGCGGCCTATGAAAACCGTCGATTTCGCTGCTATATCCGTGTTGCCAATCGCATGGCCTCAATGCAAAGTTCCACAGAATCAATGCCAAGTTACAAGTCGTCGAAACATCGATTTAGCGTTGCACCCATGATGGATTGGAGCGACCGGCACTGCCGGGTGTTCCACCGCCACCTGACGCGGCGGGCGCTGCTCTATACGGAAATGGTGACGACCGGCGCTGTGATTCATGGCGACCGTGAGCGGCTGCTCGGGTTCGATGCGAGCGAGCATCCGGTGGCGCTTCAGCTTGGCGGCTCGGATCCGCGCGAACTGGCGCAAGCTGCGCGGATCGGCGAGACGTTCGGCTATGACGAGATCAACCTCAATGTCGGCTGCCCGTCGGACCGCGTGAAGGATGGCCGCTTCGGCGCCTGCCTCATGGCGGAACCAGAGCTGGTAGCGAGGTGCGTCGAGGCGATGAAACGCGCTGTCGCGGTTCCCGTCACGGTGAAGTGCCGCATCGGCATCGACGACCAGGATCCGGAAGTCGCCCTTGATGCGCTTGCGCGCGCGGTGGTCGCCTCCGGCTGCGACGCACTGATCGTGCATGCCCGCAAGGCCTGGCTCAACGGGTTGTCTCCGAAGGAGAACCGCGACATCCCGCCGCTCGACTATGAGCGCGTCTATCGGCTCAAGCGCGCAATGCCTGACGTGCCTGTCATCATCAACGGCGGCATTCGAGGCCTCGACGAAGCGAGAGCGCATCTCGAACATGTCGATGGCGTGATGCTCGGCCGCGCCGCCTATCAGGACCCGTGGCGGCTGCTCGGCGTCGATCACGAAATCTTCGGCGAGGCGACGTCGCACGCGACCATGCAGGACGCGCTCGAGGCGATGATGCCCTATATCGAGCAGCAGCTCGCGCGCGGCACGCGGCTGCATGCGATCACGCGGCATTTCGTCGGCGCATTCCATGCCGTGCCCGGCGCGCGGGCCTTCCGCCGCCATCTGGCCGAGCAGGGGGTGAAAGCAGGCGCCGGTCCCGAGGTGCTGCGCGATGCGATCGCGCGCGTCGGTGCGCGCGCTCCTGCGGAGGAAGCCGCGGCCTAGTCGCATTCCTGCGGGCCGATGTGATGTTTCAGAGGCCGATGAGTTGACGCGACGGACGGCCGGACCGACTCTGGCGGATTGCGCGATGTTGCCCTTCTGCCGGTGTTTTGCCCGACGTGTCACCAATATCCTTGCCCCGACGCATCCAATAACTCCGGGGAGGCGCCCATCGTTGTCCCGCGTAAGTCCTTGATCGCACAAGCATCGGCTACTGTGCATGGGGTTGTTTTCGCGTTTTCTGTTCGCCGCACCAACCGGCAGGCACGCATCGCGCAGGGATTAAGTCGCGGCCCGTGTGAAGCGAGGTCGTTGGCGCCTGCGACGGTTCTTGCGGATGGTCTAGTCGAGCGCCGTACGCGAGCGGCGATGGCTGCTCTGAAGCTCGGGATAGCCGGTCAGCATCAGCTTGTCGGCGCGAACCCCCCAGCTCTCCAGGCGGTCGAGGAAGCTCATGCCGAGCAGATTGGTCTTCATCTGCCCGCGCTGGACGACGAGGGCCGGCACCGATTTTTCGACGAGATGGCCGACGGAGAGACGGTCGAGCGTGAGGCGGGCTGCCTTGGTATGGCCGCCCGCGGTTTCGAGGTCGACATCGTATTCGAGCATCTCGAGCGGCAGCCCGATGGCTTTCGCGGTTTCCCAGGTCAGCACCACCGAGGTTGCGCCGGTATCGATCACCATCGGCGCGGCGATGCCGTTGATCTTCGCACGCAGCGCGAATTCGCCGCCCTGGCCGCGCGGGATCTGCACGGCAGGCGCGGGCGTTGCCGTCTGCGCGCGAAAGATGTGGGAGACCTTGTGGCTGGCACGCGCGATCTGATCGGGATCGCCATAGGCGACGACCGCGCCCGCCGTGCCGGCAAGCATGACGAGAACAAGCAGGAAGCGGATCATCGCGCGCCTCCGCAGGCGGGCAGGCCGGTCAGGTGCGTTTCGGCGATGCCGCGATCGGCGCCAGTCCGGCTTCCGTCATGCGTGCGGGCAACAGCGCCATGACCGCGAGCCGGTCCGCGCTTTCCATGGCGTGCCAGCGCGCGATCTCGGGCAAGGTCCGGCCGCAGCCGAAGCACAGCTTGGTCCTGGGATCGATCATGCAGACGGCGACGCACGGCGTTTCTTTGCTCATTCGGACATTGTGGGGGATTGTCGGGCATGTCTGCAAGCATCTGGTTTAAGAGCCCGTGCCTGCGCTCATGATCGGCTTATGGCGCGGCCGGCGCTTCTCCTCGGGCAGTACGGAACTCTCCGGCTGAAGCGGCGGGGAATCATCCGACAGCGGCGCCAGCGCGCTCATCACGCGCTCCGGCGGGAAGGTGACGATCACCTCGGTGCCGATGCGCAACTTCGATTTCAGCGTGAACGTGCCGCCATGGAGGTCGATCAGATTCTTGGCGATCGGCAGGCCGAGACCGGCGCCCTGTTCGGCGGACTTGATCGAGTTGGAGCCCTGGCCGAACGAGGCGAGCACGACCGGGATCTCGTCCTCAGGGATTCCGGAGCCGGAATCCCGCACCGAGAGATATTGTCCGCCCGAGGCGGTCCATCCGGCCTTGAGCCAGATCTCGCCGCCTTGCGGGGTGAACTTGATCGAGTTGGAGAGTAGGTTGAGCACGACCTGGCGGATCGCGCGCTCGTCGGCCCACAGCCGCGGCATGGCCTGCTCGAACACTTCGTGGATGGTGATGCCGCGGCTGGAGGCGCGCAGCTTCATCAGGTGATGGCAGTCGGCGACGATGCCGACCAGCGACACCGCTTCCTCGTTGAGCTCGTAGCGGCCGGCCTCGATCCGCGACAGGTCGAGGATCTCGTTGATGAGGTTGAGCAGGTGCACGCCGGAATTATGGATGTCGGCGGAATATTCCTTGTAGACCGGCACGGCATGGGCGCCAAAAATCTCGCTCTTCATCACCTCGGAGAAGCCGAGGATGGCGTTCAGCGGCGTGCGCAGCTCGTGGCTCATCTGCGCAAGGAAGCGCGACTTGGCGACGTTGGCGGATTCGGCGCGGTGGCGTGCTTCGTCCGAGATCGCCTTGGCCTGTTCGAGCTCGCCGATCAGCGCGTCCTTCTCGGCGCGCGCTTCCAGCGTGGCGAAGGTAGAGGAGTGCAGACGGTGCGCCAGCAGCACGAAATAGCCTTCGGCGGCGAGCGCGAGCGCGGCCAGAATGTAATTGTCCAGCGAGCCGGTCATCACGAAGCTCAGCGCCATGGCGACCGCGACCGGCGCGGTGGCGGCGAGGGCTGCGATCGGCAGATTGGCGGCGAGCATGCTCGACACTGCGATCACCAGCAGCATCAGGAACATCATCAGCGTTTCCGTGACCATGTCGAGCACGGGATGGATCAGGATCGCCATCCAGCACAGGCCATAGAGCAGGTCGAGCACGACGAAGCGCGTCCGCCAGGCGCGCGTCGCCGCGGGCGAGGCGGGCTCGGTCAGGAAGCGCCGGCAACTGCGGGTCATGGCGCTGTGGATGCAGAGCATGCCGGCGGTCCAGGCCGCGGCCGGGATCGGCTGCATCCACAGGCCGAACAGCACGCCGGTCGCGACCACCAGCAGCATCACGACATAGGACGCCGACAGCCGCGTCTGGGCGTATTGACGCAGCATCTCGGCGTCGAAGGCCGGCCGGGTTCCGCTGGTCGACGTTAACTTGTCCCGCGCCTCGCGCACCCGCTGCGCCGCAGCCCTTCGGCTGCTCGCCGATGGAGCGCTCACCGGCTCGGCCGGAAGCTGCACAACCTCAGGCTTTTCAGCGGGGTTACTCATCAAGCAACAACGATTCCTGCCCACGCCGGACGCGGGCCTTCTGCATTGTCTATCTCTGGCAAGAAATCCTTAAGAGGTGACTTAAGGAGCTAAAGAATTACGTTAACCCGGCGTTAATTTTGGATCTCGCCTGCGCCGTCAATGCAGCGCCGCGTACTGCGCGATGTAGACCATCGCGCCCGCCAGATAACCCACCAGCGCGGGCCCTGCGATGCGGCGGGCGTACCAGAAGAATTCGATCTTCTCGAGTCCCATGGCGGCAACGCCCGCGGCCGAACCGATGATCAGGATCGAGCCGCCGGTGCCGGCGCAATAGGCGATGAACTCCCAGAGGAAGCTGTCGGGCGGATGTTGCACCAGACTGTACATGCCCATCGTGGCCGCGACGAGCGGCACGTTGTCGATGATCGCGCTCAAGAGGCCGAGCAGGATGACGATGATGTCGAGACGACCGACCGTGGCGTCGAGCCATTTGGCGAGCAGCTCGAGGACGCGGGCGTGCTCCAGGCACGCGACGGCCATGAGGATACCGACGAAGAACACAATGGAACTCATGTCGATGCGCGCCAGCGCGTGGACGAGGGTGAGGGGACGGCGCGCATCCTCGTCCTTGTGGCGGTGAACGACCTCGCCGACCAGCCAGAGGATGCCCAGCCCGAAAAGAATACCCATGAAAGGCGCAAGGTGCGTCACGGCCTTGAAAACCGGAACGGCAACCAGGGTGCCGAGGCCGAGATAAAACATCAGGTTGCGCTCGAACACCTCGACCCTGAGGGCCTGCTGCCGCCCTTGCAGCGGAGGGACGATCTCCTTTCCCTTGAGCGAGTAGCCGATGATGAGCAGCGGTATCAGCAGGTTGAGCAGCGACGGCAGGAACACCGACTTCATGATGTTGACGGGAGAGATCTGCCCTCCGATCCAGAGCATCGTCGTGGTGACGTCGCCGATCACGGTCCAGGCGCCGCCGGCATTGGCCGCGATGACGATGATGGAGGCGAACAGCAGGCGATCGCTCTTGTTGCCGATCAGCTTCTGGATCAGCGAGATCATCACGATGGTGGTGGTGAGATTGTCGAGGATCGCGCTCAGGAAGAACGTCACGAAGCCGATGATCCACATCAGCGTGGTCTGCTTCGTGGTGCGGATGACCGAGGTGATGACTTCGAAGCCGTTATGGGCGTCGATCACCTCGACGATCGTCATGGCACCGATCAGGAAGAAGACGATCTGCGCGGTCGAGGCGACGGATTCGTCGAGCTGGTGGTTGACGAGCGAGGGGTCGCCGACGGACAGCGCGTAGATGGTCCAGAGCAGGCCGGCTCCCAGGAGAGCCGAAGCGCTTTTGTTGACGCCGAGCGGATGTTCGAGCGCGATGGCAGCATACGCAACGATGAAAACGGCGGCTATCACGCTCAGCAAGTCAATTCCCCCCGGAATCCGTTCTTCGGCTCAATGCGAGCCTCGTCGCGACGGGCGCCGCGTCGAGACCCGCGAGGGCCGCAGCTGCCCCGGCTGCGGCCGTCAATGCGTTCCTCAGCGTTGCAGGCGCGCGAGCAGGCTCGACGTATCCCAGCGCTTGCCGCCCATCTTCTCGACCTCGGAATAGAACTGATCGACCAGCGCCGTGACAGGCAGGTTGGCGCCGTTGCGGCGGGCTTCAGCCAGCGAGATCGAGAGGTCCTTGCGCATCCATTCGACCGCGAAGCCGAAATCGTACTTGTCCTCGTTCATGGTCTTGTAGCGATTTTCCATCTGCCAGGACTGCGCCGCGCCCTTGGAGATGGTCTCGATCACTGCGGCGACGTCGAGGCCGCTCTTCTTGGCGAAGTGGATCCCCTCGGAGAGACCCTGCACCAGACCTGCGATGCAGATCTGGTTGACCATCTTCGTCAGCTGGCCGCTGCCGGCGGGCCCGAGCAGTTTGCACATCCGCGCATAGGCGCCTGTGATGATCGGCTCGGCGCCGGAATAGGCGTCCTGCGCGCCGCCGCACATCACCGTCAGAACGCCGTTCTCGGCGCCGGCCTGGCCGCCGGAGACCGGGGCGTCGACGAACTTGAAGCCGGCCTTGGTCGCGGCCGCATCCAACTCACGTGCGACTTCGGCGGAGGCGGTGGTGTGGTCGACGAAGGTCGCACCCTTCTTCATGCCGGCGAAGGCGCCATCGGGGCCGATCGTGACCGCGCGCAGATCATTGTCGTTGCCGACGCAGCACATCACGAAATCCTGACCTTCGGCGGCCGCCTTCGGGGTCGGTGCGGTCTTGCCGCCGAACTTGTCCGCCCATTCCTTCGCCTTGGCCGCGGTGCGGTTGTAGACGGTGACCTCATGGCCCCCTTTTTTCACGAGGTGGCCGGCCATGGGATAGCCCATGACGCCGAGACCGAGGAAAGCGACTTTAGCCATGTGTGGTACCTTGTCCGTAGCTTGAGTTTTACGGTTGCAGCCGGGCGAGGGCGCCAGGGCGGCGTCCTCGAGGTTCCGCCGCGAGGGCGGATCGGAGGCGCACCATAAACCGTTAAGGGCGGAGGGCAACGGCTTCGTTTGGCGGTCCCCTGTGCTAGGATGGCGGACCTAAGGACTTCAAAAAAGGGAGCGAAAGCATGGGCGGCGTGAGCGTTGGCGTCCTCGATCATTTCAACATCCGGACCCGGAATCTGGCCGAGACCGTCCGCTTCTACGAGGATGTGCTGGGCCTGGAAAAAGGTGCCCGGCCGAATTTCGCCTTCCCTGGCGCCTGGATGTACAGCGAGGGCAAGGCGGTGGTGCACCTCGTCGATATTTCTGCGACGGCCGAGCCACAAAAGCCGGATTCCGGCGTTGTCCATCATGTCGCCTTCGCCAGTCGCGGCTTCGCCGGCATGAAGCAGCGGCTGGCATTCAAGGACATGAAGTTCGAGTCCCGCCAGGTGCCCGGCGGCGACCTCTGGCAGATCTTCGTCAACGACCCCAACGGGGTCATGATCGAGCTGAATTACGAGGCGGCCAGGGAGCAGGGGGCAGCGCCCGCCGAGAAAGCTGACGATATCGGCAGGCAGTAGCCTTTTGGGCGTTTCCGCTCTAATGGGGCATCCTAAAGTCTCGAGCATGACCTTGCCGGAAAGCCGCGCCTCGCTTGGCGCTGGTGCCGTCCTCCAGGTCCGGATCATGCTCCGTTCAGGAGATGCGCTTTGAGCGTGACGCAGCAACAGGTTCTCGACAGCCTCGCCCGGATCAAATCCCCCCGCGGGGTCGCGCTCACCAATGCCAATGTGCTGAGCGCGATCAGCGCGTCCGACGGCAAGGTGTTCTTCTCGATCAATGTCGATGCCGCCGAGGCGAGGGCCTGGGAGTCCATCCGGGCCGAAGCAGAGGCCGCTGTGCGCACCATTCCCGGCGTCACCACCGTCATGGTGGCGCTGACCGCCGAGCGCAAGCCGGGCTCCGCGCCGCCGCCACCCCCGCAGCCCAGCCGCGGCGCGCCGGGCGTGCAGCCCGTCCATGCCCACAAGCCGCCGCCGCAGGGTGGCGCCCAATCGCCGATGGCGCGGCAGTCGGAAATCCCCGGCGTTGCCGCCGTGATCGCGGTCGCCTCCGGCAAGGGCGGCGTCGGCAAGTCGACCACCGCGCTGAACTTGGCGCTGGGCCTGCGCGACCTCGGCCTCAGGGTCGGGCTGCTCGATGCCGACATCTACGGCCCCTCGGTGCCGCGGCTGACCGGCCTGCACGACAAGCCGGAGCTGAACGACGAGCGAAAAATGATTCCGCTTCGGCGCTTCGGTCTCGCCATCATGTCGATCGGCTTCCTGGTCGAGGAAGAGACCGCGATGATCTGGCGCGGTCCCATGGTGATGTCGGCGGTGACGCAGATGCTGCGCGACGTCGAATGGGGCAAGCTCGACGTGCTGGTCGTCGACATGCCGCCGGGCACCGGCGATGCCCAGCTCACGCTGGCGCAGAACGTGCCGCTGAAGGGCGCCGTGATCGTCTCGACCCCGCAGGATCTGTCCCTGATCGACGCGCGGCGGGGGCTTGCCATGTTCAAGAAGGTCAACGTGCCCGTGCTCGGCATCGTCGAGAACATGAGCTACTTCCAGTGCCCGCATTGCGGCACGCGGTCGGACATTTTCGGCCATGGCGGGGCGCGGCACGAGGCCGAGAAGCTCAAGGTACCCTTCCTCGGCGAGATCCCGCTGCACATCGCGATTCGGGCCAGCTCGGATGCCGGCAATCCCGTCGTCGACAGCGAGCCGGACGGTCCTCATGCGGCGATCTACCGCGCCATTGCAGGGCAGGTGCGCGACCAGCTCAAGGGCGTCATCGCGGCCGCCTGAGCCGGCCGCCCCGCGGCAAGCCTTCTCGTCCTTTTGGGGGACATGCGACTTTCGTAGAGCCCCGTCATGCCATTGTCGCGTTCCGCAAGCGGGGCTTCCGTGGTAAAGGCCCACGGCAGTCAAGCCCCTTCGGTTCGACGCGGCCCTAACGCGTCGCCGGAATGAGCGGCGGCAAGAAGAGAAGTTAAGGGGAAACGCCCCAGCAAGGAGAGACCTGAAGATGAAGCGTCGTGATTTTCTGAAAGTGTCGGCAGCAGGCGCGGCGGCAACCGCGGTGGCCTCGCCGGCGATCGCGCAGTCCTCGCCCGAGGTGAAGTGGCGCTTGACTTCGAGCTTCCCGAAGTCGCTCGATACCATCTATGGCGGTGCCGAGCAGTTGGCGAAGTACGTCGCCGAGATGACCGACAACAAATTCCAGATCCAGGTGTTCGCCGCCGGTGAACTCGTTCCCGGCCTGCAGGCGCTCGATGCGACCTCCAGCGGCACCGTCGAGATGTGCCACACGGTGTCCTATTACTACGTCGGCAAGGATCCGACCTTCGCGATCTTCGCCTCGGTGCCGTTCGGCCTCAACGCGCGCCAGCAGAATTCGTGGCTCTATCAGGGCGGTGGCAACGAGCTCGCCAACGAGTTCTTCAAGAAGTCGAACGTCGTCGGCTTCCCGTGCGGCAACACCGGCACCCAGATGGGCGGCTGGTTCCGCAAGGAGATCAAGACCGTTGCCGACCTCTCCGGCCTCAAGATGCGCATCGGCGGCATTGCCGGCCAGGTGCTCCAGAAAGTCGGCGTGGTGCCGCAGCAGCTCGCCGGCGGCGACATCTATCCGGCGCTGGAGAAGGGCACCATCGACGCCGCCGAGTGGGTCGGGCCTTACGATGACGAGAAGCTCGGCTTCGCCAAGGTCGCCAAGTACTATTATTACCCCGGCTTCTGGGAAGGTGGTCCGACCGTCCACGCCTTCACCAACCTGGATAAGTGGAATTCGCTGCCGAAAAACTATCAGGCGATCCTCACCAACGCGACGGCCAACGCCAACGCCTGGATGGCCGCACGCTACGACATGCAGAACCCGGCGGCGCTGAAGCGCCTGGTTGCCGGCGGCACCCAGCTTCGTCCCTTCACCAACGAAGTGCTGGAAGCCTGCCTCAAGGCGACCAACGAGCTCTGGGCGGAGATCTCGGCCAAGAACCCCGATTTCAAGAAGTCGATCGACGCCATGCAGGCCTACCGCTCCGACGAATATCTGTGGTGGCAGGTTGCCGAATATACCTACGACAGCTTCATGATCCGCTCGCGCACGCGCGGCTGATCGCCTAGGCCTAAAGTCGCAAGACCGGAAAGCCCGGCCTCCAGTGGAGGCCGGGCTTTTTCTTTGCCGCAGTGCGATCGGGATGGAATTAGGCGGCGGCTTGCGTCATGGTGGTGCCAAGCCTCGGCAAGAAGGCCCACAATCACTGGTACATCAGGGCAGGAAATCATGAAGAGAAGAGACTTCATCAAGGTCACAGGACTTGGCGCGGCCGGCGCCGCCACGCTCGCGGCTCCCGCGATCGCGCAGTCGATGCCGGAAATCAAATGGCGCATGCCGACGAGCTGGCCGAAGTCGCTCGACACGCTGTTTGGCGGCGCCGAGATGATGTGCAAGATGGTCGCCGAGGCGACCGACAACAAATTCCAGATCCAGATCTTCGCGGCCGGCGAGATCGTGCCGGGCCTCCAGGTGCTCGACGCCGTCCAGAACGGCACCTGCGAAATCGGTCATACCGCGTCCTACTATTATTTCGGCAAGGATCCGACCTTCACCTTCGGTTCGGCCGTGCCGTTCGGCCCCAACATGCGCATCAACCAGGCCTGGTACATGCAGGGCGGCGGGCGCGATGTCCTCAACGAGTTCTACAAGAGCTACAACGTCACCTCGCTGCTCGCGGGCAACACCGGCTGCCAGATGGGCGGCTGGTTCAGGAAGGAGGTCAACACGCCCGACGATCTCAAGGGCATGAAATTCCGCATCGGCGGCTTCACCGGCCGCGTGCTCCAGAAGCTCGGCGTGGTGCCGCAGCAGCTCGCCGGCGGCGACATCTATCCCGCGCTGGAGAAAGGCACCATCGATGCGGCCGAATGGGTCGGCCCCTATGACGACGAGAAGCTCGGCTTCTACAAGATCGCGCCGCACTACTACTATCCCGGCTGGTGGGAGGGCGGGCCGATGCTGCTGGCCTTCGTCAACCTCGACAAGTGGAACGCGCTGCCGAAATATTACCAGAGCGTGCTGGAGCAGGCCGGCCACTACGCCAACAACTACATGATGACGCGCTACGACACCGCCAATCCGCTGGCGCTGAAGAAGCTGCTCGCGGGCGGCACCAAGCTGCACGCCTTCTCGCCGTCGATCATGGATGCCTGCTACAAGGCCGCCAAGGAGCTGCATGCCGAAGTCGGCGCGACCAACGCCAATTTCAAGAAGGTGCACGACTCCCTCGCCAAGTTCACGAGCGACGGCTACGCCTGGTTCCAGGTCGCAGAGGTCGGCTACGACATCTTCATGGCGCGGCGCTCGCAGAGCTGAGCTCAACACCGTTGGATGCAGCGCCCCGGAGCGAAAGCTCCGGGGCGTTTTCTTGTGCGTCCTGGCCGGCGCCGGACGCAAAATTTGAAAAACAACCCCATGCACAGTAGCCAGCGGCTTGAAGCAGTGGCAAAATGTAAAAATCGAATAAACCGAAATATAGTCGGCAGCCATTGGACGTGACGATGAGTTTCGATCCCGAGCCCGTTCAAAGCGCGCTGCTCAAGGCGTGGTCGCGGTCGACCGCGAGCCAATGGACGGCTGACAATCCGGCCGCAGGACAATGCAACGTCACGTCGCTGCTCGTTCATGAACTCTTCGGCGGCGACCTGCTGAAGACGCCACTGCCGGCCGGCGACCATTTTTACAATCGGATCGAAGGCAAGAGGTACGACTTCACGGCGAGCCAGTTCGACCAGCCGATCGCTTATGCGGACTTGCCTGCAGATGGGGCCGACGCGTTGCTGGGAGTAACGAGCGATCAATTAACCGAACTCAGGGCAGCATTTCAGCAGAGCCATACCAAGTCAGGCTAGCGCCACCAGGTGGAAGACGAATGCGAGTCTGACAACGTGCATGCGTTGCTTTCCGTTGAGATTTGCCGGAGGTAACTGTTCGGAGCGTTCAATCCATAAGGCGGTTCTTCGCTGCGCTCTCTCCATCCTTCACGCTGAAGCGCGATTGCTTACACGAACCTGACAAGCGCGCCCTTCTCTGATGCTTGCTCACCAGCGGTGCGTCGGGAGCGACCATCGCGTTCGGACGCGAGAGATTTCGTGTCATTCAACGCCCACGCGCTGCGTAGTTTTTCGGTGTTCCTTTTACGGAACGGTCGAGTTATCGGAATCCGGCAATCGGGCTGAAGTCGCGGCGTGTCATCACGCCGGTCGCGCTTCACGGTACGGTATACCGGACTCAACCAGTCCCGACGGGAATGCAGCATTTACCGAATACGGCGGTTCTCGATCGTTGATCGAGATGCAAGGGCGGCCGTTTCCCGTGGGACTTCTCAAATGAAACTGGCAATTGAAATTCTACAGCTCCTGGTCCAGTCGGCCGACAGCTGGCTTTTTGAAGGGAGCCTTGCGGGGCTGAGCGATCGGGAATGGATGGCCTTGCGCTTTCTCGCCCGCGCTAACAGGTTCTCGCGGACGCCCACGGCTCTTGCCAGCTTTCTGGGCACGACCCGCAGCGTCGTATCGCAGATCGCCGCCGTGCTCGAGAGCAAGGGGTTGATGGTTCGCAAGCCATCTGCAGAAGACAAGCGCTCGATTGCACTCTGCATCACGGGCGAAGGCGAGAAGTTCCTCGAGCGCGATCCAATTAACGTCCTTCGAGATCAGCTCGTGACACTTGAGCTCCCCGATCGATCTCAGCTGCGCGATACGCTTCGCCGCGTTCTCGATGGGCTCGATGTTGCCAAGCGCCGTCACAACGCCGACGTCTGCGGCAGATGCATGTTCCTGATCGAGAGCGGAGAGGGGAAGGATCGTCACTTCAAGTGCCGCCTGTTCCGGAAATCCTTAGCTCCAAAGGATACGACCCTGCTTTGCGCCTATTTCGAGGGACGAGGCTAGGATAGCTGCTACGAACGTCCGCAGGCCCCTGCCTTTGGGTCACCTTTGGGGGCACACCTGGTCGGCTTACACAAACCTGACAAACGACTGGTTCGGCCGGACGCTTTTTCGCTGGCCGAGGCGTCCGGAATGATGGAAGACAGCGAAGATGCCGCGCGAGGCGTGCGGTGACCTGAGTATCCGGCGGATATGCGATGCGTCTTCTGATCGTCGAGGACAATGCCGAGCTGTCGCGCCTCGTCGCTGGCGGGCTGGCGGCGGCCGGCTACCAGAGCGACATCGTGGGCAGCGCGGCCGAGGCGCGCGAGGCGGTGAGCAGCGTCAGCTATGCCGCGATGATCCTCGATCTCGGGCTGCCCGACGGCGACGGCCTGTCGGTGCTGCGCGAGTTGCGCATCAAGATGGAACCGCTCCCCGTGCTGGTGCTGACCGCCCGCGGCGGCCTGCAGGACCGCGTCAGCGGCCTGCGCAGCGGCGCCGACGACTATCTCGCCAAGCCGTTCGCGATGGAGGAACTGGTGGCACGGCTGGAGGCGATCCTGCGCCGGCCGGGCCAGCTGCTCGGCCGCTCGCTCAGTCTCGCCAACCTCGTCTACGACACCGAGAGCCGCCAGATCTTCGTCGACGACCAGCCGCGGATCATCTCCGCGCGCGAGACCTCGGTGCTGGAGATTTTGCTGCGCCGGCAGGGGCGGGTGGTGCCGAAGAAGAACGTCGAGGACCACATCTTCGGGCTGGACGGCGAGGTCGCCTCCAACGCGGTCGAGGTCTATGTCTCGCGGCTGCGCAAGCAGCTCGCCGAACACGGCGCCAAGGTCGTGATCCATACCATCCGCGGCGTCGGCTATCTCATGGATGTGGAGAAATAGCGTGGCCCAGCCCGGATCCAACGTCGGATCCTATGCCGGGTCCTATGGCAGGTCTCCGACGTTCAAATCGCTGATCTGGCGCATCGTGTTCCTGCACATCCTGGCGGTCGCGGTGGTCGCGATCTTCCTGCCGCTGGTGCTGTTCTGGCTGCTCAATTCCGAGATCGACCAGCTGCATCGCGATGCCATGCGCGCCCAGGCCGAGGTGCTGGCGGAGCGCATCGTTGTTCAGCCGGGCGGCCTGCTGACGTTCAATCTGCCGGACAGTCTCAAGGGCCTCTATTCTGAAGCGTATGGCCGCTATCAGTACGACATTCGCGATGCCGAGGGCCGGCTGCTGTTCTCCTCGCATCGGCGCTCTGCCGCCACCGCGGCACCGCGCTCGTCGGAGAGCATTTCCGGCGCCGCCGTCACCCGCGACCTCGACGGCAAGACGGTGCGCATCCAGGTCGCCGAGGACCTCGCACACCGAGACGTCATCATCGACGACATCGTGTCGAATTTCTTCCGGCGCGTGGGATGGATCACCATCCCGATTCTGCTGGTCCTGCTCGCCACCGACATCATCATCTTCCGCCGCGCGATCGCGCCGCTGTGGAAGGCCTCCGAGGAGGCCAGCAATATCGGGCCGGCGCGCACCGACATCCGCCTGCCGACGGAGCAGATCCCGCGCGAGATCTTGCCGCTCGTCACCGCCGTCAACCAGGCGCTCGACCGCCTCGAAGGCGGCTTTCGGGTGCAGCGGCAGTTCACGGCGGATGCCGCGCATCAATTGCGCACGCCGCTCGCGATCCTGCGCACGCGGATCGAGACGCTCGACGATCGCGCGGCACGGCAGGCGCTGCATGCCGATATCGAAACCATGAGCCGCCTCGTCGCGCAATTGCTGGAGATCGCCGAGCTCGACACCTTGGTGCTCGATCCCGGCGAGACTGCGGATTTGCGCGCCGTCTGCGCCGAAATGGTCGCCTCGATTGCCCCGTTCGCGATCGCGCAGCACAAGGACATCGCGCTCCGGGGTACCGACGCGCCTGTCAGGATCCACGGCAATTCGGAGATGCTGCAGCGCGCTGTCTTCAACCTCGCGGAAAACGCCATCAAGTTCACGGCCAAGGACACCACCGTCGACGTCGAGGTGCGCGAGGACGGTTCGGTGCGCGTGCGCGATAGCGGCCCGGGGATCGCAGAGGCCGAGCGCGAGCTGATCTTCCAGCGCTTCTGGCGCGCCGACCGCCGGCGCAGCGACGGCGCGGGACTGGGGCTTTCCATCGTGCGCGCGGTGGCGGACGACCACGCGGCCACGGTCGCGGTGGAGAATCTTCCGCGAGGTGGGGCCGAGTTCACGCTGCGGTTTCGGCTGGCGCAGGAGGCTGCTTCTTTCCCCTCTCCCGTTGTGGGAGAGGGTGGCTCGCCGCGATAAGCGGCGAGACGGGTGAGGGGTTCTCTCCACGAATCCCACTCTCAATCGAGCGCATGGAGAGAACCTCTCATCCGGCACCGTAGCCGACGCTGCGCGTCGGCGTATGCTTAAGACGGCGGCCGTAGGCCGCCTATGCCACCTTATCCCACATCCGCCTTCGCCAAGGCTTCGGCGGACATGAGGGGAGAAGGAAGAAAGGCCGCCCCTATTTCAGCTTGCCGGTGGACAGATCCATGATCATGCGTGTGGCCAGATACAACCGCGGCACGATGCTGCCCACCTGCACATATTCGGCGTCGTTGGAGTGCGCACCGAAGCCCGACAGGCCCATGCCCTCCACTACGGCTCCGCTGGTCTTCAGCGCGGCAAATGCCGCGTCGGTGCCGCCGCCGGTCGCCTTCTCGTCGACCTTGAGGGACATGCCGATCTCCCCATAGATCGTCTTGCCGTAGGCCGCCACGCGGCGCGAGGCCTCATTCGCCTCTAACGGCGGGCGACGCACCTCGAACTTGAGGGCGACCTTGGAGTCCGGCAGCAGGCGATTCTTGATCTTGTCCTGCAGCGCCTTCTCCAACTCGTCGAAGTCGGACACCTTGAGCGCACGCGCATCGGCCTGGGCGGTGGCGTCGGCAGGGATCACGTTGCGGTTGGTGCCTGATTTGGAGACCGTCCAGTTCAGCTTCAGGCCCTGCTCCGGCTTGGAAAGGTCCTTCATCTGCAGAACCTGGTGCGAGAGCTCGTACAGCGCATTCACGCCGCCCTCGGGCCTTGCGCCGGCATGTGACGCCTTGCACGCTGAGATAGGCCGAGCCGATGCCGCTGGTGGCGAGGCGCAGCGTGCCATCCATTCCGCCGCCTTCGAACGAGAATACCGCGTCCTGATCCGAGGCGAATTTGGTGATGGTGCTGCGCCAGCCGGGCGAAGAGATCTCCTCGTCGCCGTTCGTGAGCACCGTGAGCGTGCAGTAATCACGGAAGCTCAGCTTTTGCAGTAGCGCCACGGTATGGAGAATGAGCGCGACGCCCTGCTTGTCGTCGGCGATGCCGAGGCCGTAGGCCTTGTCGCCGTCGATGCGGAACGGCTGATCCTTCAGCATGCCCTTCAGGTACACCGTGTCCATATGGGCGATCAGCATGATCTTTTTAGTTCCCGTACCCTTGAATGTGGCGTGCACGGCTGGTCCGATCTTCTCGGGCGTGTCGTCGAGCCTATAGATGTCAGTGGGTTGCAGGATCTCCACCGTGCCGCCGAGCTGCTTGAGCTGACCGGCAACTTGCTCGGCGATCTGGTTCAGGCCTTCGATGTCCTTGCTGCCGGATTCGATGGCGACGAGATCACGCAGCGTATCGAGCAGCGGCTGCTGCTCTTTCTGCGCCAGCGCGTGAACATCGGTGACCGGCTCGGCCCGCACCATCGTTGCGGCACAGGTCAGCCAGAGTGAGGCGATCAACGGGCCAACGACAGAGGGAGCAGGGTGCAATCGGGGCATGAGCGGCCATCCATCCATAGGCTGAGGATGGCCCGGTATGCCTCCGTTTCCGGTGCTTGTCACGCGCGCCGTCGCGCGTCATGCGCCGCTTGAGCGGAGCACGACGGCGAGGGGCGTCCGCCGCTACTTCGACGGCGGTCCGAGATCCAGCGGCGGCAGCTCGATCTGCGGCACCTCGATCTTGATGGTGCTGGGATCGATGTTGGTCTGCACGCCCTTGTAATGCATGACCATCGACGGGAACGCGATCACCAGGCCGACCATGATCATCTGGATGACGACGAATGGCACCGCGCCCCAATAGATCTGGCCCGTGGTGACCGGTTCCATCCGCTTGCCGGTGACGCGATCGGTGTATCGCTCCTTCGGCGCGACCGAGCGGAGATAGAACAGCGCAAAGCCGAACGGCGGATGCATGAACGAGGTCTGCATGTTGACGCCGAGAATGACGCCGAACCAGATCAGGTCGATGCCGAGATGCTCGGCCGCAGGTCCGAGCAGCGGAATCACGATGAAGGCCAGCTCGAAGAAGTCGAGGAAGAAGGCCAGCACGAACACGAAGACGTTGACGAAGATCAGGAAGCCGACCTGGCCGCCGGGCAGCGACGTGAGCAGATGCTCGACCCAGACGTGGCCGTTGACGCCGTAAAAGGTCAGCGAGAACACGCGGGCGCCGACCAGGATGAACACGACGAAGGCCGACAGCTTGGCGGTCGATTCCGTGGCCTGCCGGATCAGGTCCCAGCTCAGCCGCCGCTTCGCGGCACCGAGGATGAGGGCGCCGGCGGCACCCATCGCGCCGCCTTCGGTCGGCGTCGCGATGCCGATGAAGATCGTGCCGAGCACCAGGAAGATCAGGAACAACGGCGGCACCATGACGAAGGTGGTCTGCTGCGCCATCTTCGAGAGGAAACGGAAGCCGGTGAGCTTGTCGATGACCCAGTTCACCACGGCCACGACGAAGGCGAAGATGATGCCGCAGAACATGCTGAGCACGACGTAATCGGCGCCATGCACGGTCGAATTGCGCATCATGAACCAGCCGAACACGCAGCTCGCGAGGAACAGCATACCGAGCGAGACCAGGCCGCGGCTGCCACTCTCCTCGCGGAAGCCGATGGCTTCCTTCGGCAGGCCCGGGGTGGCCTTCGGGAAGAACATGCTGACGAGGAAGGCGTAACCGGCGTAGAGGCCGGCGAGCACGAGACCGGGGATGAAGGCACCTTCGTACATGTCGCCGACGGACTTGCCGAGCTGGTCGGCCATCACGATCAGAACGAGCGAGGGCGGAATGATCTGCGCGAGCGTGCCGGACGCGGCGATGACGCCGGCGGCCACGCGGCGGTCATAGCCATAGCGCAGCATGATCGGCAGCGAGATCAGACCCATCGAGATCACGGAGGCGGCGACCACGCCCGTCGTTGCGGCGAGCAGCGCGCCGACGAAGATCACTGCATAGGCAAGGCCGCCGCGGATGGTCCCGAACAATTGGCCGATGGTATCGAGCAGGTCCTCGGCCATGCCAGAACGTTCCAGCACAAGCCCCATGAAGGTGAAGAAGGGAATGGCGAGCAGCGTGTCGTTGTTCATCACGCCGTAGACGCGCTCCGGAAGAGCCTGCAGGAAGTCCGGGCGGAACTCGCCGAGCTCGATGCCGACGATGGCGTAGAACAGGCCGACGGCACCGAGCGAGAAGGCCGCGGGGTAGCCAAGCAAGAGCATGACGACCAGCGACGCGAACATGATGGGCGCCATATTGGCGATGATAAACGCGGTCATGATTTCCCCTAAACCGTCGCCAACGGCTACTTCTTCTCGATCGCTTCGACGAGATGCTCGACTTCCGCCTCCAGCGCCGACACCTGGGATTCATGCGGGTCCGGAATCATTCCGCGCATGACGGCAATTCGCTTGATCAGCTCGGAGATGGCTTGAACGAGCAGGAATGCGAACCCGATCATGATCAGGGATTTGGCGGGCCATTGCGGCAGACCGCCGGCGTTGCCGGATTGCTCGTTGATATGGAATGAGCGCTGGAAGAACGGCACGCCGGTGATGATCATGACGATGCACAGCGGGATGAGGAAGAACAGGTGACCGACCACGTCGATGAGGTTGCGGACTGTCTTCGGCAGTGTGTTGTTCACGATGTCGATGCGGATATGCTCGTTGTCGAGCAGCGTCCAGGGCGAGCACAGCAGGAACACGATACTGAACAGCACCCATTGCAGCTCCAGCCACGAATTGGAGGACGTGTCGAACGTCTTGCGGACGATCGCATTGACCGCCGAGATGATGACGGCGGCCACGATCAGCCACGCCAGGCGTTTGCCCGTCCAGCGTGTGAACGCGTCAATCCTTTGGCTCAGCTTCAGGAGCGCTTGCAACGATAGGTCCTCCCCGATGGTGTGCCCCGGCCGTCTTGACTGCGCCGAAGCGGGCGCGTGGCTTGTCTCGCCGCGCAGGCATGAGGCTGCCGCACCAAACCAGCGGCCGTGCCGCCAGTCAATCGGAAGTTTGTTGATAGTTAAGGGGAATAAGGCCGGAGTTGTACGGAGTTAGCCGCCGGTGACGCTCATGTGCCTGGAGACGCTGGGGCGATCGTGGCGGCGGTCGATGATGAAATCGTGGCCCTTGGGCTTCAGTCCGATGGCGCGGTCGATCGCATCCGCAAGCAGCATGTCGTCATCGGATGCACGCAGAGGTTTCCGCAGATCGGAGGCATCCTCGTGGCCGAGACAGGTGTGCAGCGTTCCCGTGCAGGTAATACGAACCCGGTTGCAGGATTCGCAGAAATTATGCGTCATCGGCGTGATGAAGCCGAGCTTGCCGCCGGTCTCGGTGACGCTGACATAGCGGGCCGGACCTCCGGTGCTCTCCGCTAAATCCGTCAGCGTGAATTGCTGGGCGAGGCGCGCGCGCACCAGCGAGAGCGGCAGATACTGGTCGATGCGGCCCGAGCCGATCTCGCCCATCGGCATGACCTCGATCAGCGTCAGGCCCATGCCCTTGCCGTGGGCCCAGCGCATCAGGTCGGGAAGCTCGTCCTCGTTGAGGTTCTTCAGCGCCACCGCGTTGATCTTCACGGCAAGTCCTGCGGCGCGCGCGGCCTCGATGCCTTCCAGCACCTTGTCGATCTCGCCCCAGCGGGTGATCTCGCGAAACTTCTTGGGATCGAGCGTATCGAGGGAGACGTTGATGCGGCGCACGCCACAATCGGCGAGCTCGCTTGCGTGTTTCGCCAGCTGGGTGCCGTTGGTGGTCAGCGTCAGCTCGTTCAGGGCGCCGCTCGACAGATGCCGCGACAGCGAGCGGACCAGCGTCATCACGTTGCGCCGGACCAGCGGCTCGCCACCGGTGAGCCGCAGCTTCTTGACGCCCTTGGCGATGAAGGCCGAGCAGAGCCGGTCGAGTTCCTCCAGCGTCAACAGGTTCGCTTTGGGCAGGAACGTCATGTCTTCCGACATGCAGTAGAAGCAGCGCAGGTCGCAGCGATCGGTGACGGAAACGCGCAAATAGCTGATGGTCCGCCCGAACGGATCGGTCATCGGGGTGGACAGCGCGGCGGATCCGTTCATGCGAGAGGCCTTGTCACTAACGGCGACGGGTGCACCTTGGCTTCAGCGGTGCTCGGCACCCAATCTAAGCATCGGACGCGACGAGGACAATCGGGTGGTATACGTAGATCAACGCCTGCCGGAGCAGCCACCAAGACTTGCCGCTCGCAATAGGCTGGCTCCGGCTAGCGCAACCGCGATGACACGACGCTTGAGCCATCCACTTCGTCTGCGACAAACCGCCACATAACCCCGGGCCGGACCTTAGGAGCGTCGTCTGGGGCAGGCAACCGGCGGGCTGCGCATAGATAATGGATGGTTAGGTGCGGGGTCTCGCGGAATACCGTAGAGATATCAGTATCTTGGTTTCGTCATGCCGTCATCAGGCTGCTGGCGGCGGCTGGCAGGTCACGCATGTGATGGATCAGCCGGTCCGGCTTCAGCTCGGCGATCGGCACGTCGGTATAGCCAAAACTGACGCCGATCACCGGCACCCCGGCCCGGCGGGCCACCCCGACATCGGTTCCGGCATCGCCGACCATGATGCTGGCTTTGACCGCTCCGCCGGCGCGCGCCACCGTTTCACGAAAGATGGTCGGGTCGGGCTTCTGGACGCCAAAGGTGTCCGCGCCGCAGATCGCCGCGAAGCGGCGGCTGAGGTCGAGCTGGTCCAGCAGCCGCTTCGACAGCCATTCCAGCTTGTTGGTGCAGACGGCGAGGCGATGGCCTTGCGCGGAAAAATGGTCCAGCGCGGCCTCGAGCCCCTCGAAGGGGCGGGATTCGACGGCGATGTGATCGGCGTAATAGGCGATGAAATCCGCGGTCATCCGGTCCATGTCGGCGGGGGTGACGGTGCGGCCCTCGGCCTCCAGCCCCCGCTCGATCAACTTGCGGGCGCCGGCGCCGATCATGTTGCGGGCCGAGGCCATCGGCACGGGCGGCAGCCCTTCGCGGTCGAGCACGTGATTCAGCGCGGTGATCAGGTCGGGCGCCGTATCCACAAGCGTGCCGTCGAGATCGAAGACGATGGTGTGAGGGGAGGTCATGGTCCAAGCGCTACCGGCCCGGTTAGGTCAGTGCAAGGGGCGGCGCCATAAGTTCAGCTTATAGCCTGGTTCCCCAGACCCTATTCTCCGGCGGAAAACGAGGCTACATAGGCCGCCGAAAGCGGCCACGATCGGCGGCATGTTCGAGACTTCAGAGGCGGGCGCAAACGTGAATATGGACCAGTTGAAGCGACAGGCCGCGGCGCGCGCGCTCGAGGAGGTGCGGGACGGCATGCAGCTCGGGCTCGGCACCGGCTCGACCGCCAAGCATTTCGTCGAGCTGCTCGGCGAGCGCGTCGCCGCCGGGCTCAAGGTGATCGGCGTGCCGACCTCGGAGGCGACTCGCCTCGATGCTGTGCGGTGCGGCGTGCCGCTGACCACGCTCGACGAGATCGACCATCTCGACATCACCATCGACGGCGCCGACGAAATCGATCCGGCGCTCAACCTGATCAAGGGCGGCGGCGGCGCGCTGCTGCGCGAGAAGATCGTGGCCGCGGCCTCGGATCGCATGATCGTGATTGCAGATGACACCAAATGGGTGCCGACGCTCGGCCGCTTTCCGCTGCCCGTCGAGGTCATCCCGTTCGGGCTCGGCGCGACGCGCCGGGCGATCGAGAAGGCATTTGCCGAATGCGGCGTTTCCGGGCAAATGGCGGTCCGCAAGGCCAAGGAAGGCCACGTTTTCGTCACCGACGGCGGCCACTGGATCGTCGATGCCCAGCTCGGACAGATCGGGGATCCTGCCGGCCTCGCCAGCGCGTTGAGCGCGATTCCCGGCGTGGTCGAGCATGGATTGTTCATCGGCTTGGCCAGCTCGGCTGTTCTGGCGGGCGGCGAGGGAATTCGCGTGATTGAACGGCGTAAGCCGAAAGGAGACTAGGAATGAAGAGCGTTTTGAGATTTTTGCCGGCTGCGACCCTCGCTGTGGGACTGGCCCTCGCGGTCGTCCCGGCCGCCGCGCAGCAGCCGGCGCCGAAGGCTGGCGCCGCACCCGCCCAGCCCAAGGCCTCGCCTGCGGCGATCGCGGCGGCGAGGGAGATCCTGCAGATCAAGAACGCCACCGCGATGTACGCGGGCGCCGTGCCTGGTCTGGTCGAGAAGACCAAGATCGCGCTGACCCAGCAGAACCTCAACTACCAGAAGGACCTCAACGAGGTCGCCCCGATCGTCGCCCAGCAGCTGCAAGGCCGCCAGAACGAGATCGGCGAAGGCATGGCGCAGATCTATGCCAGCGAGTTCACCGAGCAGGAGCTGAAGGATCTCGTCACCTTCTACAAGTCGCCGCTGGGCAAGAAGCTGATCGACGCCGAGCCGCGCGCCATCGGCCTGTCCATGGCCTTCATGAATTCCTGGGCCCAGAACTTCGCCGAGACCGTGATGGGAGCCTTCCGCGCCGAGATGCGCAAGCGTGGCAAGGAGATCTGACAGACACTATCTGATCAGGACTTCCTGACAGGGGTCGGAGTGGACAATGGCTGAATTCGACGTCGACCTCTTCGTCATCGGTGGCGGCTCGGGCGGCGTGCGTGCCGCCCGCATCGCGGCCGGCTACGGCGCCCGCGTGACGATCGCGGAAGAGTACCGCATGGGCGGGACCTGCGTGATCCGCGGCTGCGTGCCGAAGAAGCTGTTCGTGATCGGCTCGCATTTTCGCCACGAGCTCGAGGACGCCGCAGGTTTCGGCTGGACCGTTCCGCCCGCCAGCTTCGACTGGCCGACGCTGATCGCCAACAAGGACAAGGAGATCGCTCGGCTGGAGGCGGCCTACACCGCCAATGTCGAGAAGTCAGGCGCGCAGATCGTCAAGAGCCGCGCGGTGATCGAGGACAAGCACACCGTGCGTCTGCTCGAAAACGACCGCAAGATCACCGCAAGATACATCCTGATCGCCACCGGCAGCGCGCCCAACCACGGCGCGGCGATTCCCGGCATCGAGCACGTGATCTCCTCCAACGAGGCGTTCCACCTTGCGAGGCTGCCGAAGCGGATCGTGATCCAGGGCGGCGGCTACATCGCGCTGGAATTCGCCGGCATCTTCGCCGGCTTCGGCTCCGACGTCACCGTGATCTATCGCGGCGACAACATCCTCCGCGGTTTTGACGAGGATGTCCGGACCCACGTTCGTGCCGAGATGGAGAAGCAGGGCATCACCATTCTCACCGGCTGCACGGTGAGCAAGGTCGACCGCCACGGCGATGAATTCACCACGCATCTGTCGAACGGATCGAGCATCGCATCGGAGCAGGTGATGTT
The DNA here is from genome assembly GCF_014198235.1 of Bradyrhizobium sp. ERR14. Taxonomy (NCBI): domain Bacteria; kingdom Pseudomonadati; phylum Pseudomonadota; class Alphaproteobacteria; order Hyphomicrobiales; family Nitrobacteraceae; genus Bradyrhizobium; species Bradyrhizobium sp. ERR14. The sequence goes on along the minus strand of NZ_JACIHD010000008.1, from coordinate 95,669 downwards.
CGCCATCGGCCGCCATCCCGCGGTGGCCAATCTCGGGCTCGAGAACGCCGGCGTCGCCATTAATCCTGCGAATGGCGGCATCGCGGTCGACCATTTCTCCAGGAGCTCGGTCGACAGCATCTATGCGATCGGCGACGTCACCCATCGCTTCAACCTGACGCCGGTCGCGATCCGCGAAGGCCACGCCTTCGCCGACACCGTGTTCGGCAAGCGCGAGGTGAAGGTCGACCACGCCAATATCCCGACCGCGGTGTTCTCGCAGCCAGAGGTCGGCACCGTTGGTCTCACCGAGACTGAAGCGCGGGCGCAGTTCAGTCACGTCGACATCTACAAGACCTCGTTCCGCCCGATCAAGGCGACGATGTCCGGCCGCGACACCCGCGTGCTGATGAAGCTCGTGGTCGACGGCTCGACCGATCGCGTGCTCGGCTGCCACATCGTCGGCGATGCCGCGGCCGAGATCACGCAAGCCGTCGCGATCGCGGTGAAGATGAAGGCGACCAAGGCTGATTTCGACGCGACCATCGCGCTGCATCCGACCGCGGCCGAAGAGCTCGTCACCATGCGCACCCCGACCGCGCGCCACGTGCGCCAGGCCGCGGAGTAGGGCGTCTCCTAAGCGTAGAGATATCCGACAGGCTTGCCTTCGGTGCGCAGCGGACGAATGTCTTTCTGCGTGATGATCTGGCCGGCGAGACTGTCGATCTCGTCGCGCTGCGTCGGCGTCCAGCCGCGAAGGTCGTCGATACCCTTGAGAAGGCCGAGCCGCAGCACCTGCGTGTTCTCGCCGACCGCAATGAGGCTGATCGAGCTCTTGCCTGCGGTCACGACGTCGCCGGCCGCGAGCTCGAAGGCCTCACCCGCCTTGTTCCTGAATTCGGCCGTGCCGCGAATGACGCGATAGATCACGACCTCGCCCTTGGCGAACGAGGCGGCGTCCGCGGATGCCGATGTGCTCTTCGGCAGGAGCGACCGGCCGCGCGGATCTGTTGCGATGATGTGCCCGGTGACGAGCTGGCCGCTCGGCGCCTCGATGCCGATATCGCGCACGTAAACCGGCAGCCCCGATTTGATCGAGCCGTCGCCAAGCGGCTTGAACAGTGCATCCAGCGCCAGGGGATCCTGAAGCCAGAAGCCGGCATTGGCCGGGCGATCGTGCAGCGGATGGCTCCAGGCCACGCGCGGCGTTTCGGCTTCGTTGATCCGATCGGGACCGACGATGGTGGGATTCGGAAAGGTGGTGGGATCGGTGATGAAGGCTTCGAGGAATTTGCCCGAATAGCCCATCGAGACCGGATCCGGCACCACCGTCTGCGGCGTCTTCAAATTCTCTTCGGTTGGCAAACCCGACCAGGTGTAGAACAGCTGGCGATGCACGATCGCGCTTTGCAGCATCACCGCGCCGGGTCCGACATTGTAGAAGCGCCCGTCATAGTCGAAGGTGAAAGCGCCCGAGGTGACCAGCACGAGCTGAAAGCCGCCGGGCGGCAGATGCAGATGGAAGTCGGTGGGACCGGTGTCAGGACGGTAGATCGGCAGATTGGTCGCGACTTCGTGGAGCAGGAAGGTTTCGTTGTTGGCGTGAAAGCCTTCATTGGCGCGATTGTAGAGCGCTTGCGGGCGATACGTCGCCTCGAACTTCGCATTCCGATCGCGATCGATCGCGATGAAGTCCTGCGTGTTGAGGCGGAGCGGCGCGCCATTCGGATGGGTGAGGCCGGTCGTCTTGAGATCGCCCGCAGCATGCACGTTCATGACGTTCTCCGCTCTGCGCCGTTGCTTCGCTTGCACCGTCATTGCGAATTTTGGGCCAGTTGGTTTGCGAAGCAGCAAGCGGGCCTGGCGCCGCGATGCCGGCGTGCCCGTTCAGGAAAAATCCGGTGGTTGCACGGGAGGTTAGATCGACGGCTTGTTCTGCTGATCGGACGCGTGCCGGGGATGCGCGCGTCCGGCGCAGTGAGGGGACCTGTCTAATTTGTCGGCAGGGCGGGAGTGCGCGTGCAGCGGCGGCGGTGCCCGGATCGGTCCGATGGCGCCTTGGGGATTTAGCGAAAACGTCGCGACCGGGCAGGGCGGCGATTGACAGATTGTTCATGTTTTGTTCTTATGCTGCGACCGAGATGGAGGCAGCCATGGACAACCGTATCAGCGAAATTCGCAGAACCATCAGAGCGCTCCGCGTCAGCATGCGCGAAGCCGAAGCGATCATGCATGAGCAGATCAACCGCGACGAGGACTGCAGCTTCGTGGCGCAGGAAGTCATCAAGATGCGCTCGGTCATGAGCCTGCTCGCGAAGGAGCGGATCGCGCTCGGCGATCACGAGCCGATCCTCGTGAACAATTTCTTCATCCCGCGGCGCCGGCCGACGCGAAAGCCGGTCACGGCTCTTTCGCCGACCGCGGATTCCGTGTTCCGTCCGCGCGTGATGGCGCGGGTTTGACGCAGAGGGCGGCTCAATCAAAGGCGTGAGGCGCGGCCCGATCCGGCTTGCCGGCCGGGCTGTCAGCCCACTTTGCCATCTCCATGGTCCGGGCGTCGACGCCCTCGCACCAGAAGCAGCTTGGCCGCGCGCGGCCGTTCTCGGACAGGATCGGGACCAGGCTGTGGCCGCAACCGGCGCACCAGGCGATGTCAGTCATGCATTCCCCCACGGCGTAGCAAATTCAGAAATGACGTTCTCGTCCGGGAAGCTTGCGCGGGCGCTATGACGGCGCTGGAGCGCTGCGCCCGATCGGCGCGCTGGTTCCTGAGATCGTCGATGTAGCGATCCATCGTGACACGGCTGCGATGTCATCGCCGTTTTCGCGATAGGCGCGAAGCTGGAATTCGGCCGAGCTGCCGCGGTCTACAATGACCCGGCAATGCTCGATCTCGGCGGCGCAGCCCAGTGCGTCGGCGTCCTCGGTGGTGTCGTCGATGATTCGGGAGAGCATCTCCGAGATCGTGACCGGTCCGTCTCTGGAGGCGAAGATGCAATCGGTGCCGTAGCGCTGGGCGCGCCATTTATTCTCAACCGCAATTGCGCGTTCGACCGCGGTGACCCCCTTGGACAGATCCGGTCGCAGATAGAGGCGGCGCGTCAGGCAGCGATAGAGCGAGGCGATGGCGACGGCGTCGTCGACGAAGGTGCAGGTATCGGGCGCCCGAAGCTCGAGGGTGGGGTGCCGCATCGACGGGCGCATCGCCCACCAGATGTGGCTCTCGTCGGGAATGACGCCGGAGCGCTGCAGCGCGCCGACATAGTCGTCGTAGTCCTGCCGGCTCTCGAACAGTTCGGGCAGGCCGGTGCGCGGCAGCTCGGAATAGGCGGCGAGACGGTAGCCCTTCAGCCCGGTCTTGTGCGAATTCCAGAACGGGGAGGACGCGGACAGCGCGATGAACAGCGGCAGATGCGGCAGCATCGCCCGCATCACCGCCATGCGCTTCTCGGGATCGGGCAGCTGGACGTGCACATGCATGCCGCACATCATGTTGCGATGGCCGATGCTGCGCAGATCCTCGATCATCTCCTCATAGCGCGGTTTCGGGCTTGGCTGCGACATGCGCCAGACCGCGGTCGGGTGCGTGCCGCAGGCCATGATCACGAAACCATATTGCGCGGCGACGTTCGCGACTTCGCGCCGCAGGAAGCGAAGCTCTTCGCGGGCGTCGTTGACGTCGACGTGAACGTTGGTGGCGACCTCGAGCTGGGATTGCAGCATCTCCCGCATGGCCTGACCGCCGGTCGACCAATTCGCCGATTCGAACAGCTCGTTTGGAGTTTGAATGGCGACCTCGAAGCTGCGGCGGTCGGCCAGGAAGTACTCCTCCTCGATGCCGAAGGAATATTCAGCCGCCTTGGCCCCGCCGCCGGCAGAGCGAATGACCAGGTGCTGCCTGTCACCCGAGGAATCGAGGCGCAGCAGTTTCAAAACGCCTGAAGTACATGTCATTGGCCACCCGGCAAAGGCATTACCTGCGGGCGATAATCCGTCTGACGGGGGCGGGTTCCGCGTCGTACTCACCGGAAATTGCAACGTCGAACGGAACAATCTTCACGTTTTCGGACGCGCGCGCGATCAGCGCGTGATTTGGCGGCACTTCGGACCAATCCGATTCCTTGTCGAAGGGTTCGGACACGACGATGACCTGGCCGCCGTCCTCCCGGTAATACAGCGTGTTTGCGGCGTCGTTGACCGCAACGCGAAACGCATAGAGATCCCGGCCGTTCGCGATCGCACTGGTGAAGCGCAGCCGTTCGCGCAGCTGCCCCTCGTTGACGAGGCCGACGAGGGCGTGCAGCACGCGCCGCGTCGCTTGAAGCGGATCGCTGTCGAGCCCGGCACCCATCATCGCCAGGAACACAGCCTCCGAATCGGTCGTGCCCAGCCGCGATGGATAATAGGCATCGGGGATCAGCGCCTCGACCTTGCGCCGCAGCCGATTCCAGCTCCCGACGAATCCGTTGTGCATGAACATCCAGTGGCCGCAGGCAAAGGGATGGCAATTCTGTCGCGTCACCGCCGTGCCGGTGGCGGCGCGCACATGGGCAAAGAACAAGTGCGAGCGCAGATGCCGACAGAGGTAGCGCAGGTTTTCGTCCGACCAGGCTGGGCGGGTCTCGCGATAAAGGCCGGGCTCCGGATGCTCGCCGTACCAGCCGAGACCAAAGCCATCGCCATTCGAGCCCGCCGTGGATTGCAGCGAGCGGATGCTCTGCGCGACCAGCGAATGTTCGGGCTCGGTGACGTAAGGCTCAAACGAGGTGGTCTCGCCCCGGTATGCGATCCAGCGGCACATGGGAGTTCCTTGCGGCTTCCTGTCAGACAATGCGTGCTGAGTTGCACCAACACACCCGCCGAGGCGATGTTCCCGGCGCCGAGGGCTTGCCCCGGACGAGTGCAGCGCCTCTTGGCGGCGCACTGCTGAGCCCGGGCCCTTAAGGTTGGGTGCGCCATCTGGGTCCCGGCTCTGCGCAGCAGCGCTACGCGTTGCATCGCGTCCGGGACACGGAGCGCGACGTGCTTAACGAAATGCACGACCGCGGAACCGATGCGGCGGCTGGTCGCAGTCATCTCGCCTTGATTCCGACGGACCCACCTTTATCTCTGACACGAACAAGAATCCGGGCCCCTCTGGCGAGGACGCCGACGTTCGTCGGCAAACCTCGTGATGTCGGATGACCTGTCCCGCGCGAATGCGATGGATCGGCCGATCGTCGGGCCTCTGTACTCTCTCTCCGACCATTCGTCCCCATCGCAGCTCCGTGCGGCCATTTCGCAACATTGAGGAGCAACGATGACTGACGCCAAGCATTCAAATCCGATCGAAATCGAAATCACGGAACCGTCCAGCCTGAACGAGCAGGCCGCGGTCGCGCTGGTGATCGTGGGCGCGCTGGTTGCGGTTGCCGACCGGCGGGTTTCGCCGGTCGAGCGCGACGAGGTGATCCGTTTCATCAAGGATCGCAAGCTGGCGCCGCACATCTCGGACGAACGGCTCTATGCGATGTTCGATGAGCTCGCCGCACGGCTCGAGGAACCGGATTTTGCCAATGTCGTGATCGACACGCTGCGGCCGGTTTCGAACCTGCCGCTGTCGTCCCATTTGATTGAGCTGTCGGAGCGGGTGGCTGCGGCGGATGAGGACGTCCATCCCCACGAAGTGCAGGCGATCAAATTGTTGCGCTTGCTGACGCTGGTGCTGCCGCGCGCGAAGCCGGTCACGTCGGGTCAAGGGCGCACCGAACGGCAGATGGCCACAGAGGAGTAGGCATGAGCGCAGCATCGCACGAGCGTACGAGTGAAGCCGCAAGTCCCGCCAGCGAAATGGCCGGCGGCGACCCGCGCCTCGAAAAGCTCGTCGATCGGCTGCCGCCGCGTATGGGTGACACGGTCACCTATCTGCTCAAGCCGTCGAACCGCTGGGTCAGAATTCCATCGGGCGCGCTCCTCATTGTGGGCGGCGTGCTTTCCTTCCTTCCGATCCTCGGCGTCTGGATGCTGCCGCTCGGTCTCGCGCTGCTTGCCGAGGACGTGCCTGCGTTGCGCTCCTCACGTTCGAAGGTCCTGGATTGGGTCGAGCGGAAGAAGCCGCATTGGCTCGATCCATCCGCATCGAAAAATGATCAATCATGACTGAATTCATCACGCCCGAAGCGCTCACTGCGCTGCTTCAAGTCGTCCTGATCGACCTCGTTCTCGCCGGCGACAATGCCGTCGTCATCGGCCTCGCCGCAGCGGGACTTCCGGCCAAACAGCGCCGCCGCGCCATCATCGTCGGTATCGCTGCCGCCACGGTACTGCGCATCGTCTTCGCCGGCGTCGCGACCCAGCTGCTGCAGGTCATCGGCCTGTTGCTTGCCGGCGGCGTGCTGCTGCTCTGGGTGTGCTGGAAAATGTGGCGCGAGCTGCGCGAGCAGTCGCATGGGGGGCAGCTGGCGTTCAGCCATGGCGGCGGCGCGGACGGTGCGACCGTGCAGCGAAAGACCTTCGGTCAGGCTGCGGTGCAGATTGTCGCCGCCGACGTCTCGATGTCGCTCGACAACGTGCTCGCGGTCGCGGGCGCCGCGCGCGAGCATCCCTACATTCTCGTCTTCGGGCTGTTGCTGTCGGTGGCGATGATGGGTGTTGCCGCCGATCTGCTTGGTCGCGTGCTCCAGAAGCATCGCTGGGTCGCCTATGTCGGCCTCGCCATCATCATTTACGTCGCCTTCGAGATGATCTATCGGGGCTCGCTCGAGCTCGCGCCTGTCATCGCGAGTCTCTGAGGCGACAACTCTTTCCGCAATCCGGAGTAATTCATGACGTCCGAACCCAAAGCACCTTCGGCGCAAGGCGAGCCGCCGCGCCTAGGCCTGTTTGCGCAGCTCATCTTTGGCTCCCGTTGGCTGCAAGTGCCGCTCTATGTCGGCCTGATCGTCGCGCAGGCCGTCTATGTGCTGCTGTTCCTGAAGGAGCTCTGGCATCTGGTCGCGCACTCGTTCGACGCCAGCGAGCAGCAGATCATGCTGGTCGTGCTCGGGCTGATCGACGTCGTCATGATCTCGAACCTCCTGATCATGGTGATCGTCGGCGGCTACGAGACCTTCGTGTCCCGCCTGAACCTGACCGGCCATCCCGACGAGCCGGAATGGCTGAGCCATGTCAATGCCAGCGTGCTCAAGATCAAGCTCGCGATGGCGATCATCGGCATCTCCTCGATCTCGTTGCTCAGGACCTTCATCGAGGCCGGCAATCTCGGCACCACGCGCAGCAATTTCACCGAGACCGGCGTGATGTGGCAGGTGCTGATCCACATGACCTTCATCGTCTCGGCGATCGGAATCGCCTGGGTCGACCGCCTCAGCGACAACGGCCATCGCAAGGAGGCCGGCCACGGCTGAGCTCGCGTGGCCGTCTGATAACCTCCCGAGCGGCCAATCCTGAGCCCGCCTGATCGTCCGATCCGGCGGGCTCCTTTTTCAATCGATAAAATTGTCTGCAAACCGCTCAGCAGCAGCAAACCCTGCGGACAAGAAGCCTGGTGCCTTAAACCAGGCCTTTGGAACCGATCTGCATCCTGCTCGCAAAAGGGCAGGGCTATCGGCATGTCAATTCTAAGGGAGATCGTCGCATCGGTCGCGGGAGTCTACGCGCTCCTGCTCGTCTGTGACGCATTGTTCGGGGTCGGCGAGGCGCGCTTCGACGACGCCTATTATCGCGCCAGCTTCTACGCACCGCGGCCGAAGGAGTTTCGGTTTGCGACCGACACGCCGCCGGCGGTCCGCGTCAGCGACGCGTTCTCGCAGTTCGCGCCGGGCGAGGCCAAGCCCAACAGGCGCTACTCGTCCCTGACGACGATTATCCGTTAGGGCCTGTACTCATTAATCGGCTGTCCGCCTGACGTCCGGTTTACCGCCAGCCAGGGCGCTGGCAGTTCAACCGCTAATGAGCTTGTCGAATCCGACCAGTAGCCAGAATCCGACGGCGCGACCCGAGCTAGATGGACCATGGCTGGAAACTGCCGGCAACGTGATCAATGAATATTGAGCTTTTCCAGAGGCAATTGCAGTTCCGCCGCTCTCTCGGCACGATCCCTCTTGCGGAACTCGTTCTCTTTGCGTTCGAACTTGATCATCTCCTGCTGAGCTGCTTCGAGCAGGCGATTTCGCTTAGCGTCGTCGTATTGCGTATTGTCGGTCATGATCAGGTCCTCTCGCGGCCTTACTCCTAAGCAAATCGGGCGACAGCGCCAAGGTTCGATGCCTGAAAATTACGGATTTATGACGGCGCGAGAGCAGGGCAGCAGTTAAAAGAGGCGCGGCCGGGCTTGAAATATGCGTCCCGGCGGCGCCCTATTCTCTAACTGAGCACTGAAATCTCAGTTGACGCCAATGTGCAACGAACATGCCACAGGCTCGTGACATCACCTTGCTCCTGCATCACGGTCGTGGCCCTTTCTGTGCCAACTAGTGCCTAAGGCACGCCTTCAGAAACTCGATAGGTGAAATACCTTTCCTGCCGCGTATGTGCCGTTTCACATCTTTTACGTGAAGCAACGCTAAGATCTCCGGTGAACGCCTTTTACAAATGTCGGTAATTTTCAGCAGTTGCAGCTCTTGGAGCTCGTAATGAATAGTCGTGGTCGGATTTGCGACCGTATGATCATTTTGAATCAACGGGTCTGGTTGCTCAACTCTCAACTTGCAGAACTTCGGAACCTCCGCGCTCGGGTATTGAAGACCTGCGAGAGAAGCAGCCGCAAACGATCGAAAGTCCGAGTTATCTGGGCCAAGCGGCGGTAAATTTGTAGTTGTAGTGTCCGCTCTGGGTTACGAACAGTAGATCAAGGTGGCGACTTCCGCTTTACGGTGGTGAGCCGACATTTATGGGTTCACGCCCTAATTCAAGGCGGACGCCGGCGGTCCCACGGCCTTCAGCTCAGAGGCTTCCTCGTCGGTGAAGATGCGGCTGCGCGCCGGGAATCGCACGCCTTTCAGCGTTTCCACGGAAACGCTCGAGCCGCGGCCGCACGATATCCACAAGGCCTTGTGTTGCCCGACAGGCAAAACACGCGAGCCCTGGGTCAACGCGCGCTGCCAAAAATATTCCACTTTACCGAAATTCGGAAATCGCGTATGTGTCGCTGCATCCCGGCCCAACGAAGAGGGGCGTATCGCGATCGTCACGAACGCGGGCGGGGTGGCGGTGGACGTGGGTCACATCGGCGCTGAGGGTTTTGCAGGGCGGGCAACCGTGAGCGAAACACCTGGCGCACACGACCGGTGGGATCCGCGTACGGCAAAATCGTGTGGTCCTGGCGCCCGGGGTCTGTGCGCCAAGTCTTGCGGTGATGTGGCGGTCCAACCGGGCACGCGCATCAGTCATCCACAAGGCGACGGGGGCAATAGTGCAACGCTCCCCGGGGAGAGTACGACATAAGCCGTAAAGCCACTGCGCAGGGAAGGCCGGGATGCTCCGGTTGCCCTGTTACCCGCTATGCATGAAGCACACGCAATCTGCTCTTCGCATGGCGGTCGATGGGAGCCAACCGGCTCCCGGCCTTCCCTGCGCCCTCTTTCATGAGAGGGTGAGGTACTGGTCAAAGCTCGGGCGAGAAAAGCCGCGAGAACGCGAAGCTGTGTCTCAGTCCCCCTGAATCCATTCGGCGACGCCGCGCCACAGCGTGTCGCGATGCTCGGGGCGGAAAAAGCCGAAATGGCCTATTCCCTTGGCGCCGACGTCGGACGGCTTGACGTTGAGCACCTCCGGCTTGATCGCGGTGAACCCGCTCGCGAGCAGCTCGACAGCCGGCCGCGTCGCCCAGGGATCGTCGGAGAAGCACAGCGCCCGCAGTTCGCCCTTGAACTTCGCAAAATTCTCCAGCGCCGGCAGTTTGGAATCGAAGAGATAGCGGGGGCTCGAGACCCAATTGGCCCATTGCAGGAAGACCCCCTTGGGCAAATCCTCCCCGACGCCGGCCCAGCCCGGGGCGTAGCCGAGCGTGTGGGTGAGCGGGACGCCAATGAGGTTCATGAAGGCGAATACGCGGTATTTCTCCGGCGACGTCATCAGCCGCCACGTCGCGGCCTGCGAGGCCACGAACGCGGCGCGCGAGATTTCGCTGTTGTTGGCGATCAGCCCCAGCGCCTGACCGCCGAAGGAATGGCCGACATAGGCCAGCGGCAGGGTGTTGTAGCGCTCCCGCATCCAGCTGACCGCGGCGGTGACGTCGAGCGCGGCCCAATCCGACATCGAGGCCTTGAAGCCGACCAGCGATTTCGGCTGGTTGTAGCCGACCATCGCCGGCAGCCGGGAATCGCCGATGCCGCGATAATCGTAAGTGAGGACCGCGCAGCCGCGATGGGCGAGGTAGGAGGCAAAGCCCCGATAAATCTTGCGCGGCACGGCGGTGGCCGAATTGATCAGGACGGCATGGCGCTTGGTGCCGCGCGGCAGGAACAGGGTGCCTGCCAGGGCATACCCGTCGGTCGCCGGGAAGTTGATCTCGTCGATGAAAACGTCGTCCAGTGCCGCGTCCATGGCCGCAAGGTATCCTGCCAGTTTGCCTCGCCCTCCCAGCAAATGCGAATTTGGCTTTCCCCGCAAGGGTTTGCAGTGCCGACTGGATTTACAACTGGCGGGGCGGGGCCAGCCTGTGTATAAGGCGGCCCTCGCAACCCCTAGATCAGGTTGTGCTTTTTGCTTCACGGAGAGATTGCGATGTCCGAGCGGTGGACGCCCGAGTCCTGGCGCAGCAAGCCGGTGCTACAGGTGCCCGACTATCCCGACGCCAAGGCCCTGGCCGACGTGGAGGCGCAGCTCGCGACCTTTCCGCCGCTGGTGTTCGCGGGCGAGGCGCGCAACCTGAAGAAGGCGCTGGCCCGCGTTGCGGCCGGCGAGGCCTTCCTGCTCCAGGGCGGCGACTGCGCCGAGAGCTTTGCCGAGCACGGCGCCAACAACATCCGCGATTTCTTCCGCGTGCTGCTGCAGATGGCGGTGGTGCTGACCTACGCCGGCGCGGTGCCGGTGGTGAAGGTCGGCCGCATCGCCGGCCAGTTTGCAAAGCCGCGCTCGTCGCCGACCGAGAAGCTCAATGGCGTCGAGCTGCCGAGCTATCGCGGCGACATCGTCAACGACATCGCCTTCACCAGGGAAGCGCGCGTGCCGGATCCGCAGCGCCAGCTGATGGCCTATCGCCAGTCGGCCGCGACGCTGAACCTGCTGCGCGCGTTTGCGACCGGCGGCTACGCCAATCTCGGCAGCGTGCATGAGTGGATGCTCGGCTTCCTCAAGGATTCGCCGCAGTCCCGCCGCTACAAGGAATTGGCCGACCGCATCTCCGACGCGCTCAACTTCATGCGCGCCTGCGGCCTCGATCTCGAGAGCCATCCGGAGCTGCGCGCGACCGATTTCTACACCAGCCACGAGGCGCTGCTGCTCGGCTACGAGCAGGCCATGACCCGCGTCGATTCCACCACCGGCGACTGGTATGCGACCTCGGGCCACATGATCTGGATCGGCGACCGCACCCGCCAGCTCGATCACGGCCATATCGAATATTTCCGTGGCATCAAGAATCCGATCGGGCTGAAATGCGGCCCGTCGCTCAAGTCCGACGAGCTTTTGAAGCTGATCGACGTGCTCAATCCCGACAACGAGCCGGGACGGCTGACGCTGATCGGCCGCTTCGGCTCGGACAAGGTCGGCGAGCATCTGCCGAACATGATCCGCGCCGTGAAGCGCGAGGGCAAAGTGGTGGTCTGGTCGTGCGATCCCATGCACGGCAACACCATCACCTCGACCTCGGGCTACAAGACGCGCCCGTTCGACCGCGTCCTGTCGGAGGTGAAGTCTTTCTTCACGATCCATGCCGCCGAAGGCACCCATGCCGGCGGCGTGCATCTGGAGATGACCGGGCAGGACGTCACCGAGTGTATCGGCGGCGCCCGCGCGATCACGGACGAGGACCTCAACGACCGCTATCACACGGTCTGCGATCCCCGCCTCAATGCCGAGCAATCCATCGACATGGCTTTCCTGATCGCCGAGCTCCTCAAGCAGGAACGCGCGGGCAAGGCCACGCCGATGCCGGCCGCAGCGGGGCTCTAGGATCTTGCTGCGGATCTGGAAGGCCACGATCAATTCCCGTAACGGTCTGGCCTTTGCGTTCCGATCGGAGCAGGCCGTCCGCGAGGAGATTTTTGCGCTCCTGGTGTCGCTGCCGCTGGCCTGGTTGGTCGGCGCGACCGCGATGCGCGCGGTCGAGCTGGTCTGTTCGGTTGCGTTCGTGCTGACAGTCGAGCTGCTCAACACCGCGATCGAAAAGCTGGCCGACCGGCTGACGATGGATCACGACAAGCAGATCGGGCGGGTCAAGGACATGGGCTCGGCGGCCGTCGGCGTCGCGCTGCTGATGGCAGGCGCGTTCTGGATCATCGCCATCATCGAGCGACTGGGATTTATCTGATCGGAGCGCGGCGGCCATGACCGAACGTCTCAAAGCATTCGCGGTCACGCTCGCCCAGCTCAATCCGACCCTGGGCGACATCGAGGGCAACGCCGTCAAGGCGCGCAGTGCGCGCGCGAGAGCCATCGCCGACGGCGCCGATCTCGTGCTGTTTCCGGAATTGTTCATCGCCGGCTATCCGCCGGAAGACCTCGTGCAGAAGCCGGCCTTCCAGGCGGCCTGCCGCGCTGCGATCGAGGCACTGGCCCGCGAGACCGCCGATGGCGGGCCGGCCATGCTGGTCGGCACGCCCTGGGTCGAGGACGGCAAGCTCTACAATGCGTGCGCGCTGCTCGACGGCGGCCGCATCGCTGGCTTGCGTTTCAAATGCAATCTGCCGAATTACGGCGTGTTCGACGAGAAGCGGCTGTTTTCGCGCGGCCCTGCGGCGGGCCCTGTGACCGTGCGCGGCGTGCGCATCGGCGTTCCCATCTGCGAGGACATCTGGCTGGAAGAGTCCCAGGATTACGAGAACGTGGTCGAGACGCTGGCCGAGACCGGCGCCGAGATCATCCTGGTGCCGAACGGCTCGCCTTACGCCCGCGACAAGAACGACGTGCGCCTGTCGGTCGCGGTCGCCCGCGTCACCGAGAGCGGCCTGCCGCTGGTCTATCTCAACCAGGTCGGCGGCCAGGATGAGCTGGTGTTCGACGGCGCCTCCTTCGCGCTCAACGGCGATCTTTCGCTTGCGGCGCAATTGCCGGCGTTCGAGGAGAGCATCGTCACGCTGCGCTTTGTGAGAAATGGCGACGACTGGCGCTGCACGGGCCCGGTCGCCGAGCAACCCGAGGGCGACAAGGCCGATTACGCCGCCTGCGTGCTGGGCCTGCGCGACTACGTCACCAAGAACGGCTTTCCCGGCGTGCTGCTCGGCATTTCCGGCGGTATCGATTCGGCCCTCTGCGCGGCGATCGCGGTCGATGCGCTCGGCGCCGATCAGGTGCATGGCGTGATGCTGCCGTACCGCTACACTGCAGCACACTCGATCGCCGATGCGGGCGAGCTCGCCGGCCATCTCGGCATCCGCTATGAGGTGCTGCCGATCGCGGAGGCCGTGACCGGCTTCGAGACCATCCTCTCGGGCCTCTTCAAGAATCTGCCGCCCGATATCACCGAGGAAAACCTCCAGGCCCGCAGCCGCGGTACGCTTCTGATGGCGATCTCCAACAAGACCGGGTTGATGGTGGTGACGACAGGCAACAAGTCGGAAATGTCGGTCGGCTACGCCACGCTCTATGGCGACATGAACGGCGGCTTCAACCCGATCAAGGATATCTACAAGACCCAGGTGTTTCGGCTGGCAAGCCTGCGCAACGGCTGGAAGCCCGATGGCGCGCTCGGGCCGGCGGGCGAGGTGATCCCGCCCGACATCATCACGCGGCCGCCGAGCGCGGAGCTGCGCGAGAACCAGACCGACCAGGATTCGCTGCCGCCCTATGAGGTGCTCGATGCCATCCTGGAGCGTCTTGTCGAGCGCGAGCAGCCGCTGGATCAGATCATCGCCGCCGGTTTCGATCGCGAAACGGTCACCCGGATCGATCATCTGCTCAACGTCGCCGAATACAAGCGCCGCCAGGCCGCGCCCGGCGTGAAGGTGACGCCCAGGAATTTCGGCCGCGATCGCCGCTATCCCATCACCAACCGCTTTCGCGACAAGGGGGAGGGGCTGCCCGCCGTCGACGAAACGTTGGTCTCGCGCGGCAGCAAGGCGTCGATCGACGCGTTCGAGGGGTGAAGCTTTCGGTGTGAGGACGATAGCGCCCCATGGTTCGCTGTCATCATCCGCGGAGGCGGATGATCCAGTACTCCGCGGCGGATATTGAGACGACCGACTTCGGCCATAGCGCGTCAATAGGGATGGCCCCGCGCTGGTGTGTCGAGCAGGTGAGGCATGGCAGACGAGTTCATCCTAGATATTGAGGATCTCCGTGAGGTCGCTGCCTACGCGGCGGAAAATGCCGCGGACGTGCTGGAGATATTCGAGCAATCGTATCCCGCAGATTCCCGTCCGCGCGATGCGCTCGAAACCGCCCGGACGTTCGCAAGAGGAGGCAAGCGGGTGAAGGCCTTGCGCGATGCTGCCTGGGCCGCGCTGAAGGCAGCAAAGGAAGCCGAAAATGCAGCAGCCAGCCAAGCTGCGCGCGCCGCGATGTGTGCCTCATCCGCGGCCTATCTCCATCCCTTGGCTCGATCGACTCAGGTCAGGCACATTCTCGGCGCGCCCGCCCATGCAGCCCGGGCCACTGAACTTGCAGCGGGCGATGCTGCAGATGTTGGTGCCGACTATGTTGAGCGCGCCGTCCGGCGCGCGACGCCTGGGCTCGTCGAGGTTCTGCGCCGCTACCCGCTCGCACCGTCCGGTGGAGGGCGGGTTGGCGAACTGCTGCGCGCAATCGACCGCAGGCTTCGCAGCGAGCTGGCGTAACCAGATGCCCACCTCGCAAAGTAATGGCGGTGAGAACTCAGATTGCCGCTACGACGGGGTTGCGAAAAACAGCACCCGCAGGAAGTGCGTGTATTCGGATTCGAGCACCATGATCGACACAAAGACCAATACCGCGATCGGCGGCAGCAGGATGGCATAGGCCAAGGCCAGTCGCTCCCAGGCCATGTGCATGAAGACGGCGACGATCAGGCCGGCCTTCAACACCATGAACAGCAGGATCAGCGACCACCTCAGATAGCCATGCAGGCCAAAGTAGTCGACGAGGTAGGAGCACGTGCTGAGGACGAACAACCAGCCCCAGACCACGAGGTAGAGCTTGATCGGGTGCTGTTGACCCTTGGCGTGAACGGCTCCCGTTGCGACTGCGCCATGCGCCGGAGCGTGGAGCTGTCCTTCCATGTGTACCGCCGCGTTTGTCATGCGCCGACCTCACCAAAGATAGAAGAATGCAAAGATGAATACCCACACGAGATCGACGAAGTGCCAGTACAGGCCCGTGATCTCGACGATCTCGTAATACCCCTTGCGGCTCGTGAAGAAGCCACGCCTCTCGACGTCGAAGTCGCCGCGCAAGACCTTCCGCGCAATGGCGATCAGGAAGATCACGCCGATCGTCACGTGGGTGCCGTGGAAGCCCGTGATCATGAAGAAGCTCGCGCCGAACTGCGGTGCGCCCCACGGATTGCCCCAGGGCCGGACGCCCTCCATGATCAGCTTGGTCCATTCGAAGGCCTGCATGCCGACGAAGGTTGCGCCGAACGCCGCTGTGGCCAGCATCAAGGCTGCGGTTCTGACGCGATCGCGGCGGTAGCCGAAATTGACGGCCATCGCCATCGTTCCGCTGCTGCTGATCAGCACGAAGGTCATGATGGCGATCAGGATCAGGGGGATGTGGTTGCCGCCGATATTGAGGGCGAAGACTTCGCTGGGATTCGGCCACGGCACGGTCGTCGACATGCGCGCCGTCATGTAGGAGAGCAGGAAGCAGCTGAAGATGAAGGTGTCGCTGAGGAGGAAGATCCACATCATGGCCTTGCCCCAGGACACGTTCTTGAAGGCGCGCTGATCAGACGCCCAGTCGGCGGCGATGCCGCGCCAGCCCTCAAGCCGCGCAGTCGAATGGCCCGGATTTGTCAGCACGGTCTCTGCCATCTGGTCTCGCCTCCCTAGCTCAGCAATCGGCGACAGATGTTGACGAAATCGTCGGTCCAGCCCGTGAGAAGCCCGAGCAGCACAAGCCAGACCAGCAGCAGGAAATGCCAATAGATGGCGCACAGCTCCACGCTCAAGCGCATGTCGGCGATCCCGGCGCCGCGCCACATCTTGGTCGAGGTTCGGCCCAAAGCCACCAGACCGCCGGTCAGATGCAGCCCGTGCACTGCGGTCAACAGGTAGAAGAAGGAGTTCGCCGGATTGGACGCCACGAAATATCCGGCCGCGCCGAGCTGTTGCCAGGCCAGGAGCTGTCCGCCGAGGAAGATCACGGCAGCTGCGCCGCCCGCGAGCAGGCCGATCATGACGCCTTCAGCGTCGTCTCGGCGCGCGGCCACGTAGGACCATTGCAGCGCGACGCTGCTCAGGATCAGGACGCCCGTGTTGAACCACAGCAGCCGCGGCACGGGCAGCGTCCGCCAGTCCGCCACGTCCATGCGCATCGAGTAGGCGCTGATGAAGAGGACGAATAATGCGCTCGCGACGGCGAGAAACACCCCAAGTCCGACCTTCGCTGCCGGCCAGGTCATGGCATCGCCGCCGGGGAAGTCACCAACCGGGCCTTCCTCCAGCCAGGGCTTGGCCGTCAGCCGCTGCTGCGACAGCCACCACCCGGCGATCACCGCAAGCACAGCCAGGAAAAGGATGATGGCGCTCACGAAGCAGCTCCCTGAATGAGCTGCGTCGCGTGCGGCGGCTGGTTCTGCGGAATGAAGTCCTCCGCGGCGCCAGGCACACTGTAATCATAGGCCCAGCGGTACACGACCGGGAGCTCCTTGCCCCAGTTGCCGTGCCCCGGAGGCGTCTCCGGCGTCTGCCATTCCAGCGTCGTCGCCCGCCACGGATTGCCGCCTGAGGCCTCACCTTTGAACAGGCTCCAGGCAAGATTGAACAGGAACACCATCTGGCTGAAGCCGACGGTCAAGGCCACCACGGAGATGAAGGCGTTCAGTGAATGGGCCGAGGACGGGATGAACGACGTATCTCCGAGTTCGAAGTACCGGCGCGGAACCCCGAGCAGTCCAAGATAGTGCATGGGGAAGAAGATCAGGTAGGCGCCGAGGAAAGTGACCCAGAAGTGAAACTTGCCGAGTGCGTCATTGTACATTCGCCCCGTGACCTTGGGGTACCAGTGATAGATCGCGCCGAGCACGACCATGATCGGCGCCACGCCCATCACCATGTGGAAATGCGCGACCACGAACATGGTATCCGAGAGGGGCACGTCGACGACGACGTTGCCGAGGAAGAGGCCGGTGAGCCCGCCGTTCACGAAGGTGATGATGAAGCCGAGGGCGAACAGCATCGGCACCCTGAGATGAATGTCGCCGCGCCACAGGGTCAGCACCCAGTTGTAGACCTTGATCGCGGTGGGGATGGCGATGATGAGCGTCGTGGTGGCGAAGAAGTACCCGAATTGCGGGAACATGCCGCTCACATACATGTGGTGCGCCCATACGATGAAGCTGAGCGCGCCGATGGCCACGATCGCCCAGACCATCATGCGGTAACCGAAGATGTTCTTGCGTGCATGCGTGCTGATCAGATCGGAAACGATGCCGAAGGCGGGCAGGGCAACGATGTAGACCTCGGGGTGGCCGAAGAACCAGAACAGGTGCTGGAAGAGCAGCGGGCTGCCCCCGCCATATTTCGATAGCTGGCCCATCTCGACGAGGGAGGGCATGAAGAAACTGGTTCCCAGCAGGCGGTCGAGCAGCAGCATGACCGAGGCAACGAAAAGTGCAGGGAATGCCAGCAACGCCATCACGGTTGCCGTGAAAATGCCCCACACCGTCAGGGGCAGGCGCATCAACGTCATGCCGCGGGTGCGTGCCTGGAGCACCGTCACCACGTAATTCAGCCCGCCCATGGTGAAGCCGATGATGAACAGGATCAGGGACGACATCATGAGAATGATGCCCCAATCCTGCCCGGGCGTTCCGGAGAGGATTGCTTGCGGCGGGTACAGCGTCCAGCCGGCGCCGGTCGGGCCGCCGGGCACGAAGAATGTCGAGGCCAGCACGAGGACTGCGAGCAGGTAGACCCAATAGCTCAGCATGTTCACATAGGGGAAGACCATGTCCCGGGCGCCGACCATCAGCGGGATCAGGTAGTTGCCGAAGCCGCCCAGGAACAATGCGGTGAGCAGGTAGATCACCATGATCATGCCGTGCATGGTGATGAACTGAAGGTACTGGTTGGCATCGATGAAGGAGAAGGTGCCGGGGAATCCCAGCTGCAGTCGCATCAGCCACGAGAGCACCAGGGCCACCAGCCCGATGGCCGAGGCCGTCAGCGAGTACTGAATGGCGATCACCTTGGCGTCCTGCGAGAAGACATACCGTGTCCACCAGCTCCTCGGATGATAGAGCTCGACATCAGGTACTTCGGCAGGCGGAGTGCCTGCGATCCCTTCATATGGAATATCGACCATAGAAAACCTCCTCGGTCGTTTCCATCGGGGGCGATGAGTTGGTCTCACGCACCCGATCCATCTTCGCGGCGGCGCCTTGCTACTTGCCGCCGGATTGATATGTCGCCTTCACGACGGTGCTTGCAGGCGGCAATCCTGCAAACGTTTTCTGTTGCTCCAGCCAGGCGTGATATTCACGCTCTTCGTCGACGATGACCTTGGCCCGCATCTGATAGTGAGCCGCGCCACAAAGCTCCGCACAGAGAACGTCGAACGTTCCGGTTCGGATCGGCGTGATCCAGAAATAAGTCACCATGCCCGGAACCATGTCCATCTTGGCCCGGAATTCGGGCACGTAGAAATCGTGCAGGACATCAACCGAGCGGAGCAGAACCTTGACCGGCTTTCCCAGTTGAAGGTGCAGGTCGCCGTTCTCGATCACGACGTCGTCCTGCGCATGCGGATCATCGCGATTGAGCCCCATCGGATTTTCGGACGCGATGTTGCGGACATCGGATGTGCCCAACCGCCCATCCTTGCCCGGAAGGCGGAAGCTCCATTGCCATTGCTGGCCCATCACCTCGACCTCGGTGGCATCCGCAGGCACCGTCACGAACTGGTGCCAGACCACGAGGCCAGGGGCGAGCATCGCCGCGACGCCGATTCCGGTTCCCACGCTCAGCCACCATTCGAGCTTTTTGTTTTCAGGATTGTAGTCAGCCCGTCTTCCCTCCTTGTGGTGAAAGCGGAAGACGCAATAGGCCATGAAGGCGATGACCGCGACGAAAACGAAGCCCGTGATCCAGAACGTGATGTTGATGGTGTGATCGATATAGGCCCAGTTCGTGGCGATCGGCGTCCACCACCATGGGCTGTAGAGGTGAAACAGCACCGAGCCGATCGCGACCAGAAGCAGTATCAGTGCGACAGCCATCCTGATCCATCCTTGCCATCGAAGGCTACGGATACGAATCCAGGGCGGAGCTCATGTCTGTCGCGATGGCTGGCCTTTTTCGGTTGGCACTTATGCCATCGCCGGCCTCTTGCCTCGCCCATTCCACTGGCCGCGAAATCAAGAGAATATTCGCGACCATCAACTCTAAGGGCGTCTGCGTCTAAAATGATACCAGCCCAACCCGGCGTCAATAGCGCAATGTAGGTGCCCCGACGTGGTTGATCGCCGTGCTGGCAAAGCCGACAGAGCATCAGGCGCGCAGGTTGGGTCTGGGTGATGCAACGCACAAATCCGTGCTAGTGCACAATTCACCCAACCGTGAGTGCAGCCTTGCGCCGCAAGCGCTAGACTTTGCGAGGCAGGTCGCGACGGGTTCCGTCCGGCCAGGCTCGTTCGTTGAACCTGGGTTGCCGTACTCGACCCATCGCGTTTCCTGCTCATCAGGCGGACACGCGTGGCTGGAAAGCGCGTGTTATCGAAACCGCGATTTTCAGCACGGGAGGGTCCGTTCATGGCCACTCTGTACTCCCACGACATCATCAGGCGGCACGTATTCGGCGAAGCGGCCTCCTATCCCGTTCGCAAGATCAGCCTGTCCGATCTGACCGAGGCCCTGCGCCTGGGTTGGGAGGATTTCCAGGCGATGCCGAGTCACGCGATCGTCGTGTGCGTGATTTATCCCGTTCTCGGTCTCGTCCTGTTCAGGATGGTTCTCGGCTATTCGGTGCTGCCGCTACTATTTCCACTGGCCGCCGGCTTTGCCTTGATTGGCCCGTTTGCCGCGATCGGTCTCTACGAACTCAGCCGGCGTCGTGAGCGCGGCGAGGAGGTCGATGCATGGGATGCGGTCAAGGTGCTGCGCGCACCGTCGTTGGGCGCCATGGTCGAACTCGGCGTGCTCCTGCTGGTCCTGTTCGGGGCCTGGATCGGTGTCGCGAACGCAATCTATGTCTCAATCTTCGGTCATGCGGCGGCCGCAAGCATTCCCGACTTCGCAACGCGCGTGCTGACGACACCGGAAGGCTGGTCGCTCATCATCGTCGGTTGCGGTGTCGGCTTCCTGTTTGCGGTTGTGGCTTTGTGTGTCAGCGTCGTGTCGTTTCCGTTGATGCTCGACCGGCATGCGACTGCGATAGACGCGATCCGCACCTCGCTCCGAGCAGTAGCGGCGAACCCGGTTGCGATGGCCGGATGGGGCGTCATCGTCGCGGTGCTGCTCGTGATCGGCTCGTTACCGCTCTTCGTCGGTCTCGCTGTCGTTCTGCCGGTGCTTGGCCATGCCACCTGGCACCTCTATCGGCGGGTGGTCGAGCCGAATCCGAATCCACCGGACGCGCCGCCGCCGCCCAGGAAGGGAAGGCGCTACGCGGCGGACTTTCCGGCCAATCTCTTCCCGTGGAGCCGCGAGGGTGAGTGAGACGGGCGATCGCGCCCCATTGATTGTTGGCATCATCCGCGAAAGCGGATGATCCAATAATCCGCGGCGCTGCCGGTGCGCGCCAACTGTCGACACGGAGTACTGGATGCCCCGCTTGCCGCCTACGCTGAAGCTTCGGCGAGCCAAGACCTTAAACCCCGGCGAAGCCTTGGCGTAGCCGGGTCGCGGGGCATGACAGTTGAGCAAAAGGTGATTTACTTCTGCTGCTGCGGCAGGAAGGTCGGCCCGACCGACCGGATCGGCTTGTTCTCGGAGCTCGCAGGGGGGGCGGTATCTGCCGGCGGCGTCGCGGCTGGTGAATTCGCCGTGGTCGGCGCGGGAGCTGCGCCCTTCTTGGCATTCGCAGGCGCACCCTTGTTGAGCCGCTGCTGCTGCATCTTCTTGGCGCTCTCCTCGGTGACGATGATGTCGCCCTGCTGCTCGGCTGCCGCCTTGTCATCGGCCGATTTCAATGCGTCCGCCCAGGTCTGTCCTGCGGCCTTGCAGGAGCAGGAAGGGTTGAACTCGCTGCGGAATTTGAAAGCGGTCGGCAGCGCCGTGTAGGGTTGGCCACTGACGGAGACCGCGGAGTTCATGTCTTCGCCGGGATTGCGATGGGTGTAGAGCACGGCTTCCGCGGCCGGGCAGAGTGCCTTGCAGGTCTTCTCGTCGTCGGGGAAGCGCGCCGGCACCGTCGCAAACGAGACCGGGAAATAGGCGCCGTCGCAGGTGCGCACGCACACGGTGCGATAGGTGCCGGATTGCGGGCCGAGATCGGAGGGCGGCACGCCTTGCGGATTGCCCGCGTTGTTGCCGCCGAACAAATTGCTCAGGAAGTTGCCGCCGCCCTGCGACTGCGCGGCATTGGCATATTGCGGGCCGCAATTGTTCTGCGCCAGCGCAACCAGCACCGAGCGGCGCTGACTGTCGCGTTCCGCGCTGAAGCCGCCACCGCCGCGCAAACGCTCGAGATTGCCGGTGATCTGGTCCAGATTGGCGCGCATCTGCTGGATCTGGGTGTTGACCGGTCCGCATTGGGCCGACTGTCCGTTGAACAGCGAGAAGAAGCCGGAGGAATCGCAGCCCATGCGCTTGGCCTGCATGGTGACGCGGTCCAGCTCGGCCTGCTGCTTGGCCTGGGAATCCTGGTAACGGCGGATCTGGTCTTCGCGCGCGGGGTCACCACCGCCGCCGCGGTCCAGCGCCGCGAGCTGGCCTTCCAACCGCACGCACATCGGATTGGGCCCAAGTCCGTTCTGGCCGGGCTGAGGCGGCGGTCCGGGCGGACCGGCCTGCGCGAGGGCGCCGGTGACGAGCACGGCCGTGCTCATGAGCACGGTGCAGGCAAGAAGCAAGCGAGCACGAGAGAGGGACAAGAATTCAGGCATATCCGCCATTCTAGCGAGGTCATGGCCCAATGCCACTTGGACTGAAGCGACTTGGACTGAGGCGACTTGGACGCCGAAGCGATTTGGGCGCCGAAGCGCGCCCTCCCAATAGCCGCTTCCTGCGGCATCGTCACGTCGTTTTGGGGGCCAATGGACCGGGCCTAAGCTGCGCCAGCTCCGAGCGAATTCAGCGCTGGCAAGTGATTGCGACATATTCGTCGCAATGGCCATGGGAGCAGTTTGCGCCGGATTTGGGGACAGAGCCGGTAATTTCGTCGGGATCGACCCGGCGATAGCTTGATGCCTGGGCAAAATCTCGCGACTGGCAGTAGGTGCGGGCGACGGAGGCGCCGCATTTCTCGCCCTTGGCCAGGCACTGATCGACGCCGTAGCCGTCAGCCTGGTTGGCGATGATGAAGACGCGGGTCTCGGCGCGGGCACCGGATGCCGCGAGGATCGAGGCGCTGAAAATGAGCGCGAGCAAGGATCGCATGAAAATACCGGGAGGCAAAAAAGGGAACAATCTGGTTCCAGAATGGGCTCAAATAGTTAAGGATCACGAACCACCCCGGCGGGCTGCGCGCTTTGCGGACATAAAACGGCATTTCCGCGGCTCCCTTGACGCGGGGCCGCCTCATAGCCCATATGTGGCCGCATGAACGGTCTCCTCGCCATTTGCGCCATTTGCCGCGAGATTATGAGCTAGCGATTCGCTGGCTGGAGCCGTCTTTTCTCAAAAACATTGAGAGCCTTGGACGCCCGGCCAACAGCCGACGGGTATCCATATGGAATTGCGCCTTTACGATACGCTGACGAAGGAAAAACGCATCTTCGCGCCGCTCGATGCGAAAGACGTCCGCATGTATGTCTGCGGGCCGACCGTCTATGACTTCGCCCATATCGGCAATGCACGGCCGGTGATCGTGTTCGACGTGCTGTTTCGGCTGCTGCGCCATCTCTATGGCGAGGCGCACGTCAAATATGTCCGTAACATCACCGACGTCGACGACAAGATCAACGACCGCGCCGCGCGCGATTTCCCGGGCCTGCCGCTGAACGAGGCCATTCGCAAGGTCACCGAGCAGACCGGCAAGCAGTTTCACGCCGACGTCGATGCGCTTCGAGCGCTTCGGCCGAGCGTCGAGCCGCGCGCGACCGAGCATATCGGCGAGATGCGCGAGATCATCGAGCGGCTGATCAAGGGCGGCTTTGCCTATGCCGCCGAGGACCATGTTCTGTTCTCGCCGCAGGCGATGAACGCAGCAAATTCCTCGCTGCCCCGCTACGGTGCGCTGTCGAAGCGATCGCTCGACGAGATGATCGCCGGCGCCCGCGTCGATGTCGCGCCCTACAAGCGCGATGCCACCGATTTCGTGCTGTGGAAGCCGTCCAAGCCGGGCGAGCCGTCATGGCCGTCACCGGCCGGCATCAAGGCCGAGGGGCGTCCCGGCTGGCACATCGAGTGCTCGGCCATGGCCTGGAAGCATCTCGGCGAGCATTTCGACATCCATGGCGGCGGCATCGATCTCGTCTTTCCGCATCACGAGAACGAGGTCGCACAGACCTGCTGCGCCTTCCACCGAGAGCGCATGGCGAATTATTGGATGCACAACGGCTTCCTGCAGGTCGAGAGTGAGAAGATGTCGAAGAGCCTCGGCAACTTCATCACGATCCATGAGCTGCTCGCGGATTGGCCCGGCGAGGTACTGCGCTTGAACATGCTCAAGACGCACTACCGCTCGCCGATCGACTGGACCATGAAGTCGCTGGAGGAGAGCGCCAAGACGCTCGACGACTGGTATCGCGTTGCCGCCGACGTCGCGCCCGGCGAGCCGGCTGCGTCCGTGGTAGAGCCGCTGCTCGACGATCTCAACACGCCGCTGGCGATCGCGGCGTTGCATGGCCTGCGTGGAGGTGACGTGGGTGCTCTGGCGGGCTCGTTGCGCCTGCTCGGCTTCTTGTCCGAGAGCGCAGCGCAGTGGGAAGGACGCAAGCAGCAGGCGAGCGGCGTCGATGCCGGGGAAGTCGAGCGCCTGATCGCGGAGCGGACGGCGGCCCGTAGCCGCAAAGACTTCAAGGAATCCGATCGCATTCGCGATCTGCTCGCTGCAATGGGCGTCGCGATCAAGGACTCCAAGGAAGGAACGACGTGGGAGGTCGCGCGATGAAACGGCCCGACACGCCTTTCCCGCGGCACTGGCTCTATTACATCGCGCTGAAGATCGCGCTGCTCGGGGGTGCCGTGGCGCTGGTTCTCAAGCTCTATGGGATGTGGTGAGGACGATGGGACAGACTTTGCCAAAGCCCGGCTTGCGGCCGTTCCTGCCGGCGGACGTGCCAATTCTTGCTGCGATCTTCACCTCCAGCATCGAGGAGCTGACTGGCGACGACTATAGCGAGGCGCAGCAGCAGGCCTGGATGGAGGTGGCGGACAGCGAAGAGTTCGGCAAGCACCTCGCGTCAGACCTGACGCTGATCGCGACGCTCGATGGCTCGCCGGTTGGCTTTGCCTCGCTGCGCGGCAATGACCACATCCGCATGCTCTATGTGCATCCGGCCGTCAGCGGGCAGGGCATCGCCTCCATGCTGGTCGATGCGCTGGAAAAGCTTGCCGGCGGCCGCGGCGCGCAAAGCCTCAACGTCGATGCCAGCGACACCGCGCAGGGCTTTTTCGCCAAGCGCGGCTACACTGCCCAGCAGCGCAATAGCGTCACCATCAATGACGAATGGCTTGCCAACACCACCATGAAGAAGACGCTCGGAGCGGGGCAATGAGCAAGGAGCGCCTTTATCTGTTCGACACCACGCTGCGCGATGGCGCGCAGACCAACGGCGTCGATTTCACGCTCACCGACAAGCAGGTCATCGCCGTGATGCTCGATGACCTCGGCATCGATTATGTCGAAGGCGGCTATCCCGGCGCCAATCCGCTCGATACCGAGTTCTTCGGCAGCAAGCCCAAGCTCGCCCATGCGCGCTTCACGGCGTTCGGCATGACGCGACGGGCCGGGCGCTCGGTCTCGAACGATCCGGGTGTGGCCGGGCTTTTGGCAGCGAAGGCCGACGCGATCTGCTTCGTCGCGAAGGCATCCGCCTATCAGGTGCGCGTCGCGCTGGAGACGACGAAGGAGGAAAACCTCGCCTCGATCCGCGACAGCGTCGCGGCCGCGAAGGCCGCCGGTCGCGAGGTCATGCTCGACTGCGAGCATTTCTTCGACGGCTACAAGGAAGATGCGAGCTTCGCGCTCGCCTGCGCCAAGGCCGCCTTCGAGGCCGGCGCGCGCTGGGTGGTGCTGTGCGACACCAATGGCGGCACCATGCCGCACGAGGTCGAGGCCATCGTCACCGAAGTTACCAAGCACGTCCCCGGCGACCACGTCGGCATCCACGCCCATAACGACACCGAGCAGGCGGTGGCCAATTCACTCGCCGCGGTGCGTGCCGGCGCGCGGCAGATCCAGGGCACGCTGAACGGCCTTGGCGAGCGCTGTGGCAACGCCAATCTCTGCTCGCTGATCCCCACGCTGAAGCTGAAGCCGGAGTTTTCGGACGCCTTCGAGATCGGCGTCACGGCCGAGAAGCTGGCAACTCTGGTCAAGGTCTCGCGCACGCTCGACGACATGCTCAACCGGGTGCCGAACCGGCATGCTCCTTACGTCGGCGAGAGCGCCTTCGTCACCAAGACCGGCATCCATGCGTCCGCGGTGCTGAAGGACCCGCAGACATACGAGCACGTACTGCCGGAGACGGTCGGCAATCACCGCAAGGTCCTGGTCTCGGACCAGGCCGGACGATCCAACGTCATCGCCGAGCTCGACCGTGCCGGCATTCCCTACGAGAAGAGCGATCCGAAGCTGACGCGCCTCGTCGAGGAATTGAAGGAGCGCGAGGCGGCCGGCTACGCCTATGAATCCGCCAACGCCTCGTTCGAGCTGCTGGCGCGCCGCACGCTCGGCAAGGTGCCGCATTATTTCGAGGTCGAGCAGTTCGACGTCAATGTCGAGCAGCGCTACAATTCGCATGGCGAACGTGTCACCGTCGCTTTGGCCGTGGTGAAGGTCGACGTCGCCGGCGAGCACCTGATCTCGGCTGCCGAAGGCAACGGTCCCGTCAACGCGCTCGACGTTGCCCTGCGCAAGGACCTCGGCAAGTACCAGAAATACATCGAGGGGCTGAAGCTGATCGACTACCGCGTCCGTATCCTCAACGGCGGCACCGGCGCGGTCACGCGCGTCCTGATCGAGAGCGAGGACGAGAACGGCGACAGCTGGACCACGGTCGGCGTCTCCCCCAACATCATCGACGCCTCGTTCCAGGCGCTGATGGATTCGGTGATCTACAAGCTCGTGAAGTCGGGCGCGCCGGCGTAGTCCCTCGATGACTGTCATACCCCGCGAAGGCGGGGTATCCAGTACGCCGCGGCTTCTCGGTAGCTCTCGCGCGGCTCGGAGTACTGGATCGCCCGGTCAAGCCGGGCGATGACAGTGGGTGAGGAAAGGGCAGGGCATGATCGACCACATCTCCGTCGGCGTCAGCGATCTCGAGCGCGCCGCGAAATTCTACGAGGCAACGCTCGCCGCCCTCGGCCTTTCGCGCCTCGTCACGCGGCCGCGCACGGTCGGTTTCGGCAAGGCCTATCCGGAATTCTGGATCAATCTACGCGAGACCATGCCGCCCGTAGCCCCCGAAAGCGGCGTTCATATCTGCCTGCGGGCGAAGACGACAAGCGAGGTCGATGCGTTTCACGCCGCAGCGCTGTCCGCCGGCGGCGCCTCGGACGGTGCGCCCGGCATCCGTCCGCATGACCGCGTACGCTACTACGCGGCCTTCGTCACCGACCCCGATGGTAACCGGATCGAGGCGGTAACGTTTCCAAGCGAGTAGGACGTCAGAGCTTGCGCGCGACTTCCGGGGCGAGCTTCTTCTCGGCCTCGTCGATCTGGGCTGCGGCCGCCTTCAGCTTCGGCAGAATATCCTCGACCCGATCGGCCTTGAGGATGTCGACCGAAAGGCCGGCGCGGATGAACTCCGTCTGGCGCATGTGCGACAGCAGCGAGAACAGCGGCTCCCAGAAATTGTCGATGTTGGCCAGCAGGACCGGCTTGGCGTGACGGCCGAGCTGTTTCCAGGTCAATTGCTCGACCAGCTCTTCCAGCGTGCCGACGCCGCCGGGCAGCGCCACGAAGGCGTCGGAGCGTTCGAACATCAAGCGCTTGCGCTCGTGCATGTCGGGGGTGACGATCATCTCCTGCACGCGTGTCAGCGCGTTCTCGCGCATCCGCAGGAATTCCGGGATGATGCCGGTGACGGTGCCGCCGTGATCGAGCACGGAGGTCGCGACCGAGCCCATCAGGCCGAGCGAGCCGCCGCCATAGACGAGCCGAACGTTGTTCTCGGCGAGCGCCTTGCCGAACGCCTTGGCGCCTTCGGTGAAGCGGGGATTGGTTCCGGGGCCGGAGCCGCAATAGACACAGACGGTTTTAATAGTGCTCATTGGTGCCATGATGCATTGCAGCGAAGAGGCGTCAAGCCCAATCGGTGATTCGGATCACCCGGAAATCTACCGGTAAATGGCGGCAAACAATCGAAGATTCGCCATCTGGCGGGGTGCGCTGGCATCGGGAAGGCTCTATATGACGTGCGAAAATCGTTAATCGCAGCGACGCCCGCATCCGGCGGGCTTTCAGGCTTTTT
Organism: Bradyrhizobium sp. ERR14; assembly: GCF_014198235.1. NCBI lineage: Bacteria > Pseudomonadati > Pseudomonadota > Alphaproteobacteria > Hyphomicrobiales > Nitrobacteraceae > Bradyrhizobium > Bradyrhizobium sp. ERR14. The sequence goes on along the minus strand of NZ_JACIHD010000008.1, from coordinate 67,675 downwards.
GATGGACCAACCTCAATCGTTCGACGGCGCCGACGTTCCCGATACTCCTCCCGGCGGCGCACCGGAGCGGGCGACGCTGATGGGCACGCTGGCTCATCTGTGGCCCTATATCTGGCCGGGCGACCGCTTCGACCTGAAGATGCGTGTGGTGTGGTCGCTTGTGCTGCTGCTCGCTGCCAAGCTGATCACGCTGACGGTGCCGTTCAGCTTCAAATGGGCGACGGATGCGCTGACCGGCGCCAACACGGCGCCGGTGCAGGCGGACAATTGGCACCTCTGGGTGATCGCCTCGCCGCTGTTGCTGACCGTGAGCTACGGCGTGATGCGCATCTTGATGGCGCTGCTGACGCAATGGCGCGACGGCATCTTCGCGCGCGTCGCCATGCATGCGGTGCGCAAGCTCGCCACCATCACCTTCGTCCACATGCACGAGCTGTCGTTGCGCTTCCACCTCGAGCGCAAGACCGGCGGTCTGACGCGCGTGCTCGAGCGCGGGCGCGAGGGCATCGAGGTCATCGTGCGCATGGTGATCCTGCAGCTGATCCCGACCATCGTCGAGGTCTCGCTGCTGATGGCCGTGCTGCTCTGGCAGTTCGACTGGCGTTACGTGGTCGCCACCCTGATCACGGTCACGCTCTACATGTACTACACCTACATCGCGACCGAGTGGCGGATCGGCATCCGCCGCCGGATGAACGATTCCGACACCGAGGCGAACACCAAGGCGATCGACTCGCTGCTCAACTACGAAACCGTGAAGTATTTCGGCGCCGAGGCCCGCGAGGCGCAGCGCTACGACAAGTCGGTCGCGCGCTACGAGGAGGCGAGCGTCCACACCTACACCTCGCTCGCGGTGCTCAATACCGGCCAGGCCGTGATCTTCACGCTGGGGCTGACCGCGACGATGCTGATGTGTGCGATCGGCGTGCGCAACGGCACCAACACGGTCGGCGATTTCGTGCTGGTCAACGCCATGATGATCCAGCTCTACCAGCCCCTGAACTTCATGGGCATGGTCTATCGCGAGATCAAGCAGGCGATCATCGACATCGAGAAGATGTTCGGCGTGATCGGCCGCGAGGCCGAGATCAAGGACGCGCCCGATGCAACGCCTCTGGTCATCTCCGCCGGCACCGTGCGTTTCGAGGATGTGCGCTTTGCCTATGAGCCGACCCGCCCGATCCTCAAGGGCATCAGCTTCGAGGTCCCGGCCGGCAAGACCGTTGCCATCGTCGGACCGTCGGGCGCAGGCAAGTCGACCATCTCGCGGCTTCTGTTTCGCCTCTATGATGTCTCCGGCGGCAGGATCCTGATCGACGGCCAGGACATCCGCGCGGTGACGCAGGATTCGCTTCGGGCCTCGATCGGCATGGTGCCTCAGGACACCGTGCTGTTCAACGACACCATCCGCTACAACATCCGCTACGGTCGCTGGGACGCCGATGACGCTGAAGTCGAAGAGGCGGCGCAGCTGGCCCAGATCGACCATTTCATCCACATGGCGCCGATGGGCTACGAGACCCAGGTCGGCGAGCGCGGGCTCAAACTGTCCGGCGGCGAGAAGCAGCGCGTCGCGATCGCGCGCACCGTCCTGAAGGCGCCGCCGATCCTGGTGCTGGACGAGGCGACTTCGGCGCTCGATACCCATACCGAGCACGAGATCCAGGGCGCGCTCGACCGCGTGGCGAAGAACCGCACCTCGCTGGTGATCGCGCACCGGCTTTCGACCATCGTCGGGGCCGACGAGATCATCGTCCTGGATCAGGGCCGCATTGCCGAGCGGGGGACCCATGGCCAGTTGCTCGCGCATGGCGGTCTCTATGCCAGCATGTGGAACAGGCAGCGTGAGGCCGAGGCGGCACGCGAGAAGCTGGCCAAGATGGCCGATACCAGCGAGGCACCCAACCGGGAGCCGCCACCGGTCAACGACGCCCTGACGGCGCCCGCGGCGGCGGAGTGACCTTGTCTCCGGTCCCAACTCTGGCCTAAACAAGCCCGCGCGACGACCCGTGCCATTAACCCCCGAGCGGCAGATACCGATGTCCATTCTCGATTCGATCCAGCGTCAGATCCCGCCGATCCACAAGGAGGGCTATCCCTTCATCGGCGGCTTTGCGCTGGCAAGCCTCGTCCTGTTCTGGCTGTGGTCGCCTTTGGGGTGGATCGGCACGATCCTGACCGTGTGGTGCGCGCTGTTCTTCCGCGACCCGGTGCGCGTGACGCCGGTGCGCGAGGGGCTTGTGGTGTCGCCGGCCGACGGCCGCGTCTCGATGATCACCATGGCGCTGCCGCCGGCCGAGCTCGGGCTCGGCGACCGGCCGCTGCCGCGCATCTCGGTGTTCATGAGCGTGTTCAACTGCCACGTGAACCGCGCTCCCGTAGCGGGCAGGGTGGACCGCATCGCCTACCGGCCCGGCCTTTTCATCAATGCCGAGCTCGACAAGGCCAGCGAGGACAATGAGCGCAACTCGCTGGTCATCTCGACAGCGACGGCGCGGATCGGCGTGGTGCAGATCGCAGGGCTCGTCGCCAAGCGCATCGTCTGCTTCGTCAGGGAGGGCCAGGCGATCGGCGCCGGCGAGCGCTTCGGCCTGATCCGCTTCGGCTCCCGGCTCGATGTCTATCTGCCTGTGGGGAGCAAAGCGCTGGTCTCGGAAGGGCAGACCGCGATCGCCGGCGAGACGATTTTGGCCGACCTTTCCGGAGACGACCCCAGCCGCGCCTTCCGCGCCAATTAACCAATAAGTCGGTCTGTGGGGGCCTTCCGCCGCAATGGCGGAGGGGGACGCGGCTTGCTATATCTCGCCTTGAGGTGAGGACCCGCGATGACGCCCTATGACTTCAAATACCCCGATACGCGCCGCCGGCGGTTCCGCCCGATTCCGGTGCGGATGCTGGTGCCCAACGTCATCACGCTGCTGGCGATCTGCGCCGGCCTGACCTCAATCCGGCTGTCGATCGAGGGGCGGATGTCGCTCGCGGTCTATGCCATCGTGTTCGCGGCCGCGCTCGACGGCATCGACGGCCGCATCGCGCGCATGATCAAGGGCCAGTCCAAGTTCGGCGCCGAGCTCGACAGCCTCGCCGACTTCGTCAATTTCGGCGTCGCGCCAGGGCTGATGCTGTATTTCTGGCAGCTGCACGAGCTCGGCAATGCCGGCTGGATCGCCGCCATGGTGTTCGCAATTTCCGGCGGCCTGCGCCTGGCGCGCTTCAATGCCACCATGGACGACCCGAACAAGCCGGCCTTCGCTGCCAATTTCTTCACCGGCGTGCCGGCGCCGGCCGGCGCGATCACCGTGCTGCTGCCGATCTATGTCGCGTTCCTCGATCTCGGCCGCTGGCCCGCAGGGTTGACCGCCGCCTACACACTGCTGATCGCCTTCCTGATGGTGTCGCGCCTGCCGGTGTTCTCCGGCAAGACCAAGCGCATGCGCGTGCCGCCGGAGCTGGTGCTACCGGCGTTCGTCGCGGTGATCGTCTTCATCGCGCTGCTGATCGCCTATCCCTGGCACGTGCTATCGATTGGCACGGTGCTGTATCTTCTCGCTTTGCCGCTCGGCTACAAATCCTATCGCGACCAGGCCCGCGCGATGGACGCCACCGCGCCGTCGGGAGGCGAGGTCACCTCGCCGCCGTCGGCGCCGACGCTGGCGAATTTGTCGGAGCCGCCCAACGACGACGACGATCGGCCCGGACGGCTGCACTGAGCGGCCACACGCGGATATCTGCCATGAGGCCCCCCGAGTTGGGTTGAGGCCTGATCTCGGCTATATCGCCCTGTGCCGGCGGCATCGCGCCAACAGCGACCGCCAATCTGGGAGAGAACGCCGTGACTGATAAAGCGACCGGGCCGCTGCCCGCTTCCGTCCTCGAAGCGCTGGGCCGCTACGACACGCCGACGATCTGCAATGCCATGGAGATCGTGGCGCCCGAGCGCCGGCTGATCGGCTACACCACCAAGCAACTGGTCTGCCCGTTTCCCGACCTGCCGCCGATCGTCGGCTATGCCCGCACGGTCGCGATCCGCTCGGTGCTGAAATCCTCGCTTCCGGCCGAAGAGCAGTCCAGGCGCCGCATCGAATATTACGAATATGTCGGCACCGGCCATGGTCCGCGCATCTCGGTGATCCAGGACATCGACGGTCCCGACGTCGGCTACGGCGCGTTCTGGGGCGAGGTGCAGAGCAACGTGCACAAGGCGCTCGGTTGTCTCGGCGTCATCACCGACGGCTCGATCCGCGACATCCCGCAATGGGCGCCGGGCTTCCAGGCGCTGGCCGGCTCGATCGGCCCGTCGCATGCCTGGGTGCATGCGGAGAGCTTTGGCGGCGAGGTTCGCGTTGCCGGCATGACCGTGAAGTCCGACGACCTGATCCATGCCGACCAGCACGGTGCGATCGTGATCCCGCTCGACATCGCCGCAAAGCTGCCGGAGGCCGCCGAGCTCTGCGGCCGCCGCGAGACGCCGATCCTGGAGATCGCCCGCAGTCCCGACTTCTCGCTCGAGAAGCTGAAGGCCGCGCTGAAGCGCTCGGCGGAGATTCACTGAGGGGTGATGGGCCGCTTAAGGCTGCGACACCGGCCGTGGGCCCCCCTGTTCCGTCAGAAACAGGGCGGCCTGATCCGGCTCGCCGAACACTGCAGCGGCGCACCCGATCAGGGTGAAGCCGCCTGCAAGGTCCCACAGCGTGATGTCCTCCGTATTGTCTGGAAGGTGGATCAAGCGCGCTGCGATCACCGCGAAGGCGGCCTCGGCAAAGAGCACGAGGCTGAAGGCCGGTAGAACGAGTTCCGGCTCGAGCAGGTGGAGCGCCAACACCGCAGGCAGCGCGGTGAGAAGACTGAACAGCGTCAACATTGCAAAACGGCTCCCGCGATGGAGCATGCTGCGGGGTTAGAATAGCAGTCATCCCTGGTTCCGCCCCCGTGGCGCAGGGCCGCAGCCGGAGGACGCACGATGAAGATGAATGGCAAGACGATCCTGGTAACCGGCTCGACCGACGGCGTCGGCCGCTACGTCGCGCGCCGGCTGGCCGAAGACGGTGCAAGGTCCTGATCCATGGCCGCGATGCGGCGCGTGCGAAGGTGTTGAGCGACGAGATCGCGAAAGCCGGCGGTGCCGCGCCGACCTTCTATCAGGCCGATCTGTCGTCGATGTCGGGTACGCGTGCGCTCGCCGAAGCGGTCATCCGCGATCACCAGCGTCTCGACGTCTTCGTCAGCAACGCCGGCATCGGTTCGCAGAACGACGGCCCGCAGCGGCAAGTTAGCGCCGACGGTCACGAGCTGCGTTTTGCCGTGAACTATCTCTCGGGTTTCTTGCTCGTCCATCTGTTGCTGCCGCTGCTGAGGTCCGCGGCGCCGTCGCGGATCGTCAACGTCGCCTCCCTCGGCCAGCATCCGATCGATTTCGATGACGTCATGATCACGCAGGGCTACAGCGGTTCGCGTGCCTATGCACAGAGCAAGCTCTCCCAGATCATGTTCACCATCGATCTCGCGGACGAACTGAAGGGCGCGGGCATCACCGTGAATGCGCTGCATCCGGCGACCTACATGAACACCACGATGGTGCGCGCCGGCGGCGTCACGCCGATCTCGACGGTGGAGCAGGGCGGCGCGGCGATCCTGCGCCTCGTCGAGGTGACGATGTCGCAGGCAAGAGCGGGCTGTTCTTCAACGGCATGAACGAGGCGCGTGCCAATCCGCAGGCCTACGATGCAGCTGCCCGCAAGCGCCTGCGCGAACTGAGCCTGAAGCTGACGGGCCTAGCACGCTAGCGCGCCGCAATCATGGTTAGCAAAGCGTTGAAATTCGTGTCGGCCATCGGCAAAGCCGGCCTCATCCCGATGCGCTGCGCCGGTCTGGCGTGCCGGCTCAACTTAACCTTTACGCGGCTTTAAGGGCGGCACTCTAGGGTTTCCGATGCGGTTCGGGGTTGGGCCGCGCCAGCGGCCAGGACGGCCGTTGTTGCGTACGCGTTGGAGTATCCCATGGATATCATGACGAGCGTCGGGCTCATTGCGGGCATCATCGTCATCACGATGATGATCTTCATGGGCGGCGACCTTCACATGTTCATCTCCGAACATGCCATGATCATCATCTTCGGCGGCTCGATCTCCGCCACCATGATCCGCTTTCCGCTTTCGGCGCTCCTGCACGGCCTTCCGCTCGGCGCCAAGTTCGCCTTCACCATGAGCCGCCTGTCGGCGCACGACCTCGTCGACGAGCTCGCCCGCATCGCCGAGATCGCCCGCAAGCAGGGCCCGGTGGGTCTGGAAAAGGTCGAGACCGACGAGCCCTTCCTCGCCAAGGGCATCCGCTACGTCGCCGACGGCTACGACCTCGACTTCATCCGCGACAATCTCGAGCGCGACCGCGACAACTTCCTGATGCACCTCGACGAGGGCAGCAAGATCTACCGCGCCATCGGCGACTGCGCTCCGGCCTTCGGCATGATCGGCACCCTGATCGGCATGGTGCAGATGTTCGCCAACATGACCGACCCTTCCAAGCTCGGCCCGTTCATGGCGACCGCGCTGCTCGCCACGCTCTACGGCGCGCTGGTCGCGAACCTGTTCTGTCTGCCGATCGCCGACAAGCTGCACGGCAAGCTGCTGGACGAGGAGACCAACCGCACGCTGATCATCGACGGCATCCTGATGATCCGCGACTCCAAGAGCCCGACCCTGGTGCGCGAAATGCTGCTGGCCTACCTGCCGGAGAAGCATCGCCACGCCGAGGGCGAGCCGGTGCCGGCGTAAAGTCCGCCCGCCGGGATTTGAGACATGGCCAAGAAGAAACGCGGCGATGCCCATGGAGGCGGTCACGGCTGGTTCGTGACCTTCGCCGACCTCATGGGCCTGATGATGAGCTTCTTCGTGATGCTCGTGGCGTTCTCGACGCAGGACGCCAACAAGCTGAAGATCGTCGCGGGATCGATGCGCGACGCCTTCGGCGTGCAGAGCGAAGCGCGCTATGCCGGTATCGTCGAGTCCGACGGTTTGCCGACCCGCCCGCGGCTGAAGAACGTCGACCATATCCAGCCCGAGGATGCCTCCAACACGCCGACGCCGGACCAGGAGGATCGCGACCGCACGTCGGGCGCGAAGATCAAGGTCGACCGCAATTTCGCGCTCGCCGCAGCCTCGCTGCGCCAGGCGTTGCAGGACATGCCGGAGCTGACCGAGATGTCCAAGCACATCATGTTCGAGGAGACCAAGCAGGGTCTCAATCTGGAGATTGTCGACCAGGACGGCCGTTCGATGTTCGCCGACGGCTCCAAGGTGCCCTATGATCGCACCCGCCGCCTGGTCGAGAAGCTCGCGATCCCGCTCAAGGCCACGCCGCTGCGCGTCTCCATCGCCGGCCATACCGCGGCCGGCTTCGTGCCGACCCGCAGCGACTACGGCGCCTTCGATCTGTCGGCCGATCGTGCCAATGCCGTGCGCCAGATCCTCGAACGCGAGGGCCTGCCGCCGTCGCACATCTTCGCCGTCTCCGGCAAGGCGGACACCCAGCCGCTGTTTCCGGACGATCCTTCGCTCGCGGCCAACCGGCGGGTGACCATCACCCTGATGCGCGAAGATCCGCCGCTGCCGCCGAATCTGAAGCCCTAACCCCCTTGCGCTACCATCTTACCTGAGGCATGTCGTCGCGCTGGCGATGAGCGTGGCTGCGGCGTCACAGCATCCAGCTCGGCGCCTGCTATGGTGGTGCGCCGATTGACAGGCGCGCCGGAAGCGTCAAAAGGCGCCGGATCAATTCCAGGGAAGAAGCGTTTTCCACCTTCATGACGGCGAGCATCACACAGGCCGAGACCCAGGACGGGCCGGTCACTTCAGGCTTTTGGTCCCTTACGCTCGGGAGCATCGGCGTCGTCTTCGGCGATATCGGCACTTCGCCGCTCTACGCATTCCACGAGGCTGTCAGGGGCGCCGCCCATGGCGAGCCGGTCTCGCGGGTCATGGTTCTCGGCGTGCTCTCCCTGATCCTGTGGGCGCTGCTGATCGTCGTCACCGCCAAATACGTGCTGCTGCTGCTGCGTGCCGACAACAACGGGGAGGGCGGCACGCTCTCGCTGATGGCGCTCGGCCAGCGCGCGCTCGGGCGGCGGAGCTGGTTCCTGCTGGCCCTCGGTGTGGTCGGCGCCTCCATGTTCATCGGCGATTCCATGATCACGCCGGCGATCTCAGTGCTATCGGCGGTCGAAGGCCTGAAGCTCGCAACCCCCGCGTTCGAGCATTACGTCGTGCCGCTCACGGTCCTTATTCTGGCGTTGCTGTTCGCGGTCCAAAGCAAGGGGACCGCGCTGGTCGCCTCGGCCTTCGGGCCGGTGATGGTGATCTGGTTCACCGTCATCGCCGTGATGGGAGCCGTCCACATCGCCGACGATCCGTCCGTGCTGGCGGCGATCAATCCCTATTACGCCGTGCAGTTCGTGCTGTCGCACGGCACGATTGGTCTTGTGACCCTCGGCGCAGTGTTCCTGGCGGTGACCGGGGGCGAGGCGCTCTATGCCGATCTCGGCCATTTCGGCCGCAAGCCGATCCAGTCGGCCTGGATGTTCTTCGTGCTGCCTGCGCTCTTGATCAATTATTTCGGGCAGGGCGCGCTGGTGCTGTCCGATCCCAGCGCGATCGAGCACTCGTTCTATCGCATGGTGCCCGAGAGCCTGGTGCTGCCGCTGGTCGGGCTTGCGACCGCCGCGACGGTGATCGCGAGCCAGGCGGTGATCACCGGCGCTTATTCGCTGGTCTATCAGGCGGTGCAGCTCGGCCTCTTGCCGCGCTTCGAGGTCCGCTACACCTCCGAGACTCACGCCGGCCAGATCTACCTGCCGCGGGTGAACCGGCTGCTGCTGATCGGCGTGATGCTGCTGGTGCTGCTGTTCCACACCCCCAGCAACCTGGCCTCGGCCTACGGCATCGCGGTCTCCACCACCATGGTCGCCGACGGCATCATGGGCTTCATCGTGATCTGGAAATTGTGGAACTGGCGCGCTGCCACGGCTGCGGCCGTGATCATGCCCTTCGTCATCGTCGATCTGAGCTTCTTCAGCGCCAATCTCCTGAAGCTGCTTGAGGGCGCCTGGGTGCCGCTGCTGTTCGGCGTGGCCATGGCGGGAACGATCTGGACCTGGCGGAAGGGCTCCGGAATCCTGATCCAGAAAACGCGCCGGATCGAGGTGCCGCTGGACGATCTGATCCGGAGCCTGGAGAAGCGGCCCCCGCACATCGTCAAGGGCACCGCGGTGTTCCTGACCAGCGATCCCTCCTTTGTGCCGACCGCGCTGCTGCACAATCTCAAGCACAACAAGGTGCTGCACGAGCACAACGTGATCCTGACCATCGAGACCGCGCATACGCCCCGGGTCGATCTGGCGGAGCGTTTCCGCATGGAGAAGATCAGCGACAAGTTCTCGAAAGTCCGCCTGCGCTTCGGCTACATGGAGCAGCCGAACGTGCCCAAGGCACTTGCGATCGCGCGCAAGCAGGGATGGCAGTTCGACATCATGTCGACGTCGTTCTTCGTGTCCCGCAGGTCGCTGAAGGCGTCGGCGCAGTCGGGCATGCCGCTGTGGCAGGACCATTTGTTCATTGCGCTGAGCCGGTCCGCCAACGACGCCACGGACTACTTCCAGATCCCCACGGGACGGGTGGTTGAAGTCGGAACTCAAGTCACCATCTAGAACGCAACTGCCTTAGTCATGCAAATTTGCATGGCTAAGCCCCGGAATCGGGCTAGGCTATGCCGGTAGCGCAGGACTATAAGCCGCGCGCTCTTCCGCCGTTGTGCAGTGAAGCATTTTAGAGGCCACTGGCTCTCCCATGACAAGCGATGTAGTGATTTCCGCCCCGGAAACGGCGGCGGCCAATGGCCATGGCGAGGCCCACACCACCGCCCGTTTCGGTGCGCTGACCCTCGGCAGCATCGGCGTCGTCTACGGCGACATCGGCACCAGCCCGCTCTACGCGTTCCGCGAGGCGGTGACGGCGGCCTCGGGCACCGAAGGGCTCGCGACGCCCGCGGCCGTGCTGGGCGTGCTCTCGCTGATCCTGTGGGCGCTCATCGTCGTGGTGACGCTCAAATATGTCGTGATCCTGCTCCGCGCCGACAACAACGGCGAGGGCGGCACGCTGGCGCTGATGGCGCTGGCTCAGCGCGCGGTCGGCACCGGCGGGGCGACCGTCGTCCTGCTCGGCATCATTTCCGGCGCGCTGTTCTACGGCGATGCCGTGATCACGCCTGCGCTGTCGGTGCTGTCGGCGATCGAGGGCATGAAGGACGTCACGCTGCGGTTCGAGCCTTACATCGTGCCGTTGACGGTGGTGATCCTGGTCTGCCTGTTCGCCGTGCAGTCGCGCGGAACCGCCCGCGTCGCCGCTTTCTTCGGCCCGATCATGTGCGTCTGGTTTGCGGTCCTCGCGGCGGCGGCGATCCATCCGATCATCCAGCATCCGCAAGTGCTGTATGCGCTGAACCCGCTCTACGCCGTGTCCTTCATGTTCCACCACGGCATCATCGGTTTCGTCACGCTGGGCGCCGTGTTCCTCGCGGTCACCGGGGCCGAGGCGCTCTATGCCGATCTCGGCCATTTCGGCAAGCGGCCGATCCAGACCGCGTGGCTGTTCATCGTGCTGCCGTCGCTGGCGCTGAACTATCTCGGGCAGGGCGCGCTCGTGCTCGGCGATCCCGGCGCGATCGTCAGCCCGTTTTTCCAGCTCTTCCCGCAAGGCTTTTTCCGCGGCTGCATGGTCGTGCTCGCCACCATGGCAACCGTCATCGCCAGCCAGGCGGTGATCACCGGCGCCTATTCCTTGACGCGCCAGGCGATCCAGCTGGGTTTGTTGCCGCGCTTCGAAATTCGCCATACGTCGGAAGCCCATTCCGGCCAGATCTTCATCCCGCGCATCAACCAGCTGCTGCTGGTCGCGGTGGTGCTGCTGGTGCTCCTGTTCCGCTCGTCCAGCGCGCTCGCCTCGGCCTACGGCATCTCCGTCACCGGGACCATGGTGGTCACGGCGATGATGGGCTTCGTCGTGATCTGGAAGGTCTGGCGCTGGTCGCCGCTCGCGGCCGGGGCGCTGATTGCGCCGTTCCTGTTCCTCGACCTCACGTTCCTGGCCGCCAACCTGCTCAAGGTGTTCGAGGGCGGCTGGGTGCCGCTGGCGCTCGGCGCGGTCATGATCATCCTGATGTACACGTGGCGGCGCGGCAGCCGGCTGCTGTTCGAGAAGTCGCGCAAGCTCGAGTTCCCGCTCGCCGATCTCGTGGCGATGCTGGAGAAGCGGCCGCCGCAGCGGGTGCCCGGCACCGCCGTGTTCCTGACCTCGGACCCGCTCAGCGCGCCGACCGCGCTGATGCATAGTCTGAAGCACTACAAAGTGCTGCATGAGAAGAACGTCATTCTCACCATCGAGACGGCGCAGACCCCCCGCATCGATCCGGCCGAGCGGGTCAAGCTGGAGCAGATCTCGCCGACCTTCTCCAAGGTGACGCTGAAGTTCGGCTTCATGGAATCGCCCAACGTGCCGAAGGCGCTGGCGATCGCCCGCAAGCTTGGCTGGCAGTTCGACATCATGTCGACCTCGTTCTTCCTGTCGCGCAGAGCGTTGAAGCCTGCCGTCCATTCCGGCATGCCGCGCTGGCAGGACCGGCTGTTCATCTCGCTCAGCCGCTCGGCCAACGACGCCACGGACTATTTCCAGATCCCCTCTGGCCGCGTGGTCGAGGTCGGAACGCAGGTGACGATCTAGGCGGCCGAACCAACGCCGCACTTCAAGTCGCTGCGATTTAGCTTTAACTTGCGCCGCGCGGCTCAAGCCTTTGTAGCGCTTGATTTTCGTGAGCCGAGAGGCGAGGTTGCCGCCGGCCGGGATAGGTCCGGCTGGCACGCGCGACGTTGGAGGATGATGTGGCAAACCAGGTGCAGGATCTGACCCCGGACGAGGTCTCCAAGGGTGTCGCGGAGGGGCGCTATCTCCTCGTCGACGTGCGCGAGCCGAACGAGGTCGAAGCCGAGGCCTATCCCTACGGCGTCGTGGTGCCGCTCTCGACCTTCGATCCCAAGGCGATCCCCGATCCCCAGGGCAAGGAGGTCGTGTTTGCCTGCCGCTCGGGCAAACGCTCGGTGACGGCCTCGCTCGCGGCGCAGGCGGCGGGCCTGCCTTACGACAAGCATCTGGCCGGCGGCATGCTCGGCTGGAAGGCGGCGGGGCTTCCCAGCAAGGTCGGTGGCTGACCTCGCGATGACGTCCAAGAGCTCTTCGCTGAACAAGGTCTTCGCCGACCTTCCCGTCACCATCTTTGAGGCGATGTCGCAGGCCGCGCGCGACAATGCTGCCATCAATCTCGGCCAGGGCTTTCCCGATGATCCCGGCCCCGAGGACATCCGCCGCGCCGCGGCCGAGGCCTCGCTGAACGGCTACAACCAGTACCCCTCGATGATGGGCCTGCCGGAACTGCGCCAGGCGATCGCGACCCATTACGGCCATTGGCACGGGCTCAAGCTCGATCCGATGAGCGAGGTGATGGTGACCTCCGGCGGCACCGAGGCGCTGACCTCGGCCATCCTCGCGGTGGTCCAGCCCGGCGACGAGGTGGTCTGCCTCCAGCCGGTCTACGATTCCTATCTGCCGATCATCCGCCAGGCCGGTGGCATTCCGCGCCTCGTACGGCTCGAGCCGCCGCACTGGCGGCTGAATGAGGACATGCTGAAAAGCGTCTTCAATTCAAAGACCAAGGCGGTGCTGTTCAACAACCCCTTGAATCCTAGCGCGGTGGTTTTTCCGCGCGAGGATCTCGAGCTGCTCGCACGCTACTGTCAGGAGTTCGACGTCATCGCGATCTGCGACGAGGTCTGGGAGCACGTCACCTTCGACGAGCACAAGCACATCCCGCTGATCACCATTCCCGGCATGCGCGAGCGCACCATCAAGGTCGGCTCGGCCGGCAAGATCTTCTCGCTGACGGGCTGGAAGATCGGCTTCGTCTGCGCCGCGCCGCCGCTGCTGCGCGTCGCCGCCAAGGTGCATCAGTTCCTGACCTTCACCACGGCGCCGAACCTGCAGGCCGCCGTCGCCTACGGCCTCGGCAAGCCGGACGAATATTTCCTGTCGATGCGGAAGGACCTGACGCGGAGCAGGGACCGCCTGACCAAGGGGCTGGAAAGCCTCGGCTTCCCCGTGCTGAAGTCGCAAGGCACCTACTTCCTCACCGTCGACCTGTCGCCGCTCGGGCTCAACGAGAGCGACACCGAGTTCTGCTGGCGGATCGTCAAGGACTACAAGGTGGCGGCGATCCCGGTGTCGGCGTTCTACGAGCAGGACCCCGTGACCTCGGTGGTGCGCTTCTGCTTTGCCAAGAAGGACGAGACGCTCGACACCGCGCTGGAGCGGCTGTCGGACGCGGTGCGTGGACGCAAGAGGTAGAGATGACCAATGTCGGCCGCTCCGGGCTTTGCCGTGCTTTTGCAATCGCCGCCGCGCTGACGTTGCTTTCCGCTCCCGTTAGGGCCGAGGAGCGGGTCGTCAATTTCTACAACTGGTCCAACTATATGGCGCCGGATGTCCTCGAGGCCTTCACCAAGGAGACCGGCATCAAGGTCGTCTACGACACCTTCGATGCCAACGAGACGCTGGAGACGCGCCTGATGGCCGGCAAGTCCGGCTACGACGTCGTGGTGCCCACGGCCTATTTCCTGCAGCGCCAGATCAAGGCCAACATCTTCCAGAAGCTCGACAAGTCGAAGCTGCCGAACCTGGAAAATGCCTGGCCGATGGTGACCAAGAACCTTGCGACCTACGATCCCGGCAACAACTACGCCGCCAACTACATGTGGGGCACGACGGGCATCGGCTACAACGTCGCCAAGGTGAAAGCGATCCTGGGGCCGGATGCCAAGATCGACAGCTGGGACATCGTCTTCAAGCCGGAGAACCTCGCCAAGTTCAAAGACTGCGGCGTGCACATGCTCGATTCCGCCGACGACATCTTTCCGGCGGCGCTGAATTATCTCGGGCTCGATCCGAACTCGACCAAGCAGGCCGACCTCGAGAAGGCCGCCGATGTCGTCGCAAAAGTCCGCCCCTCCGTGCGCAAATTCCACTCGTCTGAATATCTGAGCGCGCTCGCGACCGGCGAGATCTGCTTCGTGGTCGGCTGGTCCGGCGACATCATGCAGGCCCGCGCGCGTGCCGCCGAGGCGAAGAGTGGCATCGAGATCGGCTACGCCATTCCGAAGGAGGGCGCGCAGATGTTCTTCGACAATCTCGCGATCCCCGCGGATGCCAAGAACGTCAAGGAAGCCTACGAGCTGATCAACTATCTTTATCGCCCGGACGTCGCCGCCAAGAACTCGGACTTCCTGTCCTACGCGAGCGGCAACCTCGCCAGCCAGAAGCTGGTCGATCCGAAGATTTTGAACGACAAGAACGTCTATCCGGACGAGGCGACGCTCGCAAAACTGTTCGTCATCACGGCGCGCGAGCCGGCGACCCAGCGCACCATCAACCGGCTCTGGACCAAGGTGAAGACGGGGCGGTGAGGGGCATTCGTCGCTCCGCTCTTCGCAATGACGGCGTAACTACCGCCACCTGCGATGCAGCCAGAGCCACTGCTCGGGATGCTCGCGCACCCAGCCTTCCACCACGCTGGTGATTGCCTGGGTCGTGCCCTGGATGTCGATCTTGCCGTCGGCGTCGCGCACCGGCTTGACCTCTTCGGTGAGCTCGCCTCGAAAGCGGCCATCGGGCAGGCGGATGATGCGGACGCCGTGGATCGGGCATTCGACCTGGCGCAAGAGGCGGGCCAGCATCGGGTTGGCGCGGGTCTTGCGGCCGAAGAAGGTGACCTCGACGCCGGCGGTCAGATACTGGTCGATCAGCATGGCGACATGCTTGCCGTCCTTGAGCGCCTGCGCGAGCCGCAGCGGCGCGTCGCGGCCCGCCGGGATCAGCGTGCCCATGTTGACCTGGCGCATCTCCTGGATGATGCGGTCGGCGGAGGCGATGTTCGGCCGGCGATAGAGGATCGCGGTATCCAGCTCATGCGCGACGGCAGCGAGCGCCGGCAGCTCCCAATTGGCGAGATGCGCGGCAAAGATCAGCGCCGGCTTGCCGTCGTCGCGAATCTGGTCGAACAGCTCGATGCTGCGCGGCGACAATTCGATCCGGCTTTTTTCCGGATGGTCGCGATCGTAATCCCAGACATGGTCGATATGGGCGAATTCGGCGCCGACGCGGCCGAGATTGTCCCAGACGCCCATCAGGATCTGTTCGATCTCCTCGGGCGACTTCTCGGGAAACGCCGCGGTGAGGTTGGCGCGGCCGATGCGGTGCTCGCGCAGGCGCGGTCCGATCATCTTCACGACGCGCGCAAAGAAGTCCGAGGTCTTGGCCGGATCGAAATAGCGCGTGGTGCGCAGCATGCCCACGGTGGCGGCGCCGATCAGGCTGCCGCCGATCGATTTTGCAGCCTCCCGCGCGCGGGCCTTCGTCCTCGCAGGAAGCAGCGCCATGCGTCCGGTCAGGCCGGTTCGCGGGTCAGGATCAGCGAGGCGTTCTGGCCGCCGAAGCCGAACGAGTTCGACATCACCGCGGTGACGCGGGCGTCGCGCGCCTTGTTGCCGACGACGTTGAACAGGATCGTCGGATCCGGCGTCTCGTAGTTGATCGTCGGCGGGATGCGCTGATGCTCGAGCGTCAGCAGCGAGAAGATCGCCTCGACCGCCCCGGCGGCCGAGATGGTGTGGCCGACCATCGACTTGTTGGAGGTGACCGGAATCTTCTGCGCGAGCTCACCGAACACGGCCGATGTCGTGTTGAACTCCATCTTGTCGTTCTCGGGCGTCGCAGTGCCGTGCGCGTTGATGTGGTCGATCTGGTCCGGCGTCATGCCGGCATCGGCCAGCGTCTTGTTCATGCAGCCGATGATCGGCTTGCCGTCGGGCGAAGAGCGGGTGCGATGGAAGGAATCGGTGAGCTCGCCGCAGCCGGCGATCACGCCGAGGATCTTTGCGCCGCGCGCGGTGGCGGCCTCAAAGCTTTCCAGCACGAGCGCGCCGGCGCCTTCGGCCATGACGAAGCCGTCGCGGTTCTTGGAGAAGGGGCGGGAGGCCGCCTGCGGCGGATCGTTCTGGGTCGACAGCGCCGAAAGCAGCGAGAAGCGTACCAGGGCTTCCGGATTCACGGTGCCGTCGGTCGCAACGCACAGCGCAGCGTCGGTCTCGCCGCGGCGGATCGCCTCGACGCCGAGCTGGATCGAGGTGGCTCCGGACGCGCAGGCCGTCGACAGCGAGATCGGCGAGCCCTTGGTGCCGAAGGTCTCGGCGAGATGTGCGGCCACCGAGCCGAACATGAAGCGGTGATGATAGGCGCTGTACTTGCCGCCGCCGGAGATACGCAAGAGATCGTCATAGTTGAAGTCGAGCGCGCCGACGGCGCGGCCGAGCTCGCGGCGCTGCGGCCATTCGACCTCGACCGGCGCAACAGCGAGGAAGAGGGGCCCCGGAAAATCGGCCTTGGCGCCGATGCCGGCCTGCTCGAGCGCTTCCTCCGTCACGAGCTCAGCCATCCGCTCGGACAGGCCGGTGGAGGAGAACGGATCGACGCTGACGAAATCGACGGTGCCGGCCATCGTGGTCTTCAGGCCGTCGACCGGAAAGCGCGTGATGGTGCGGATGCCGGATTCGCCGGCAACGAGCTTGGCCCAATTGTCGGCCTTGCCGGCACCGAGCGAGGTCATGATGCCCATGCCGGTGACGACGACGACGGGGCGCCCGAGTTTATCGCGTGGTGCAGTCATGTCGATTCCCCCGGGTGAGCTAGCTAACTGCCTCGACCAGCGCCATGCCTTCGCCGCGCCAGTGTCCGGCTCCCACCACCACAATCTGGGTGGGCGCTCCCTGCATTTCAATCTCGGTCCCGGTGGAATCGTTCGGCGGGAACAGCGCACCGCGCGAGATCGACAGCGCGGCGAGCGCGATGCCGAGCGGGAATTGCGTCTCCATGGTGTGGCCGAACATCGTGCCGGTCGAACGCACCGGGAAGTCGGCATGGCCTTTCAGGAAGTCGCGCTCTTCGCTTGTCGCGGGCTCTGCACCGGTCGCGCCTGAGATGATCGCGCCCTTGCCTTCGCGCCTTGGCAGCTTGGTCCACAGCTGCTCCAGCGTCGCGGCCATGTCGCCGGGCTGCTTGCGCCGGGCGAGGTCGGCGACCACGCTCGACAGTCTTGCGAACGGCTTTGCGCCGCGCGCTTGCGCGTGTGCTTTCGACTCCAGCACCAGGAAGGCGCCGGCAGATCCCAGCGCGAAGCCGGCGTGGTCCTTGCGCGCCCAGACCGGAGCGAACTTGTCCTTGAGGTTGAAATCGCCGAATTCGTAGAGGACGAGCAAATCCTTGCGCTCGCCGTTATGCGAGCCGCCGACCAGCGCAATGTCGCTCTCGCCCGAGGCGATGCGCGCCAGCGCGATGCGGGCGGCATCGGCGCCGGCGACCTCTTCGCCCATGAAGGTGCGCGAGGTGCCGCCAAGTCCGTGCACGATCGCGATGTTGCCTGCGAGCAGGTTGGAGAGCTGCGCCAGGAACAGCGTCGGCCTGAGATCGCTCATCAGCCGTTCGTTGAGGAAGCCGGGCGCGTTCGCCCCCTTGGCCTCGGCCGTCAAGACGCCGGTGTCGACGTTGAGATCGCGCTCGCCGCCGCCGGCGGCCACCACCATGTCGATCTTCGACAGGATGTCCTTGTTGCCCTTGATCCCGGCGGAATCGAGCGCAAGGCCGGCGGCGTAGGTGCCGATGCGCTGCCAGGCTTCCATCTGGCGCTGGTCGCCCTTCTTCGGGATCTGGCTGTCGAAGCTAACAGGCGTCAAGGGATGCACGACGTAGGGCGCAAAGCCCTTCTCGTCGACATTGATGCGCTTCTCGGCAAGCGCGGCCCAGTTGGCGTCCAGGCCCTCGCCGAGCGAGGTCGCGAGTCCAATGCCGGTGATCCAGACTTCGGTCTGGCCGGGCTTCGAAGCAGTGTCAGTCATGGCGATACGGCCTGTTGCGGAAAGCCGACGCGCTCGGCGACTTTCGCCATGTAGCCGCGCATATCCGCATTGGGGAAGGGGATCAGCGTGAAGGTCAGCGCCGAGTTCGCGCGCAGCTTGCCGCCGACCCTGATCTTGGCTTCGGTCATGGCATAGCCGGAGCCTTCATGGACGAGGCTCGCCTCGATGCTCATGAGATCGCCTGGGAAGACCGAGCCGCGGACCTTGGCCTCCTTCACGGCGGCAAGGATCGGCATGCGCTCGAACTTGAACACGCCGAGTTGAAGCCAGCCCGAAGCCTGCGCCATCGATTCGATCAGGAGCACGCCGGGCATCAAGGGGTAACCCGGGAAGTGCCCCTCGAAGATGGTGCTCTCCTGCGGGACCTGCGCTTCGACGACGATCGTCTTCTCGTCGACCTTGAGGTCGACGATGCGATCGATCATGTGGAAGTATTCGAGTTGCATGACCGCGCGCTTAGGCGCTCGCGCCCTTGGCCGCAACCAGTTCGTCGATGCGGGCGCACAGATTCTTCAGCACGAAATACTGCTCGGTGGTCGCCTTGCCGTCGTTGACCTCCTGGGTCCACTTTTCCAGCGGGAGCTTGATGCCGAACTGCTTGTCGATCGCAAACGCGATATCGAGGAAATCGAGGCTGTCGATGCCGAGATCGTCAATGGCATGACTATCCGGCGTGATCGTGTCGCGCGGGATGTCGCAGGTTTCAGCGATGATCGTGGCGACCTGATCGAATGTGGAAGACATCACTAAGCCTTTGATATATTGCGGATATTTGTCAGATTATCCAGAGTGGCACGGTGGGTGGGCATCGCGCCCCTGATGACGCCCTCAAACCCCCCTCTGGCCGGGTCGAAAGCCCGTATATCGGAGCGCCGCCCTGAGTTCAATGGAGCCGGGCAGGCGGCGAGAGAGGGCTGGGGATGCCCCGCTGGAGTCCCTTGCCCGCCGGGGCGGGGCGAGGCGGGCCTAGATATGTGGCGTCGTGATCTTGACGCAGTCGCGACGGCCCATCAGCACGCAATCCTGGGTCCGGCGCAGGTCGGCGATGCTGACCGCGAGCCAAATTCCGATTGCGGTCAGCGCGATGGTAAAGGCCAGCGCCGCGATGTTGGCGAGCATGCGATGCCGGAAATCGTCCGGCTCGGCGCGGGGCTTCTCGTAGCGCGACAGGTCGAGTGGTTCGGGGGCGACTCGCAACGGCTGCACGGTGCCGCTACCGCGGTGGACCGTCGGGGAAGGCGAGGTGCGCGGCCTGAACTGGAGCACCCGGTGCTCGTCGTCAGAGCTTATGGGCCGCTGGGTAGTCATGGGGCGGGGATCACTCCGAAGCAGCGATTTTAGATAGCACACGGGATGAACGTGTTGCAGAAAATCTTCGCAATGCCCGCGTGCATTTGTGCGCTCGCACTATTTGTGCATGGACGGTGGGAAGCGACCGCGGAACCGGCCGTCGTGTCGGCGGCAGGGATGCAAGGGTTGCGTTGCAACAACGGAGGTAGCAAGGGCCAAGGACTTCACGCCTTCGTTCCCCTCTACATCGGCTTGTGATCTCCGCGTCCTTCCGAACACGTTTTGCCGCCGCAAGGCCCATGTCATAGTCGGGGAACCTGATCCGTCAGTTGCATCCATGCGAGGGGCCTTCGACCATGACCACGACCAACGCGCGTGAGCCGAGAGTGCACCCGGTCCCGATCCTGTCGCTCCGGCCGACGCAGATGACGGTCGGCATGCGCGAGGTCAAGGAGAAGCGCAAGCGCTGGCGCGAGCATGACAAGAAGAAGCAGGCCGATCTTCTCGGCAAGCACATGATCCCCGTCGTCTACGGCCCCGACGCGCGGTACTATGTGATCGACCATCATCATCTCGGCCGCGCACTGCACGACGAAGGCGTCAAGGAGGTGCTGGTCACCATCGTAGGCGACCTCCGCATGGTCGAGCGCGAGGCTTTCTGGGGCGTGATGGACAACAAGCGTTGGGTCTATCCTTACGACGCCAAGGGCGAACGGCGACAGTTCCGCGACCTGCCGAAATCGGTTGCCGATCTCAAGGACGATCCGTTCCGCAGCCTTGCCGGCGAATTGCGCCGCTTGGGTGGCTTCGCCAAGGACACTACGCCGTTCTCCGAATTCCTCTGGGCTGATTTCCTGCGCCGAAAAGTCTCGCGCAAGGCGGTGGAGGCTGATTACGACAAGGCGATCGAGAAGGCGATGTCGGCGGCCAAGAGCAAGGATGCGATCTATCTGCCCGGCTGGTGCGGTCCGGAGGACGATGATTAGGGCAGCGGGAATTGCGTGCTGTGATGCCTCAGCAGGGCGTTTTCATCTTCACGATGATGGCGGCAATCGCGCCGCTCATTGCCCTTCTCCGTCGGGATGGGCGGGCGCTGGGCTGGAGCTTGCTGGCCGTCGTTCTGGTGTGCTGGCTGGCCAGCTATCCATACTTGGTGCCAGTTGCGATCCTGCTCATCATTGCGTCGTTTGGATTGGCGTGCGGCGGATTGAGCTTGCGCCTGCCGGCCGTCTCAGCGGAGACGTCTCTCTGGATACGGACCATAGCGCTCTATTCGCTGTTCTTCGCCATCACCGGATATGCGCTGAATCTATTCCTCAGCTACAACTGGGCGCCTCCAAGAATCCTGGCGGAGCCGCTTGCCTCGCCTCTGAATGACCGTGATGGTCCAATGACGGCGACCCTGAATGCGCAGTTCCCGGAAGGGACCGACGAGGCAGTGTTGAGAGCATCCTTGCTGAAAGATGGTTTTTCGGACGTCGCGCAGCCGCGCCCGTTGTGCAGGTTGCCGGAGATACGGCCGGGATCGATGCGCCGCTACGGATCATGCCCTGCGGGTTCACGGGAGATGACTTACGAGTACCGCGGGCCGGTCAATTTCGTCTGCGGATCTACGCACGTCTCGGTGAAATGGTCGGCCAATCCAGATGGAAAGATCGTGGGGCTCCAGGCGACCGGATATACCCCGTGCCTCTGAACGGAATAGGCGCCTGCGCTCCCGTCAGTCGCGCTGGAAGATCCTGGCGCCGGGATAGGCGCGGCGGGCGTAAGTGACCACCAGCGCGCGGTCCTGGGTGTCCAGGAAGGGCGTTCGGATCTGGTACGACCCGACGATGAGGTGCCACAGGCCATTGAGCTTCTGGATCACGATATTCATTTGAATAGTCCTTGATGACTCCCATTCCAGCGAATGCTGCTGGTCGCCGCAGTGCTTAGGATCGTGTCCGCGGATGTAGAATTCCCAACACGGCCGCGCTCCTCTGCAAAATACGTCGACCATTGTTAGTTGGTTACGGAATGCCTCCAGATAAGCCGGATCCCATCACAGGCGCTTGAGTGAAATCAATTTCCGCGTCCATGAAACCGTCCTGAAACAGAGCCGTCCCATCTGTATGGGGTAGTCGAGCTCACACAGGAGGCGAACATGCGCCGTCTGGTTTTCGTAATTGCTTTGCTCGCGGTCGCTTCGGTAGGCATTTCGGCATCGTTTGCCGCAGTTCATCACGCGAAGTCGTTGACGTTCGCGGAGCGCTTTGCTCCGGCGCTCGAGTTGATGGCGAAGCGTTAGCGGCTGATCACTTCGACGCGGACATCAGGTCGCACCCGTCGACCGGCCGGGTGCGGCGATGGCCGAGTGAGGTTTGACCTGCCGCAAATCTGCGTCGCTCCGACCGGCTAAAGTCTGCCTGCATGGTTGCAGAAGCAGCGTTGTGCCCCGACGTCGCGGGCCCGGGCTCCAAGTCATGCAAGACTGGAGGCACGGCCGTGAGCATCATCTTTCGCATCGTCTTTATCGTCGCCGGCGCGGTCACCGCGCTGTTCGTCGCGCGAGATGCCCTGAACTTCACCATCATCCAGACCTTCGTCGCCGTCCTGCTGGTGACAGCCGTCGTGGGGGCTGGAAGTCTCTGGAGCATGCGGCGGAAGACGTGAGCAAGACAGAAAGCGGCGGTTCGCCCGGGCTCAGCGAAAGCGAAGCCGGGCTGCGGCTGCAGCAGGAAGGTTACAACGAACTGCCTCGGCCCGAACGGCGCACGCCGCTGCGCATCGTGCTCGAGGTGCTGCGCGAGCCGATGCTCGCCCTCCTTATGTGCGGCGGGCTGGTCTATCTGCTGCTCGGCGACCTCCGCGAGGCGCTGCTTCTGCTGGCATTCGGCGCCATCTCCGTCGTGATCACAATCGTGCAGGAAACCCGCACCGAGCGCGTGCTGGAGGCGTTGCGAGAGTTGACCAGTCCGCGAGCGCTCGTGGTCAGGGACGGGGAGCGCCGGCGCATCGCCGGCCGGGACGTCGTCCGCGGCGATCTCCTCGTCCTGGCCGAGGGCGATCGGATTCCGGCGGATGCGGTGCTCGTCAGCGCGCGTGATCTGGCGGTCGATGAGTCCCTGCTGACCGGAGAATCGTTCCCGGTTCGCAAGCAGGCCCTCAAGACGCCGGTCGCCAAAGCTTCCTTGACTGAAAAGGCCGGCTTGGCTGAGCATCGCCCGGGCGGCGATGACCTGCCTTTCGTGTATTCGGGCTCGCTGGTCGTGCGAGGCGAGGGCCTCGCCGAGGTCAAGGCCACCGGCCCTCGCAGCGAGATCGGGAAGATCGGACTGTCGCTGCATGGCCTGCAGCCGGAGCCGCCGCGGCTGCAGCAGCAGACCGCACGGCTCGTCCGGCTTTGCTTTCTCGGCGGCGCGATGATCAGCCTGGCGGCCGTCCTGCTTTACGGAACGCTGCGCGGGGATTGGCTGCAGGCGATGCTCGGAGGCATCGCGATCGGCATGTCCATGCTGCCTGAGGAGTTCGCCGTCGTCCTCACGGTGTTCATGGCCATGGGCGCCTGGCGGATCTCGAAGGCGCGGGTGCTGACGCGGCGCGCGGCCGCGATCGAGGTGCTCGGCTCCGCTACAGTGCTGTGCACCGACAAGACCGGCACGCTGACGCAGAACCGGATGTCGGTTGCGGAGCTGAGGCTACGCGGCGGGACAAGCGTGCGCCTCGTGTCTTCGCGACCGGCGTCCGTCGGAGCGGAGTTTTTCGAGCTGGCGCGTTGCAGTGCTCTGGCGAGCTCGCCCCAACCATTCGATCCAATGGAGAAGGCCCTGCACGCGTTCGCGCAGGCGAGCCTGCCGGAGGGTGATGAATTCCCGGGTGCTCGAACCTTGATCCGCACCTACGGCCTGCGTCCCGAGCTGCTGGCGATGACCCAGGTTTGGCAATCGTCCCAGGGATTGTTCGCCTCGGCCAAAGGTGCTCCCGAAGCGATTGCGCGCCTCTGTAAATTGGACGGTGCGGACCAGGACGCGCTGCGGGATGCGGTCGCGGCGATGGCGAAGGACGGTCTTCGCGTGCTCGGCGTGGCCGCAGCGACCTGCGAGGCTGAGATCCTGCCGAGCTCGCAGGAAGGTTTTTCGTTTCGCTTCCTCGGTCTGGTCGGGTTGGCCGATCCGCTTCGTCCGCACGTCCCCGAGGCGGTGGCCGAATGTCGTTCGGCCGGCATCCGCGTCGTCATGATTACGGGCGACTATCCGGCGACCGCCATGGCGATCGCCGGGCAGGCCGGGCTCGACGTCAATGAGGTCACGACCGGCGAGCAGATCAGGCTCGCGGACGAGAACGGGCTGGAGGCCCTCGTCAGGAACGTGAACGTGTTCGCGCGGGTCCTGCCGGAGCAGAAGCTGCGGATCGTTCAGGCGATGAAGCGCAACGGCGAGATCGTCGCGATGACCGGCGACGGCGTCAACGACGCGCCGTCCCTGAAGGCGGCCCATATCGGGATCGCGATGGGCGGCCGCGGCACCGATGTCGCCCGCGAGGCATCCTCGATCGTCCTGCTCGACGACGATTTCGGCTCCATCGTCGCATCGATCCGGCTGGGGCGCCGGATCTACGACAATCTCCGCAAGGCGATGGCCTTCATTTTCGCCGTCCACGTTCCGATCGCGGGGCTCGCCCTGCTTCCGCTGGTTTTCGGGCTGCCTCTGATTCTCGGACCCGTTCACATTGCGTTTCTGGAGCTGATCATCGATCCGGTCTGCTCGCTCGTGTTCGAAGCCGAGCGGGAGGAGCGCGATGTCATGACGCGCCCGCCACGGCGTGCCGATGCGGAATTGTTCTCGTGGGCTTTGGTCGGCTGGAGCATCCTTCAAGGCTTCATGGCATTTGCCTTGATCGCCATGATCTTCGTCGTTGCGCTTCGTACCGGTATTCCACCCGACGAGGCGCGCACGCTGGCTTTCATCGCGCTGGTCGTCTGCATCGTCGCGCTGGTGCTGGTCAACCGGTCCTTCAGCGCGTCGTTCTTGTCAGCCTTCTTCCGTCCGAACCCGGCTTTGCTCTGGATATTCCTGTCGATCGCGCTCGTTCTCGCCGCGGCCCTGTTCTGGCCGCCTGCGTCCAGTCTGTTTCGTTTCGGCCCTCTGCACCTGGACGATCTGATGGTCACGCTCGGCGCGGGATTGCTGGTGCTCACGGTGCTCGAACTGCTGAAACCCATATGGGCACGACGCTTGCGATTCTAGATCGTGACGCGGCAGGTCGATCGCTCATCGCGGCGCGCGGCGGAATTCGTTCAGCGTCGGGAATTCGTGCAGCCAACGGAAGACGCCTGCGAGATGCTGACGTCGTTTCATTAGAACAGGTCTAGTCTACATAGATTCTACGACGTGAATGTCCGAAAGACTTTGATTGTGCGTTCGGAGTCTTTGCATGCTCGTCCCCGTAAATTCGGGGACTGGGAATGCTGGAATTTGTGTTTCACGCACGCGCAACGAAGCGCGGATGCGTGTCGACGTTGTGCGGTCTTCTCGTGCTTCCTCCGGCCATCGCCTTTGGCGGCAACGCGCAAGCCCAGGGCGTGAGTGGAGCATCGGATCTTCCGCCCGTCGTGGTCGAGCAAGGCCGCGCGAACAAGCGTCAGGTCACGACATCGCGCAGCTCGCGATCTGCGAGTGTCCGACGTGCGCGATCACACGTGGCAGGACAGGCTGCCGAGGCCGCTTCTCAGCCGGCCTCCGCTGCGGTGGAACGCGGTACGGATCCGGTGAAGGGGTTTGTGTCCGTCGTCAGTTCGGCCGCGATGAAGTCCGACACACCTATTCTTGAGACACCTCAATCCGTTTCGGTGGTCAGCCGCGATCAGCTCGATGCGCGCTCGGCCACGACGCTTGTCGAAGGATTGCAGTATGTCGCAGGTCTCGCCATCCAGCCGGGCGGCAAAGACCCGCGCTTCGACAACGTCTTCATCCGCGGCTTCGACAACAATGGCTACGGTGCCTATCGCGACGGGCTTCGTGAGGTCGGCGATCCCAACTTCTTGTCGCTGTTCCGCAACGAGCCCTACGGCTTCGAACGCATCGACGTCATCAAGGGACCGAGCTCGGTCATGTATGGGCAGGGCGCGCCAGGCGGCCTCGTTGACGTCATCAGCAAGCGGCCGCCCGAACGGGCCTTCGGCGAGATCGTCGGCCAGTTCGGCAATTACGACCGCTTCCAGGGCGCTTTCGATTTCGGCGGTCCCGCGACCAAGGACGGTACGCTGCTCTATCGGCTGACCGGCGTGTTCAGGGATTCCGATGCGCAGATCGCGAACTTCTCGAATTTCGTGAAGGACAACCGGACCTATATCGCTCCGGCCGTGACCTGGAAGCCGACCAACGATACGACGCTGACCATTCTCGCCGACTACACGCACGATGTGACTGGAAATGCCTTTCCGCTGTCGATGGTCCATGTGACGGGCGGGAAGGTCACCGGCATCACGGCGTTGCCGGTGTTTCTCGGCGACCCCAGCTACAACAAATTCGACCAGGAGCAGGAGCGCGTCGGCTACCAGCTCGAGCACCGCTTCAGCAACAACCTGATCTTCGAATCCAAGGCTCGTTATGGTCACACCGAGCTCGACTATCGGTATCTGACGTTCATCGGAACTCCGCTCGATACGACCGCGGTTTTTCCGCGACGCTCGATGCGTATCCAGGAGCAGATCGACACACTGTCGACCGACAACCACCTGATCAGCAAGTTCAGCACCGGGCCGCTCCAACATACGGTGGTCTCCGGCGTCGACTATCTGACGTTCAACATGACGGACCGGACCTATTTCGGAGCTGCACCGCCGCTGAGCAAGATCAATCCCGTCTATGACCAGGCCATTGCGGTTCCGACTGCGCTCACTGCCCCCTCAGCGAACCAGACGATCGACCAAGTCGGCGTCTATGCGCAGGACCAGATGAAGATCCAGAACTGGATCTTCACGTTGGGCGGACGTTACGACGCCTCGGAACAGAATACCTACGCCTTGGCGACCAACAAGACCACCGACACCAAGGACACGGCCTTCACCAAGCGAGGAGCCGTCTCCTACGTGTTCGATTCCGGAGTGGCGCCTTACTACAGCTATTCGGAATCGTTTCTGCCGACGCCGGGCACGGACTTTGCGGGCAGCCCGTTCAAGCCGACGAGGGCGCAGCAGCATGAGGTCGGCGTCAAGTACCAACCGTCGCGGACCTTGTTGATGACGGTGGCGCTGTATGACTTGACGCGGCAAAACTCGCTCACGAGCGATCCATCGCATCTCGGCTTCTCGGTCCAGCTCGGCGACGTGAATTCGCGCGGCTTCGAGTTCGAGACGCTGGCGCAGATCATGCCCGGGCTGAACCTGGTGGCGACCTACACCAACCAGGATGTGAAGGTGACGCAAAGCACTGGCACCGACCTCGGCAAGGTGCCGACGCTGGTCGCCCGCCAGATGGCGTCGGCCTATCTCGACTACACTGTCCAGGGCGGCACATGGGACGGCTGGGGTCTTGGCGGCGGCGTCCGCTACAACGGGCCGACCTTCGCCGATATCACCAACACCATCGTCAACGAGGGCTACGTCGTGTTCGATGCCGGCCTGCATTATCGCCAGCCGAAGGGCGTCAACATGGCGCTCAACGTGAAGAACATCGCCGATCGCGTCACGCTTGCCTGCACGGCGAACGGCGGCTGCCAGTACACCAGCCCGCGCACCATCACAGGCACCGTCAGCTATCGCTGGTAGAGATCATGGTTCAGGCACGCACGATCCGGCTATGGTCGCGCATTCACACCTGGACGTCGCTGGTGTGCATGCTGTTCCTGCTGATGCTGTGCATGACCGGGCTTCCGCTGGTCTTCCACGACGAGATCGACGATCTGCTCGAGGATGAGATCGCGGCGCCCGCCATGCCGGAGGGAACGCCGCGTCTCTCGCTCGACCGGATGATCGCTGCGGTTCAAGCGCGCTTTCCGGGGCACTACGTCCTGCTTCTCAATCTCAAGCAGACGGAGCCGCTGGTGACGGTTGCGGTGTCTCCGACCGCTGTCCCGGCGCCGGGTAACTTCCATCGTCTAACGTTCGATGCGCGGACGGCCGAAATGCTCGGGGAGGAGGCTCCACATCAGAGCGTCATGGATTTCGTGTTGCGGATTCACAAGGACATGTTTGCAGGCCTGCCCGGCGAATTGTTTCTGGGCACGATGGGTCTTGTGTTCGCCGCGTCGATCATGTCCGGTGTGGTCGTCTATTGGCCGTTCATGCGGCGGCTCGATTTCGGCACGATCCGCCGGCGATCGTCTCCGCGCGCCAAATGGCTCGATACCCATAATCTCTTCGGCATCGTCACCGTGACCTGGGCGATGGTTGTGGGTCTCACCGGCATGATCAACACACTGGCGACGCCGCTGTTCGACCTGTGGCGCGCGCAGTTGATCCCGGTCTTGCTGGCGCCTCATCTCGGCAAGCCCGTGGCTCCGATCCCGTCGGTTCACACTGCCGTCGAGCTCGTCCGCGCAAGATTTCCGGATCGTCTGGTCACCTCGGTGACGATGCCGACATCGGCACGCTTCGGCAGCCCGCAGCATCTGGTCGTCTGGACCAAGGGCGCGACGCCCTTCACGGCGCGCATGCTCCAGCCGATGCTCGTCGACGCCAATGACGGCAAGACCATCGTGGCCCCCGAGGTGCCCTGGTATCTGAAGACGCTTCAGGTCTCCCGGCCGTTGCATTTCGGCGACTATGGTGGGCTTCCGCTGAAGATCATCTGGGCGCTGCTGGACATCATCACGATCATCATTCTCGTCAGCGGGATCTATCTCTGGGCGGCGCGGCGAAAGTCACCGGCCCGCCGCAAGCCGCTCGACGCGGGCCGCACCGCGGCAGTCGGCACATAGCCCATGGTCACTCCCGTCTCGAACCAGCCTCGGGTTCACAGAAGCGTGTGGGACGTCTTCCGCTGGCCTCTCCTCGTCGGCATCGTCTGCGGCGCAGGGCTCGGCCTTGCGCTGGTCGGAGACGATGTCTGGGACGCGCTTTCGTGGCTGGCGTTGTCGCTGCCGGTCGTTCTGGCGATTGTCTGCTGGCGCCGCGCAGGTGAGCCGCGCTGAGAATTATGGACGGCGATCGGCCTCTGACGGATGGCGCGCTTCGATATCGTGGCCGATGTCATGTCTCTCATCCTTGCCGCCAAGCATCCGATGCAGCCAGCGTTCGACGCGGCGGCCGATCGTGAGCAGCACGAAAGTGAACGCCAATGCGACCATGACGATCTTCCATTGCCCGGCGCCGCACGCAATGCCGAGACAGGCGGCGAGGAAGGTGCAGGCCGCGCTGGTCAGGCCGCGCACGCGAAAACGGTCGCTCTCGTGGACGATGACGCCGGCTCCGAGGAAGCCGATGCCGGTCAGGATGCCCTGGATCACACGGCTCGTCGCATCGGTGATCTTGCCGGGCTCGGCGAACTGGACCGCGAGCAGCACGACGGCCGCGGTGGAGAGCCCGACGATGCCGAGCGTCTTCAGCCCGATCGGCTTGCCGTGCAGGTCGCGGTTCAGGCCGATCGCGCTACCGGCGAGCGTCGCGGTGCCGAGGCGCAGCAGGATTTCGGGCCAGTCCATTTCGGTCATCTAGTCACTTCTTCGGCACGCGTCCCATGCGTTCGAGCGAGGGTTCGTCATGTGTAGAACGTCGGCTTCGTACCGGCAAAACATAGTCGATGCGGGCGAGAGGCTCCAGAGGAGTCGTTACGTCTCGTGCCCCGGACGCAGCGCGGCGCTCCCGGCGATGCGAAGCATCGTCCGTTGCAGTGCGCTGCTGAGCCGGGGCCCAGAATGTCGGAGAGGAGGGTGTGCGCGGCGTGGGTCCCGGCTCTGCGCAGCAGCGTTTCACGCTGCAGCGCGTCCGGGACACGCGAGTCCTTACCGCAGCGGCTTCTTCAGCAGCGAGAAGCGGTCCGGATCGAGCCCCATCGAGGGCTGCAGCATCGGGGCCTCGACATTGGAGAGCGTCTTGGCGGGCGGAGCCGAGAACACAGGGTCATTCGGCACGTCGCGCTGCGAGGTGGCGCCGCGCCAGCGTTCGAGCACGGCGCTGACGAAATGCATGTCGTGGCCGGAGGTGACCGAAGGCACGCTGCTGATGGTAGCCTCGCCGCGCGGCAATTGGTGCGGTGGCACCTCCTTGAAGCGCAACCGGGTCGGTAGTGCGACGCCTTCGCCGAAGGCCAGCACTTCACGCGTGCCGAGCGAGGGCACGAAGGAGAGCAGGTTCGCGGCGGCGTCCGACACAGCGGCGCGCAGCAGCGCCTGGTCGCGCTCGTTGGCAAGACGCATCGTGAACAGCGTATTGCACTGGGAGATGATGGTGGCGTCGAGCTCGGCCGGCCGCTGGGTGATAAGGCCGAGATAGACGCCGTATTTGCGGCCTTCCTTGGCGATACGCGACACCGCCTTGCGGGTCGGGCCGAAGCCGATATTGCGGTCGGCGGAGGCGTAGCGATGCGCTTCCTCGCAGACGAACAGCAGGGGCGAGACGCCGTCGCTCCACAGGCCGAAATCGAAGGCCATGCGGCACAGCACCGAGACGACGGAATCGATCACCTCGGCGGGGAAGCCGGCGAGCTGCATCACCGTCATCGGCTTGCCGTTCGCCGGCAGGCGGAACAGATGGCTGATGACCTCGGCCATGGTGTCGCCGCCGACATTGGCGTTGTCGAACATGAAGGCGTAGCGGGGGTCGTTGCGCACCGCTTCGATGCGCGAGATCAGCTTGTGATAGATGATGCGCGAGGAGCGGTTCTCGAGCTTGCCCATGCGCTCGTCGATCAGCGACATCAGGTCGACCAGGCGGTACGGCACAGGGGTGTCGACGGTGTAGCCGATCTGCTTGGGATCGATGCGCTTGAGGCCGATGCGGTCGGCGTTCTGATATTGGGTGTAGACGCCCTTGGCGAGCGGGATCACCTCGGCCAGGATGTCGAGCTCCTCCGGCACGCCGGCGCGGCCGCCGAACAGCACGTCGACGATTTCCTCAAAATTGAACAGCCAGAACGGCAGCTTCAGGTTTCGAGGGTTGAGCACCAGCGCGCGGTCGCCGAAGCAGCGGCCATATTCATTGTGCACGTCGAGCAGGAAGATGCGCAGGTTCGGGCGCGCCTTCAGGATCTCGTTGAGCAGGAGCGACACGCCGGTGGATTTGCCGACGCCGGTCGATCCCAGCACTGCAAAATGCTTGGACAGCATCTCCTCGACATCGACATAGGCGACGACCGAGCGATCCTGCTGGAGGAATCCGACATTGATCTGGTCCGAGCCGGTCGGCGCGTAGATCGTGCGCAGCTCCTGGCTGGTAATCAGATCGACGGAATCGCCGATGGTCGGATAGTTGGTGACGCCGCGCTGGAATTTCGGCTTGTCGCTGGCGTTGAGGATCTCGCCGAGCAGGTCGACCGAGGCAACCGCGATATAACTGTCGCTGCTCGACAGGTTCTCGCAGGACACCTCGGTGATCATCGCAACGATGACCGAGCTGGCGCTGCGAATACTGACGAAGCGGCCGACAGTCGCCCGAACTTCCGAGATCGGCATCTGGCTTTCTGCCAGCAGCCCGACCCGGGCCAGCGATCCGCGAACCGAAATCACGCGTCCAAAGGATGTCACGATGAATGAACCTGGCGAGAGCGAGGGATTTGCCCGGACTATGCGCGGCCGTGGCTGCACAAACGGTTAAGCGCCAGGCGCGGGCACTTCGTTAAATCCACGACAATTCGGCCGGGAGGTTTGTTCCGATTGCATACTTACTGGCGGAAACGGCGGGAAATTGGCCCGATTTCAGGCCGTTGGGAGCCCAAAGACAATTAAGGAACATTTTACCATCCGGCCAGTCAGTCCATCGTTCGGGGAACGTCTTCCTTCGATCCAGGGGTGTTTGATTTGTTGACGGGACCTAATCATTTGTACATTAGTACAAATAGCTGGGGGCCTCGTGACCACCTTGGAGGCGTGAGCGGTTTGCAGCTTGCGTCCGATGACGCGATCCGGTCGGCGGATCGCCAGCTGTGCCCCGGAGGAAAGCATGCAACCCGAATCGATCCTCGATCTCGCTCATCTCGGCCATATGGAGCTGCTGACGCCCAAGCCCGATGAGAGCCTGAAATTCTTCGTCGACGTCATGGGCATGACTGTCAGCGGCCAGAAGGGTGAGTCGGTCTACTTGCGCGGCTGGGACGATTACGAACGCTATTCGCTCAAGCTGACGGCATCGAAGACGTCGGGCATGGAACACATGGCACTGCGCGCGCGCAGCCAACAGGCGCTGGAGCGCCGCGTCGCCGCGCTCAAGGGTTCCGGTTTCGACATCGGCTGGATCGACGGCGACATGGGGCAGGGGCCGACCTTCCGCTGCCGCGATCCTGATGGTCACATCGTCGAGCTCTATTACGAGACCGAATGGTATCAGGCGCCGCCCGAGCTGATGCCCGCACTGAAGAACCAGGCGCAGCGCTTTCCCGCGCGCGGCGTCAATGTCCGCCGGCTCGATCATCTCAACTGCCTCGCCGTCGACATCAAGGCCAACCGCGAGTTCTTCGAGAATTACCTCGGCTGCCGCCTCACCGAGCAGATCGTGCTCAATGACGGCCGTGAAGCTGCGATGTGGCTGACGATGTCGAACAAGAGCTACGACTTCGCCTATTCGCTCGACCATTCAGGCGTGCCGGGCCGCTTCCACCACGTCACCTACGCGCTCGACAGCCGCGAGGAGATTCTGCGTGCTGCCGACATCTTCCTGGAGAACGGCATCCACATCGAGACCGGCCCGCACAAGCACGCGATCCAGCAGACCTTCTTCCTCTACGTCTACGAGCCCGGCGGCAACCGCGTCGAAGTCGCCAATGCCGGCGCACGCCTGATCCTCGCGCCGGACTGGAAGCCGATCGTGTGGACCGAGGAGGAGCGCAAGAAGGGCCAGGCGTGGGGGCTGAAGACGATCGAGTCCTTCCACACCCACGGCACGCCGCCGGTGGAGGCGAAGAAGCACGGTTAGTGGATTGAATTGCGCACCCGCGCGATCGTCTCGCGGACGCCTGACCATGCCGGCTTGCCCGGCGCGAATTGCTGGCGCAGGAAGTTGACGAGCTCCTCCACCTGTGCGTCGCTCATGCTGTTCCGGAACGCCGGCATGTAGCCGAGGTCGCTCGACACGGGCTCGGCGATGCCGTGGAGGATCACCTGCACGAGATTGTCCGATGTGGCGCTGTGCAGATTGCTGTTGAGCGCGAGCGAGGGCCGGCTGCCGAACAACGGCAGGCCGCCGACCTCGTGGCAGACGGCGCAGGCTCCCTGATAGAGCCGCGCGCCGGTGGACGAGGCGACGGTGACTTGGGTCGCGCTTTCAAGCCTCGCCGCGCGAGCGAGCGCATCGCCGGCTGCGTCGTTGAACGAATTGAGATAGACCGCCATCGCGCGGATGTCCTGGTCGGGCAGGGCCTTGAGATCCCTGACAACAGGTGCCATCGGGCCGGCGGCGACGCCGTGATAGCGTGAATGGCCGGTGCGCAAATAGGCGAACAGCTCATCCTCGCTCCATGGGATCGGCGCATGCGACAGCGAGGTCAGCGGCGGCGCCTCCCAGCCCTCCGCAAAGCCACCGGCGAGATAGGCATTGCGCTGCTCGGCGCCGAGCGCATTGCGCGGCGAGTGGCAGCCGCTGCAATGGCCGAGGCCCTCGACAAGATAGGCGCCGCGATTCCAGGCCTCGGACTTGGTGGGGTCGGGCTTGAATTCCTTTGCCTGGTGGAAGAGCGCATTCCAACCCGCGAGCAGCGGGCGCAGGTTGAACGGGAAGGCGAGCGTGTTCGCCGGCGCCGTCGCGCGCACTGCAGGCTGCGCCATCAGATAGGCATAGAGCGCCTGAAGGTCGGCTTCGCTTGTCTTGGAGAAGTGTGTGTAGGGAAATGCGGGATAGAGCTGCCGCCCGTCGCGATGCAAGCCGTCGCGCATTGCGCGCTCGAAGGCGGGATAGGACCATGCGCCGATGCCGGTCTCGACATCGGGCGTGATGTTGGTTGAATAGATCGTGCCGAATGGCGTCTCCAATGCGCGGCCGCCGGCATTGAGTACGCCGCCGATATTGGTGTGGCACTCCGCGCAATTGCCGAGCGCAGCAAGCTGCTCTCCCCGTGCGATCGTCGCGGCGGAATAGACCGATGCGTCGGGCCGCGCGATTGGCGCAATCGCGCGCCCCGGCAGAAGCGCCGCGCCGATGCCGATCGCGGCGGTGCAGACGGCAGCAATCGCAGCCAAGATGCCGGCGCGTTTGGCGAACGGATTCTCCCAGATGCGCGACGGCGGCGGCGCGGCGGGCGCGGGCAGGGCCTGCGGCACGGGCGAAGTTTCACCGTGCAATCCCCGCAGGATGCGTTCGGGCGTAAAGGGCGGCTCGCGAAAGCGCACGCCAGTGGCATCGAAGATCGCGTTCGCTATCGCTGCCGCGCTCGGGACCGAGGCGGATTCGCCGACGCCGAGCGGCGGCTGGTCCTGACGCGGCAGCATCAGCACGTCGATCTTGGGTACGTCGGGGAACGGGATGATCGGATAGGCGCCCCATTCCCGTGCCGCGACCGCGCCGCGCTCGAACGAGACTTCTTCCATCAGCGCGCGGCTGGTGGACTGGATGACGTTGCCGTGGATCTGGTGGCGGACGCCGTCCGGATTGATCATCAAGCCGGAATCCTGTCCCGCAACCACGCGCGTCACGCTGACATCGCCGGTCGATTTGTTCACTGCGACGTCGGCGATCCACGCCGACCACGCCGCGCCGTAGCCGGGAAACTTGCTGTGGACGTAGAGCGCATAGGCAAAGCCGCGGCCGTGCACGATCTCGCCGTCCTTCTCTTCGCGCACCGGTCGCGGCGCCCAGCCCGCGCGTTCGGCCACGGCATTGACGAGATCGACGGCGCGCTGGTCCTTGAGGTAGCGCAGGCGGTATTCGATCGGATCGACGCCGGCCTCGGCTGCGGCTTCGTCGATGTAGGATTCGTGGGCAAACGTGTTCGGCAGCGCCGAGACGCCGCGGAACCAGGATGCGCGCACGATCGGCGGCATGTCATGGGCGACGACGCGCATGTGGTCATAATCGTAGGGCGGGATCGCCGTGCGGTCGCCCATCTGCAGCACGGCAGGCTCGGATGGAATGCGACCGGTGAGCAGCAGCGCCAGCGTCGGCGCAGCGTTCGAGGGATAACGCGTGGCGAGATCATACGCTGCGATACCGCCGTTCGCATCCAGGCCGCCATTGACGTCGATGAGCTGCGCGGTGCCCTTGGGCTCCCAGGCGTGCTCCTGCTCGCGTGTCAGCTGCACGCGGACGGGCCGGCCGACGGCGCGCGACAGCAGTAGTGCATCCGCGGTGACATCGTCAGCGCAATTGCGCCCGTAGCAGCCGGCGGCTTCCAGCCGGATCACCTCGACCTCGCTCTCGGGACGCTCGACCAACAATGCGAGGTCGCTGCGCAGCACGTGCGGATTTTGCGTGCCGGACCAGACCCGGATGTTGCCGTCCTGGAAGTCGGCAACCGCACAGGACGGGCCGATCGAGGCGTGCATCTGATACGGCCACACGTAAGTGCGCTGCATCGGCTTGGCCGCGCCTGATATCGCCGCATCGACGTCGCCCTTGTCGATCAGCGTGCGCGGTGTCGATGGATTGGCGCGCAGCGCGGTCTCGACGTCGGCGAGATCGGTGAGGGTAGGCGTCGGCTTCCAGCTCACCTTGAGCTGCTCCGCCGCGCGGATCGCATTTTCCTCACGTTCGGCGACGATTCCGACGAAGTCGCCGATGCGCACCACAGCCACGAGGCCAGGAATGTCGCGTACTGACGCTTCATCGACCGCGATCAGGCTGGTGCCGACGAACGGCCCGGCATCGACACCGGCATAGGGCGGTCGCACCACGCGGCCGTGCAGCATGCCGGGGACGCGGATATCGTGCACGAAGGTCAATTCGCCCGTGGCCTTGGCGGGCAGGTCGACGCGCGGCGTCGACTGACCGACGATGGCATAATCGCCAACCGCTTTGACGGTGACGTCGTCGGCCAACTCCAGGCGGATCGTCTCGTCGCCGATCAATTCGCCGTAGCTGACGCTGCGGTTGTCATGTCCGCGCACCAGGCCATCCTCGATTCTGAGGCCCGCCGCCGGCAGCTCCAGCCGCTCGGCCGCGCGCGCGATCAGGAAGTGACGGGCTTGCGCCGCGGCCTTGCGTAGGGGAACAGCCGTGATCTGGATGGTCTCGCTTGCGATCGTCGCGCCCTGGTTCGGCACCACCGCAGTGTCGCCGAGCACCACGACGACGCGCGCAAAGGACACTTCCAGCTCTTCGGCGACGATCTGGCCGAGCGCGGTGCGGATGCCGGTGCCGAGATCGACATGGCCGTTATACGCGCTGACCGATCCATCCGCGGTGATGCGGATGAAAGACTCGGACGTGAGTTCATCCACGGTGCGGACGACGACGAGCGAACCGGATTGGCGCTCAGCTCCATCAGGGGCAGGGGAGGCCATCAATCAACGGCCTCGGTGAGCTGGCCTGAAGCGCGCATCACGGCACGCAGGATTTCGACATGCGTGCCGCAGCGGCAGAGATTGTAGCGCAGCGCCGCCAGCGCTTCCTGCTCGGTCGGCCGCGGGTTGATCGCGAGCAGCGCCTTGGTGGTCATGATCATGCCGTTGAGGCAATAGCCGCATTGCGCGGCCTGCTCGTCGATGAAGGCCTGCTGCACGAGGTCAGGCTTGTCGCGCGTGCCAGCCCTTCGAGCGTCACGATGTCGCGGCCGGCGCAGCCACCGACGGGAATCACGCAGGAGCGGGCCGCCGTCCCGTCGATCAGGACAGTGCAGGTGCCGCATTCGCCGAGGCCGCATCCATATTTCGGGCCGTTGAGCGCGAGATCGTTGCGCAGCACGTAGAGCAGCGGCGTCTCCGGCGCTGCAGCGACCTCGTGGATCCCCCCGTTCACGGTGAGGCGGATCGGTGTCTGCGTCATCCTCGTTTCCAAGCGCTCGGCCAAAGTCATGGCGAAAATCTACGTCGCGACGATACCGTTTGTACACAAACGTGCAAGCCATGCATGCCGCACTGCAGCGCGACTGCCTTCTTTGTGGACAGAGCGGATAGGCAAATGAGGTTTTATGCAGCAGCCGCATCTTTTGCGCTGCACCGCCGCTTGACAGCCATCCGGGGCGCGCGCACCATCGTTCGTATACGAATGATAACCGCGGTCTCGCTGGCTCTGACATGGTGATGGAAACGACGAGCGCTGCTATCGACAAGATCCGCTGCGATGCTTGTCCGGTGATGTGCTACATCAAGCCGGGCGCGGCGGGCGCCTGCGATCGCTACGCCAACCACGACGGCAAGCTCGTCCGCGTCGATCCGCATGTGATCCTGGAGCGCACGGTCTCGCATGGCGGCAAGCTGGTCCCGTTCAGCCGCACCGAAGACTGGGACGGCAAGATCGTCCACGAACCTTCGACCTTTGTGACTGCGATCGGTGCGGGCACGACCTACCCCGATTACAAGCCGGCGCCGTTCATCGTCTCCGCGGAGGTCGACGGCGTCGACATGGTGACTGTCGTCACCGAGGGCATCTTCTCCTATTGCGGCATCAAGGTGAAGATCGACACCGACCGCTATCTGGGGCCGGAGACCGCGACCGTGCGCGCGCAGGGCGAGGCGGTCGGCCATGTCACCACGAGCGAATACGGCTCGCAGATGCTGTCGCTGGGCGGCGTGCATCATCTCACCGGCGGCTCCAAGAAGGAGGGCCGCGTCACCTGCGACACGTTGATGGATCTCGCCAATTGCAAGGCGGTCGAGCTGACCATCGACGGCGGCGCGAGCGTCGTCGTCCAGGCCGGCCAACCGCCGATCGTCAACGGCATGAAAGAAGAGCGCATGCGCGTCGGCTGCGGCTCGGCGACGATCGGCATGTTCGCCAAGCAATGGCACGGCAAGGTCGACGAAGTCGTCGTGGTCGACGACCACATCACCGGCGTGCTCTCGGAGCATCAGGCCGGCAAGCTGCTCGACATCGCCGACACCGGCATCAAGATGAAGGGCCGCCGCTCGACGCCCGGCCGCTATTTCCAGGTCGCAGATCCCGGCACGGGGTGGGGTGGCACCAACATCTCCGATCCGCTCGCCATCCTCGGGCCGTTCGATGCCAAGGAGGCAAAACCGGGTCTCTCGATGCTGATGGTCTCCACGACCGGCGAGCATTCGTCTTACTACGTGCTTGACGAGGCCCTGAAGCCGGTCGAGACCGAGATGCCGGATGATCTGAAATTCTCGGTCGAGCGCATCCAGGAGAATTGCGAGCCGGCGCTGTGCACGGTGCTGTTCATGGCCGGTGCCGGCGGCTCGCTGCGTGCCGGTGTCACCGACAATCCGGTGCGGCTGACGCGCTCGGTGAAGGACGCGCTGACGCGCGTCACCAGCGGCGGTGCACCGGTCTATGTCTGGCCGGGGGGCGGCATCACCTACATGGTCGACGTGACGCAGATGCCGGCGGGCGCGTTCGGCTACGTGCCGACGCCGGCGCTGGTTGCGCCGATCGAGTTCACGATGAAGCTGTCCGACTATGCCGCGCTCGGCGGGCACATGGATTACGTGAAGCCGCTCTCCGAGGTCCAGAACGGCGACGATGTCCGCCAGCTGCCCTGGCAGAACCCGATCCCGGGGCCTCGGGCATGACGCGGCTCCCGCAAATTGCATTGCTGTCTGATGGCCGGCGGCTGCATTTGCAGGATGGACCGATTGATCTGGTCGTTGAGGCGAGGGGGCGCACGGACGATGTGCGTGCAGCCTATGAGGCGGCTGTGGGCCGCTTCACCGGACTGCTCGACGAGCTCTGCGCCGAATTGCCGGAGCTGCGCACGGCCGCCGGGAATCGGACTTCGCTGAAGGGCGTGGTGGCCCGCCGGATGCATGCCGCTGTCGCACCCTATGCCTCCGATTGCTTCATCACGCCGATGGCGGCTGTTGCCGGTAGCGTGGCGGAGGAGATCCTGGGCGCCATGCTGGGCGCTGCGACGCTGGATCAGGCCTATGTCAACAATGGCGGCGATATCGCGCTTCATCTCGGCAAGGGCGAGCATTTTTCGGTCGGCCTGATGGACCGGCCCGATCGCGCCGGCGTGATGCGGACGATGAGGGTTGACGCGGATGACCCCGTGCGGGGTATCGCGACAAGCGGCCGGCACGGCCGCAGCTTTTCGCTCGGCATTGCCGATGCCGTGACGGTGCTGGCGGCAACGGCGTCGCAGGCCGATGCGGCTGCCACGATCATCGGCAACGCTGTCGATCTGCCCGGGCATCCCTCCATTATCCGGACGCCTGCAAGCGAGCTGCAGCCCGACAGCGATCTCGGCGAGCGTCTCGTGACGCGCGACGTCGGCGCGTTGTCGCAGGACGAGATCGCCGTCGCGCTCGAATCTGGCGCGGAATGTGCACGCCAATTGTTCGATCGCGGATTGATCGAGGGTGCCGTGGTGCGGCTTTGTGGTGATATGCTTGTCATCGAACCTAAGGATATAGAAGAGCAACGAACGCGCCCGCTTGTGCTGGAGAACGCGGTCTGTGCCTGAACGGGGAAGCGAAACATGAGCGCGATCATCCGCAAGATCGTCACCGTCGTCGAAGAGACGCAGATGGAGATGGGCCGCCAGGTCTCGCCGCCGACCCGGCGTGCCGCGGCGATCGCAGTCATCGAAAATCCCTTTGCCGGACAGTATGTCGAGGATCTCTCGCCGCTGATCGCAATCGGCGAGGAGCTGGGCGAGCTGTTGTCGAAGCGCGCCGTGGCGGCGCTCGGCATCGATGGTGCGAAGGCGCAAAGCTATGGCAAGGCCGCCGCCGTCGGCGAGAACGGTGAGCTGGAGCATGCCGCCGCGATCCTCCACCCCAAGTTGGGCGCGCCGGTGCGCAAGGTGCTGGGCAAGGGCGCGGCTCTGATCCCGTCGTCGAAGAAGCGCAGCGGGCCGGGTACGACGCTCGACATCCCGCTGGGGCACAAGGACGCAGCCTTCGTGCGCAGCCATTTCGACGGCATGGAAGTGCAGATCAACGACGCGCCGCGTGCCAACGAGATCATGGTCGCGGTCGCCGTCACCGACAGCGGCCGTCCGCTACCGCGCGTCGGCGGGCTCACGGTTGCGGAAGTGAAGGGCGAGGACGGTCTGAGATAGGGCTCGAAGCGGGAGGCGGGCACAGCCTCTCGGATGAGATCACGCAGAAGACGTAAAGTTCAAAACTGGAGGTTGGGATGCGAGCAAGAAATTACTTCGTCGGCGCGGCCTTCGCGCTTCTGGCGGGCGGCATGGCTCATTCGGCCCTGGCGCAGGACATCAAGATCGGCGAGATCAACAGCTATTCGCTGCTGCCGGCGTTCACCGAGCCCTACCGCAAGGGCTGGCAGCTCGCGGTCGAAGAGATCAACGCGGCCGGCGGCATCAATGGCAAGAAGCTCGTTGTGATCTCCAAGGACGACGGCGGCAAGCCGGCGGACGCGCAGACCGCGGCGAACGAGTTGGTGTCGAGCGAGGGTGTCGCGATGCTGACGGGTACGTTCCTGTCGAACATCGGCCTTGCCGTCAGTGACTTCGCCAACCAGAAGAAGGTGTTCTTCCTCGCGGCCGAGCCGCTGACGGATGCCGTGACCTGGTCCAAGGGCAACAAGTACACCTTCCGCCTGCGTCCCTCCAACTACATGCAGGCGGCGATGCTGGTGGAAGCAGCCGCAAAGCTGCCGGCCAAGCGCTGGGCGACGATCGCGCCAAACTATGAGTACGGCCAGTCCGCCGTTGCCGTGTTCAAGAAGCTGATGTCGGAGAAGCGCCCTGACATCCAGTGGGTCGACGAGCAGTGGCCGCCGCAGGGTAAGATCGACGCGGGCCCCGTGGTGCAGGCCGTTGCTGCCGCCAATCCCGAAGCGATCCTCAACGTCACCTTCGGCGCCGACCTCGTCAAGCTCGTGCGCGAAGGCAACACCCGCGGCCTGTTCAAGGGGCGCGAGGTCGTCTCCTTCCTGACCGGCGAGCCGGAGTATCTTGATCCGCTCAAGGATGAGACGCCCGAGGGCTGGATCGTCACCGGGTACCCCTGGTACTCGATCAAGACGCCCGAGCATGACGCGTTCCTGAAGGCGTACCAGGCCAAGTACAACGACTATCCGCGCCTCGGCTCGATCGTCGGCTACCAGACCATCAAGGCGGCCGCCGCGATCCTGGCGAAGGCGGGCTCGACCGATCCGGAGAAGCTGATCGCTGCCGCGGAGGGACTGTCGATGCCCTCGCCATTCGGCGAGATCACCTTCCGCAAGATCGACCATCAGTCGACGCTCGGTGCTTTCGTCGGCAAGACCGCGCTGAAGGACGGCAAGGGGGTGATGGTGGATTCGGCTTACAAGAAGGGCGCGGACTATCTGCCCAGCGATGCCGAAGTCGAGAAGCTGCGTCCGAAGGATTGATGTCTTCCTTCTCCCTCGCCCCGCTTGCGGGGAGAGGGTCGGAGTGAGGGGGAGCCTCCGCGAGCGAGGTGACAGCGAGCCCCTGCGGAGACTCCCCCTCACCCGAATTTGCGCATCGCGCAAATTCGACCTCTCCCCGCAAGCGGGGAGAGGTGAACCAAGACCCGCGTGCCGCGGCATGCAACACCAACCCGGACCGCCGATGGCCTTTTACGTCGTACAGTTTCTGACCGGTCTCGCCAGCGCGGCGTCGCTGTTCCTGGTGGCCTCGGGCCTGTCGATCATCTTCGGCGTGACGCGGATCGTGAATTTCGCGCATGGCGCCTTCTACATGATCGGCGCTTACATCGCCTTCACGCTCACCGAGCGCCTGTCGGGTGCCTTCGGCTTCTGGGGCAGTATCGTGCTCGCGGCGATTGCGGTGGCGCTGATCGGTGTCCTGGTCGAGATGGTGCTGCTCCGGCGCATCTACCATGCGCCTGAACTGTTCCAGCTGCTCGCAACCTTTGGCCTGACCTTGATGGTCGAGGATCTCGTGGTGCTGATCTGGGGGCCTGACGATCTCGTCGGCCGTCGTGCGCCCGGCTTCAAGGGGGCCATCGATTTCTTCGGCCAGAACATCCCAAGCTACGACCTGTTCCTGATAGTGCTCGGGCCCGTCGTGCTCGGCATCCTCTGGCTGCTGTTCCAGCGCACGCGCTGGGGCGTCCTGGTGCGCGCGGCGACGCAAGACCGCGACATGGTCGCAGCGCTCGGCGTCAATCAAAAATGGCTGTTCACGTCCGTGTTCGCGGTCGGCGTCTTCCTCGCCGCGCTGGGCGGCGCGCTTCAGATCCCGCGCGATGCCGTGCACCACGCGATGGATCTGCGCATCATCGTCGAAGTCTTCGTCGTGGTCGTGATCGGCGGCCTCGGCAGCATCGTCGGCGCGTTCGTCGCGGCGGTGCTGGTCTCCGAGCTCAACGCC
This sequence comes from Bradyrhizobium sp. ERR14, assembly GCF_014198235.1. NCBI lineage: Bacteria > Pseudomonadati > Pseudomonadota > Alphaproteobacteria > Hyphomicrobiales > Nitrobacteraceae > Bradyrhizobium > Bradyrhizobium sp. ERR14. The sequence continues at coordinate 25,834 of NZ_JACIHD010000008.1, read as the reverse complement.
TTCGGCATCCTGATCTTCCCCAAGATTTCCATCATCCTGGTCTTCCTGGTGATGGCGGTGGTGCTGATCGTGCGACCGTGGGGCCTATTCGGCAAACCGGAGGCGCCGGCACGCAAGACGCCGGGGCTCACCGTCAATCCGTGGCGGCCATTGACGTCGAACGAGCGGCTTGCGGCGCTTGCGGCGCTCGTGATCGCGGCGACGCTGCCGCTGTTCGCCGGCAATTATGCACTGACCGTCGGCTCGGAGATCGCGATCTTCGTCATCTTCGCCGTCTCCTTGCACTTCCTGATGTCGGTCGGCGGCCTCGCGTCTTTCGGCCATGCCGCTTATTTTGGCCTCGGCGCCTATGGCGTCGCTTTCCTCGCCAAGATGGCGGGGCTGCCGATGATCGTGTGCCTGCTGCTCGGGCCGTTGCTCGGCTGCACGGGCGCCGCCGTGTTCGGCTTCTTCGCCGTGCAGCTCTCCGGCGTCTACTTCGCCATGCTGACGCTCGCCTTCGCGCAGATCGTCTGGTCGATCGCGTTCCAATGGGTGAGCGTCACCGGCGGCGACAACGGCATCTTGGGCGTCTGGCCGGAAAAATGGGCGGCGAGCCCGTCGCACTTCTACTGGTTGGCGCTCGGCGTTGCTACGCTGGTGACCATCGCGCTGCGGGCGATGGTGTTCTCGCCATTCGGCTACGCGCTAAGGGCGACGCGCGACTCTTTGCTGCGCACCGAGGCGATCGGCATCAATGCCAAGCGCATCCAGTGGACGGCCTTCGTGATCGCAGGGACGACCGCCGGCATCGGCGGCGCGCTGTTTGCCTACCTCAAGGGCAGTGTCTTCCCAGACAATCTCGGCATTTCGCTCTCGGTCGATGCGCTGGTGATGGTGCTGCTCGGCGGTGTCGAGACGGTGTCCGGCGCGGTGATCGGCGCCATCGTCTACAAGGCCTTGAACATCTGGCTGGTCAGCCAGACCGATTTGTCGAAGCTCGTGCTCGGCGGCTTCATCATGTTGATCGTCGTCGTCTTCCCCAAGGGCATTGTGGGCATGCTGGAGATGCTGGCGCAGCGCCGCAGGAAGGCATCGCCGCCGGGGTCTCCCTTGCTTGCCAAGCCGATCGAGTCTGCCGAATGAGTGTTGCACCTCCACTTCTCGCCGTTGAAGGCTTGACCAAATCGTATGGCGGCATCCACGCCGTGCGCGGCGTGTCGTTCTCGCTGCGCGCCGGCGAGATTCTGGCGCTGATCGGGCCGAACGGCGCGGGAAAAAGCACCTGCTTCGACATGCTCAACGGCCAGAACAAGCCCGATACCGGCCATGTTCGCCTGCTCGGTGAAGAGATCACGGGCAGGAAGCCGCGGGAGGTCTGGCGGCTCGGCGTCGGGCGCACCTTCCAGATCACCGCAACCTTCGCCACCATGACCGTGCGCGAGAATGTGCAGGTCGCGCTGATCTCGCACGGGAAGCAGCTGTTCAATCTGTTCGGCTCGGCGCCGAAGTTCGACCGCGGCGAGGCCGGCCGTCTGCTCGAGCTGGTCGGCATGGGCGGCTATGCCGATCGGCCCTGCGGTGAGCTTGCCTATGGCGACCTCAAGCGGCTCGAGCTTGCGGTGGCGCTCGCCAACCAGCCCAAGCTGCTGTTGATGGACGAGCCGACCGCCGGCATGGCGCCACGCGAACGGGTCGACCTGATGCGGCTGACCGCGAGCATTGCGCGGGAGAAATCGATCGGCGTGCTCTTCACCGAGCACGACATGGACGTGGTGTTCGAGCACGCCGACCGCATCATCGTGTTGAATCGAGGGACGTTGATCGCCGAGGGCACGCCAGCCGAGGTGCGCGGCAATCCGCAGGTGCAGGCGGTCTATCTCGGCGAGGGCCTGGTTTACGATGCCCGCCATCGCGAGGGAGCATCAATATGAAGCTCACCGTCGAGGGCCTCAACAGCCATTATGGCCCGGCGCATATCCTGTTCGACATCGGCTTCGAGGTCGGCGAGGGCGAGGTGGTAGCGCTGCTCGGGCGCAACGGTGCCGGCAAGTCGACGACGTTCCGCTCGATCGTCGGCCTGGTCGCGCAACGAACCGGCCGCATCATGTTCGAGGGCAAGGACGTCTCGGCCAAGCCGACCCACGAGATCGTGCGCGAGGGGCTCGGCTATGTGCCGGAGGAGCGCCGGATATTCACCGACCTGACCGTCGAAGAAAATCTCGAAGTGGGCAAGCAGCCCAAGCGTCCGAACGCGCCGCATTGGACGCGCGAAAAGCTGTTCGCGCTGTTTCCAAATCTCGGCGAGATGAAGAACCGTCCCGGCGGCCGCATGAGCGGCGGCGAGCAGCAGATGCTGACGATTGCGCGCACGCTGATGGGCAATCCGTCGCTGGTGCTGCTGGACGAGCCCTCGGAGGGCCTGTCGCCGAAGATCGTGGAGCAGATGGTCGATGCCATCCTGACCATGAAGAAGGAGGGCGTCAGCATCGTCGTCTCCGAGCAGAATCTGCATTTCGCGCGGTTGATTTCCGATCGCGCCTACATCATCGAGCGCGGCCGCATCTGCTTCGGCGGCACCATGGCCGAGCTCGACGCGCGTCCGGATATCCGCGACGCGCATCTGTCGTTGTGAGAGGCGGGGGACGGATGGCGAGAAGTGTCGCGGTGAAGAAGGGCGTCAAACCGGCAAAACCGCCTTACGTGCTCGACGAGCAGGTCGGTTTCATCCTGCGCCAGGTCTGGCAGCGCCACAGCTCGATCTTCTCCCGCGATATCGGCACCAATCTGACGCCGACGCAGTGGGCGGCATTGTCGAAGCTCGCCGAGACCGGGCCGTGCTCGCAGAACCAGCTCGGCCGGCTGACCGCGATGGACGTTGCGACGATCAAGGGCGTGATCGATCGGCTCACGGCGCGTGGCCTGACCGAGACCAGCCAGGATCCCGAGGACGGTCGGCGGCTGCTGGTCAGCCTGACGCGCGCCGGTCAGCAGCTTTCGGAGAAGGTCGCGCCGAACGCGCTCGCCATCACCCGCGAGACGCTGGCGCCGCTCGACACGAAAGAGCGCGAGATGCTGATGGCGCTGTTGAACAAGCTGCGGTGAGGGTGCCGTAGAAGGTCTCGTAGGGTGGGCAAAGGCGCGAAGCGCCGTGCCCACCGCTTCTCAATGGTGGGCACGCTTCCGCCGTCGCTCTTCGAGCTATGGCGGACAAGTCGCTTTGCCCACCCTACGGCAGTTGAACAAGGTGCGGGGACGGGCGACTAACCTCGATGAGGGACTTGTCGAGGTATTAGTCATGAGAGTCGCGGCGAAGTTTACGATGCTCCTCACTCTCGGTGCGGTGCTGGCGGGCAGTTGCGCGCCTGCCTTTGCCGCGCAGCCCTACGAGGGCTTCTGGGCGTCCACCAAAAAAGACTGCCGCGATGACGACAGCCCCAACCGCATGAGCATCGAAGGCGGCAATCGCCTCTACTGGTACGAGACGCGCTGCCGCGCCAGCGAGATCACCGCCGACGGAAAGCTCGGCTGGAAAATGAAGCTCGCCTGCGAAGGCGAGGGCGAGAAGTTTCGCTCCAATCCCCTGGTCTCCATCGCTGTGGACGGCAAGCTGGTGATGGACAACGGACCGGTCGGGCAGGCCAAACGCCAGACCTATGTGCGTTGTGAGATCGCGAAGAAGCGCTGATCTCGAATGCTTACGTCTTGCCCGGCCATTTGGCGCGGTAGCGGATTTCGCTGCCGTCGGCGAGCCGCCGCCAGGTCCCGAACTCCGGCGTATGCGGCGCCCGGGCCGTCAAGTCGATCGGATAGATTCGGCTCGGTTGGCCCTCGATATTGACAGCGAGCTGCCGGTGCGAGGTTCGAAACGCGAGCTCGACTTCGCCTGCGATGACGGGCTGGTCGCCGTCACGATAGAAGGCGGCCGGGGTCACTTCGCCCGGCATCGTGTTGAGGTCGGTCTGCAATTCGATGGTGATGCCCTGGGCCGATGCCGGCACCGCGACCCCGGCCGGAAAACGGACCTCAAATACGAGCAGGGGATTGCCGCCGTTCCGGTTGAGCCATGGCGTCGCAGTCGCATAGGCGTAGGCGATGTAGATGCCGATCCCGGCGACGCAGAGCAGGACGACGACGCCGAGAGACTTCAGGCTGTTGCGCGCGATGCTGCCATTGCCCGCGTCCTGGCCTGAACGCCTCACCAGCCAGTTGGCAACCACCGCGCCGGCGATCGCGCCGATGGGGGAGTAAACGAACAGTCCCAACAGACCCGAGGTGATCGGGTCCGCGCGGTTGCCGAAATCGAACAGGGAAAACAACACAAAGATCGCGACATAGCCCGCCACCGCGCCAGCAACGCCGACGGCTATTCGCGATGAGTTCTTCATGTTTGCCTCGATGGTCCAGCAATGAAATGCCGCCGCCGGGGGCTGCCTGCGTTAGACGCAGCAGGTCGCAGACTTGTTCAACGCCATCGAGGGGCGAGGCCGAGCGGTGTGCCGCTCCGGCTGCGTCACTTCGCCACCACCTCCGGCACTTTCCCCGCGGGCGGCGTGTTCCGGCTGCGCTGGGTGCGCACGATGCCGTCGATGATGGTCATGCCGATGCCCGGGAGGTCGCCGAGCTGGACGCTCTCCAGGATGTTCTTGCCGGGCGAGTGCTGGGCCTTGTCCATGATGACGAAGTCGGCGGAACGGTCGACTTCAATGAGGCCGCAATCGAGCTCGCGCATCCGGGCGGTGTTGCCGGTGGCGAGACAGAACGCAAGCTCGGCCGGCAGTCCGCCGAGCGAGGACAGCATCGAGACCATGCGCAAAATGCCGAGCGGCTGCACGCCGGAGCCGGCGGGCGCGTCGGTGCCGAGGATGACCCGGTGCAGATCGCCCATCTCGCGCGCGGTGCGCAGCGTAAACAGAGCGGAGCGCTCGTTGCCGTTATGCACGAGCTCGAGGCCGCGCTTGCAGCCCTCGCAGATGCAGCGGATCTGATCGTCGGGCAGGGCGGTGTGGCCGCCATTGATGTGGCCGACCACGTCGGTGTCGGCCTCCAGCACCACGTCCTTGTCGATCAGACCGGAGCCGGGGATCGAGGGGCCGCCGGTGTGGATGGTGCTCTGAATGCCGTATTTGCGCGCCCAGCCGACCATCTTGCGTGCAGTGGGACCGTCCTTGACGCCGCCGAGGCCGACCTCGCCGAGCAGCTTGACGCCGGCGGCGGCCAGCTCCTTGAAGTCCTCCTCGACCATCTCGCATTCGATCACGGGCGCACCGGCGTGAACCTTCACGCCGCCGGGGCGCAAATTCCAGAATGCGCGCTGCGCAAAGATCGCCATCGCCTTCAGTCCGACGACGTCGCGGGGGCGGCCGGGCATGTGCACCTCGCCGGCGGAGATCATGGTGGTAACGCCGCCGTGGAGGTTGCTGTCGATCCACCCGATCTGGTTCTGGCGCGGCGTCCAGTCGCCCGCCACAGGGTGGACGTGGCTGTCGATCAGGCCCGGCGCGACCGTGGTCCCGTTGGCCTCGACGATCGTGGTCGCGCCTTCGATGTCGACGTCCTTGAAGCGGCCGATCGCAGTGATCTTGCCGTTCTCGGCGACGATGGTGTCGCCATCCAGGATCGGCTTTTCCAGGGCGCCGGACAGGATCAGGCCGATATTTCGGATCACGAGCTTCGAGGGTCCGGTGGCCTGGGGGGCGTCATGCGCCATGGAAGGGGCTCCTTATTCCTAACTGCAACGCTTTCGATCTTGGGCAGCCTTGACCGCGGGATCAAGCAGGATTATTCATTAGTGTACGAATGATCGTGTACAAACGACGCATAGCTGCCCGCCTCGGAACCGCATTGGAAGCGACAGGGAAGGTGAGATGAGCAATTTCAACCAGGAAAGCGTTTTGAGCGTCCACCACTGGACCGATACGCTGTTCTCCTTCAAGACCACGCGCAGCCCGACTTTCCGCTTCCGCAACGGCGAATTCACCATGATCGGGCTCAAGGTCGGCGAGAAGCCGCTGCTGCGGGCCTACAGCGTCGCCAGCGCCAATTACGAGGACACGCTGGAGTTCTTCTCGATCAAGGTGCCGGACGGTCCGCTGACCTCGCGGCTCCAGCATTTGAGGGAAGGCGACGAGATCATCGTCAGCCGCAAAGCCACCGGCACGCTGGTGATCGACAATTTGGAGGAGGGGCGCAACCTCTACCTCATCGGCACCGGCACGGGCCTTGCGCCGTTCCTGAGCGTGATCAAGGACCCCGAGACCTATGAGCGGTTCGAGAAGGTCGTGCTGTTGCATGGCTGCCGGCACGTCAAGGAGCTCGCCTATGGCGAGATGATCACCGAGACGCTGCCGAAGGACGAACTGATCGGCGAGTACATTCAGAATCAGCTGATCTATTATCCGACCGTGACGCGTGATCCCTTCCGCAACCGCGGCCGCATCACCGACCTCATCACCACAGGCAAGCTGTTCGCCGATATCGGCCTGCCGGCGCTGGAGGCCGCCCACGACCGCGTCATGATTTGCGGCAGCCCGGCACTGGTCGCTGATACCCGCGTGCTCCTGGGTGAGCGCGGCTTTATCGAGGGCAATCACGGCGAGCCGGCCCAATTCGTGGTCGAAAAGGCCTTTGCCGAGCGCTAACGCGCAATTCTAGCTTGAGAAGACCGCATTTTCGCCGCGTGGGGCCCGTTGCGGCGCCGATTCGGCGCTTGATACACTGTGGGAACGAATCAGCGGAGTTCCCACATGGTTGCGGACAGCGACAGCAACATCGCCTGGCACCGGGTCCAGTTGAAGAAGAACCGCGCCGAGTTGAAGGCGCTGGAGACCGCGCGCTTCACGATGGGCGAGATCGCCTCCTCGAAGCGGAACGGCCAGACCCAGAAGGCGATCGCGGAACTCAAGCGCAAGATCGCCCAGTCCGAGCGCGTGATCGCCGATCACGACAAGCGCACGCGCCGTCCGCTCGGCACCGACATGCAGAGCCTCAGCAACGGCAGCTGGAGCCATTGGGACGCCTATACCAACCAGCAGCAGCGCAAGACCGGCCAGCGCTCGCCGGGGCGTGGATAGATCGCCGTCTCCTCGCGCGGGTTCCGACTTGCGGGTTGGCCCGCGCATACCATCTGGGTGAGACACCAACAATCACTCCGGTGATCCTATGACAGCGCGCCTCGATTTTACCAGCGAGGCCTTCTTTCGCGATCCGCCCAAGGCGATCGCGGCGTTGCGCATGTCCGGTCCTCTCGTCGCGACGCGATTTCCTCTGGTCGGCGATGTCTGGATCACCACGACCCATGACGCGACGGCTCAAGTGCTGAAGGACGGCGCTACCTTCACGCTGCGCAAGGAGGATGGCGACGTCGCGGGTCTGCGCTGGTGGATGCCGAGCTTCGTCAGGACCATCGCCAACAACATGCTGACGATGGACGAGCCTGACCATACCAGGCTCCGCAGCATCGTGGACGAGGCCTTTCGCCGTCGTGCCATCGTCGCGATGGAGCCGCGCATCCGTGCCATTGCCGACGGCCTGGCCGACGAGCTGTTCGCGGAGGGACGGCCAGCCGATCTGGTCCAGCGCTACGCGCGCATCCTGCCGCTCGCAGTGATCTCCGAGCTTCTGGGATTGCCTCTGGCCGACCGGCCCAAATTCATCGCCTGGGGCAACGCGATGTCCTCGCTGACGAATGTCGTCAGCTTCTTCCGCTTGCTGTGGGCGTTCCGAAAGATGCGGAGCTACCTGGAGCAGCAATTGCAGGCCGCGCGCGTGCAGGGCGGCGAAGGCCTGATCGCCGAGCTGGTCCAGGTCGAGCGCGAGGGTGCCCAGATCACGCCGGATGAAATGGTCTCGATGGTGTTTTTGCTGCTCGCAGCCGGCTCCGAGACGACCACGCATCTCATCAGCGGTTCCGCCTACGAGCTGCTTAGGAGTCCTGGCCTCCGCGATTGGCTGGAGCAGGACTGGAGCCGTGTCGGGCTTGCGGTGGAGGAGTTTCTTCGCTTCGTGTCACCGGTGCAGTTCTCCAAGCCACGCTATGTGCGGCGGGACGTCGAGGTCGAAGGCGTGCGTCTGAAGAAGGGCGACCGTGTCATGGTGATGCTCGCCGCCGCCAACATGGATCCGGCGATGCATGATCACCCTGAAAGCCTCGATCTCGAGCGCAAGCCGAACCGTCACCTCTCGTTCGGGACGGGAATCCATTTCTGCCTCGGCCATCAGCTTGCGCGGATCGAGGTGGCCTGCGCGCTGGAAGCGCTGTTCGTGCGCTGGCCGAAACTTGGTCTGGCCGTCGACCCCTCGCAGATCCATTGGCGCAAGCGCCCGGGGATTCGCATGATTGCGAAGCTTCCCGTCACGGCCGAGATCCACGGAACATTTGCCGCTGCGGCGCCAGCGATGGCCGATCGTTCTCCCGTGCGGGCGGAGTGAAGCTCTCTCCTTCGGCAAATCGTCGCTGACCATGATCCGCTCGGAACGGCCTGCGGCGCTTGCTGTTGTCCACCGGGACCTGAGGGCATGCGAAGGAACAGTTCCGTGCCCAGGATTCCCATCTTTCAAAGAGGTTGGATCATGACCAGCAAAATGCCGAATGTTCCGCCGGAGAATCAGAGCCGGAAGGGAACTGGCGATACCAAGCAAACATCGGCCGATCAGACTCCGCGCGGCCAGCAGCGCGCGGAAAATCCGGACCAACAGGGACAGCAAGGCAACATCAAGCAGAACACGACCAATCAGGGATACCAGCAAGACCGTTGAGGAGGCGACATTCATGTCGACATCCACCAAGACACCCAACAGCATTCGCCAGGGCGGCCCCGGCGCATCGCATGAGAACGCGAAGGCGCCGCTGGAGGTGAAGAAGCCGCCTGCGGACGATGAGCAGCGAAGCCACAGCCGCGTCTCCGGCGGTGGAGGCGAGCGGGATTCTCATCACCGCCACGACGCGGCCGGCAAGGGCGGCGGCAGGTGACGATTGGAGATCAGAATGCAAGGCAGAAAGACCCACGAACAGCAGGTTCGCATTCTCGAGCGCAAGCCTGACATTCCCGATGCGAGGGAGCTCGATCAGGCATCCGGCCGCAACGTCGATGGTACCGCTGCTCATCGCGCGCGGCCGGAAGCTCGACACAGCGAATTTCCGGTGAGCCGCGGCGGCCTCAACCAGGAGAGCGACCACAACAAGCACAACGACGCCGGCCAGAGCGGCCACAAGCCGCTGAAACCGACAGCGGCGCAACAGAAGCACTAGAGAAGATCACGGCCAAGAGGAGAGACTGATGCCAGGTGGGCACGGTAGCAAGACGCACTTCAGATCCGGCATGCATGGCAAGGGCGACGGCACCGGTGCATTGACCGATGTGCCCAAGGAGAAGATCGGCGATAACATGGTCCTGTCCAACCGCGACAAGGCCCAGCATTCGGACATTCGCGGCATGGACGGCAAGTCCATTCAGACCGAACAGTATCAGGATCATGCAGCCAACCGGCTCGACGAGAGGCCGGAGACTGATGAGACCTGAGAGGGGCGTTCCTCCCGCTGAACTCGCGGACCGGTCTTCAGCCGGTCCGCTTTTTTGTCGGCACGAGGTCGCGCTCCCAGCCGAACACGGAGCGGCCGTCGAGGTCGGGTGAGGCCGCACGCTCGCCGGCGATATAGGTCTCGACGGACGGGCCGCGCGCGGTGCGTTCCAGCCGCCGCGCCTGGTCGTCGAGGCGCCTGATCGCCTGCATCTCTTCGTCACGTCCGAGCTTGGCGCTCTGGATCGCGCCCTTCAGCACGCGAATGGTCTCGTCGTAGACCTTGATCGGGACAGGGTAGGGATGCCGATCCTTGCCGCCATGGGCGAGCGAGAAGCGCGCGGGATCCTTGAAGCGATAAGGCGCGCCGTGCACGACCTCGGCGACCATCGCCAGTGAGCGCACGGTGCGCGCGCCGACGCCGGGCGTCAGCAGCAGCTCCGGGAAATCGACCGGGCCGCGTTCGGCGGCTGCGGCGAGGGTGCCGTGCAGGCGCCGCGCGAACACATCCTTCGGCCGGACATCATGATGCGCGGGCATGATCAGATGCGGCAGCATGGCCTGCGCAGGCTCGGGCGCAGTCCCGGTGAGCCGCTCGAATTCAGTGAGGATGCGATCGGGGCCGAGATCGCTGAGGAGCTCGAGCTGCGCGTTGCGCGAGACATCGGCGCGGTGGTCGGTCAGATTGACGATCTCGCCTTGTTGTGGGCCGTCGATCGCGCTGTGCGGCGCATCGACAAAGCTCTTCAGCACCTCGGAATGCCAGTGATACCGGCGGGCCTGCCGCTTGTCGCCGTTCATGCCCTGCTGCACCACCGTCCATTTGCCGTCGGCGGTCACGAAGAAGCCGTGGAGATAGAGATCGAAGCCGTCCTGCACGGCCGCGCTGTCGACCTTCGCCACCAGGCGGCTGGCGCGGGTGAGCCTTGCGCCGTCGAATCCGACGCGGTCGCCGAGCTGCATCAACTCGTCCGGCGTCTTGCGCGAATGCTGGCCGCGTCCGCCGCAGACATAGATGCCAAGCTCATCCTGAAGCGGCCCGAGCCCGCGCTTCAGCGCGCCGATTACGGATGTGGTGATGCCGGAGGAGTGCCAGTCCATTCCCATCACGGCGCCGAACGACTGGAACCAGAACGGATGCGACAGCCGCTGGAGAAACGCATCGCGGCCGTAATGATGCACGATCGCCTGCGTGACGATCGATCCGAGAGAAGCCATGCGGCTCGCAAGCCACGGCGGAACCCGCCCGGTGTGCAAGGGAAGATCGGCGCTGCCGGTACGTCTGGTCATCGTGCCCCCAAATTAGCGCAGTTCGGCGACGGTTGCATCTGCGGAATGCTGCGTTGCACGAGAGAGGGGAGCCAAGCCGGCCGGGAGGCGTTGAGCGGGCTACGCGAATGCAATGACGGGGACAATCGATGAATCTGCAGGCCCTGATGGCCGACATCGACAGGATGTTCGGCTGGATACCGTCGTGGTTTGTCGGCCTCGGTCTGGTTCTCGGCGCGATCTTGCTTGCGCTGTTCGTCTATCGGGTCGCCGTATGGCTGCTCGCGCGCGCCTTCGGAACCCGCCTTCCGCTGCTGAGCGTGTTCATTGACCGCACCGCGGGGCCGGCCCAGCTGGCGCTTTGCCTGGCGGCCGTCGCATTGGTCCTGCCGCTTGCCCCGCTCGACGACATGATCCGCACGCCGCTGATGCGCCTGTTCGTCGTGGCCGTCATCGCCCTGATCGGCTGGATCTCGATCCGGGTCGTTGACATGAGCGCGGCGCGGTACCTGCAGAATTTCCGCGATGTCACCGAGAATTTCGTCGCGCGCAAGCACGTCACGCAAGTTCGCGTGTTCAAGCGCGTCACCGATACCATCATCGTCGTCATCACGGTGTCCACCGCGCTGATGACGTTCGATTCGGTGAGGCAATACGGCGTCAGCCTGTTCGCCTCCGCCGGCGCGGCCGGCATCATCGTCGGTCTTGCCGCACGGCCGCTGCTCAGCAACCTGATCGCCGGCCTGCAGATTGCGATCACGCAGCCGATCCGCATCGAGGATGCCGTGATCATCGAGAACGAATGGGGCTGGGTGGAGGATATCGCCTCGACCTATGTCGTGATCCGGCTGTGGGACTGGCGCCGCATGGTGGTGCCGCTGTCCTATTTCATCGAAAAGCCGTTCCAGAACTGGACCCGAGACACCGCCTCCCTGATCGGCGTGATCGCGCTGCACGTCGATTATCGCGCCGACGTGCCGCGCATCCGGCGTTGGCTGGAGGATGCCGTGAAGCAGTCCAAGCTCTGGGATGGCGCGGTGGTCAATCTCCAGGTGATCGACGCGGACTCCCGGACCATCGAGCTACGTGCGCTGGTCAGCGCAAGAAACGCGCCGCAATCCTGGGACCTGCGCTGCGAGATCAGGGAAAAGCTCGTCGCCTTCATCCGCGACGAGATGCCGGAGGCGCTGCCGCGCGAGCGCGCGATCCTGATCCCGTCGGCCGACGATGATGCCGATCTCCTGCGGCCCGTCGCGCGGCCGGAGAAGATGCGGGCGAGCGCGCATAATTGACCGTCCGAGCGATCAGCGGGCGCCGACCACGGCCGCGCCGGCCTGGCGGTCGGAGCGCGGTCGCCGCTTGCGCAGCTTACGTCGGGCCCAGATCAGGAGACCGGTCGACAGCAGCGTGAGCAGCGCGATCGACGTCACCACATTGAGCGACGAGGCGATCAGGGCCGACCAGTTTCCCTCATGGATCAGGCGCGGCCAATTGCGTGGCAGTGGCGTGACCTCCGATGAATTGACGGCATAGGCGCGTAGTTCTCCTCCGTCATAGATTCGCGCCATCATGTGGCCACCGCGCAGACCGATCGAGATCACGTGCGTGAGATCGTGGGAGGCCGCGACCATGCGTATCGCGTCAGGCAGGGCGAGGGGGCGGCCGCTGCCGGCCGGAACGCCTCCGCTCTGAAACGTCAGGCCGAACGCCATGCACAGGCCGCTCAGCGGGCTCAACAGGACGAGTGGCAGCGCGAACCAGGCCGTGCCCTTGTGCCATCCGGACAGCGTGTTGCGCAGCCGCGGCAGTCCCATGAGGCTGCCGAGCAGCATCAGGATGACCATGGCGATGGTCGAGCTTGTCGCCAGCCACGCCTGGCCGAGCAGCCGTTCATGCGTGATCCGCGCCCACCGGAAGAGATCGGTCGGGCCGGAGCTGGCCGCAGCGGGTGCGCCGGTCACGAGATCGATGGCCGGCGCGCCGGAGCCTTGCAGCGTCATCCGCTGGCTAGCCGCATTGATCGAAAGCCCGCGCGCCTTGTTGTGTGGATCGTACGTCTTCACCAGCTCAACGACGCGCGCGGCATCGATCGCCGGACCGCCGATGCCATTGACTTGCATCAGCGGCTCGAACGACAGGATCAGGCCGGTGGTGATGATCGCGAACAGGGGAAGCGCAAAGACCAGCGTGATCCAGCGATGGAGTGTCAACAACAGGGGTTTGTTCATTCTTCGGTCTCCGGCGATCTTGGCACTGGTCGCCTAGCGCAGCCCCGAAGACAAATGACGCTTTGTCCACCTTGTCGCGTTGATTTGCAGCAAATGGACGCGAGGCTATCGCGATGCTGCGATCGCCAATCGTTCGCAGGTTTTCGAGAGACTTGCAGCAGCTGCGTCGTGCGGTCTCGCTCGGCGGGACCTACTCGCGCGTTACCTTCATCGCGCCGCGCAAGCCAGCCTGACGTTGGATCGTCTCCAACGCGCCGGACGACTGTTTCTCCGCAACGAAGCTGTTGAGCAGTGACAGCGCCTCCTCGCGTCCTCTGGGGATCGCGATGGCCATGTGCTCCAGGCCCCAATTGCCGTCGAGAATCCTTGCGCCCGGCATCTGGTCGGACATTTCGAACAGCGTCGGCTTGTTGGTCGCGTAGAGATCGATCTCACTGCTCCCGAACATCGCGATGGCGGCCTTGACGCTTGCGGCGGGAACGATGGCCGCGTTCTTGAATTTTGTCGGCAGCGTGCGCTCGGAGGTCGAGCCTTTGGTGACGCCGATCTTCACACCGGGCTTGTCGATGTCCTCGACCTCTCTGATCGGCGAATTCGCCGGGACGAGAAAGCCGAGCTCGATTGCCAGCACGGGCCGGCTGAAGCTCACCTCGTTGGCGCGGGCCGGCGTGGCGTTGGTCACGGTGAAGTCGATCTTGCCATCGTGGATCGCGCTGACGATGTCGGCAACGCGCTCGAACCTGACATAATCGACGCCAACGCCGAGCCGTTTGGCGAGCTCGGCGCCGAGATCATAGGCGAGGCCGTGCGGCTTGCCGACGGCATCCGTCACCATCGAGGTCGGGCTGCCCGGATAGATGCCGACGCGCAAGCTGCCACTCGGCGCCAGCAGCTTTGCCTCGCCGTCGGCGCGCGCGGACGCGCCGACGAGGCTGATGATTGCGGCCACCAGCAGGGCGGTGCGGGCGAGGCGTCCAGAGAAGGCCCTCATGCAAAGAGGCTCACTGCGCGCGGATGTTGGCCGCCTTCAGCACCGGCTCCCATTTGGTCGCCTCGGCGTGCATATAGGCGTCAAACTCCTTGGCGGAGGAGCCGACCGGAGCGGCGCCGATCTTGCCGAGCGTCGACAGCACGTTCGGATCCTGCAGCGCCGCCTTGAGATCGGTTTCGAGCTTCGCCACGATCTCCGGCGGCATTTTTGCCGGACCAAGCACGCCCCACCAGACCGAGACGTCATAGCCGGAGACGCCGGACTCGGCGACGGTCGGGACGTCAGGCAGCGCCTTGGAGCGTTCAGCCGAGGTCACCGCGAGCGCGCGCACCGGACCGCCTTCGAGCTGGCCGATCGCTTCCGCAAGCGGATTGATGCTGAGCGGGATTTCGCCGGCGATGACAGCGGTCAATGCCGGCGCGCCGCCCTTGTAGGGGATCGCGACGATCTTGCTGCCGGACATGTGTTTCAGCAGTTCGCCGGCCAGATGCGCCGAGGTACCGTTTCCGGACATGCCGTAAGATAGCTTGTCCGGCTCTTTCTTCGCCGCAGCCAGGAGATCGCCGAGCGTCTTGTAGGGACTGTCCTTGGCCACCACGATCGCGAGCGGTGAGGAGGCGACTTCGGTGATTGCGGTAAAATCCCTGAACGTGTCGTAGGGCACGCTCGGATAGATGAACTGGTTGAGCGGATGGCCGCTCGCGACCAGGATCAGCGTGTAGCCGTCGGGCGCGGCCTGCGTCAGCGCCTGCGAGGCAACGATGCCGCCGGCGCCGGGACGATTGTCGACTACCGGCTGCTGACCCCAGGATTTGGCCAGCGCCTGGCTCAGCGTGCGCGCGAGCACGTCGACCGCGCCACCGGCCGCGTAAGGCACGAGGATGTGAACCGGCTTGCTTGGATAAGTGTCGGCGGCCTGCGCGGCGCTGCCCGCGAGCAGCAAACCGGCGCCCAGCAACAATCCGCCGATTGTCTTGTTCAAACCCAGCATTTTCCCAGCACTCCTTGCGGGCGCACGCATCCTTGCATCGGTCTTCCAGGCCGTCCGGATGCCGCCCATGGTTTTTGTTGACGAGACCTGATCTTTTGTACGATAGTACAAATCACATGGTACGCAAGCCCACCAGCAAGGAAACGGCCCGCAAGCCGAACATGCGCGAGGCAATCCTCGCCGCGGCCGAGGAGCTGTTCGCCACCAACGGCTTCAACGCCGTCTCGGTGCGCGACATCGCGCAGGCTGCCGGAGCCAATCCCGGCAGCGTGACCTATCATTTCAAGACCAAGGACGGCCTGCTGCTGGAGATCTACCGGCGCCATTGCGGGCCGATGAATTTGCGACGTTCGGAGCTGCTCGCCGCCGCCAGGCGGGTGCGCGATCTCCAGGACCGGCTGGAAGCGATCGTGCGCGCCTATGTGGTGCCGGCCTTCACCTCGGGCAGCGACCTCGCCGGCGGGGGGGCGCGCTTCACGCGGCTGCGCGCCGTGATGTCGGCCGAGGGCAACGAGGTCGCGCGAAAAATCATCGCGCAGACTTTTGACGACACCAGTCACGCCTTCATCGATGCGATCCACGAGAGCCTGCCGCACATTCCGCGCACCGACATCGTCTGGCGCAGTCACTTCCTGCTCGGCGCACTCTATTACTCGCTGGTGACACCGGATCGCGTCTCGCGCCTGTCGCGCGGCGAGGCCGATGGCGGCGATGCCGCCAGCGCTATCGAGCAGCTGGTGCAGGCCACGGTCGCCTCATTCCAGGCGCCGCCGCTCGATCATGCCGCGCCGGCGCGGCGGCGGCCGGTCGTCAGCAGCAAGACTTGAAAGAAGCCACCCGAGCGGAGGCGCGTAACAGCGCTTCCGCTCGCAGGCGGACGGTGTGACAGGGTGTTGGGAACATGAACAGGCGGGAGTGCTTGCATCTCTTGACCGGACTGGCAGGTACGGCGCTTGCGAGCGAGGCGTGTGCGCAAGGCGCAGAGCCGAAAGCGATGCCGACGATCACGACGCCGGACCCAAATCCCACGACGCCGTCGTTCAAGCTGCCGACAAAATCCTGCGACAGCCATACCCACATCTTCGGGCCGGCGTCGCGTTACCCCTTCGCGGAAAGGCGCCCCTACAACACGGCTGATGCGCCACTGGAGGCGTTCCGCAGCGTGCACGAGACGATCGGCGTCGAGCGCTGCGTCATCGTGAATGCGACCGTGCACGGCACCGACAATCGCGTCGTCACCGACGCCATCGCCCAGAGCGAGGGGGCCTATAGGGGCATCGCCAACGTCAATGACGAGATGACCGAGAAGGAGCTGGCGGCGCTCGACAAGGCCGGCATCTGCGGCTGCCGTTTTGCCTTCCTCAGGCGTCTCGGTGGCGTCGGCGATATGGGTAAGTTCCAGCGCATCGTGCACCGCGTTGTCGAGCTCGGCTGGCACATCGACGTCTATTTTGAGCCGGGCACGATCGCCGAATTCGCAGGCCTCCTGACTGCGCTGCCGACGCCTTATGTGATCGATCACATGGGCACGGTGCAGGCCGGGAAGGGGCTTGACGATCCCGGCTTCACCGCGCTGCTCGACCTTCAGAAAAAGGACGAGAAGTGCTGGGTCAAGATCACCGGCCTCGAGCGCGCCTCCGCCGTCGGCAAGCCGTTCCACGATGCGGTGCCGTTTGCCAAGGCGCTGATCGACAACGCGCCCGATCGCGTGCTCTGGGGCACCGATTGGCCGCACCCTAACGTCAAGGTCATGCCGAACGACGGCGAGATCGTTGACCTGATTCCCCTCTACGCGCCCGACGCAAAGGTCCGGCAAAAGCTGCTGGTCGACAATCCCGCACGCCTGTTCAAGTTCACCTGATGACGATGATGTACACACCCACCATTCCGCCGCCCGATCGGAACACGCGCACGCCGAAGTTCAAGCTGCCAAAACTGTCCTGCGATGCGCACTGCCACATCTTCGGGCCCGGCTCGAAATACCCTTACGCGCCTGACCGATCCTACACGCCGCCGGATGCGCCGCTGGAGGATTTCCGCGCGCTGCATGCCAAGATCGGTGTCGAGCGCGCCGTCATCGTCAATGCCAGCGTGCACGGCACCGACAACAGTGTGGCGCTCGATGCCATCGCGCAGAGTAGCGGCGCCTACCGCGCCGTCGCCAATATCGACGGCACCATCACCGAGCGCGGGCTTCGTGCGCTGCACGAGGGCGGTTTTCGCGGCTGCCGCTTCAATTTCGTCCGCCATCTCGGCGGCGTCCCTGACAAGGGCGTGTTCGATCGCGTCATCGCCATGGTCGCGCCGCTCGGCTGGCACATCGACCTGCATTTCGATGCGATCGACCTGCCTGATTATGCCGACATGCTGGCAAGGCTGCCGCTGAGCTACACCATCGATCATATGGGACGGGTGAAGGCCTCCGAGGGGCTCGACCAGTTGCCGTTCAAGATTTTGATCGAGCTGATGCAGCGCGACGAAAAATGCTGGGTCAAGATCTGTGGCTCGGAGCGGGTGTCCTCCAGCGGTCCGCCCTTTACCGACGCGGTGCCGTTCGCGCGAAAGATCGTCGAGACTGCGCTTGACCGCGTCATCTGGGGCACCGACTGGCCGCATCCCAACGTCAAGGTGATGCCGAATGACGGCGACCTCGTCGATCTGATTCCGCTGTTCGCGCCGGAGCCGGAGTTCCAGCAGAAGATCCTTGTCGACAATCCGGCGCGCCTGTTCGAGTTCGACCGATGACGGTGCTCGCGATCGACAAGCCGCGCGGGCGGCCCTGGTGGAGGGAGCTCTGGATCCAGGTGCTCATCGCCATGGCGGCCGGCATCGCGCTTGGGATCGCCAGTCCGGAGGCGGGCGCCAAGATGCAGCCGCTCGGGGATGCCTTCATCAAGGCGATCCGGATGCTGATCGCGCCGATCATCTTCTGCACCGTCGTGCACGGCATCGCCCACATGGCCGATATGGCGCGGGTCGGGCGCGTCGCGGTGAAGGCGATCGTCTATTTCGAGATCATGACCACGATCGCGCTGATCATCGGTCTCATCGCGATCAATTTGCTCAAGCCCGGCGTCGGCATGAACATCGATCCCGCCAGCATCAATGCCAGCGCGATCGAGCCTTATGTCAAGCAGACCAGCGTCATCGGCTTCGTGCCATTCCTGATGAACATCGTGCCCGCGACGTTCATCGGCGCCTTCGCCGAAGGCAACATCCTCCAGGTGCTGTTCATCTCGGTCCTTTGCGGCTTTGCGCTGGTGCAGCTCGGCGAACGGGCCGCGCCGCTGGTCCATCTGATCGACATCGCCGCAAAAATGGTGTTCGCCGTCGTCGGCTTCGTGATGTGGGCGGCGCCGATCGGTGCATTCGGCGCCATCGCCTTCACGGTCGGCAAGTTCGGCGTGGGATCGCTGGCCTCGCTCGGCAAGCTCCTCGGCGGTTTCTATCTCACCTGCGTGGTCTTCATCGTCGTGGCACTCGGCCCCGTCGCGCGGCTCTGCGGCTTCTCGCTGCTCAAGCTGATCCGTTACATCTGGGAAGAGCTGCTGATCTGCATCGCCACGACGTCGTCGGAGACGGTGCTGCCGCGGATGCTGACCAAGCTGGAGAAGGCGGGCTGCGAGAAGAGCGTGGTCGGGCTCGTGATCCCGACCGGCTACTCCTTCAATCTCGACGGCACCTGCCTCTACCTTGCCGCGGCCTCGGTGTTCCTGGCGCAGGCGACCAACACGCCGTTCGGGCTTGCCGAGCAGATCGAGCTCTTGCTGATCCTGCTGGTGACTTCCAAGGGCGCGGCGGGGATCGCGGGCGCCGCCTTCGTCGTGCTGGCGGCGACGCTGTCGGCGACCGGCACCATCCCGGTGACGAGCGTGGCACTGGTGCTCGGCATCCATCGCCTGATGTCGCAGGGCTTGACGCCGACCAATCTGATCGGGAACGCGGTCGCGACCATCGCGATTGCCAAATGGGAAGGCGCGCTCGACGGCGAACGGCTGAGGCGCGTGCTCGACGGCGAGGAACAAGCGGCCGCTGCGATCCGATGAATTGGCTTCCGGCGCGACGCAGGCGGCTTATGATGCTTACGAACAAGAGAGGGGAGTTTCTCCCATGAAGACAGGTCTGGTCATCACCGCCCATCCCGGCGATTTCGTCTGGCGCGCCG
Source organism: Bradyrhizobium sp. ERR14 (assembly GCF_014198235.1). Classification (NCBI taxonomy): domain Bacteria; kingdom Pseudomonadati; phylum Pseudomonadota; class Alphaproteobacteria; order Hyphomicrobiales; family Nitrobacteraceae; genus Bradyrhizobium; species Bradyrhizobium sp. ERR14. The sequence continues at coordinate 6,692 of NZ_JACIHD010000008.1, read as the reverse complement.
GCGGCGCGATCGCGCTGCATGCGAAGAAGGGCTATCGCATGAAGATCGTCTGCCTGTCCTTTGGCGAGCGCGGCGAGAGCCAGTTTGCCTGGAAGGAAAAGGGCGCGACGCTGGAATCGGTCAAGGCCGGGCGCAAGGACGAGGCGGAGCGGGCGGCAAAGCTGCTAGGCGCGGAGATCGAGTTCTTCGATTGCGGGGATTATCCCCTCAAGCTGACCGAGGCGCATTTCGACCGCATGGTCGACATCTACCGCGAGCTCAATCCCAGCTTCGTGCTGACCCACGCGCTGGAAGACCCTTATAATTTCGACCACCCGAACGCAGCGCATTTCGCCCAGGAGACGCGTGTGATCGCGCAGGCGATGGGTCACAAGCCCGGCGCGCAGTACAAATATTCGGCGCCGCCGGTGTTCCTGTTCGAGCCGCATCAGCCTGAGCAGTGCAACTACAAGCCGGATCTGCTCCTCAAGATCGATGAGGTCTGGAAGGAGAAGTACGAGGCATTCCAGATCCTCGCCGCGCAAAAACATCTGTGGGGCTATTACGAGCGCGTCGCGCTCAACCGCGGCATCCAGGGCAGCCGCAACACCGGCGTGCCCATGACCTATGGCGAGGCCTATCAGCGCCTGTTCCCAACGGTTGCGGAGGAGCTGGCATGAAGCCGGTCGTCGTTCGCAATATCAAGCGTGCCGATCCCGCCGGAATGGCGGCGTACGGCGTCTCGACCGTGCACGAGGCTTACGGGCGCGTGGGTCTGATGAAGCCCTATTTGCGCCCGGTCTGGGCGGGCGCGTCGATCGCCGGGCCCGCCGTCACCGTGCTGGCGCAGCCCGGCGACAATTGGATGATCCATGTCGCCGTCGAGCAGTGCAAAAAGGGCGACATCCTCGTCGTCGGCTGCACCACCGACAATACCGATGGCATGTTCGGCGAATTGCTGGCGACCTCGCTGCAGGCACGCGGCGTGCAGGGGCTGATCATCGATGCCGGCTGCCGCGACGTCAATGCGCTGCATGAGATGAAATTTCCGGTATGGTCGCGCGCTGTCTCGGCCAAGGGCACAGTCAAGGCGACGCTCGGCTCGGTCAACATTCCCGTGGTCTGTGCCGGCGTCAATGTCGATCCCGGCGACATCGTCGTCGCCGATGACGATGGCGTCGTCGTGGTCCCGAAGCGCTACGCCGCCGAGGTTGCCGAGAAGGCGAGGAAGCGCAACGCTGACGAAGGCGGCAAGCGCAAGCGCCTTGCCTCGGGCGAACTGGGTCTCGACATGTACGGCATGCGCGAGGCGCTGGCGAAGGCCGGGCTCGTCTATGTCGACAATCCCGAGGACGTCTGAAGATTAGCGGAGCGGGCGGATGGATCGTCTCAAGCTGAAGGCCGTGCTCGGCAATCATCCCCACGTGCAGGCGGTGAAGAGCGGCGCGCTCCGCTCCGATCTTTTCGATCTCGACTTCATCACGTACACGCCGACCAACACCGCGTTCAAGCCGATGGTGCGGGAGCAGGCCTTCGATGTCTGCGAGATGGCGATTGTCACCTACCTGATGGCGAAAGCCCACGGCAAGCCGCTGGTGCTGCTGCCGGCGACCATGCTTGGTCGCTTCCAGCATTCCTATGCGCTCTACAATCCCACGAAGGGAACGCTCGGGCCGTCCGATCTCGAAGGCAAGCGCGTCGGCATCCGCTCGTTCACGACGACGACCGGCGCCTGGATCCGGGGCATTCTCGCCAACGATTACGGCGTCAATCTCGACAAGATCCGCTGGGTCACCTTCGAGGATCCGCACGTCGCCGAATATGTCGACACCACCGAGCGCGCCCCAAAGGACAAGAAGATCCTGCAGATGCTGCTCGACGGTGAGCTCGACGCTGTCCTCGGTGAGATCTCCGATAATCCCGAGCTGAAGCCGCTATTTCCCGATCCAGCCGCGGAGGCCGCCAAATGGTACGCCAAGCGCGGTGTCGTACCGGTCAATCATCTCGTGGTCGTGACCGAGCAACTCGCGAGAACGCGTCCCGAGATCGTTGCGGGTGTCTATGATCTCCTCAAGCAGGACAAGGTGCAGGTGGGGCCTGCGGCAGCGCCCGACCTTGTCCCGTTCGGGATCGAGGCCAACCGGAAGCCGCTGGAGTTGATCGTCGACTACGCATTCCAGCAGGCGCTGATCCCGCGCCGCTATGCGGTCGAGGAGCTGTTCGACGAGACGACACGAGGATTGAACTGATGGTGGATCCGAAACGATGGCAGATCGGGCTGGTCGGCTATGGCGAAGTCGGTAGGATCCTGGCCGAGGATTTGCGCCAGCAGGATATCAAGGTCTCGGCCTATGACATCAAGCTCGGTGGCGAGCAGGGCGCTTCGCTGAAGGAGCATGCGATAAAGTTTGGTGTGACGCTGGCGGCGTCGCACGCTGAGCTGACCGCGAAATCCGATTTCATCATCTCCGCGGTCACAGCAAGCCAGGCCGTTCCGGTGGCAAAGGCCTGCGCCGCTGCGGTCAATCAGGGCACTTGGTTCCTCGATTTCAACTCGGCATCGCCCGGCGCCAAGCAGCGCGCCGCTGCGTTGATCGATGGCGCCGCCGGCCGCTATGTCGAGGGTGCGGTGATGACCTCGGTGCCGCCCTATCGCATCAAGGTGCCGTTGCTGCTCGGCGGTCCCGGCGCGAGAGAGTTGGAGCCGCTGCTCAACGCGATCGGCTTTGCCGCCAGGGTTGCGAGCGACGAGCTCGGAGTGTCCTCCGCGGTGAAGATGTGCCGCAGCATCATGATCAAGGGCCTGGAGGCCATGGTCATCGAGAGTTTTACGACCGCGCGGGCCTATGGGGTCGAGGATGCCGTGCTGGCCTCGCTCGCGGAGACCTTCCCCGCGATCAACTGGGAGAAGCAGGGCGCCTATTTCTTCCAGCGCGTCATTGAGCACGGCCGCCGGCGCGCCGAGGAGGTGCGTGAGGTCGCCGAGACCGTGCGTGAGGCGGGACTGACACCATGGTCCGCGCAGGGCACAGCCGAGCGTCAGGCCTGGGTCGCTGATCTCGCCGATGAAGGGTTGTTCGGCGCCAGGGGCACCAAGGAGTTCGCGCGCAGCGCTGATTGGCGTACCGAGGCAGATCGAATCCTGAGCAAGATCAAACGCTGACGCCGAACGCGCAGGTTGAGCTCAAAACCCTGCCGCGGTCGCGATAGTTCGAGATTTCGTCACGGGCGAGCTCGATCAGGTCGACCAGGCATTTGGCCTCGCGGACGACCTGCTCCTTGGCGGGCGCGGTGCGGAACTCTGCGAGAATCATGCGGATGCACTTGTCGGCAGTATCCAGCGTCCAAAGCGCGCGGGTCATGTCGTCCTGCGTCTGGATCGCCGAGATATCGAGGCCAGATAGGACTTCGCCGATTCCCTTCAGGCGTTTGACGGCCGTTTCCGCCGGCGAGTCGGCCCGAATGGAGCGATAATCCATGCTACTGAATGCGCTGAACATGTACATGCTTCCCCACTGAACAGGTCGTTCAGTGCGTCCCCTTAATATGATCCGGGCGGCCTGTTGTGCAATGCGCACAGCTACGGTCCGGGATTCTACCGGGCTCGGATCTTAGGGAGGAATCGGCCGTGAATCGGCGCGAAACGGTCCGATGATCAGCCGTGTTCCTGACGATTTTACCGTTGGAGCTTCGACCGGAAACGCGTTCAGGCCCCAGGCCGGAACAGCGCGGGCCGCTGCCGTGCGAACGTCTGTCGGCCATCCTTGAAGCCCATCATGACGTCGGGCAGCTCGGCGATGGCGAAGCGGCTGTCTTGCGTATCGAGCACGATGAGATCGGCGGGATTGCCGACCTTGATGCCGTAATCGTCGAGGTTCATCAGCCGCGCCGGCAGCTCGGTCACGAGATCGAGGCAGGTGTCGAAATCCCCCACCGAGGCGTGCGCGACATTGGCGTAGAAGTTCGCCATCCGCAGCAGCGAGGCATCGCCGAACGGCGTGAAGGGATTGAGGACGTTGTTGGTGGCGACCGAGCAAACCACGCCGTCGCCCGCGAGCTTGTGGGCGAGGGTCAGCCCGCGTGGCGCGTTGTGGGTGGCGTCGCGCCCCATCAGATAGAGATCGGTCGCGGGCAGCACGGTGACGGCGACGCCGGCTTTCGCCAGTTGCACCGTGGCCGTCTTCATCCGCTCCGGCGGCAGGGCCGAGAGCTTTGTCGCATGGCCGATCGTGACGCGGCCGTGATAGTTGCGCCGCTCGGTCTGGCGGCAGACCTCGTCGAGATGCCACCAGGAAGGATCGAGATCAAAGTCGAGATGGAGATCGACGTCGACGTCGAATTCCTGGGCGAGATCGAAGATGCGCGCAAGATGCGCGGTCGGATCGGTGTCGGTATAGGGACAGCCGCCGATCGTCTCGCCGCCGTCGCGCAGCGCCTGGACCAGGAGCTCCTCAGCTCCGGGATCGTTGGTTAGCCCCTCCTGCGGGAACACGCAGAGCGACAGGTCGAGCGCCCATGCATAGTCGCGCTTCAGCGCCTTCACCGCCTCGAAGCTTCGCAGACCGATCCGCGGGTCAATCTCCACATGCGTGCGCATGCGCGTCGTGCCGTTTACGATCGCGCGTTCGAGCACCTTGGCGCCGCGCGTGTAAACATCCTCGACGGTGAAGTCGCGTTTCATCGCCGACACGGCCCGGATGGCGTCACCGAGACTGCCGTGATCGTGGCCGCAGCGGTCGAGCAGGCAGGCCTTGTCGAGATGGATGTGGGTGTCGACGAAACCGGGCAGGGCGAGATGCCCGCCGATATCGACCTCGACCGCTTCGCAGGCGAGCTTTGGCTCGATCGCGGCGATCCGGCCGGCCTTCACGCCGATGTCGACAGGCGCGGCGGATGATCGCAACAGTGCGTTACGGAAGATCAGGTCGAAGGCGGGCTGGGTGATCATGGCTCTTGCGGACGGAATTTAGAGCAATCAGCCGGGATCGGCGGCTCCAGATTGTCGGCAGTGTAGCGAGGCAGATGTTCAAAATATATGCATGGATTCGGCGACAGTGGCGGTAATATTCCGCCAATCCGGGAGAGCCTGCCATGTCCGTTGCCGCCAAAGCCGAAACTGCTCAATTGTCCGATGCCGCGATCGTGGAGGCCTATCTCACGGCATCGATGATCCCCGATCCCGATGCTGCGGCCGCCTATATGGCGCCGGGCACCGTGATCACCTTCACCGGCGGGCGCGAGTTCGATCATCCGCGCGGCCCGACCGGCTTCAACGCCAAGCGCTACCGCTGGGTCAAGAAGAAGATGGACCGGTTCGACGTCTGCCCCGGCGACGGCGAGACCGTGGTTTACAGCGTCGGTACGCTCTACGGCGAATGGAAGGATGGGACCCCGTTCGAGGGCAACCGTTACGTCGACCGCTTCGTGGTGCGCAATGGCAAGATCACCAAGATGGATGTCTGGAACGACAGCGCCGAGCGCATCCTGGTCCAACGCGGCATCGACGCGTAATATCCGTCTCGGCAAAGGCGGAGCCGAACGGCCGCTCGTCATATCGAAAGCTGCGATAGCTGATAGGCGCGAGCCCGTCTGGCGGCTGGCCTGCGCCTGCGCTATCAAATCCCGCGATCGCGCCCGGGATGGAGGCGCGAGCCCCCTTTAGGAGCAGCCGATGCGTCTACCCACCGTTATCCTGGCCCTGACATGTCTTGCGGGCGCAGCTTCAGCCGAAGATCTGTCGGGCACGCTCCAGAAGGTCAAGGAGACCAAAAAGATCACCCTGGGCTATCAGGAGGCCTCGGTCCCGTTCAGCTATCTTGACGGCAACCAGAAGCCGGTCGGCTTCGCCATGGACATCTGCCTTAGGATCGTCGACGTCGTGAAGAAACAGCTGGGCATGCCCGACATCGCCGTCGACACGCTCGCGGTGACCTCGTCGAACCGGATCCCCTTGATGGTGAACGGCACGCTCGACCTGCACTGCTCGGCGACCACCAACAACGCCGACCGCCAGAAGCAGGTCGCCTTCACCAACACGCATTTCCTCAGTGCGACGCGGTTCGCCGCCAAGAAGGCCGCAAAGATCAACACCATCGACGATCTCAAGGGCAAGGCGGTCACGGCCGTGGCCGGCTCGGTCAACCTGACGCAGCTCGCCAAGGTCAATACGGAACGCAATCTCGGCATCAGTCTGATGCCGGCGAAGGATCAGGCCGAAGCCTTCCTGCTCTTGGAAACCGACCGCGCCCAGGCCTACGCACTCGACGACGTGCAGCTCGCGGTCGCGATCGCGCGCTCGAAGGAGCCGCAAGCCTTCATGATCAGCGAGGAGGCGTTCTCCAAGCCGGAGCCCTACGGCATCATGCTGCGGCGGGAGGACGCGCCGTTCAAGGCGCTCGCCGACCGCGCGACTGCGGAGCTCTATGCAAGCCCGGAGATCGAGGTGCTCTACAAGAAATGGCTGCAGTCCCCGACGCCGCCGAAGGGCCTCAACTACAACGTCCCGATGTCGCCCGCCTTGCGCAACGCTTTCAAGAAGCCGAGCTGGAGCGCCGATCCGGACGTGTATCTGGCGAACTGAGGCGAGAGGTTGCGCATTACTGTGCCCTCTCCCCTTGTGGGCCTGTTGCGTAATCCGCCAGTTGTGATTCCCTAGGGCAAAGCCTTGGAGGTATCGATGGCGGTGAAGCGGACAGGACAGCCGAGCTTTGTAG
>NZ_JACIHD010000007.1:0-418972 GCF_014198235.1 Bradyrhizobium sp. ERR14 | reverse complement strand
GGCGCCAACTACAGATCTCGGCCTGACGATCGGCGTCAACACAGCCCTCTCTCCTTACGTCTCCTGCCTCAAAAGGCCGTAGCGCAACAGGCCCCCAGGGGGAGAGGGTGGCTCGCCGCGGAGCGGCGAGACGGTGAGGGGTCTCTCTCCACGCAGATCACTCTCAGTCGAGTTTGTGGATACGACCCCTCATCCGGCGCTTCGCGCCACCTTCTCCCACAAGGGGAGAAGGAAGAAACCTCACTCCCCGATCAGCGTCAGCCACTCGTCCTCGGTCAGCACCTTGACGCCGTGCTTGTTGGCCTCTGCCAGCTTCGAGCCCGCGCCGGGGCCGGCGACGACGAGATCGGTCTTCTTCGACACCGAGCCCGACACCTTTGCCCCTAAGCGCTCTGCAGTCGCCTTGGCCTCGTCGCGCGTCATCTTCTCCAGCGAGCCCGTGAACACCACCGTCTTGCCGGCGACGGCCGAGTTGCTCTTTGGCTTCTCGGCGTCGACGATCTCGACTTCCTTGGTCAGCCGCTCGACGATGCCGCGGTTGTGGCTCTCGCCGAAATAGTCGGCGATGCTCTTGATCACGGTGTCGCCGATCTGGTCGAGCGCGTCCATGTCGGCCATCGCCTCCTCGTCGCCGTGAGCGATCTTGAGGCAGGCGTCGTGGAAGGCGTCCCAAGAGCCATAGCCGCGTGCCAGCGCCAGCGCCGTGGTCTCGCCGACATGACGCATGCCGAGCGCATAAATGAAGCGTTCGAGCGCGATTGTGCGCCGGCTCTCGATGGCGCCGAACAGATTGCGCACCGAGGTGGCACCGTAGCCCTCGATCTCCTCGAGTTTCAGCTTCGCGTTGCGCTTCTCCAGCGTGAAGATGTCGGCGGGCTCCTTGACCCATCCCTCGTCGAAGAAATACTGCAGCTGCTTCTCCCCTAAACCGTCGATGTCGAACGCACGGCGCGAGACGAACAGCTTGAGGTGTTCGACCTTCTGATAGGGGCAGGCGAACTCGCCGCTACAACGGGCGCGGGATTCCTCCTCGCCGGCTGCGGTTGCGCCGCGGACGACGTCGGTGTGCAGCGGGCACGGGCACTTCTTCGGGAAAGAGAATTCCCTGGCGCTCTTCGGCCTCTTGTCGAGGACGACATCGACGATCTGCGGAATCACGTCGCCGGCGCGCTGGACCACGACGGTGTCGCCGATCCTGATATCGCGCCCCTCGCGCAGCACCTCGCCCTTGTTGCCGATGCCCTTGATGTAATCCTCGTTGTGCAGCGTGACGTTTTGCACGATCACGCCGCCGACGCCGACCGGCTCGAGCTTGCCGACCGGCGTGAACGAGCCGGTGCGACCGACCTGGATCTCGATGTCGCGCAGCACGGTCATGGCCCGCTCGGCCGGGAATTTGTGCGCGATGCCCCAGCGCGGCGTGCGCGAGACGAAGCCGAGCCGCTCCTGCCAGTCGATGCGGTCGACCTTGTAGACAACGCCGTCGATGTCGTAGTCGAGCTCGGCGCGCTCTTCCTCGATGCTCTGGTGGAACGCGATCAGTTCCTCGACGGAGTGACACAGCTTGGTCAGCGGATTGGTCTTGAAGCCGCAGCGCTCGAACCAGTCGATCATGCCGCTCTGCGTCGCTTCCGGCATCGCGCTCATCTGCCCCCACGCATAGGCGAAGAAGCCGAGGGGGCGCGAGGCGGTGATGGTCGGGTCTTTCTGCCGGAGCGAGCCGGCAGCCGAATTGCGCGGATTGGCGAAGATGGTATCGCCCGCCGCCTTCTGCCGCTCGTTGAGCGCGAGGAACGCCCTCTTGGTCATGTAGACCTCGCCGCGGACCTCGCAGATATCGGGGATGTTCCGGCCCTTCAGCTTTTGCGGTACGTCTTCGAGCGTGCGGATGTTGGCAGTGACATCCTCGCCGACCGCACCGTCCCCGCGCGTCGCCGCAGTGACCAGCTCGCCACCCTCGTAGCGCAACGACATCGAGAGGCCGTCGATCTTCGGCTCGGCGGAGAAATTGACCTTGTCGTCGTCGAGCTTCAGGAAGCGCACGATGCGGCCGACGAAGTCGCGCACGTCCTCCTCCGCAAAGGCGTTGTCGAGCGACAGCATGGGAACGGAATGCCGGACCTTCTTGAAGCGGCCTGACGGCGCCGCGCCGACCTTCTGCGAGGGCGAGTCCGCGGTGACGAATTCAGGAAAGCGCTTCTCGATCGCATTGAAGCGTTGGCGCAGCGCGTCGTACTCGGCGTCGGTGACGGTGGGCACGTCCTCCTGATAGTAGCGCTCGTTGTGCCCCTCGATCTCCAGCGCCAGCCGCATGTGCTCGACCTTGGCCTGGGCCTTGGTGAGGTCGGCGACGTCGCGAAGCGGTGTTGTTTTGGATTTTGCTGCTCTGACCATGGTGCTTGGATACGACGGAGCGGGTAGCACGGTAAAGGCGTGTGGAAATCTCGTGCCCCGGACGCAGCGCAGCGCTCCCGGCGATGCGGAGCATCATCCGGTGCGGTGCGCTGCAGAGCCGGGGCCCACGTGGCAGAAATCTGGGTCCCGGCTCTGCGGAGCAGCGCTACGCGCTGCGCCGCGTCCGGGACACACAATCAAGCCGTCGCCGCCTTCAGCAGTCTCTCCGCCGCCGCCCTCGCCTCGGCCGTAATCTCTGCCCCCGCCAGCATGCGCGCGATCTCCTCGCGGCGGTGGTCGGCGGCCAGCGCATTGACGCGGGTGGCGACGCGCTTGCCCTTGTCGAGGGCATCCTTGGAGATCAGGAGGTGCTGGTCGGCGCGGGCGGCGACCTGTGGGGCGTGGGTCACGGCCATCACCTGCACCTTGCCGGCAAGCCGCGCCAGGCGCCCGCCGATAGCGTCGGCGACCGCACCGCCCACGCCGGTGTCGATCTCGTCGAACACCAGCGTCGGCGCCGAACCGCGGTCGGACAGCACGACCTTGAGCGCGAGCAGGAAGCGCGACAGCTCGCCGCCGGAGGCGACCTTCATCATCGGTCCTGCCTTGGTGCCCGGATTGGTCTGCACCCAGAACTCGACGCGGTCGAAGCCTTGCGGGCCTGGAGCTGCCTCATCGGTCGCGACCTGCGTCATGAACCTGGCGCGGTCGAGCTTGAGCGGCGCCAGCTCGGCGTTGACCGCCTTGTTGAGCTTCTCAGCCGATTTCTGCCGCACCAGCGACAGCTTCTTGGCGGCGGCGGCATAGCGGCTATCTGCCTCGATCGCGGCCTGCTCCAGCTTTTTCAGCCGCGAGGCGCCGGCATCGATCAGCACGACGTCGGCGGCGTATTTGGCGGCCAGCGCGGCGAGCCCGTCGACCGGCGTCGAGTATTTGCGCGAGGCGGCCCTCAGCGCGAACAGGCGCTCCTCGATGCGTTCGAGCTCGGCCGGATCGAAATCGGTCGCGGCGAGTGCCGCCTGCAGATGCTGGTCGGCCTCTTCCAGCGCGTTGATCGCCATGTCGATCGCCTTCACGGCCGGCTCGACCAGTGCGGGCGAATTGACGCCGCGGCGTTCCAGCCGGCGTACCGCCGCCGAGAGCGTCGAAACCGGCGAATGGTGCCCACCGACAGCCTCCTGCGCCTCGCGCAAATCGGAGGCGATCTTCTCACCCTGCATCATGGTGGTGCGGCGGTTGGCGAGCGAGGTTTCCTCGCCGTCCTTGGGCGCGAGCTGCTTCAGCTCGGCGGAGGCGTGGCGCAGATAGTCGGCCTCCCGCGCGGCGCGCTCCATGGCGGAGCGATGCTCCTCCAGCGCGGTTTTGGCGGTGCGGCGTGCGTCCCAGAGCGTTTCGACCGCGGCGACGTCCTTCTCCAGGCCGGCGAACGCGTCGAGCAGGCGGCGGTGGGTCGCGGCATCGACCAGCGCACGCTCGTCATGCTGGCCGTGGATCTCCACCAGGGCGGCGCCGACCGCCTTCAGCGTCTGCACGCTGATCGACTGGTCGTTGATGAAGGCCCGGGTGCGGCCGTCGGCGAGCTGCACGCGGCGGAGAATCATCTCGCCGGTGTCCTCGAGGCCGTTCTCGGCGAGGATTTTCGTCGCGGGGTGATTCTTGGGGACATCGAACACGGCGGTCACCTGCCCCTGCTCCACGCCGTGGCGCACGAGGCCCGCGTCGCCGCGGCCGCCGAGTGCCAGCGCAAAGGCATCGAGCAGGATGGATTTGCCCGCACCAGTCTCGCCGGTCAAAACCGCAAGGCCGGTGGCGAATTCGATATCGAGCCGTTCGATCAGGACGATGTCACGGATCGACAGACGCGCCAGCATGGAACCAAATTTCCTAGCCGAGACCCATCTTCTTGAAAGTCCGGCTGATCCAGGACCCCTGATTCTCGCTCGGTTCGAGACCGCCGGATTTTACAAGATTATAGGCGTCCTTGTACCAGCGGCTGTCAGGAAAATTGTGCCCAAGCACGGCCGCCGCGGTCTGCGCCTCGCCGACAATGCCGATCGCCATATAGGCCTCGGTCAGCCGGAACAGCGCTTCCTCGACATGGCGGGTGGTCTGGTACTGCGTGACGACGGTCTTGTAGCGGTTGATCGCCGCCGTGTAGTCGCGCTTCTGCGCGTAATATCGGCCGACATTCATTTCCTTGCCGGCAAGCTGGTCGCGCGCCCCCTCGATCTTGGCCTTGGCGGATGTCGCGTATTCCGAGTTCGGATATTTGCGCACCACCTCTTCAAGGGCGGCGATCGCCTTCTCGGTGCGGGCCTGATCGCGGCTGGTGTCCGGGATCTGGTCGTAATGGGAGGCGGCGATCAGATATTGCGCATAGGCCGCATCCGGGCTGCCGGGATGCAGCGTGACGTAGCGGGTGGCAGCGCCGATGCAGCCGTCGAAGTCGCCGCCCTGGTAGGACGCATAGGCCGACATCAGCAGCGATTTGCGGGCCCAGTCGGAATAAGGATGCTGGCGGTCGACCTCTTCGAACTTCTTGTTCGCCGCCTTCATGTCCTTCTTCTCGTTCATGAGGTACAGGCCCTCATTGTAGATCTTGTCGGCGGGCTCCTCGACGAAGGTGTCGTCCTTGGCGGTGAACTTGTCCCAGAGCGAGCCGGTGCCGCAGCCGGCCAGCGGCACCGCGAGCATCATGAAGGTGACGGCCTGAAGCAGCCCGCGGGCTCGCGACGAGACCGAGAAATATCCGCGCGTCGTACGCTGTGCCGACATGAGTTTAAGCCCTGACGCCCTGTGATGCGGTGCCGCCAGCCCATGAACCCCGTCATGGGCGCGAAATGTAACCGTGGTGCCTTGCCATGCGACCACGCCAATGTATCCGAAAAGCGATCTTTAACCAACCGGATAGGCAGGCATTTCGCCCGGATTAAGGCGAACGTGCCGCAATCCTAGCCGATCGTGGTTACCAGGAGTTTCCCGGGGTAAGCCGCTGCCTGAGGCAGGCGGCAACAGCTCTGTTCAGGACACGTCCGGCCCATAGGCCGCAGCGATCCGGCCGCCGACGATACCGCGACCGACCTCACCCACGGGGCGCGTGGTGCGGCGGGCTGCCTCGCCCTCGACCACCCGCCAGGCGGTACGGTCGGCGAGCAGCGCGGTCAGCACAGCGTGGTTGAGCTTGTGGCCGCCACGCACCGAACGGTAGGCGCCAAGCAGCGGCAGTCCGGCCAGCGACAGGTCGCCGATCACGTCCAGCACCTTGTGGCGGGCGCATTCATCGGCGTAGCGCAGGCCCTCGGTGTTGAGCAGCCGCTCGTCGTCGAACACGACGGTGTTGTCGAAGGAGGCGCCGAGGGCATAGCCCGCGCTCCAGAGCCGCGCGACGTCGCTCATCAGACCGAAGGTCCGGGCCCGGCCGACTTCGCGGCGGAAACGCTCCGGGTTGAGCTCGAAGGCGTAGCTCTGCTGGCCGATGACGGGATTGGTGAAATCGATCTCGACCTCGACGCAGAACCCATTGGCGTAGGGCCTGATCTCGCCGAAGGAGTCGCCGATCTTGACCGAGATCGGCTTCAAAACCTGGATGAAGCGGCGCTGCGCCGGCTGGGTAACGATGCCGGCCTGGTCGATCGCCGCAATGAAGGCGGCGGCGCTGCCGTCCATGATCGGCACTTCGGGGCCGTCGATCTCGATGGTGGCGTTGTCGACACCCATACCCCGCAGTGCAGCAAGCACGTGCTCGGCGGTGGACACCAGCGGACCGTTGCGATCGCCGAGGACGGTGGCGAAGTCGGTCGCGATCACCTGCTCGGCGGTCGCCTGAACTTCGCGGTCACTTCCCTCGAGGCCGGTGCGGACAAAAATAAAACCCGCGTCGACAGGCGCAGGCCCAAGGGTGAGCGTGACGGGAAGACCGGAGTGAACGCCTACGCCTGCCACGGAGGCTTGCGCACGAAGCGTTGTTTGCCGGCTAAATTTCATCAGGAACCCGCCCCACTACGACCCACTGCGACTTATACTGGACTCACTTGGCCGGCCAGTGCCGGGCCCCTGCGAATCCGTATCCCCAAGTCACGCCAAACCATAGTCACTGCCTCAAACAGCGCCAACTCACGCTTTTTTACCGATTGTTACCCCAAACCTGCCGTATTCGCGCCAAGGCTTAACCAAATTGCGCCGAGGTTTTGGGTCGCTTCCGGCAGTTTGACTGAACACCCAAACACGTAATTAATGATTTAAAATCAGTTGCTTGTCTGCGCAATCCGGACATGCACGGGACAAAAGGAAAGGTCCCGGCAAGCTTGTTGCCGGGACCTTTTTTCGTCTGCCTTATTGTAACAATCCTCAGGTCGCCTGCCGCCGCAGGAAGGCCGGGATATCAAGATGGTCGTCGCCCTGTGGCGCCGGCGCAACAGGCGCCGGACGGCCGTGCATGTCCAGACCCTGCGGCGCGGGGCGGCGGGCATACTCAGATACCGGCTCGCTCGATGCGATCTGCTGCGCCACGGTCTTCTGCTGGCGGCGCTCGGGCAGCGGCGGCATCGCGGGACCGGCGGTGCGGGCCGCGACCGGCGGCTCGCTTTCCTCGTCGCGACGGCCGAGGCCGACATTGGCGAGGCGCTGCAGCAGCGACAGGCGGGTCTTCTGCGGGGTCTCCTCCTCGACCTCGCCGCGGGCCTGGCGAATCTCGGCCTGGGCCGGCATCGGCAGCTCATCGAGGCGCGGCATCCGCGGCGCACGGGCCGGCGCACGCTCGGCCTGCGGCGGAATGAAGTTCTCCGGCGTCATCGGCTCCTGCATCGCGATCGGGGCCATGTCGGGTTCCGGGAACAGCGTCGGCTTCTGCGCGATCGGGCGCACGGTGACGTCGCCATAGGTCTGCATCGGCGCCGGCGCCTGCGGGACCTCCGCAACGGCGGCGGCGATGGCGGCGAGCGCGGCACGCTCGACATTCGGACGGGGCGCCATCGGCGCGGCAGCGACCGGGGCTGCGGCCGGAATCTGGCCTTCCAGCTTCTGGGCGCGCTCAGCCATACGCTGATTGTCGGCGCGGAGCCGCGCGGTCAGGTCGGCCAGACGGCTCTCGGCGGCGACGGCGGGAGCTGCGGGGGCCTGCTGCGCCTGCGGCGCCGCGTTCGCAACCGGGGCGGAGGTCGCCTGGCTGTTGCGGGCGATCGCGGCCTGCTCGATGCCGGTGGCAACGACCGAGACGCGGATCAGGCCGTCAAGCGCTTCGTCGAAGGTCGCGCCGACGATGATGTTGGCGTCCTGGTCGACTTCCTCGCGGATACGGGTCGCGGCTTCGTCGACCTCGAACAGCGTGAGGTCCTTGCCGCCGGTGATGGAGATGAGGAGGCCCTTGGCGCCCTTCATCGAGCTGTCGTCGATCAGCGGGTTGGCGATCGCGGCTTCCGCGGCGGTCAGCGCGCGCTTGTCGCCGGAGGCTTCGCCGGTGCCCATCATCGCCTTGCCCATCTCGCGCATGACGGCGCGGACGTCGGCGAAGTCGAGGTTGATCAGGCCTTCCTTGACCATCAGATCGGTGATGCAGGCCACGCCCGAGTACAGCACCTGGTCGGCCATCGCGAAGGCGTCGGCGAAGGTGGTCTTCTCATTGGCGACCCGGAACAGGTTCTGGTTCGGGATGATCAGCAGCGTATCCACGACCTTGTGAAGCTCGTTGATGCCGGCTTCGGCCGTGCGCATGCGGCGGCCGCCCTCGAAGTGGAAGGGCTTGGTCACGACGCCGACGGTGAGGATGCCCATGTCGCGCGCGGTCTTGGCGATCACGGGAGCTGCACCGGTACCGGTGCCGCCGCCCATGCCCGCGGTGACGAACACCATGTTGGCACCCGAGAGATGGTCGCGCAGCTCGTCAATCACCTCTTCCGCCGCCGCCGCGCCGACGTTCGGCTGCGAGCCGGCGCCGAGGCCTTGCGTGACCGCCGTGCCCATCTGCACGATGCGCTGCGCCTTCGACATCGTCAGCGCCTGCGCGTCGGTGTTGGCGACCACGAAATCGACGCCCTGAAGGCCCGCCGTGATCATGTTGTTGACGGCGTTGCCACCGGCGCCACCGACGCCGAACACGGTGATCCGGGGCTTCAGTTCGTGAATATCAGGAACATTGATGCTGATGGTCATGTTTGCCTCTCGATCACGCGCGCGTGGGTTCGCCCCGGCCGGCGGCCGCGGGAGTTGGTGAAAGTCGGGAATTGCGGAAATGAATCATCAGAAGCCCTCGCGTAGCCATCGTCCGACCTTTCCGAAATAACCGCCGGTCCCTGTCTTGACCTGCTGCCGCGTATGCCGCGGTTCGACATGTTCGTGGTGAACATATTGCGGGTAGACGAGGAGTCCGGCCGGCACCGCGAACGCGGCGTTCTTCGCCTCGTTGGGCAGCCGGCCGAAGCCGAGCGGACGTCCGACCCGCACGGGCCGGCCGAGAATCTGGGTGCCGAGTTCGACGAGGCCGGTCAGCTGCGAGGCGCCGCCCGAGAGCACGACCCGGCCGTTGGGCTCTGAGGCGAAGGGCGAATCCTTCAGCTTGTCCCGAACCATTTCGAAGACTTCCTCGGCACGGTGCTTGACGATGTTGGCGATGGTGGCGCGGGAGACGATCTGCGGCAGATCCTGCTCGTCACCGGCTGTCGGCACAGACATCAGCTCACGCGAGTCCGATCCGCCGGTGATGACGGTCCCGTATAACGTCTTGATTCGCTCGGCATCGGCAATGGTCGCGGAGAGTCCGCGCGCAAGATCCATCGTGATGTGTTGCCCGCCGACCGCAAAACCCGCCGCATGCACGAAACGGCCGCCTGAATAAACGGCAATCGTAGTGGTGCCGGCGCCCATCTCGACAACGGCGGCGCCGAGATCGGCCTCGTCGTCGGTCAGCACCGACAATCCGGCGACGTAAGGGCTGGCCGCCATGGCTTCGACATTGATGTGACAGCGCTCCACCGCCAGCATCAGGTTCCGCGCCACGGTGGCGTCGCAGGTGACGACGTTCATGTCGACGCCGAACTGATGCGCAACCATGCCGCGGGGATCGCGGATGCCCTTGACGCCGTCGAGCGTGTAGCCGACCGGCAGCGCGTGCAGCACGGTGCGGCCTTCGCCGGTGGCGTGACGCATGCCGGTGGAGGTGACGCGGCTGACATCGGCCTGCGTCACGGCGCCACCACGGATATCTGCGGCGGCTTCGACCAGTTGGCCGGAAAGCCGACCGCCGGAGACCGAGAGCAGCACGGACTCGACCCGCACCTTGGCCATTTTCTCCGCGAGCGCGACCGCCTGGCGCACGGCCTGCTCGCATTCGGTAAGGTCGATCACCGCGCCGGCCTTCATGCCGCGCGACTGGATCTGGCTGTAACCGATCAGTTCCACCGCATGGGTGCGGCCGCGCAGCGCCTCGCTCGGCGGCGACGGCTTAAGCCGCGCGATCATGCAGGCGATCTTGCTGGTGCCGATGTCGAGGCAGGCGACGAGGCCGCGGCGCTTGTGCGGCATCGGGCGCGTCTTCGGGGTCTGGGTGCGATCAAGACCGGTCATGCGGAATCCCCGGCCTTCTTTTTCTTCTTGTCCTTGAACAGCTCCTCGCGCGCCTTGGCGGCGTCCTCGGACAGCTGCACCACCAGGCGATCAGGCAGGCGCATGTCGACGGCGACGATGTCGCGCGAGAACAGCCTGTCCTCCTTGTCGAGCTTGGACAGCATCGCCAGCGCGTTGCCGACGTCCTGCTCGGGCAGACGGATGTCGAGACCGTCCTTGAGCCTCAGGTTCCAGCGCCGCTCACCGACGAAGATCGCGGCCTTGGTGATCGAGTTGACCTGCGGATAGCGCGCCAGCAGCGCGAGGAAATCGCGGGCCTGGGTCTCGGCGCCCTTGCCGACCACGAGCGGCAGCGACAGGAAGCGGCGCGAGACATAGGGTTCGAGCACGGCGCCGTCATCGGCGATGACCGAGAGCCGGCCGGCCTCCTGCCACAGCGCGAATGCCTTGCGCTCGGTGAGCTCGATCATCAGTTGGCCCGGATAGAGCTTCAGCACGGTCGCATCCGCGATCCACGGATTGGCCTTGAGCTTGTCGCGCACCGCGTCAGCATCGAGGAACAGCAGCGAGGAACGGCCGCTGACGCCGCCGATGGCCAGGATCTCGTCCTGGGTCAGATGCTTGCGGCCGTTGATCACGACGGAAGTGATGCGGAACCCGGCGGAATTGGCCAGCGCGTTGCGGGCATCGCTGACCGCGGTGATGAAATCCTGGAGATGGCCGCCCTTGACGATGCCGAAGCCGGTGCTGCCGATCAAAAGCAGCACGGTCATGCTGATCCCGACCCGGCGGGGCAGATAGCGCTCCACCAATGCGACCACGCGCGGCGGCGGCTCACGCTCGATGATGGCCTTGGCCTTGATCTTGGCGGCAGCACGCGCGGCGTGAAGTCTTTGCTGGCGCTTGTCCTGCAGCCACTCGCGCAGAAGCACGACCGCTCCGACAGCGGCCGCCTTCAGGTCAGCTTGGGGCCTCAGCGATCTGAAAAACGACCGGGTGAGGCTTCCTGCTCCATCCATTGCACGAGCTCGTCAACAGTTTGCCCGCGACATCGCGCGGATCCTGGCGAACATGACGTCTTCGACGTGCCGGGCCGGGTGCTGGTCTTCAGCAGAAGAAGCCTCTCCCCTTTAAAGCGTTCGCTGGAGGTGACATCACCCCCGACAGCTCACGCGCCGGCAGCCAAAGCGCCATATGCGCCGCCAGCGTTAACCTTCGGACGTCCTGGTAAACAAAAGGTAAAGTTCGTTAACGTCCGGCGCATTTTGCCCCGCGACGTGAGGCATTTATGCCGCGATGTCCGGCATTTTACCGGTTTTGGACCCCAAACTGGCCCGTTTGGCCGATTCGGCCGTTAACCAGTCCTAATTATTTCCGCACGCGCTGCCCGGCGAGCTCCACCAGGCCGCGCAGGAAGTCGACGAATTCGATGCCCTCGGCTTTCAGCGCCTTGGGGTAGAGCGAGGACTTGGTCAGCCCGGGCAGCGTGTTGGTCTCGAGATAGACGAGGCCCTTGTCCGAGACGATGAAGTCCGACCGGGAATAGCCGGCGCAGGACATCGCGCGGTGCGCCAGCATCGCCTGCGCCTGCAGCGCCGCGGTGATCTCGGGTGCGAAACGGCCGGGGCAAATCTCCTGGGTCGACTTCAGGAGATATTTTGCGGCGTAATCGAAACTGCCCTCGCCCGGGATGATCTCGATCGGCGGCAGTGAGATGATCGAACCATCGGCGCGCTCCAGCACGCCGCAGGTCGCCTCGACGCCGGCGATGTAGGGCTCGATGACGTACTCTTCGTGCTTGGCCGCATTGCGGACGGCGACGAGATCCTGCTTGGCGTTGACGAAGATCAGGCCATAGCTCGATCCGTCGCGCGCGGGCTTTGCGATCAGCCTTCCGTATTGGGCAAAAGCCTCGTCGATGTTCTCGAGCGCAACGTTTTCCGGCGGCGTCACACCGCCGAGCGCCGCAAACCGCTTGGCCGCGAACTTGTCGAAGGCCAGATGCGAGGAGGCCGAGCCTGAGCCGGTGAAGGGCACGCCGCGCGCTTCGCACATCACCTGCAATTCGCCGTTCTCGGCACGTCCGCCATGCAGGCCGAGCACCAGCACCCGATCCTCGGCCTTGGCCTGGTCGAGCGCCTGCGCCAGCGGGATGCCGCGCGTGCCGGGGGCGAACTCGTCCTCGAAGGGGCGGGCATGTTCGAGCAGCTGCTTCGACTGGACGGTGTGTACCTTGTCTTCGACGTCCCACCACCACAGATCGGCCTCGGGCAATGCCTGATGCAGGGCCTGGGCCGAGGCGACCGAAACCAGGCGCTCGCGGTTGGAGCCGCCGAAGAGGATGGTGATGCGCATTCGCAGCCTCGTGCTTTGTCATTCCGGGATGGTGCGCAAGCACCAGACCCGGAATCTCGAGATTCCGGGTTGCGCTGCGCGCCCCCGGAATGACTGTTAGGGGGAAACCCCGATCCGCTTGATTTCCCAGTGTAGCTCAATTCCGGAATTTGCCTTCACGCGTTCGCGCACGGTCTCGCCCAGCGTCTCGATGTCGTGCGCGGTGGCATCGCCCGTGTTGATCAGAAAATTGCAGTGCATCTCGGAGACCTGCGCGCCGCCGACGCGCAAGCCGCGGCAGCCGGCGGCATCCACCAGCTTCCAGGCGGAATGGCCGGGCGGATTCTTGAAGGTCGAGCCGCCGGTCTTCTCGCGGATCGGCTGCGCGGTCTCGCGATGGGACTGCACTTCCGCCATGCGCGCGCGGATCGCCTCACTATCCCTGATCTCGCCGCGAAAGCGCGCGGAGGTGAAGATGATGGAGGGATCGACGCCGCTGTTGCGGTAGACGAACTTCATGTCGGCGTTGGAGAACACGTGCTTGCTGCCGTCTCGCCCGACGCCGCGCGCCTCGATCAATACGTCCTTGGTCTCGCCGCCGTTGGCGCCGGCATTCATGCGCAACGCGCCGCCGATGGTGCCGGGGATACCGAAATAGAATTCGAGCCCGCCGATATTGGCGGATGCAGCCACTTCCGCCACGCGCTTGTCGAGCGTGGCTGCACCGGCAGTGACGATATCGCCGCTGGCGCTGGCCTCGCCAAAGCTGCGCGGCGCCAGGCGGATCACGACGCCCGCAATGCCGCCGTCGCGCACGATCAGATTGGAGCCGACACCGACGACATAGACCGGAACGTCGGGAGAAAGATGCGCGAGGAAGTAAGCGAGATCGTCCTCATCCGCCGGCGTGAACAGCACCTGGGCAGGGCCGCCGACGCGAAACCAGGTCAGCTCGGCCAGCGACTGGTTGGCCAGCAGCCGCCCGCGCAGCTCCGGCATCGCGGCTTTGAGAGCGGGAGTGATGTCGGGGAAGGTCATGCGTGAACACTCACCTCGTGTGAGGGACGCAAGCTTTCTCCATTCCCTCCCCCCTTGTGGGGGAGGGCCAGGGAGGGGGGTAGCCCCAAGAGAGATCGGAGTTTGTGGCTACCCCTCTCCCCCGCCCTCCCCCACAAGGGGGGAGGGAGCGCAGTTTGCAGTGCGGCTGCCTGCAAGCCTCCCATCGGCATGCTCACCCCAGCGCCTTCAACTGATCCGGCAAGGCATATGCCCATTGCGTGATGTTGCCCGCTCCCAGACACACGACGAGATCGCCGCTCTTGGCGATGCCGTGGACGATATTGGCCAGCTCGCCGGCATTCGGCAGCGGCACCACCTCGCGATGGCCGTGGGCGCGCAGGCCCGTGACGAAATGATCGCGGTCGATGCCGTCGATCGGCGCTTCGCCGGCGGCATAGACGTCGGCGACAACGACCGCATCGGCATCGTTGAAGCAGGTGCAGAATTCCTCGAACAGCGATTGCAGGCGGCTGTAACGGTGCGGCTGCACCACCGCGATGATCTTGCCGTTGGTGGATTCCCGCGCCGCCTTCAGCACCGCCGCGATCTCGACCGGATGGTGGCCGTAATCATCGATCACGGTGACGCCGTTCCATTCGCCGGTCTTGGTGAAGCGGCGCTTGACGCCGCCGAAGCCGGCGATCGCCTTGCGGATTGCTTCGTCGGACACGCCGAGCTCGCGCGCGACAGCAATCGCCGCCGTCGCGTTGGAGGCGTTGTGACGTCCCGGCATCGGGAGCATCAAATCCGGAATCTCGTGCACGGCGCCGGTCTTGCGATCGCGGAACGCGACCTTGAATTTCGATCCGCCGCCCATCGGGGTCAGATCGACGAGCCGCGCATCGGCCTGCGGATTCTCGCCATAGGTGATGATGCGGCGGTCCTCGATCTTGCCGACGAGGCTCTGCACAATGGGATGATCGATGCACATCACCGCAAAGCCGTAGAACGGCAGGTTCTCGACGAAATGACGGAAGGCGTCCTGCACGGCCTCGAAGGTCTTGAAGTGATCGAGATGCTCAGGGTCGACATTGGTGACGATGGCGACATCGGTCGGCAGCTTCAGGAAGGTGCCGTCGCTCTCGTCGGCTTCCACCACCATCCAGTCGCCCGCGCCAAGGCGCGCGTTGGAGCCATAGGCGTTGATGATGCCGCCGTTGATCACGGTGGGATCGAGCCCGCCGGCATCGAGCAGCGTTGCGACCATCGTCGTCGTGGTGGTCTTGCCATGAGTGCCGGCGATGGCGACGCAGCTCTTCAGCCGCATCAGCTCGGCCAGCATCTCGGCGCGGCGCACCACGGGAATGCGACGTTCGCGCGCCGCCATCAGTTCCGGATTGTCGCGCTTGATCGCGGTGGACACGACCACGACCTCGGCGCCGTCGACATTCTCGGCCTTGTGGCCGACCGAGACTTTTGCGCCCTTCTTGCGGAGGCGGTCGAGATTGTAATTGTCGGAAGCGTCCGAGCCCTGCACGGCATAGCCGAGATTGACCAGCACCTCGGCGATGCCGCTCATGCCGATCCCGCCGATCCCGACGAAGTGGATGGGTCCGATCTCGCGCGGCAGTCTCATGCTGTGTTCCCTGACCTCGCCGCCTTGCGCAGGCGGCATCTGGCGAAGGTCACGGCCAAATCAGCCGCGCGCCTTTCCTACTGGATGCCCCGCTTTAGAAGGCGAAGACAAGGGCTTTTTCGCGTCAGATTCCCGCGACCTTGACCACCAGATCAGCCAGTCGCTCGGCGGCGTCGAGCCGACCGGCGCCGCGGGCGGCCTGCGCCATGGCGGCAAGGCGCGCAGGCTCGGCGGCGAAGGCGGAGATTTCGGACGCCAACCGGTCGGAGGTGAACTCGGTCTGCGGGATGCGGATCGCGCCATCGACCTTGACCAGCACGCCGGCATTGGCGAACTGGTCCTGGTCGATCGAACCCGGCAGCGGCACCAGGATCGAGGGCCGGCCGATCGCTGCGAGCTCGGCCACCGTGCCGGCGCCGGAGCGCGATACCACGAGATGGTTTGAAGCGAGCCGTGCCGGCAAATCGGTGAAGAACGGCGCCAGCTCCACCTTGATCTTGAGCTTGTCATAGACCGCGCGCACGCGTGCCATGTCCTCGTCCCGCACCTGCTGGGTCAGCATGAGCCGGCTCCACAGCGCAGGCTCGAGCCGCTCGATCGCACCGGGCACGATGTCGGCCATGATGCGCGCGCCCTGGCTGCCGCCGACGACGAGCAGCCGCAGCGGGCCGTTCACCTCGGGCGCAGCGTAAGGCACGGCAGCCGCGGCGAGCACCGCCGGGCGCATCGGAGTGCCGACCGTCGTGGTCTTGCCTGATAGCGCCGGATCGCGGTCGAGCACGCCGGGCAGCGACGTCGCGATCGCGCGTACGCGACCCGAGAGGAACCGGTTGGCGCGGCCGAGCACCGCGTTGGCGTCGTGGATGATGCCGGGTACGCCGGCGAATTTGGCAGCGACCAGCGGCGGCAGCGTCGGATAGCCGCCGAAGCCGACGACGGCAACGGGCTTCAACCGCTTGATCAGACTATACGCAGAGAGCGTGCCGGCCGCGAGCGTGAGCCCGGCATAGGCGAGCTGGAGCGGATTGCGGCCCCGTGCGGTCTCGCTCGAAACGACGTCGATCATGTCCTTGCTGAACAGCCCGCTGTAACGTAGCGCGCGCTCATCCGTGACGAGGCGGACGCGAAAGCCGCGCCGGATCAATTCGACGCCGAGTGCCTCGGCCGGAAACAGATGACCGCCGGTGCCGCCCGCGGCGAGAAGAATCAGGGGGGAATTGTCCATGGTCGGGGAGTTTTACAGGGAGTTTTCAGTCATTGCGAGCCGGCGACACGATGCTCGTGCCCCGGGCGCAGCGCAGCACGCCGCCCTTCGCGGCGTGGTGCGCTGCTGACCGGGGCCCAATCCTGCGATATGGGTGCGGCATTCTGGGTCCCGGCTCTGCGCTGCGCTTGTCCGGGACACGAGAGCAGCTACGCGTAACTCCGCATCGCGTCGGCATGGCCGCGGGCCTCGACCTCTGTGCGTGGGCGCAGCCGCGTCAGGGCCAGCATCATGCCGACACCATAGGCGAGCGACACGATCGAGGAGCCGCCATAGGAGATGAACGGCAGCGTCATGCCCTTGGCGGGGATGAGCTGGAGGTTCACCGACATGTTGATCGCCGCCTGCACGCCGAACAGGATGGCAAGGCCGGAAGCCGCGAAGCGCGAGAACATGTCCTCATTGGCATAGGCGCGCGACAGCGTGCGGATGACGACGAAGGCGAACAGCGTCAGCATCGCCAGGCACAGGATGATGCCGAACTCTTCGGCCGCGACCGCGAACACGAAGTCGGTGTGACTGTCCGGCAGGCTGCGCTTGGCGATGCCCTCGCCCGGCCCGAGCCCGAACCAGCCGCCGTTGTAGAAGGCCTCCATGGCGGTATCGACCTGAAAGGTGTCGCCCGAGGCCGGGTTCATGAAGCGCTTGATGCGGCCTGCGACGTGCGGGACGAACAGATAAGCGCTGAACAGGCCGGCCGCCCCGAGGCCCGCCAGGCCGAACACCCAGATCATGCGCATGCCCGCGATGAAGAACAGCGAGCCCCACACCATCAGGATCAGCATGGTCTGGCCGAAATCCGGCTCCATCACCAGCAGCGCGACCAGCATCATAAGCAGCACCAGCGCCATCGAGGTCGCCGGCATCTCCGGCCGCTTGGTCGATTCCGCGAACAGCCAGGCGGCGATCACGACAAAGGACGGCTTTGCGATTTCGGAGGCCTGGATGTTGACGCCGAGCAGCGTGATCCAGCGCCGCGAGCCCTTCACCTCCGGGCCGATCGCGAGCGTGAGCACGATCAGGATGATGCTCGCCGCGAAGATGATCAGCGCCGAGCGGCGGATTGCGCGCGGCGACAGGAAGGACACCCCGAGCAGCACCAGGCAGGACGGGAGCAGGAACAGCACGTGACGGCTGAAGAAGTGGAAGGGATCGAGCCCGATGCGGGTCGCAACCGGCGGACTTGCCGCCAGCGACAGGATCACCCCGGTCAGCATCAGCGCCAAAATGGCGCCCATCAGCGGCTTGTCGACGGTCCACCACCACTCGGAAAAGGGGGTGCGTTCTTCACGGGAGAGCATGGGCGGCCGCTTTCGGACAGAGGTCCGTCCATTGGTCGCCGAGGTTGGTTACCGGAGGGTTAAGGAAACTGTTAACTTTTCGATATCTCTGCCGATCCAACGGGCTCGACCGCATCAGGCAGATAGATGTGCAGGTCTAATGCGATATGCAGAAGCGCCATCGCCTGTAGCAAATCGCTGCTGAAGGTCTCGCCTGAATCTTCATCGAAGAACCAGCCAACACAAAAAATGACCTTCCCACCCGTGGACGACAGCCGCCGCAGTACCGCCCGATGAGGTTGAAGCCGCTCCAAGGCAGCCTCGATTTGCCTTGCCACAGTTTTTCGTGACGTCGGCCCAAGATCAATCGAACAATAGGAGCTGTCGCGCTTGCCCCCAAGCAGCCTGCCTTTCGGCGTCCGTCGTTCATCCCCCCGCTTCCAAATGGTTTCCGGCTCAAGCCCGAGTGTCTTGCACACAGGCAAAAGATCGCGCGTCGGGTGCTTCAGCCAAAGAGAGACCTGCGCCCGGTATCGATTCATCCTCACACCACCGGCTTCACACCGGGAAGCGCCTGCACCAGATCGCGGAAAGCGGCGCCGCGGATTTCGAAGTTGCGGTACTGGTCGAACGAGGCGCAGGCCGGCGACAGCAGCACGACGGCATCCGCGAGGCCCGACGCTTCCGCATCGCGCGCGGCATGCTCGACCGCGACGTCGAGGGTCTGGCTGATCTCGTGCGCGACTGTGCCGAGCGTGCCGGAAAACTCCTGCGCGGCCTCGCCGATCAGATAGGCCTTGCGGATGCGCGGGAAATAGCCGGTCAGGCCAGTGATGCCACCGGCCTTGGGCTTGCCGCCGGCGATCCAGAAGATGTCAGCGAAAGATGACAGCGCGTGCGCCGTGGCATCCGCATTGGTGCCCTTGGAATCGTTGACGAACAGCACGTTGCCGCGGCGGCCGACCTGCTCCATGCGGTGCGCAAGGCCTGGAAAGCTGCGTAGGCCGTTCTGCAGCACGTCCTGGCTGACGCCCATCGCCAGCGCAGCAGCGGCGGCGCAGGCTGCGTTCTGCGCATTGTGCTGGCCGCGCAGCGAGCCGATGCCGCCGAGCGCGGCGATTTCGCTGCGGGCGCCGCCCGCGGTGCGCACGATATTGCCGTGCTCGACATGGATGCCTGAGGCCAGCGGATTCTTGACGGAGATCCGCACCACGGTCTTGCCGGCGCGGTCGAGCCGGTCGGCGATGTCGCGGCAAAAGCCGTCATCGACGCCGACGATCGCCGTGCCGCCAGCTTGCACGCCGGCAACGAGGCGCTCCTTCACCGCAGCGTAGTGCGCGATGGTGCCGTGGCGATCGATATGGTCCTCGCTGACATTGAGCAGGATGCCGACGGAAGGATCGAGCGAGGGCGTGAGGTCGATCTGGTAGGACGACATCTCGATGACGTGGACGCGGCCCATGCGCGGCGGCTCCAGCGACAGGATCGCTGTGCCGATATTGCCGCCCATTTGGGTGTCGTAACCGGCGACTTTGGTCAGATGCGCGATCAGCGCCGTCGTGGTCGACTTGCCGTTGGTGCCGGTGATGGCGACGAACGGCGCATCCGGCGCGTGGCGGCGCCGCTCGCGGCAGAACAGCTCGATGTCGCCGATCACCTCACAGCCCGCCTCGCGCGCCTTCAGCACGCTCCAGTGCGGCACTGGATGGGTCAGCGGCACGCCGGGCGCGAGCACCAGCGCGGTAAAATTCGCCCAGGACACGTTGCGCAGATCGGCAGTGATGAAGCCGGCCTGCGCGGCCTTGGCGACATTCTCGGCATTGTCGTCGGCGGCGATTACCTCGGCACCGCCGGCCTTCAGCGCGTGGCAGGAGGCGAGCCCCGAGCCGCCGAGGCCGAACACCGCGACCGTCTTGCCGGCGAAGGACGTGACGGGGATCATCGACCGATCACCGCAGCTTCAGCGTGGAGAGACCGGCCAGCGCCAGCATCACCGAGATGATCCAGAAGCGGATCACGATCTGCGGCTCGGTCCAGCCAAGCTGCTCGAAATGGTGATGGATCGGCGCCATCCGGAAGATGCGCTTGCCGGTGAGCTTGAACGACACCACCTGCACGATGACGGAGACCGCCTCCAGCACGAACAGGCCGCCGATCACCGCCAGCACGATCTCGTGCTTCACCGCGACCGCGATGGCGCCGAGCATGCCGCCGAGCGCGAGCGAGCCGGTGTCGCCCATGAAGATCGAGGCCGGCGGCGCGTTGAACCAGAGGAAGCCGAGGCCGGCGCCCAATAACGCACCACAGAGCACCGCGAGCTCGCCGGTGCCGGCGACATATTTGATCTGCAGATATTCGGCGAACACCGCGTTGCCGGCGAGATAGGCGATCATCGCAAAGCTCGCGGTCGCGATCATCACGGGAACGATGGCGAGGCCGTCGAGCCCGTCGGTGAGGTTCACCGCGTTGCCGGAGCCGACGATGACGAAGGCGCCGAAGATGACGAAGAACCAGCCGAAATGCAGCACGGTGTCCTTGAGGAACGGAATCGTCAGCGCGGTCGATGCGGGATCGCGGTTCAGCCGCACCAGCGCGTAGCAGGCCACCAGCGCAATCGCCGCCTCGATCAGCAGGCGAAGCTTGCTGCCGAACCCGGTCGTGGTCTGCTTGGTCACCTTGAGGTAGTCGTCATAGAAGCCGACGAAGCCGAAGCCGAGCGTCACCGCCAGCACGATCCAGACATAGGGGTTGAGCGGATTGGCCCACAGCACCGTGCCGACCGTGAGGCCGGACAGGATCATCAGCCCGCCCATCGTAGGCGTGCCCTTCTTGGCGAGATGCGATTGCGGACCGTCGGTCCGGATCGGCTGGCCCTTGCCCTGGCGGATGCGCAAATGATCGATGATCCAGGGCCCGAACAGGAACACGAACAGCGCGCCGGTGACGACGGCGCCGCCAGTGCGGAAGGTGATGTAGCGGAAGACGTTCAGGAAGGTGCGAACGGCACCGAAGCCCGGAAATGTGTTGGAGAGCTCGATCAGCCAGTAAAACATTCAGACGGTCCTATGGCGCCTTTGCGCACGCGGTCTTGGCCTTGATCTTCTTGAGCTTGGCCTCAACGTGCCTCACGCGCATTCGCTGGTCTTCATCATGGGTCGCGCGACCTCCGGGAAACCGGACGCTTCGCGGCGCAAAGGGTGGGATTCGGGAACAGCGCCTTCCAAGCAGTTTACGCCTTTGCCTGCAAGGCGGCCACCAGGCCCGGCACAAACTTGTTGACCCAGAACATCTTCTTGCTGCCCTTGACAACCACGACGTCGCCTGCCTTCAGCAGGTTCGCGACCTCACTCGGCTTCAAGGTGGCGGGATCGTCGTGCCAGCCGAGGCCCTTGCCGGCCGGGAGCACATCGTAGAGATGGCGCATCAGAGGGCCGACGCAGTAGATCCCGTCGATCCCGTCGAGATGCTTGGCAAGGCCGGTGTGATAGCCTGGTGCATCATCGCCCAGCTCCAGCATGTCACCGAGCACGGCAACGCGACGGCCGCCGGTCACATTGCGCGCCTGGAGGCTTTGCAGCGCCGCGGCGACGCTGGCCGGATTGCCGTTGAAACTGTCGTCGATCACGGTGATACCGCCGACCGCCTGCTCGACGCCGCGGCCGGTCATGATGCCGACCCGATCGAGCTTGATCGCCAGCGTCGCCGCATCGAGGCTCGCGGCGCGGATGGCGGCGAGCGCGGCCAGCGCATTCTGCACGCGGTGCGGCGCGCCCGGCGTCAGGCTGAAGGCGATCTGCTTCTTGCCGATCATGGCCACGACCTGCCAGCTCTCGCCATGCGGCGCGTGCGTGACCTCGTGCACCTCGGCATGCTCGCCGAAGCGCACCACCTTGCCCTTCCATTCGGATGCCTTCAGCCCGGCCGGCAGCACGAGCACCCCGTCCTCGGGCAGGCCGAGCGCGATCGACACCTTCTCGCGGCGGATGGCTTCGAGCGAGCCGAGCTTTTCCAGATGCACGGGCTGGACGTTGACGACGAGTGCGACGGTGGGCCGCGTCAGTTCGCTGAGCCGCGCGATCTCGCCTTGCTGGTTCATGCCCATCTCGACGACCCAGAGGCTGGCATCTAGCCTGGCATTGCACAGCGTCAGCGGCACGCCCCAGAAATTGTTGAAGCTGGACGGGCTGGCATAGGCGTTCGGATAGGCCGCCAGAAATTCCTTGGTGCTGGTCTTGCCCGCGCTGCCGGTGAGCCCGATCACAGGCCCGCGGAAGCGGGCGCGGGCGGCGCGCGCGAGGCCCCAGAGGCCGTCGATCAGCGTGTCCTTGACGACGATCTGGGGGATGCGAATGCCCGCGATCTCGTGCGGCACGATCATCGCGACCGCGCCGGAAGCCTCGGCCTTGTCCGCGAACTCCCAGCCGTCGCGCGCGCTGGCGAAGGCCGAGACGAAGCCGCCGCTCGGCGTGCCGCTCAGCGCAACGAACAGGCTGCCCGGCTTCACCAGCCGGCTGTCCTGGGTGACGAAATCAATCGGCGTATCCGGAAATGATCCGGCAGCGCCCAGCGCGCGCGCGACTTCGGCAACCGTCCATATCGGCGCGCTCATGCAACCCTCGACGCTAATGCGGCGGCGACCGCCTCGTGATCACTGAAGGGCAGCACCTGGCCGCCGACGATCTGCCCGGTCTCGTGTCCCTTGCCGGCGACGAGCAGTGCATCGCCTTCCTGTAGTTCCTCGATCGCGGTTCGGATTGCCGCGGCACGGTCGCCGATCTCGCGGGCGCCCTTCGCCGCGGCGAGGATCGCGGCGCGGATGGCTTCCGGTTTCTCGCTGCGCGGATTGTCGTCGGTGATGATGACGCCGTCGGCATTCTCGGCCGCGATCTCGCCCATGATCGGACGCTTGCCGGCATCGCGGTCACCGCCGGCGCCGAACACGACGACCAGCTTTCGTTTCGCATAGGGCCGCAGCGCCTGCAGCGCCTTGGCGAGCGCATCGGGCTTGTGCGCGTAGTCGACGAAGATCGGCGCGCCATTGCGCTCGCCGACGCGCTCGAGCCGGCCCTTGGCGCCTTCGAGATGTTCGAGGCTTGCGAACACATTGGCGGCATCGCTGCCGGTACCGATCGCAAGGCCCGCCGATACCAGCGCGTTCTCGATCTGGAATTCGCCAACCAGCGGCAGCCGGACGGCATGGCGCTTGCCGCGATGCTCGACAATCAGCTTCTGCGAAAATCCTTCGACCTTGGCGTCGGTGAGACGAATGCCATCGCCTGCCCCGTCGCCGTTGCGGCCGACTGCCATCACGCGCAGGCCGCGCGATCTCGCCGCCTCGATCGCTTCCGCCGAGCAATCATGATCGGCCGAGATCACCGCTGCGCCGCCCGGAGAAACGAGTTCCCGGAACAGGCGGAGTTTAGCCGCAAGATAATGCGCGACGGTCGGATGATAATCCATGTGGTCGCGCGAAAGATTGGTGAAGCCGCCGGCCGAGACGCGCACGCCGTCGAGCCGGTACTGATCGAGCCCGTGCGAGGACGCTTCGAAGGCGAGGTGCGTCACGCCCTCGCGCGCGATCTCGTCGAGCTGCCGGTGCAGCGCAATCGGATCCGGCGTGGTCAGCGAGCCATAGACGGTGCGCTTGGGCGAGACGAGGCCGATGGTACCAATGCTGGCAGAGGCGTGCCCCAGCCGCTCCCAGATCTGGCGCGTAAACGCTGCGACCGAGGTCTTGCCGCTGGTGCCGGTCACCGCGGCGATGGTCGCGGGCTGCGACGGGAAGAATTTTGCAGCTGCCAGCGCCAGCGCGCGGCGCGGATTGGCGACAGTGATGAACGGCACCTTGCAGGCAGCCGGCGCGTGGTCGCCGACGACAGCCACGGCGCCTGCGGCCACCGCGGCATCGATGAAGCGCGCACCGTCGGTCTTGCTGCCCGCGAGTGCGAAGAAGAGATCGCCGGGCTTGACCACGCGGCTGTCGAGCGCAAGGCCCGTCGCCTCGAGCGCCGCGATTGCGGGCTCGATCGCGGCATCATTGCCTAAGAGGTCGCGCAGCTTCATGGTCTTCCAGTCGCCGTACCGGAAAGCCGAATCTTGAGGGAAATCCCCGACTCAGCAGCGGCTACGGCCCACCCGATTGATTACTGGGTTGTCCTGGATGCTGCAAGAATAAGGCGCTCGGACGGCGGCAGGTCGAACCGCGGCTCGACGCCCAGAAGCGGCGCGATCCGCTCGATCACCTTGCCGCCGGTCGGCACCGCGTTCCAGCCGGAGGTGATGAAGCCCTTGGTTTCGGGAATCGCCTGCGGCTCGTCCAGCATGATCAGGATCTGATACTTCGGATCGTCGCATGGCATGATGGCGGTGAACGAGTTGAGCACGCGCTTCTTGGCATAGCGGCCGTTGATGACCTTCTCGGACGTGCCGGTCTTGCCGCCGACATAATAGCCCTTGACGTCGGCGGTCTTGGCGGTGCCGATTTCGGCGTTAAGCCGCATCAGGAACCGCATCTTGTCGCTGGTCTCCGTCTTAATGACGCGCTTGGCCATCGCCGCCGCTTCGGATTCGCTGCGCTTCATGAAGGTCGGCGGAATCAGATAGCCGCCGTTCACCAACGCGTTGATGCCCATCACCGCCTGCAGCGGCGCCACCGACATGCCCTGGCCGAACGCGATGGTGACCGTGTTCAGCTCACCCCAGCGGCGCGGGATCAGCGGAGCCGCGCTCTCCGGAAGTTCCGTGCGGAGCCGCGTCAGCTGGCCCATCTTGGCAAGGAACGCCTTGTGCGCTTCCACGCCCTGGCCGAGCGCGATCCGTGCGGCGCCGATGTTGGACGAGTAGGTGAACACTTCCTTGGTGTTGATGAAGCGTCCGAGCGGGTGACTGTCGTGGATGGTGAACTTGCCGTAGTGCAGGTTTCCGCGGGCATCCCACGACGTGTTCAAATTGATCTTTCCGGAATCGAGCGCCATCGCCAGCGTGAACGCCTTGAAGGTCGAGCCCATCTCGTAGACGCCGGTGGTCAGGCGGTTGATGCGGTCCGGGTCGTGCGCTTCCTTCGGATTGTTCGGATCGAAGTCCGGAAGCGAGACCATCGCCACGATCTCGCCGGTCTTGACGTTCGAGACGATGCCGGAGGCCGCCTTGGTGTGGAACTTCTCCTTGGCCTTCAAGAGCTCGTCCCGCAGCGCGTGCTCGACGCGCAGATCGATCGAGAGCTCGATCGGCTTTTGCAGCCGGTCGGTGGCAAAGCCCGCGCGATGGAGATCGGCGAGGCCCTGGTTGTCGAGCCACTTCTCCATGCCGGCGATGCCCTGGTTGTCGATGTTGACGAGACCGATGAGGTGGGCGACCTCGTTGCCGGTCGGGTAGACGCGCTTGTTCTCGCGCAGGAAGCCGATGCCGGGAATGCCGAGCTTGTGGATGGCCTGCTGCTGCTTCGCCGTGACCTCGCGCTTGAGCCAGACGAAGCCCTTGCGCGTCCTCAGGCGCTCGCGCACCTCGGCCTCGTCGAGGTCGGGCACGGTCGCCGTGAGAAGCTCGATCGCCTCGTCCTTGTCGATGATGCGGCGCGGCTCGCCGAACAGGCTCGCCGCCTTGACGTCGGTCGCAAGGATGGCGCCGTTGCGGTCGACGATGTCGGGACGTGCGGTCGCCACCACCTCCTGCGCCGCGGCGCGGCGTGCGCCATGGGCATCGGCGCCGATCGCGAACATCACGAGCCGCCCGCCGATCAGGGCGTAGACCGAGGCGAAGGCGAGCATGGCAAGACCAACGCGCGCGCGTGCCTTCGCGGCGCGGTCGACATTGCGCCCGTAGAGCAGGCTGCGGATCAGCCGCTGGCGCCAGGGTTCCGTCGGCTTGGCCGGAATCGCACCGCTCATTGCTTGTCCTCGGGCTGAGGCACGGAGCCCGTCACATTGTCAGGATCGCTCGCGGCTTCGATGGTGTTGAGCATGGCTCCGATCGGATCGGGCTCGCCCGGCCTGAACATCCGCGGCGGACGCTCCGGCAGGTTCTTCAGCTGGTCATATTGCGTGCCGTTGACCGGTTTGAGCTGCAGATGCCGGTCGGACAGGCCCTGCAGCCGATGGGGCGCATCGAGCTTGGCCCATTCGGATCGCAGCGAAGCGATCGCGTCGCGCTGCTCGCGGATCTCCGCATGCAGCCGCAGCACTTTCTCGGTGCGCGCCGTGGAGTCCATCTTGATCCGATAGACATAGGCCGCCGCGAAGATCAGCGCGCCGATGACGAAGAGGTGGATGATGCGCATGCGCTAGCCGCCCCTCATCACGTCGGAGAGTTTTGGCCAGGACGATGGTTCGCCATCCTGATGCGCGGGCGCCGAGGTGCGCTCGGCGGCGCGGAGCTTTGCGGAGCGCGCGCGCGGGTTATGCGCGACTTCGTCCTCACCGGCGATTACGGGCCGCCGCGTCAGGAGCTGGAAGCTCGGCGGAACCTGCGCCACCTCCGGTAAATGCCGCGAGCCGCCGCCGGTCTTGGAACGCTCGGAGAGAAAATTCTTGACGATGCGATCTTCCAGCGAATGGAAGGAGACCACGACGAGGCGTCCGCCCGGCTTGAGCACGCGCTCGGCCGCAGCGAGCGCGGTCTGGAGTTCCTCGAGCTCTTCGTTGACGAAGATGCGCAGGGCCTGGAACGTCCGCGTCGCCGGATGAATGTCGCCGGGCTTCGAGCGCACCACCCTGCCGATGAGGTCGGCGAGCGCGCGCGTGGTCGTGAACGGCGTCTCCTGACGGTCCGCGACGATGGCGCGGGCGACGCGGCGCGAATGCCGCTCCTCGCCGAGGAGATAGATGATGTCGGCGAGATCGGCTTCCGAGGCGCGGGCGACGACGTCGGCCGCGGTCGGCCCCGCCTGCCCCATCCGCATGTCGAGCGGACCGTCGAGCCGGAACGAGAAACCGCGACCGGCCTGATCGAGCTGCATCGAGGACACGCCGACGTCCATCACGACGCCGTCCACGGCCTCGACGCCCTGCGCCGCGCAGACCTCGGCAAGATTGGAGAATCGGTCCTCGACCAGCGTCAACCGGCCCGCGGAGCGTTCGACCAGCTCGGCGCCGCCTGCGATGGCGGTGCTGTCGCGGTCAATGGCGATGAGCCGGGTTCCCGGCACGTCGAGGATGGCGCGGCTATAGCCGCCGGCGCCGAAGGTGGCATCGACATAGATACCGCCATCGCGCGGGGCGAGATGGGCGATGGCCTCACGGCCAAGAACGGGAATGTGCGGAGCCGGGCTCATGCGCCAGGCCTGCTGGAGGCCCAGCCTGACGTCCAAGCGAGATTGGGGACGAACAAGCCCATGACGCCTCGAATGACTCCGTATCGCGGCGGTTCCACGACCGCACCGTCCAGCATGGTTACCGAGCCCGGTCGTCCCGGGCGGCAAACCCAATGTTCCCAGCGGAATTTGTCGGGCAGCCATGGGATTTCGAGCCAAAATACGCTTTGGCCGCCTCCGGACGCGGGTCGGCTCTTCATCCCTCAGTAACGGCCCTTAGCGTTAAGAAAGCGTTGCTCGGCTCGTGACAAGTCGAAAAGCTGATGCGGCGGTGATGCTTCATCCACACACTTGCGCCAAAATGCATCCGTTAACCGCGCTGCGCGATTGCGCGGGGTGGAGGGTAAAGGAATAGTAAAGAGAAGGGCTTGGCCCACTCTCCGTCCCACCTTGGTTTGCCTATGCCGCCGTCCGGTTCGTCCACACCGTCTGGATCTGATTCGAAGCGTCAACGCGTTCTCCCGGTTCCCAAGGCCGCGGCGAGCATGAGGGCGTTCGAGCCGGATTCCTCGATCGTGTCCGACATCATCCCCTCGCCGAACTATGGCGAGCGCAGCAAGGCACGGCAGCCCGATATGATCGTGCTGCACTATACCGGCATGCCCGATGTCGAGGGCGCGCTGGCGCGGCTGTGCACGGCCGGGACCGACGTCTCGGCGCATTACGTCGTGCTGGAGGACGGCCGCATCGTGCAATGCGTGCCCGAAACCAGGCGCGCGTGGCACGCCGGCGTCTCGTCCTGGGCCGGCGAGGACGACATCAACTCGTGCTCGATCGGCATCGAGATCATCAATCGCGGCCATGACTGGGGCTATCCGGAATATCCGCTGCGCCAGATCGCCGCCGTGATCGCGCTGTGCCGCGGCATCATGCTCCGCCGCAAGGTGCCGGCCCACCGGGTGCTCGGCCATTCCGACGTCGCGCCCGCGCGCAAGAAAGACCCCGGTGAAAAATTTCCGTGGCACTCGCTGGCCAATTCCGGCGTCGGTCACTGGGTGACGCCGGCCCCGGTCGTACGCGGCGAGACCCTGATGCTCGGCACCATCAGCGACGAGGTGCTGAGCCTGCAGCAGGCGCTCGCCAGATACGGCTACGGCGTGCCGCTGACAGGCAAATACGACGCCGCGACCATGGAGGTCGTCACCGCCTTCCAGCGCCACTTCCGCCCGGCGCGGCTGGATGGTGTCGCGGATCATTCGACGCTGTCGACATTGCAGGCCCTGCTTGCGAGCCTGCCGGCAGAGGGGACGACCGTCGCGTCAAAGTAACGGCGCTAGTTATTCATCTCGCTCACCCGCCGCGCATAGAGCCGCCGCAACGGCTCGAGCTGTGTCGCCTCCGTCGCTGCCCGATACGCCTCGCATGCTTCATCCTTGCGCCCCATTCGCCGCAACAGATCCGCGCGCACTGCGGGCAACAGCTCATAGCCGCGGAGCCCGCCTCGGGCGCTGATCGCATCGACGAGGTCGAGCGCACGTGCCGGCCCATCGACCATCGACACGGCGGCAGCGTGGTTGAGCTCGATCACCGGAGAGGGAGAGATGCGCAGCAACACCTCGTAGAGCCCGGCGATCTGCCGCCAGTCGGTCTGCTCGAAGCTCGGCGCGCGGGCATGCAGCGCGGCGATCGCGGCCTGCACAGCATAAGGCTGCGGCCGTCCGGGCACGTGCAGCGCATCCTCGACCAGGCCCAGGCCCTCCTCGATCTGCCCGCGATCCCACAGCATGCGGTCCTGCTCCTCGAGCAGCACGATATCGCCGGCCGCGGTCTCGCGTCCGGCGCGGCGCGCATCGTGCAGCAACATCAGGGCCAGCAGGCCCTTGATGCCGCCGCGATCCGGCATCAGCCGATCGAGCAAGCGGCCGAGCCGGATGGCTTCGGCCGCAAGATCAGGCCGCATCAGATCCGCGCCAGCGGTCGCGACATAGCCCTCGGTGAAGACCAGATAGATCACAGCGAGCACGCCATCGAGCCGCGGCGCCAGCGCCTCGCGCTCGGGTACCTCGTAGGGGATACCGGCGAGCCTGATCTTCTGCTTGGCGCGGACCAGCCGCTGCGCCATCGCCTCCTCGCCCACGAGAAAGGCGCGCGCGACCTGAGTGGTCGACAGCCCGCAGACGGTGCGCAGCGTCAACGCGACTTGGACCTCTGGCGCGAACGCCGGATGGCAACAGGTGAAGATCAGCCGCAGCATGTCGTCGTCAAGCGTTGTCGCCGGCTCGTCGACCGTTTGTGCGTTGAGCTCGATCTCGTGCAGGAGCGCCTGCTGCTTGCCGCGGAAGACAGCCTGGCGCCTGACACGATCGATCGCCTTGTGCCTGGCGACATTGACCAGCCAGGCGCGCGGATTGTCGGGGACCTCGCACGCCACCCAGCGTTCCAGCGCGACGGCAAAAGCATCCTGAAGCGCGTCCTCGGCGAGATCGAAATCGCCGACGAGGCGGATCAGCGTGGCCAGCGCCCGCCCCGCCTCGTCGCGGAAGATTTTGTCGATCTCGCCTGGGGTCATGCGGCGACGCGTGGCCAGGCCGTCACTTGTCGTAGACCCAGATCGGCCGCACCTCGATCGAACCGACGCGCGCGCTCGGAATCCGCGCCGCGATCTCGATCGCGGCGTCGAGATCCTTGGCCTCGATCAGATAGTAGCCACCGAGCTGCTCGCGGGTCTCCGCAAACGGTCCATCGGTCGTCAGCATCTTGCCGTCGCGCACACGCACCGTCGTCGCGGTCGTGGTCGGTCGCAGCCGATCGCCGGCCTTGAAATTGCCGTTCCGGATGATGGATTGCGTGAAGGCTTCATACTCCGCCGACATCTTCTGGCTGGTTCCGGTGTCAATCTTCGCGTACTCGGCCTCGTTCTGGTAGATCATCAGCAGATATTGCATCGCTTCACTCCTGTTGTTCGGCTGTGTCGCCGACATCCAGTCGAACGGGGCACGCAGCAAACGACATCTTCAGGATAAATTATTTCGGGCGGATCGTGGGCCGCGATATCGGCTTGACGAAACCGTCACAAATGCCCATGCGTTGTCAGTCAGTCGGCCGGACGGCCGCTCCGGCAGGTGCCGAAAGGCCGCCGGGGAGGAAAGTCCGGGCTCCCTTGACATACGGTGCCGGATAACGTCCGGCGGGGGCGACCCCAGGGAAAGTGCCACAGAGAACGAACCGCCCGCCTTCGCCCCTACGGGCTTTGGCGCGGCAAGCCCTCGGGCCTGCCGCGTCGTAGCAGCGAACGCTGCGTAGATGGGTAAGGGTGAAAAGGTGCGGTAAGAGCGCACCGCGGGTCCGGCAACGGAGCCGGCATGGCAAACCCCACCGGGAGCAAAACCGAATAGGGACGGCGTAGCGGGCTGTTCGCGCAAGCGATAACGCCGCGGGGCGATGTCAGGCCCGCCGTCCGGGTAGGTTGCTCGAGGCCATGTGCAAACATGGTCCCAGAGGAATGGCCGTCACGTATCGTTCGCGCAAGCGGACGATACCTTACAGAACCCGGCTTACAGGCCGGCTGATATTCTAAAGCGTTTTCGAGCGCTAAGGAAGCAACGAGGGGTTCGATGCTGACCGCATCGAACCCCTCACCATTTTCAGGAACGCCTTAACGTCGCCGCGCCTCAGGCCGCGCGCGTGTCCGCTTTTACCAGTACCGGCGCGAGCGCATCGGCTTCACGCCGCTGCTTGCTCACTTCAAATCCGTGCATGCCGATCTGCCATTGCAGCCCGACGATGGCACCCTTGGTCGGCTGCAGCAACGCGAGCGAGGCGAACAGCGTCACCGGCAACCACACCACGAGTTGCAGCCAGACCGCCGGCGCATACGCGGTCTCGACCGCCAGGATCGCGGGGACCACGAGATGGCCGACCAGGACGATCACGAGATAGGCGGGAAAGTCATCGGCGCGCTGGTGGAACAGCTCCTCGCCGCAATGATCGCAGCTGTTTGCGACCTTCAGGAAACGGCCGAACAGATGTCCTTCGCCGCAGTTCGGGCACTTGCCGCGAAAGCCGCGCCACATCGCCTTCGCCAGAGAGACTGAATCGGCCGCCATGACCACACCTCTTCCTTTTCGACGATCCATACAATAATCTTTTGTATCCATACATTCAAAGAATATGGACCTAAATTGCATGGATTGGACCCCGACAATCTCGGAGCTATCAGGACCGCGCTACCAGCGCATCGTCGAGGCCATGGAGGCCGACATCGCCGCCGGCCGGCTCGTGCGTGGCCAACAACTGCCGACGCAGCGCGCGCTTGCAAAGGCGCTCGACGTCGACCTCACCACGGTGACGCGCGCCTACACCGAGGCGCGGCGTCGCGGAATCATGGAGGCGCGGGTCGGACAGGGCTCGTTCGTGTCGGAGACCAGCGCGCGCCGCGCGGTCGATCTGCCGCATCCCGTCGCGATCGATCTTTCGATGAACGTGCCGCCGCATCCGCTGGAGGCGCAGCTCGACGAGCGCATCATCGCCGGGATGGAAGCGATCCGCGCGCAATCGGGCCTGACGGCGTATCTCAACTATCAGCCGCCTGGCGGCAGCGCGCATGAGCGCGAGGTCGCCGCGCGCTGGATGCGCGCACGGGTGTCGCACGCGCATGCCGACAGGCTCGTAGTCTTTCCGGGCACGCAGACGATCCTGTTCAACCTGCTCGCCCATCTGGCGCGGCCCGGCGACATCGTGCTGACGGAGGCGCTGACATTCCCCGGCATCAAGGCCGCAGCAGCGCGGCTCGGCATCAAGCTCGTCGGCGTCGCCATGGATGATGGCGGCATCCAGCCCGATGCGCTGGCAAAGGCCTGCCGCGTGCACAAGCCGAAGGCCGTCTATCTCATCCCGACGCTGCACAATCCGACCACCGCGACGCTTGTCCCCGAGCGGCGCGGCGCGATCGCAAAGATCATCCGCGATACCGGCACGATCCTGATCGAGGACGACGCCTACGGCCTGCTCGACCGCTCGGCATCGCCGATCGCCAATCTCATTCCGGAGCGGACTTATCTTGCGACCACGCTGTCAAAATGCATCGCGCCGGCGCTCCGCGTTGCCTATCTGGTGACGCCCGACAGCGAGGCGCAGCGGGAGATGCGGACGTATTTGCAGGCGACCGTGCAGATGCCGGCGCCGCTGATGGTCGCGCTGGTGACGCATTGGATCGAAAGTGGCATTGCCGATCGCATCATCACGGCCATCCGCAGCGAGGCGGTCGGCCGTCAACAGCTCGCGCAGCGCACACTGAAAGGCTTCCAGTTCCTGGCCAAGCCGGCGGCGCATCATCTGTGGCTGCGGCTGCCTGAGGACCGGCCCGATGTCGCGGCGCATCTGTTGCGGAACGGACTTGCGGTCGTCGCCGGCGATGCCTTCACGATCGATGGGACACCGCCGCATGCGGCGCGCGTCTCGCTGGGCGCGGCACGGAACAGGTCTGAATTGACGGAAGCGCTGCGCATCCTGGTCGGCGCGCTGCAGAAGCCCGCCGACACCAGACAGATCGTCTAGATCATCGACGATGACGGCGATGGGTCGAGCGCACGACCGGTGCCCCAGGCGACGGATAGGCCTGCAAAGCATATGCATCGCTGGGCGCGCCCCGCTGACCGAGAGCCGCACGCGCCGCAGGCGTGAGCTGGCCGCCATTCAGCACGTCGCGGTCGGGATGGGCGGCCTGATAGGCCGCAGGCTCTGAAAGCTGCGCCTTGGCCATTGTCGGCATCAAGGCGGCCGCCAACAGCGCGGCTGCAGCGGCGATTTCAGCGCGGGTCATGGTCATTCTCCATCGTCGCTTTCGGGGGCCGTCCGATCCGAGCGCAGATAGCGGCGGCCCCGATTTGAAGTACGACCGTCATGTAGGCGTGTCTTTCGCGAACGCCCGGCGCCGCAGATCACGCTTGCGTGCAGGGCGGA
Organism: Bradyrhizobium sp. ERR14; assembly: GCF_014198235.1. Lineage (NCBI taxonomy): Bacteria > Pseudomonadati > Pseudomonadota > Alphaproteobacteria > Hyphomicrobiales > Nitrobacteraceae > Bradyrhizobium > Bradyrhizobium sp. ERR14. The sequence continues at coordinate 386,300 of NZ_JACIHD010000007.1, read as the reverse complement.
TTGACTTGCACGGCAGCAAGCATGCTATGCGGGCGACGGCGATCAACAGTTCGGGATCGCCCGGCGACGAGGACATTCTGTTGGAAACGCTCACCTACGCGCTGCTGTTGCTCGGCGCATTGGCCGGCGGCTTCGTCTCGGGCCTGGCCGGGTTCGGCACGGCACTGATGGCGCTCGGCATCTGGCTCTACGTGCTGCCGCCCTCGCTCGCGGTGCCCCTGGTGCTGATCTGCTCGGTGATCGCGCAAACCTCGACGCTGCCCTCGATGTGGAAGAGCTTCGATCTCTCGCTGGTCTGGCCGTTCCTGATCGGCGGTCTGATCGGCGTGCCGCTCGGCACCATGCTGATCGCCTCCGCCGATCCAAAAGTGTTCAAGCTGAGCGTCGGCATTTTGATTCTGGTCTTTTCGAGCGCGCTCTATCTGAACAAAAGGCCGCTCGCGATCAAATTCGGCGGCCGACTCGCCGACGGCGCGATCGGCTTTGCCGGCGGTATTCTTGGCGGCCTCGCCGGGTTGTCCGGACCACTGCCGATCCTCTGGGCCAACATCCGCGGCTGGAACAAGCATGAGCGGCGCGGCATCTTTCAGCTCTTCAATTTCACGGTCCTCGCGACAGCCCTGGTGCTGCAGACCGCATCGGGCCTCGTCGAGCTCAAGGTGATCTGGCTGGCGCTGGTCGCGTTTCCCGGCACTTTGATCGGCGCCTGGGCCGGCGCGCGCGTTTATCACGCCCTCAACGACAAGCATTTTGGCGACGTCGTGCTCGGCCTGCTGTTCCTGTCGGGCCTGACCCTCGTCTGGAACAGTCTCGGCGCACTCTAATTCTGCGTCTTCCTGCCAAGCGCCATGCCGCCGGCAACACCGACGCCGAGGACGTAGATCCAGCCCGGCGTGAAGTCGAACAAATGCGTGTTGAGCAGCGAGGTCAGCATGTTCTGCACCACGACCAGTAGGCCGATCCAGCAGGCCAGCCCCGCGCCGCGAAACAGCGAGAGATGCGCAAACCAGAGCGCGTAGAGGATCAGGACACCGACGACGCCCCACTGCACGGCTACGCTGAGGGTCTGATTGTGCGGGTTGCTGACGACCTCGCCGCGCAGCGGATCGATCTTCGCATCGGCGGCCACGCTTGCGAACAGGCCGCGGATCGAGCCGGTGCCATGGCCGACCAGCGGCGCATCGGCGATGAAGCGAAGGGACTTCCTCCAGTATTCCAGACGTGAACCCATGCCGCTGACCTGACGATCCTGCACGCTCGTCTCATAATCGGCCTGAAACTTCGCAACCGTCATGCGCAGATGCGGCGACACGCCAAGGAGCAGCACGGCCAGCAGTCCCATCGCGCCCGCGGCAAGCAGCGCCGCACGCAGGCGCAGATACAGCAGCGCGAACAGCACCACCAGGATCGGCAGCGTCACCAGCGCCGTGCGCGAGACCACGACGAAGAACATGTTGGCGAGAAATCCGATCGCGAGCACCGCGAACAGCGCCGCGGTGGCGGCGTGGCGTTGTCGCAGCAGCGACACGATCGGATAGACCAGCGCGAGCGCACAGAGCGCGAATTCCTGGCTCTGGTCGATATAGTTGCGCACTGCGATCCCGCTTTCGACCCTGAAAGGCCCACGCGACAGATAGAGCTTCAGCGAGAGTGCGGGGTCGACGGCGACGGCGAAGGAATAGAGCATCAAGGCCGCGCAGGACGCCAGGAAGGCGGAAAACACCCAATGGCCGTAGGGCCAGCGCTCGAACTGGTAGATCAGGAGCGGAATGACCAGCAGTTTCGCCGCCGGCCCGATCGCGTGGATTCGCTCCGGCCATGGCGCATCCGACCAGAGCGTTCCGACGGCGGCGAGCGCGACCAGCGCGATCGGCAGCAGGCAGATCGGGCGAAGCAGCGAACGTGGAAACGCGCGAAGATCGACGAATGCGAACGCGATCAGCCAGGGTATGAGCGCGAAGATCAGCCCGGTCGTGGTCCACGGCAGCAGCAGCGCGATCAGCGCAACGAAGCGGGCTGGCGTGCGATAGCGCGCCGCCCAGATCGCGGAGAGCCATGACGCCGCCCGCGGCTCGTTCGTCACTCCGGTCATTGGCCCTTCTGCAGCCCACCATCCTCAACCGCCCGGCAAGTTAGCCGGAGCAGCCGGGATGGAACAAGCCACCGTTACGCAGGCCCGCGGGCGAGAGGCACAATGGGTTCGGCGCTCTCCTGCTCTGGGGCCTTCTCCTTCGGCGCCGGAGTCAGGCGCTTCCTGAACTCGCGGCGCAGCAACCACAGGCTCAAGCCCGCCTGCAACATTGTCGCCGCGACCGACAAATACCAGACGTACTCCATGCGAAAGCCCGGCCGCGTCGACAGCCAGATCGCCGGAAGCGAGTAGGTGAAGACGCGCGTCGCCGAGCTCAAGAGCACCGGCCTGGTGTTGCCAAGGGCCTGGAACATGCTCGAGCAGGTGAAGATCAGCCCCTGTGCGACCATGTTGAGCGAGATGATCCGCAGGAACAGGTAGGCGATGTCCATGGTCTCGCGGTCGTTCGAAAATCCGGCGAGCAGCAGCTCCGGCTTCACTTGCGCAAGGATCATGAAGCCGGTCATCACGATCGTGACGATCAAGGCGGCCTTGACGAAAGTTTCCCGCACGCGCGCAGCGTTGGCTGCGCCGACATTCTGGCCGGCGATCGGCCCGGCCGCCAGCCCGACCGCGAGCGCCGGCATGTTGATCAGGCCGAGCACGCGCTGCCCGATGCCGAAGCCGGCCTGCGCCGCCGCGCCGAAATCGCGCAGCACGTAATAGACCACCGCCATGAAGATGAACATCATCGCGAACTCGCCGCCGGCCGGCAGGCCGACATTGAGAATGCGCTTCAAATGGTGCGGCTGCGGGCGCCATTGCGCCGGATTGAAAGCGACATAGCGCTCGACCTTGCGGAAATACGCCAGCAGCACCAGCACGCCGATGGCGACCGCGATCGAGCTCGCCAGCCCCGCACCGGCAACCCCGAGCGAATGACCGGTGCCCCAGCCCGTGATCAGGACCGGCGCCAGCGCGATATTGATGGCCACAGCAAACGCCTGCACCAGCATGGTGGGACGCACGATACCGGTCGCGCGCAACGCAGCCCCCATGACTTGGGTCGCGAACTGCAGCGCGAGCGCCGGCATGAACCACAGCAGATAAGTGGTCCCGGCCTCGATCGTGGCCTGGTCCGCTGCGATCGAACGCATGTAGGCGCGCGACAGCGCGGCACCTGCGAGCAGGGTCGACAGTCCGAACAGCACCGACAGCACGATCGCCTGGTTGAAGATCAGATTCGCATCCGGCCGGTCCTTGCGTCCCACGGCATGCGCGATCAGTGCCCCCGCGCCGACACCGAGCACCTGCATCAGCCCGTTGACGAGAAAGCCAGCATTGCCGGCCGCGGCGACGCCCGCCACGGCGGCATCGCCCAGGCCCGACACGAAGTACAGATCGACCAGTTGGCAGATCATGATCGAGATCATGCCGGCCATGATCGGAGGTGCCATGGCCAGGATGTGTCTTACGATGGAGCCGTTCGTCAGGTCTTTCATCTCATTCCATCCTTGACGCATTCCTTGACGAATTCCTTGGCGGCGTGACAGCGGGACGTTCGCCCCGCTGCCGCCCCCTCACTCCGCCGCTGCGACGCGCCCGAGCTCCACCACCTGGCGCTCGAACAGGCCGCGATAGATGCCTGCAGGCTTGCTCGCGAGCACGGCGTGGGTGCCCTGCTCGACGACCTCGCCGCGGTCGAACACCAGGATGCGATCGAGGCTGCGCACCGTCGACAGCCGGTGCGCGATCACGATCGAGGTGCGGCCCTTCATCAGCCGCTCCATCGCCTCCTGGATCAGCGCCTCCGATTCCGAATCGAGGCTCGAGGTCGCCTCGTCCAGGATCAGCACCGGCGCATCCGCCAGGAACGCGCGCGCCAGCGCCACGCGCTGCCGCTCGCCGCCCGACAGCTTCACGCCGCGCTCGCCGACCAGCGTGCCGTAGCCCTTGGGCAGGCGCAGGATGAAGTCGTGCGCGTTCGCAAGCCGCGCCGCCTGCTCGATCGCCTCGAGGCTGGCGCCGGGCCGGCCATAGGCGATGTTCTCGGCGAGCGAGCGGTGAAACAGGATCGGATCCTGCTGCACGATCGCGATCTGGCTGCGCAGCGATTGCTGCGTCGCCATAGCGATGTCCTGCCCGTCGATCAGCACATGGCCGCCGGTGACGTCGTAGAGCCGCTGCACCAGTTTGACGAAGGTCGTCTTGCCGGAGCCGGAGCGTCCGACGAGGCCGACACGTTCACCGGCCCGGATCGTCACCGACAGCCCGTCATAGAGCGGCGCGCGATGGCCGCCATAGTGGAACGTCACGTCGTCGAACACGATCTCGCCGCCCTCGATCGCGATCGGCCGCGCATCGGTTGCATCGGCGATGCCGATGGGCTCGGCATGGATCGCCACCAGCTCGTCCATGTCGTTGACCGAGCGCTGGAGGTTGTTGATGTGCATGCCGACGTCACGCAAATAGGCGTGGATGATGTAGTAGCTGGTCAGCACATAAGTCACGTCGCCAGGCGAGGCGCGTCCAGACATCCACAACAGCACCGCGCCGCCGATCACGGACGTGCGGAGGCAGAGCAGCAGCGACAGCTGCGCCATGGACGTGTAGTTGTAGCGCAGCCAGGTCCGCCGCACCCGCACGCGCCATCGGTTGATGACGCGGGCGAGCCGCGTATCCTCGCGCGCTTCCGCGCCGAACGACTTCACCACCGCGTTGCAGGTCAGGGCATCCGCAAGCGTGCCGCCGACCTTGGTGTCCCAGGCATTGGAGACTCGGGCGGCCGGAGCGATGTAGCGCGTCGAGAACACGACGGTGATGGTGACGTAGAAGAACGCGCCGACCGCGATCACCACGCCGAGCGAAGCCCAGTGCATCCCGATCAGGACCATCGAGCCGATCAACACCAGCAGCGAGGGCGCCAACGCCATCAGGATGGTGTCGTTGAGCAGGTCGAGCGCCCACATGCCGCGCGTGATCTTGCGCACGGTGGAGCCCGCGAAGGAGTTTGCGTGCCAGTCGGTGGAGAAACGCTGCACACGGATGAAGGCCTCCTGTGCGACGTCCGACATGGTCTTGAGCGTGAACGGCACGATCGCCTGCAGGCCGGCCAGCCGCAGCGCCACGGAGGCTGCGCCCAGCGCCACGATGGCGCCGAAGGCAACCAGGGCGGCATGCCGCGCATCGGGATCGGACGGGCCACGCGTCAGCGCATCGACCAGCCGGCCCGAGAAGACCGGCATGAACAGGTCGGCAATGGTCGCACCCAGCAGGCCGCCGGCCACGATGAGCCCCCGTCCCGGCTGCTTCAGCCAGTGCCGGAATACGAAGGGCAGCACCAGGCGGATCGCCGCGGGCTTTTTTGACAGAGCGGTCATGACATCATCCGGCCGCCTTTGGCGCGGGCCGGCTCCATCGATGGACGCAGGCCGGCCGCGAGGGCCGAGACGGCGTCACTTAAGGTTGGCTTTGGCTTGGGAAAGAAAGCGATCGGGACGCTTGGTCGAAAACTTGGCCCAATCGAAACTGGCGGAGGAGGCCTCTAACAGGCCGCGTACATACCGAACCAGAACATCATCGAGCGCGGGCGTACGATCTGCGAAAGCGACGAAATCATGCAAATCTCTCCCCGGTTCGAGTGAATGAGGTGCGCTTTATAGATGTGTCGTTTGCGACTTGCAACGGGGCTCGCGCGAGATCACGGATGAGTGTTGCAATTTGGTGCGCGCGGCCTTGGTGCGCTCCACAGCCGCCCCGCCCTCCGCCGTGATGCTCCGCGAAAGCGGGGCATCCAGTACGCCGCGGCGGATGTGGTGAGAGCGAGTTCACCAACGCCGGCCTCTGGAAAACTGGATCGTCCGGTCAAGCCAGACGATGACACCGCGTGTGTGGCAAGATCAATGCGCGTCGCCGCCGCCGCCGGTCAGTGGGGCCGGCTTGCTCAGCAGTGTCACCAGCAGGCTGAGGCCGAGATAGAACAGCGTCAGCACGAAGAAGGCATCGCCGAAGCTCATTACGACGGCCTGGCGGTGCACGAGCTGGGAGAGCTGCTTCATCGCCATCAGCGTGGAATCGCCGAGGCCCTGGAACTTCTGCATGAACATGGTCAGAGTTTCAGTCGCCGACGCATTGCCCCAGGTCACGCGCTCCTGCAGGCGGGTGATGTGCAAATCGGTGCGGTCGTTGAGCACGGTGTTGATGACCGCGAGTCCGACCGCGCCGCCGAGATTGCGCATCAGGTTGAACAGGCCGGAGGCGTTCTTCACCCTATCAGGCGCCAGCGTGCCGAGCGCGATGTTGTTGGTGGGCACCATCGCGAACATCATGCCGACGCCGCGCAGGATCTGCGGCACCAGCAGCTCGTAGAAATCGTAGTCGCGCGTGATCCAGGTCATCTGGTAGGAGCCGATCGCGAACACGACGAGGCCGAATGCGATCATGTAGCGCATGTCGAGCTTCACCATGAGGCGGCCGACCAGCGGCGCGACCAGGAACATCGTGATCCCGGAGACGAACATGGTCTCGCCGATCATCAGCGCGCTGTAGCCGCGCACTTCGGCGAGATAGCGCGGATAAATGTAGGTCAGGCCGTAGAGGCCGATGCCGATGCAGAACTGCAGCACGCAGCCGATCGCGAAATTGCGGTTGGAGAAGGTGCGCAGGTTGACGATCGGCTCGGCCGCCGTGAAGACGCGCCAGAAGAAGGCGATGGCCGAGATCGCGCAGATCCAGGCGCAGATTGCGACCGAGGTATCCTGCATCCATTCATATTGCGGCCCCTCCTCCAGCACATATTCCAGCGTGCCGAGGAAGCCGGCCATGAACAAGAGACCCCACCAGTCGAAGCGGTCGAGCAGCTCGAAATGCGGCTCGTCGAAATCGACCAGCGCCAGCACGCCCAGGGTGATGCCGATGCCGGGTACGACGTTGATGAAGAACAGCCAGTTCCACGACATCAGGTCGGTGATGTAACCGCCGACCGTCGGCCCGATGGTTGGGGCCAGCGTCGCGACCAGCCCGATGATGGGACCGACGATGTGAAATTTCGTGCGCGGGAACACGGTGTAGGCCGAGGCGAACACCGTCGGGATCATTCCGGCGCCGAGGAAACCCTGCAGCGCGCGCCAGAGGATCATCTCCTCGATGGTGGTGGCGAAGCCGCAGAGCAGGCTCGACGCAGTGAATCCGGCCGCCGAGATTGCGAACAACAACCGCGTGCCGAAGGCGCGCGACAGGAATCCGGACAGCGGGATCGCAATGACCTCGGCGATCAGATAGGCGGTCTGAACCCAGGAGACCTCGCTGGAGCTCGCTGACAATCCGGCCTGGATTTCGCTCAGCGAGGCCGAGACGATCTGGATGTCCAGGATCGACATGAACATCCCGAACACCATGATAATGAACGCGAACAGCCGCTTCGGCGCGATGCGCTCCGAAGCGGGATCGGCCATCATGGCAGGCGAAGCGGTGGTGGCGTTGGCCATGGTCTGACCTCGCAGCGCTCAGGTTGTGGCTACTGCGGGTGGATCGCGGTGGGATCGTCGAGGTCGACCTCGCTGTCGGCGTCGGCCGCGCCCTTGTTGGTGTCGACGGTTGCATAGACCGACATGCCGGCACGAAGCAGGTTCTGCTTCGCCACCGACTTCGGCACGCGGATGCGGACCGGCACGCGCTGCACGATCTTGGTGAAATTGCCGGTGGCGTTGTCGGGCGGCAGCAGAGTGAACACCGAGCCCGCACCCGCCGCAATGCTGTCGACGACACCGGAGAACTTGCGCATGCCGTAGGCATCGACCTTGATCGTCACCGATTGGCCGGGACGGATGCGCTTGAGCTGCGTTTCCTTGAAATTGGCGTCGATATAGACGGCGTCCAGCGGCACGATGTTGCCGAGGCGCTGACCGACCGCGACGAAGTCGCCGGTGTTGACGAGGCGATTGGAGAACGTGCCGTCGACCGGCGCGCGCACCGCGGTGAAGGCGAGGTCGCGCTCGGCCTTGGCGAGCGTGGTCTTGAGCTCGGCGAGCTGGGCCTGCGCTTCGGCCTGCTGCGCTTTGGCGACATCGACATTGCTGATTGCAACGTCGTAGGCGGCCTGCGCGGCCTTGACCGCAGCGGCGCCCTGGTCGCGTCCGGCTTCCGAGCTCTCGAAGGTGGCGCGCGAGGCAAACCCCTTGTTGCTCAGGGCCTGCTGGCGCTCATAGTCGAGATCGGCGCGCTTGAGGCCGGCCTCAGCCGAGACGAGCTGTGCCTTGGCCTGCGCCACCTGGCTGTCGAGCGCGGCGACCTGGCGGCCGATGCGATCGATGGTGGCCTGCTGGGTCGCGATCCTGGTCGCGGCGGCATCGACCGCGATCTTGTAGTCACCCTCGTCGATGCGGAAGATAATGTCGCCCGCTTTCACGGTCGTGTTGTCGCCGGCAAGGATCGAGGCGATGTGGCCGGAGACGCGCGCGCCCAGCATGGTGTTGTTGGCGCGGACATAGGCGTCATCGGTGGAAATGTAGAAGCGGCCAACCAGCGTGTAGTAGCCGGCATAGCTCGCGGCCGCGAGCGCCAGCAGGAGGCCGACGCCCATCAGGACGAACTTGCGCTTGCCGGATTTGGGAGCGCCGGCAGCGGGTGCCTCCGGCGCAGATGCGGCCGGCTTGTCGGTCGCGGGCTTCTCCGGCGCCTCGGCAGTGCGGCGCTTGGCTTCCTCGGCCAATTGAGCGCGCAATTGCTCGGCAAGGGGGGCAGCGTTCTCGATCGCGGCATCACCGTCCGCGTGCTCCTCCACCGTTTCCTGGCGAAGGACGCGCGCGGCCTGGTCTCTCGATACGGCCATAAAGGCCTCCCCAAAAAAGCGCGATCAAAGGGACAGCCGGCGTGCGGCCTGTTCCCTCTCGCTAATCCAAATATCATTGACCGAACGGTTCGGTCAATATACATAATAATCCCGGCCGGACCCTACTGACGAGAATCCTTTATTCGGGTTTCATGGCCGCAAACCCGACTCAAAAACCTGCCGAGACCCTGAACCAATGGTTGTAGCCGGCCGCGATCATCTGCACGTCATCCAGGAGGAGGACGGCTCCAAACGTCGCCAGATCCTGGATGGCGCCCGCAAAGTGTTCATGGATCTCGGCTTCGACGGCGCCAGCATGGGCGAGATCGCGCGCGCCGCGCAGGTCTCCAAGGGCACGCTCTACGTCTACTTCGCCGACAAAAGCGCGCTGTTCGAAGCCATCCTCGAGCAGGAGGCGCTCCAGTTCGGCCAGGTCGTGTTCAATTTCGATCCCGCGCGCGATGCCGAGACCACGCTGAAGGAGTTCGGCCGGGCCTACATCCACTTGCTCTGCCGGCCCGGCGGCGGATCGGCGATCCGCACCGTGATGGCGATCGCCGAGCGCATGCCCGATGTCGGCCGCCGCTATTATGCGCGAGTGCTGGACAAGACCATCAACCGCCTCTCCGATTATCTCAAGATCCATGTCGCCTCCGGCGATCTCAGGATCGACGATTGCGACCTCGCAGCGTCGCAGTTCATGGAGCTGTGCAAGGCCTCGCTGTTCCTGCCCTTCGTGTTCCAGGCCGCGCCCGCGCCGTCGGAAGAGCGCATGACCGAGGTGGTCGACAGCGCGACGCGGATGTTCCTGGCCGCGTATAAGGCGAAGTAGCGGCGCGTTGCGCAGACCAGTCAGGCGGCCCTATATTTGCGGCCATGTCCCGTGATCTTCGCCCGCCCGTCGATATCCTCCATTACGAGATCGTCCAGGAACAGGCCTCCGCGCTTGGACGAATGGGCCGCTCACTCGAACAGGCGCTGACGCGCTTGCGCGAGTTCGACGCCGCGCACCCCTCCTCGGAGGCGCCGGCCTCGCTGCAGCCGGCCAGGCGCAAGCTGGTGGCGGAAGCCGGCCAGGCGCTCTGGATGTTCGTGGTGCAGCGTGAGGCGTCCGGTCTGCGCGACAGCCGCCATATCATGCGAACCTACAACGTGCCGGGCGAGGTGCAGCTCTGCATGGGGCTGGTCCCCGCACCGGCGAAGCCGAAGTAGATCGTAGCCTCCGTGAGCGCAGCTACAAGAGCAACTGCTCCGTCTAATCGTCGGCGTAGTCGTCTTCCTCGCGCTTGTGCCCCGTGCTCTTGCGCGCACCGAGCGAGCCGGTCACGGAAGGCTCGCGCGCATTCGCGTACGGCCTGCGCGACTGCGCACGCGAGGCGACCTCTTCACCGGAGACGGCGGCGGGCTGACAGATCAGACGGCGGCTGGCACGGCGCATCAGATCGACGTGGATGTGATCGTAGTGATAGACGTTCGACCCCGGCGCGAGCACCGTGGTGAAATGCGCGCAGGCACCCGACTGCACGTCGCGCAAAAATCCCTGCTCCTCCGGCATGCCGCGCCAGCCATCCTTCACGGTAACGCGGCGGCCGTCGGCGAGCACGAAGGCGGAAATGTCGAGCGCGTTGCCGAAGGCGTGTTCGGAGATGTGAGAATGCGGATTGCCGTTCATGCCGCGGCAGGAATAGGCGGAGATCTGCTTGATCTCGGCGACGCGGACGCCGAACCAGCGCATCGCGGAGGGCTGCACGGTGTCGGCGAGCCAGCGGTCGAGCTCGGACACGATCGGACAGGCGAGCGTCGCGGTCGGCTTGATCGCGACCGGACCGACGGCCGTGACGGGATTGCCCTGCGCCGGGCCAAGGCGCGGCGGCAGCTGCTGCGCAGGCGCCTGGGAGTAAGGTGCAGGCCGCGCCGGATAGCTCGGCGCATTCATGTAGCGTGCCGCGCCCGCGGCGTCGGTGCCATCGGGCGGCAGGTCGATCTCGTCCTCCTGCGCCGCCACGCCGGGCGCGTTCAGTGACACCGGCCCGGTCGAGCTGCCATAGCCGGAGGGTTGGCGCACCGCGCTTTCGGGATAGTTCGATCGTTGCGGATTGGACGATGCCGGATAATTCTGGCTCTGGGGGTAATTCGACCGCGGCTGCGTCACCGGCCAGCGCGGCTGGCCGCCGATGCTGCCCGGCGGGCGCAGCTCCTCGTCGGCAAAGCCGTAACTGCTCGAGGCTTCGCCGATGGCGGCGACCTTGAGCGGAAACTCGGCGCCGCACATGCCGGGCCCGGAGATCGGGTCGATGCGGACGAGATCCGGCCCCTCTTTCACCGCGCCCGATTTCAGGCATGCGGCTTCGGCCTCGGCCCGCCACGGTTCGCGTTCGGCCTGGAAGAAGCCGCGTCCGCAACCCGCTAGCGAAACAAGGACGATGGAGCCGACGAGATACAAACGAACTCCGCGCGTCATGCACGCACGTTCGGTGAATTTACTTAAAGACTCTTCAACACGTTGATTTCAGAGTTCTTTAACCATACGGGCCGGTGCGCGCCCGGAGCCGGCAGGACCGAGCGACAGCAAGCCTGACTTTTTCGCGAGGAGACTCTCTGTTAACCATAATGCCCGCGCGCAAAGCGGCGCGCATGGAGGGAGCGACCTCATGACGTTCGCCGGGAGACTGAGCGTAGTCACCGCGTACCTCGCCATGGCGTTCGTTGGCGCCATCGTGCTCGGCATGATCTAGCATCGATCAACCACATCGCGGCCGCTTACCCTCCCTGGAGGGGGAGGGTCGGCTCACATGAAGCGCAGCGGAATGTGAGACGGGGTGGGGTGACAGTCTCTCCTTTGCGCGATCGACCCTCCCCCTCCAGGGGAGGGTAAGAGAAACGCTACGACCGCGCACTCCATTGCCGCGATGTCGTGATCAGTTGCTCTCGCGGCGCCTCGATCCGCGTCCAGTCATTGCCGGAGCACCAGAAACGGCCGAGCGCACAGGCTTCGACATGGAGCCTGCCGGAGCTCTTCAGCGTCATGGTCGCGTAATAGGTGTTGCCGCTGGAGCGGCTGTAGATGTTGCCGGTCCAGACGTCGTGCGACTTCGGCTTCATGTTGACGAGCACGCTCTCGCCGCGGCTCGACGTCTCCGTCAGCGCGTAACCGCACAATGCAGGACCACAGCGCTCGATGCGGACCGTGCCCTTGGCGCCGGGGCTCTCCCATTCGCCGAGCGGCATATAGGCCGGCTCGTCGTCGCTGGGCTGTGCGACCGTTGCGGTGTGCTTGATCTCGGGACTCGGGAAGGGCGGCGGCTCCAGGCGCGGCGGCAGGTCGACCCGCGGTGGATTGAGGTTCGACGCCGCGAGTGTCGGCGTCTCGACCCCGGTCGGCGGCACGACAACGGGCTGCGACGTCGTGGCGGCGACAACAGGGCCGGTCGGCGCTGGCGATGCCGCGACGACGCTCGCTTGCGCCGGTTTGACCGGCGCCGGGGGATAGGCCGGCTGCAGCGCCGCGACCGCAGGCGGCGCGGCTGACGTCGTGTTGACGTCCTCTGTCGGTCGAAGGCTGCGGCTGGACACCGAAACACAAGAAGCAGACCGGCAATTGCGCGGCGACTCAACGCGGAAGCGGTGACCGCCGATCGAGAAAGAATAGGAGCCGGCCACGGCCGCGGGCGTGATCGCCATCAGTGCGATCAAGGTGCCAAGCGAAGTCGCAAGCCGTTTCATCCACACCTCCTTGAGTGTCGCCACGAGCTTACGCAAAGGCGTTGCCGCTGAATGTGCGCTGCCTCACCCAGACGGCGCGCATCGTTGTGACCCCCATCACAGAACGGCCGGCCGGTCCGGCGTAGGGTCGAACCACGCTTCATCCACCAGCGACTTCAGTCCATCGGGATCACGCCATTTTCGGAGGTTGTCATGAACAAGCTCACCATCGCCGCCGCCGCGCTCTTTCTGGCGTCGACCGCCGCCCATGCCGGCGGCAACACGATCTCGTTCCAGATCGAGGGCCAGCACATCCGCATCGAGACGCCGCGCAACTGCGCCTCGCTCAACTGCGTGACCATCGTTGCGCCGGGCCTGTCGGACAAGCCGATCAAGCTGAACAACATCAACCTGAAGGGCCTCGGCGGCTCCAAGGACGATGACGTCGACACCACGCCGGCTCCCGCCACCACCGCGCAGCCCGCCCCGGCGCCGCAGCCCGTGCAACAGGCGCCCGTGCAAGCGATCGCGCCGGCCGCCCCCGTTGTTGCTCCCGCGGCCCCTGCGACGACCGTCGCCGCCGCGCCGTCCATCGATGCGACGACGCAGCCCGCGCCCGTTGCGGCTCCTGCTCCGGTCGCCGCTGCGCCGGCTCCTGCTTATGTGCCTGCTCCGGCTCCGGCGGCCGCCGCGCCCGTGCAAGCCGCCAACACGCCGATCGGCGTTTGGGCGACCGAAGAGAACAAGGGCAATGTCCGCGTCGAGCAGTGCGGCGCCAATCTCTGCGGCTATGCCGTGAAGACCAATGCGCGCATCCTGATCAACATGAAGCCAGAGGGCTCGAAGTGGAGCGGCCGCATCCACGATCCCGACTCCGGCCGCAATTACGACTCGACCATCGCGATGAAGGGCCCGAATGCGATGCGCGTGCAGGGCTGCGCCTTCGGCGGCATGTTCTGCGGCCGCCAGACCTGGAAGCGCGTGAGCTGACATTATCCTCGTCATCCCGGGCGATGCGAAGCATCGACCCGGGATCTCGCGCGACAGCCTCACTCTATCCCCTCACCCTGAGGAGCCTGCATAGCAGGCGTCTCGAAGGGCGAGGCCCGGATCGACAGCGGGCCTGCATGGTTCTCGCGGCGACGCGCAGCGTCGTCCGCCACGCGCGCAAAGGGGCGCGCGCTCCTCCACCATAAGGAGAGAGAGCGCCGTTTGAATGTTCGGCCCTCCTCCTGCCACACACGTTCATCCGCCATTCAGGTCCTCCCGGCTGATATCAACCGATCTCGCCTCGCGTTCTCACCGGGACTTCCTCGTGACATCAATGCTGGCTTGGCGCCGCTTCGTGTTCGCGCTCGCCCTGCTGGCCCTGCCGCTGGCCGGCGCGAGCGTTGCGATCGCATCCGATGCGATCGAAGTCGCCCAGGCCCAGCCACAAGCGCAGCCGGCGCCAGCGCCCTCCCCGGCGCCGTCGGCTTCACCGACCCCGGCCGCGGACGCACAACCCGCCGCCGTCGAGCCGATCGGCAACGTCGCGACGGTGACAGGCATCGCGACCGTGATCCGTGACAAGAATTCCTATCCGCTGCGCGTGCGCGACGACATCTATCTCAACGACGTCGTGCAGACCTCGTCGAACTCCACGGTTGGCATCACTTTCGACGACGCCACCACGTTCAATCTTTCAGCCAGCTCGAAGATCACCATCGACAATTACGTCTATGAGGACGGCGGCAAGCAGAACTCCGCGATCTTCGACATCGGCAGGGGCACGGTCGCCTTCGTCGCGGCTGCGGTGGCGAAGACCGGCAACATGAAGATCACGACGCCGACCGCGACGCTCGGCATCCGCGGCACCACCGGCGTCGTCGACGTGCCCGAGGGCGCGGCAGCGAGCAACGCGCGCAACGTCAACATCAAGCTCTATCCCGACGCCGACGGCCGCGTCGGCCACATCGACGTCGACGACCGCAGCAGCGGCGCGCGGCTCGGCGCACTGACGCAAGCCGCGAGCGGCTTTGCGATCCGCCCCGGCGCGGGCATTGCCGGCGCGATGCGCTTCGCCGCGGTGCCGATCACGATTCCCGCGCAGCAGATCGCGCGCGACCGCGGCTTCGTCGGCCAGGTGCACCTGGCGCAAACCATGGGCCGCCAGATCGTTACCGAGCAACGCGACTTCCGCCGCGCCAATCCGACCGCGCTCAGCCGCATTCCGCGGCCGGTCCAGCCGCCGCAGCAACAACAATTGCGGCCGACGACCGCGCCGGGACAGCAGCCGCAGCGACCGAACGGCCAGCCCGGCCAGAACAACCGTCCGGGTCAGCAGCAGCCGGGCACACCAAGCCGGCAAGGCACCCAGCCGCCGCAACGGCAGGGACAAGGTGGGGCGGTGCAGCCGGGTGGCCAGCGTGCGGGCCAGGGGCAGCAGCCGCGAGGCCAGCAGCAAGGCCAGCCGCAGCGCGGCGGGCAGCAAGGCGCCGGACGTCCACGTGCACCGCGCGAAGGACAGGGCGCAAAGCCAAACGGCACGCCGCAAACACAGCCGCAGCGTGGTGGGCAAATTCAGCCCGGAGGAGTCATGCCGTCACAGCCGGCCGGGACTCATCCGCAGCCGCAACTGCCGCGCACCGGCATGCAGCCGGGCCATCCGCCCGCAGTTCAACAGCCGGGCATGCAGCGCCCCGGCGGCTTCCAGCAGCGCCTCCCTGCCGCGCAACGCCCCGCCGCACCGCGCAGACCGGTGCCGAAGGAGAAGGAGCGGCGGTGATAGTGCCGCCCTCGCCGCGCCGCTTTCTCCTTCGTCATTGCGAGAAGCCCTTGCGACGAAGCAATCCAGGATCTTTCCGCGGAAGGATCCTGGATTGCTTCGCTGCGCTCGCAATCACGATGTGGAGGGAGTTGGCGCTCGCCCAACCGCATTAACTCGCGAAAGCAGCGCGCTTGAACTCACGCCTCGCCGCGCAGCCAGGCCTTCACCTTCTGCAGCAGACCATGCCGCAGCTCCTCGACAGATGCGGCTTCGGCGGGTGTCAATGTCTGCAAGGCGGCATCGATGTCGTCGCTCGACGGTACCGGCTCGGCCACCGGCGCGGACGCCAACCCCGCGGCCGCAAGCGCGATCGGGCCGATCTGGGTCAGGAAGGCGCGCTCATATTCCCGCGACAGGCGCGCAAGCGCGTCGTCCAGCGGCAGCCAGTCGACCGCCTTGATGTCGTTCATCAGCTTGCGAACCGGACCGCCGTCGGCTTCCATGCGCCAGAAATGCACGACTTTTGAGCGGCCGCCGGACTGGTAGACGAGCGTGCCCAAAAATTCGTGGATCGCGACGTCGTGGCCGGTCTCCTCGAGCACCTCGCGGTGCGCCGCTTCCTTCGGCGTTTCGCCGTCGTCGAGCTTGCCCTTGGGCAAGACCCATTCATTGCGCTTGCGCTGACGCACGACTGCAACCAGCGGCACCGCTCCCCGCCGCAGCACAATACCACCCGCCGCCATCACCGGCGCTCGCGCCATCACTCACATCCGTGTCGATCTATGCATCCCCGAAGGACGATATAGGCGGCGGACGCGGCGGATTGAAGGCTATCCTCTCCTCAACAGCGCCTCTCCTGCACGAATGCGCGTGCCCTCGGCGATGCCCTCGCAAAAGGTAAAATCGCCGGGCGCGAGGATGATGATGGTCGAGCCGTGCTCGAACCAGCCGAGCTCCTCGCCCTTGGCCACGTTGACGTCGCAGGGGAAATTGATCGGCCCGCGGGTCTGCGCGTTCAGCACCATGTCGAGGAAGTGCAGGCGGATGCTCGCGACCAGGATCGCGGCGACCGGCACCAGCGTCACCGCCTCGCCGGTCGAAAGATGCGTCCGGATCACCGCGCGCTCGTTCTTGCAGAAGAGACGCTCGACCCGCTTCAAGGCGATCGGGTTGACGTTCCAGACATCGCCATGGATCAGCGTGACCCGCTCGATATGCGCGTCATAGGGCGCGTGGAAGCGGTGATACATGCTCGAGGTCAGCCGCAGCGTGACGAAGGAGCCGTTGCGGTGCTGGTCGACCAGCGCGGAATCGCCGAGCAGGTCGAGCAGCGAATAGGGCGCGCCCTTGACCTGAAACAGCTCGGTGTCGGCGATCTTCCCGTGGGCACCGACGATGCCGTCGGACGGGCTGGCAACGACCGCCGGGTCCTGATTGAACGGCCGCAGGCCCGGCTTGAGCTCCCGGGTGAAGCAGTCGTGTAGACTCCTAAAATGCGTCTTGCGTGCCTCGGACAGATCGAGATCGGAGAACAGCTTCCACAGCGCAATCGAGAAGTCTCGCACGAGCGGATTCTCGATCTTGGAGAACCAGCCCATGAAGCGGGTCAGGGCCGCGCGCGGAATGCGGTTGGTCAACAGGAAGTTGAGGTCTTCCTGCTGGGTGAAAGAGGCGATGAGGGCTTTGACTGTCATGAATCTGTCAGCTCACAGTATTAGCGCTTGTTGTCATGGAAACGACACTCCCGATTCTCTCGATGTCCGTGGCCGCCGCAGCGTCTGCTGCCGCCGTCTTCCCGAAGATCAAGGCGCGGGTCGAACTGTCCCGCGCCAAGCACCGCTCGCTCGCAGGGCACTCCAAGATGTCGCGCCGGGTGGCAAAGCTGCTCCCGTTCTACGAGTTCAGCGGGGATCAGTATTTCGGCTGCGATGGCGCGCCTGATCACGTCGTGACGCAGCGCAAGGACGCCTTCTTCCGTCTCGCCAAACTCTACGCCGAGCGCTATCCCAAGGGACGCGCGATGACGAAGGAAGCGGCGGAAAAGATCTCCGACCTGCACTTCACCGAGACCTACCGCGTGCCATTCCAGTTCTCGCGCCTCGTCCGCGAGCACCTGGGCACCTCGACCTTCATGGAATCGTCCAGCGGCGTCACCGTCACGGATGTCGACGGCAACACGTCCTACGACCTCACGGGATCCTACGGCGTCAATATCTTCGGCAACGACTTCTACAAGGAGTGCATCGAGGGCGCCGAGAAGCGCGCGCATGCGCTCGGTCCCGTGCTCGGCCCCTATCATCCCGTCATCCTCGATAACGTGCAGCGTCTGTGCCAGATCTCCGGCCTCGACGAAGTCTCGTTCCACATGTCCGGCACCGAAGCCGTGATGCAGGCGGTACGGCTCGCGCGCTATCACACCAAGCGCACGCATCTGGTTCGTTTCGCCGGCGCCTATCACGGCTGGTGGGGCGACGTGCAGCCCGGCGTCGGCAACCCGATTCCCGCGCACGAGACCTACACCCTCGCCGAAATGTCCGAGAAGACGCTGCACGTCCTGCGCACCCGAAAGGACATCGCGTGCGTGCTGGTCAATCCGCTGCAGGGCCTGCATCCCAACGCCAACGCGCCCGGCGATTCCTCGCTGGTGGATTCCTCTCGCGGCGGCAATTTCGATCGCGCGGCCTACACCGAGTGGCTCGCGAGGCTGCGTGAAGTCTGCACCGAGCGCGGCATCGTGCTGATCTTCGACGAGGTCTTCGTCGGCTTCCGCCTCGCCGCTGGCGGCGCCCAGGAATATTTCGGCGTGCGCGCCGACATGGTGACCTACGGCAAGAGCCTCGCCGGCGGCCTGCCGGTCGGCGTGGTCTGCGGCAAGCGCGAGCTGATGCGCCGCTTCCGCGACGACCGGCCCGCCGACATCTGCTTTGCCCGCGGCACCTTCAACTCGCATCCCTACGTCATGACGGCCATGGACGAGTTCCTGAGCCGGCTCGCCAGCCCGAACTTCCGCGCCATCTATGACGGGCTGGACGCGACCTGGAATAGCCGCGCGCAGAAGCTCAACCAGATGATGACCGACGCCGGCCTGCCGGTGCGGTTCGCCAACTTCTCGTCGATCTGGACGGTGAAATACACCACGCCGTCCCGATTCAACTGGATGCTGCAATATTACCTGCGCGCCGAAGGCCTGTCCTTGAGCTGGGTCGGCACCGGACGGCTGATCTTCAGCCTGAACTACACCGACGCCGACTTCACCGAGGTTGCCGAACGCTTCGTCCGCGCCGCCGGGAAGATGAAGGCGGACGGCTTCTGGTGGCACGACGGCGTGCTCACCAACAAGCAGATCAAGCGGCAGATCCTGAAGGAGATGCTGGCCAAGCGCTTCGGGCGCTGAGGCCACACTGCGCGGGCTTGCTCCGCCTCTCCCGCTTGCGGGAGAGGCCGACGCGCCCCGGGCGATGCGAAAGCATCGTCCCGCGCGCGGCGGGTGAGGGTTCTCACCGCACTGGGGCATCCTCGGTAATCCCCAACAATCCCGACGCGGAGACACCCCCACCCCAGCCCTCCCCCGCAAGCGGGAGAGGGAGCCCGCTGCCTTTGCCGCTGCACTGTGTGCACCATATGCGATTGTCCGACCGCAAGCGGGGAGAGGCGAAGAAGAAGCCCCCAAGACGTGGATGCCCGGGACAAGCCCGGGCATGACGCAACCATTAGACATCGGAGTGTGTCGTGTACGCAGCGCGCTCAGGCGTGCTGCTCTTCGAGCGTGGGCTCGCCGATGAGGCCCAGCGTGTGCTCGGGATTGAGGTGCAGGCCGGGGTCCATCAGCTCGCCGCGCATCAGGGCGAGCGGCGCGCTGCGATAGAGCATCAGATCGTGGAAGGGATCGGTCAGGATCTTGGTCATCCAGACGAGGCCGGTTTCGACGTCACGGATGAAGAACAGGTGCACGGTGCGGAACAAGAGACCGCCGCCGCCGACCACGAGCCAGATCTTGGCAACCTGCCGCATGAAGTCGGTCGCGCTCGCCCAGGGTGTGAACAGACCGAACAGCGTCGGATCGGCGAACAGCACCAGCGGCGAAGCCGCCCAGATCGCCATCAGCACCACCTTGCGCTGCAGGTTGTAGCCGACCTTGATCTCTTCCTTGTGCTCGTGGGTGGCCTGGTTGATGTGGTCGTAGCCGTGCGGTTCGAAGAAGAAGTGACCGGCCTGGCGCGAGGTCATCGAGACCAGCCAGCCGACCAGCGCGGAGACGACGGGATCGATGAACAGCCAGACATAGGCGAAGAGAAAGCTCAGCGCGCTGACGAAGTGCAGGCTCTGGTTGATGCGGCTGTGGTGATAGTAGCGATGGTCGTCCCAGCGCTGGATCCGCAGCTGCTCGAGATAATTCTTGATCATGCTCTCCCCCAAAATGCTTTCGGGTACGGGATTACAGGGATTCGATGTAGGCCGTGTGACATCATCATTTTGTCATGTGACGATGTGCAGCGGCGCGATGACGCACTTAACGCGTGAGCTTCAGCTCACGCCGCTTTGGCGACGTCGACCTTGCGGAAGCGCACCAGCGAGAAATGGCCGAGCGGCGGAATCAGGCGGCGCTCGGCGAGCTCGATGCCGTGGGCGCCGGCCAGCCATTTGGCATAGCGCGACCAGGCGAACTCGGCGGTGCGGAAGCCGAGCGGACGCACCACCGGCTGCAGCTTCTGCTCGATGAAACGGCGCATGCCGGCGTCCGCGCTGACGCGGGTGAGGATGATCAGCTCGCCGCCGGGACGCAGCACGCGGGCGAATTCGTCGAGCGCCTTCTCCGGGTTCGGCACGGCGGTGACGACATATTGCGCCATCACGACGTCGAAGGAATTGTCGGGGAATTCGAGCTTCTCCGCATCCATCACCGCGAGCCCCTCGACGTTCTTCAGCTTGCCCTCGGTGACGCGCTGGCGCGCCTTGTCCAGCATTGCTTCCGAGATGTCGGTGCCGAAGATGCGCAGGTTCGGAGCATAGAGCGGCAGCGAGATGCCGGTGCCGACGCCAACCTCGAGCACGCGGCCGCCGATCTTGTTGGTGGCCGCGATCGCAGCCTGCCGGCCCTTGGCGAACACACCGCCGAACACGAGATCGTAGACGGGCGCCCAGCGGTCATAGGCCTGCTCGACCGTGCCACGCGTGAGGTCGAGCTGCTGGGTTCCGTCAAGGTTCATGATCTTAGCCATCGATGAGGTTCTCGCTGTGGTCAAATGAAAGATCAACCGCGCACCGGCCGCCGCGCCATGCGAGGCGAGGCGCGCAGGACGCGGCTGGGCTGAAGTGAGGTGAGATTGCCGACGAACTGGCGCGCGCTGTTTTCCCAGGAACGCTCCAGCGCGAAGTTGCGGCAGGTCTCGCGCGACATGGTGAGCGCGCGCAGGCACGCGGTACGCAGATCGTGGTCGATCGCGCCGATCGGGTGATCGGCGATGACGTCCTTGGGGCCCGTCACCGGAAACGCCGCAACCGGCGTGCCGCAGGCCAGCGCCTCCAGCTGCACCACGCCAAACGTATCGGTCAGGCTCGGGAATACGAACACGTCGGCGGCGGCGAGATGCGCGGTGAGATCCGCGCCCTTCTTCTCGCCGAGGAACACCACGTCCGGATATTTCTTCTCGAGCGCCGCCTTCTGCGGGCCGTCGCCGACGACGACCTTGGTGCCGGGCAGATCGAGCGAAAGAAACGCTTCGAGATTCTTCTCCACCGCGACCCGGCCCATGGTCATGAAGATCGGCCCCGGCAGATCGAGCCGAGCCGGATGATCGGGATGAAACAGCTCGGTGTTGACGCCGCGGGTCCAGAAGCCGAGCCGCTTGAAGCCGCGTTCGGAGAGCTCCTGGCGCAGCGAGGGCGTCGCCACCATCGTCATCGCGGCGGCATCATGGAAGTGGCGCAGCACGGCATAACCGACGGCGGCGGGAATGCCGGTCCGCACCGCAACATATTCGGGAAAGCGCGTCGTGTAGGACGTGGTGAAGGCAAGCCGGTTGCGACGGCAATAGGCCCGCGCGGCCCAGCCGATCGGACCTTCGGTCGCGATGTGGAGCGCGTCCGGTGCTGCCTTCTCGATCCGCCGCGCGATCTCCTTTCCGCTCGGCAGCGCGATGCGCAGGCCCGGATAGGTCGGCAGTGGCCAGGACGGAAAGCCGTCCGGCGTCAGGAAGTCGATCTCGACATCGAGGGCCTTGGCGGCGTTCGCCAGCGAGGTCAGGGTGCGGACCACACCGTTAACCTGGGGATGCCAGGCGTCAGTCGCGATTAATACCCGCATGGGGAAATCCCGAGAGTTTGATGATTCTCGGTTTCCGACCATCAACGAAGGATATTTCAGGCGTGTGACGTCACAGAAGTGTCGGCCCACCGTTTTGTTCGTTAACGGGCGCCTGCGGCCACGAAACTGTCATGAAACAATCCTTGCCGCCGTGAAACCGTTTTCGGTTTTCCGCGCAAATGTCCCGAAACGTTTTGCCGTTAGTGATCTTGCGCAACGGAGCACCGCAACGGTGCCGCGGTGGCCGAGACCACCGAGCAAACAGGGGCGATCACATGTTCAATCTGGACACGTTCAAGACGTTTTCGCGCGCCGTTGCTTTTGGCGCAGTCGCGGTCTCCGCGATCGCATTCGCAGGCGCAGCCAAGGCCGCGCCGGTGCAGCTCTTCCCCTTCTTCCAGCCGCTGCCGCCGTTCGCCGCGCCGCAGCCGATCCAGCCCTATCAGCCCTACCAGGCACCGACCTATCAGACCGAGCCGTCCGAAGATCAGGACGCCGTGGAGATGCCGGCACGCTTCCGTCGCCAGACCGTGTCCTACGCGACGCGTGAGGCGCCGGGCACCATCATCATCGATACGCCCAACACCTATCTCTATTACGTGCTCGGCAACGGCCAGGCGCTGCGCTACGGCATCGGCGTCGGCCGCGACGGCTTCACCTGGTCGGGCACGCAGTCCGTCACCAGAAAGGCAGAGTGGCCGGCCTGGACTCCGCCGCCGGAAATGATCGCCCGCCAGCCCTATCTGCCGCGCCACATGGCCGGTGGCCCCGGCAACCCGCTTGGCGCCCGCGCCATGTATCTCGGCGGCACCATCTATCGCATCCACGGCACCAACGCCCCCGACACCATCGGCAAGCGCGTCTCCTCCGGCTGCATTCGCCTGACCAATGATGACGTTTCCGACCTCTATTCCCGCGTCAACGTCGGCACCAAGGTGATTGTGCTGCCGATGACGGAACGGAGAGCGGAGCTCGGAACCGCGACGCGCTGAACCGACAGGACATTGTGACGCAAACGGCCCCGGAACATCCCCGGGGCCGCTTTCGTTTGCCCTCGACATTCCGGCGCGCGCTTGCTGCGGCGCGGGTCCCCGATGGAGGCGCAAATGCAATCACGCCTGCAGACGTCACCAAGTTCATCGCTGCGCACGATTGCGGCCGCCGGAGCAGTGACACTGCTTCTCTCGACCCCCTCGCTCGCGCAGCAGCCTGCGGGCAACGAGGCAGCCCACCAAGCCTTCAACAATTCCTGCCGCACCTGCCATTCCGTGAAGGAAGGCGACAACCGTCTCGGCCCCAACCTCAACAAGATTCTGGGACGCAAGGCCGGCGCGCTCCCGGACTATAATTATTCCTCTGCGATGAAGGATGCCGGTTTCGTCTGGGACCAGGACAAGCTCGCGCGCTTCATGGTCAAGCCGGACGAGGTCGTTTCCGGCAACAAGATGCAGCCCTATGGCGGCATCTCGGCGGAGGAAGCGGGGAAGATCGTTGCTTATTTGCAGGCAGGCGGGACGCCCTAGCGAATCCGCCACTCCGCGATTAGCCTCAGCCACGCCGCCGAGTGAAACGCGCTCATCAAGAGATACATCGGCACCATGCCGCCGAGCACAGATCCCTGCCCGGCGCCGCACAGCATGTCTGGCCCACCCCCGATCATGGCCGTCAGCACGGCCATGATCGCGAAGGCTGGCGTCGCCGCCAAGGCCAGCCACTTGGCGAGATGGCGCGCAGCCACCACGCCATCGCGACCGGCGCCGGCCGTTGCGTTGAGCGGACTAGTCACGTCCTTCCGCGGCCTCGTCGCGAAAGGCCTTCTCGCCGGCGTCGGAGATCTCGACCCATTTTTTGTCGGGCGCCGCGCCTTCGGTGTAGCTGTCGTGCCAGTTCCACCATTTGTAGGTCGGCGTCTGCGGATAGCCCTTCGGCGAATCCTCCCAGACCTCCTGGCGGCCGAGCGGCGTGATGTCGAGATAATTCCAGGTGCCGCCCATCTGCTCGTCGCCGCGGCTCTTGACGAAATAGGTGCGGAAGATGCGGTTGCCGTCGCGGTAGAACACGTTCGTGCCATGCCATTCGTCGACGCCGAAATCGGCGTCAAAGCTGTCGGTGACGGTGACCCACGGCATGGTCCAGCCCATCCGCTGCTTCAGCCGCGCAATGTCGGCCTGCGGCGCGCGCGAGGCGAACACCAGCGTGGTATCGCGGGCGTTGAGGTGCGCGACGTGGGCGACCTGGTCCGCCACCATGGAGCAGCCGCGGCAGGCGTGATCGGGCCAGCCGAACACGCCGGGCTCGAAGAAGGCACGGTAGACGATCAGCTGCCGCCGGCCCTGGAACAGGTCGAGCAGGCTGACCTTGCCGCCGGGCCCCTCGAACGCATAGGTTTTGCTCACTTCCATCCACGGCATGCGCCGGCGCTCGGCGGCCAGGGCGTCGCGGGCACGGGTATGGGCCTTTTCCTTCACGAGCAGTTGCTGACGGGCGGCCTCCCAGTCCTGCGGCGACACCACCGGCGGTGTTTGCATGCCTGCCTGTCCGTTGTTCCGTTCGTTTTGGGCTAATGTCATCATGACTCTCCGAATCTCTTGCTTGACGTCTTGCCTGGGCGATCAATCCACCTCTCGCGGAACCGCTCGCCCTTCACCGCACCTTGTCGGCCGTCAACGAATTCTGGCACCTCGCGGTTGCGCGGTGGGAGTAACAAGTGTGGCGGGATTGACATGGAGTCGCTGATCACGGCCGCCGCGCGGGCGCTCGAGGCCGGCGATCCGCTCGGCGCGCTGAACCGCGTCGCGCTGCGCAACGATGCGCCGTCGCTGGCGCTGCGCGGCATCGCGATGGCGCAGCTCGGCGATCTCGCGAAGGCGAAGACGCTGCTGCGAAGCGCGGCGCGCGCGTTCGGTCCGCGCGAGGCGGTGGCGCGCGCCAGATGCGTGGTGGCCGAAGCCGAGATTGCGCTGGTCTCACGCGACCTGAGCTGGCCGGCGAAGACACTCGCGGCGGCACGGACGACGCTCGAAAAGCACGGCGATGTCGCCAATGCCACGCATGCGGGCCACATCGAGGCACGCCGTCTTCTTCTCGTCGGACGGCTCGACGACGCCGAGCGTATCCTCGCCGAGCTCGGTACCTCTCCGCTTCCGCCTGCCCCGCAGGTCGTCCGCGAGCTCGTGGTCGCCGGCATCGCAATACGGCGGCTCAGAACCAAAGACGCGCGCGCGGCGCTTGCCCGGGCGGCCCACGCAGCGAGCCTGGCGGGCATCCCTGGGCTGACAGCCGAGGTCGAGAGCACGAACCGCGTGCTCGATACGCCCGCAGCACGCCTGATCACGGATGGCAACGAACGTCCGTTGCTGCTGGAGCAGGTCGAGGAGCTCGCGACCTCGGACGCGCTGGTCGTGGACACGTTCCATCATTCGGTGCGCAGGCGAGGCACGATCCTATCGCTCGGGACTCGCCCGGTGCTGTTCGCGCTCGCCCGCCTCCTGGCGCAGGCGTGGCCTGTGGACGTCTCGCGAGAAAAGCTCATCACCGGGGCGTTCGGCGCCAGGCATGTCGATGAATCGCATCGCGCGCGCTTGCGCGTGGAGATCGGCCGCCTCCGCGCCAAGCTCAAGCCTGTGGCCGACGTGACTGCGACGAAGCAGGGTTTTGCACTGACGCCTCGCAAGACGCGGCAGGTCATGGTGCTGGCGCGGCCCGTCGAGGAGAAGCACGCCGCTGTCCTCGCCTTCCTCTCCGATGGCGAGCCGTGGTCGAGCTCGGCGCTCGCGCTGGCGCTGGGAACCAGTGCGC
The DNA here is from genome assembly GCF_014198235.1 of Bradyrhizobium sp. ERR14. Taxonomy (NCBI): domain Bacteria; kingdom Pseudomonadati; phylum Pseudomonadota; class Alphaproteobacteria; order Hyphomicrobiales; family Nitrobacteraceae; genus Bradyrhizobium; species Bradyrhizobium sp. ERR14. The sequence goes on along the minus strand of NZ_JACIHD010000007.1, from coordinate 360,847 downwards.
GCACGGTGCAGCGCGCGCTCGACGAACTTGCGCGATCGAACAAGGTGCAGTCGTTCGGACATGGGCGGGCGCGGCGCTGGATGACGCCGCCCGTCCCGGGTTTCCCGACAGGCTTGTTACTCCCCACGCCGCTGCTGAAGACGTAAGGTAGGAGCACATCACAGGGAGCGAGACATGAAGCGTTCAGCCGCCGAGATCGTCAGGGAGTACGGGCCGTTTGAGGGCGTCGAGGCCGTGCACGGCGTCACCTATGATGGCAGCCATGTCTGGTTCGCATCCGGCGACAAGCTGAATGCAGTCGATCCTGATAGCGGCAAGGTCGCGCGCTCCCTCGATGTCGCCGCGCATGCGGGAACGGCGTTCGACGGAAGGCACCTGTTCCAGATCGCCGAGGATCGCATCCAGAAGATCGATGCGGCCTCGGGCAAGGTGCTCACCAGCATTCCGGCGCCCGGCGGCGGTGGCGATTCCGGCCTGGCCTGGGCCGAGGGCTCGCTGTGGGTCGGACAATATCGCGAGCGCAAGATCCATCAGGTCGATCCGGACACGGGCAAGGTCCTTCGCACCATCGAAAGCAAGCGCTTCGTCACCGGGGTGACCTGGGTCGACGGCGAGCTCTGGCACGGCACCTGGGAGGGCGAGGATAGCGATATCAGGCGGATCGATCCCGCCACAGGCAAGGTGCTCGAGCAGCTCGACCTGCCTGCCGGAACGATGGTGTCAGGGTTGGAGTCCGACGGCGGCGACCGCTTCTTCTGCGGCGGTGGCCCTAACGGCAATGTGAGAGCGGTCCGCCGTCCCCGGCGCGGCTAGCCCCCGACGATGACCTGAATGCACGGCAGCGATGCGGTCGCTGCCGTTAACCCGTTCGCCCCAATTCCACCCCATCGGTGCGCTCTAGCGCCCTCCTCGCCTGCCCTGTAGACTTCTGCCCCGGGGCGGCCTGGGGGATTGATGCGACTGACGTTAAACTTGAAGACCATCACGATCGCCGTCGTAGTGCTCGCGGCGTCGTTCTTCATCAGCTTGAAGGCGATGGACTGGCTGTCGCCGCGCGCGACGAACTCCGCGCCGCCGGTGGCGCAACTGCCGCCGTTGCCGCCGGTCGCGAAGAGCTCGATCGTGGTGGCGCCGGTCGCCATCGCGCTGTCGGCGATCCGCGACCAGGCCGAGAAGGCCGCCCCGCGCAATTTCGCAGGGAAGGCCGACAACCCGATCTCGCAGATCCTGGAGAACGCCGATATCGGCTGGACCGCCGTGCGCGGGCCGATGGCGACTGCCGGCGACAAGGACGTGCTGACGATCTCGACACCGCTGAGCGGCAAGCTGAACGTGACGGGCTCGCTGTCCTCGAAGGCCACAGGCGCGCTCGGCGACGCGCTCGGCAGCGTGCTTGGTGGTGACGCAGCGAAACGGATCGGCGCAGTCAACATCAAGAATTTGAACGCCAGCGCGGAGATCAAGGGCAACGTGGTCGTCACCTCGCGCCCGAAGCTTGCGGCCAACTGGCATCTCGAGCCCAATCTCGGCGCCCAGGTCAATCTCGGCGATACCAATCTCAACGTCGCCGGCGCCAAGGTCAACGTGCCGGCGCAGGTCAAGCCGCTGATCGACAAGAATGTCGGCGAGCAGATCAACATCGTCTCCGAACGCATCCGCAACGATCCCTCGCTGCGCGAGAATGCGAAGCTGCAATGGGCCAAGGCCTGCCGCTCGATCCCGCTGCAGGGCTCGGGCTCGACCGCGCTTCCGCCGCTCTGGCTGGAGATGAAGCCGATCCGCGCCATTGCCGCGCAGCCGCGCGTGGACGCGCAGGCCGTGACCTTGCTAATGGGCCTGGAAGCGGAGACGCGCGTGACGTCGACGCAGACCAAGCCGGACTGCCCGTTCCCCGACAAGATCTCGATCGTGCCGCCGACCGGCACCGGCGTGAACATCGGCGTGCCCATCGACGTGCCCTTCACCGAGATCAACAAGCTGATCGCCGCGCAGATGGTCGGCCACACCTATCCCGAGGACGGCTCCGGCCCGGTCGACGTCACCGTCAAGAGCGTCAACGTGGTCCCGTCGGGCGAGCGCCTGCTGATCTCGCTTTTGGTCCGCGCCAAGGAAAAGAAGAGCTGGCTCGGTCTCGGCGCCGAGGCGACCGTGCACATCTGGGGCCGGCCGGTGCTCGATCAGGCCCAGCAGACGCTGCGGCTCACCGACATCCAGCTCGCGGTGGAGTCGGAAGCCGCTTTTGGCCTCTTGGGTGCCGCGGCGCGCGCGGTGGTGCCGCAGATGCAGCAGGCGTTGCTGCAGAGGGCGACGCTCGACCTGAAGCCGATTGCGGCGAACGCGCGTGAGAAGATCGCTGGCGTCATCGCCGACTTCCAGAAAAGCGAGGATGGTGTCAAGGTCGACGCCAAGATCGACAGCCTGACGCTGGCCGACATCGCCTTCGATTCCAAGACGCTGCGCGTGGTCGCGGAAGCCGGCGGCACGCTGAATGTGTCGGTGACGAAGCTGTCGGGGATGTAGCTCGCCTTCGCTCGCCGTATCTGGGCGCCTCTTGATCGGTTGCGCCGCTGGCATTCTGATCGGAGGGTGCTAAGCTGTTCCTCGCAACCTCGAATGAGGTGCTGACAGCACTGTATTGGGTAACGCGAGGGACAAGATGGAAGCCGGCATGGTCACGCCTGCGCCGGCACTGGTGCGCTTCTCCGGCATTCAGAAGACCTATGATGGCGAGCATCTCGTGGTGAAGAACCTCGACCTCGACATCAGGAAGGGCGAGTTCATCACGTTGCTTGGCCCGTCGGGCTCGGGCAAGACGACCACGCTGATGATGCTGGCCGGCTTCGAGGTTCCGACCCATGGCGAGATCTACCTCTCAGGCCGGCCCATCAAGAACATGCCGCCGCACAAACGCGACATCGGCATGGTGTTCCAGAACTATGCCTTGTTTCCACACCTGACGATCGCGGAGAATATCGCCTTCCCGCTCTCCGTTCGCAAGACGAACAAGGCGGACGTGGAGGAGCGCGTCGGGTCGGCGTTACGCATGATCAAGATGGAAAACCTGGCGCACCGGCGGCCCGGACAGCTGTCCGGCGGCCAGCAGCAGCGCGTGGCATTGGCCCGCGCGTTGGTCTTCAATCCGCAACTCGTGCTGATGGACGAGCCGCTAGGGGCGCTGGACAAGCGCCTGCGGGAGCAGATGCAGCTTGAGATCAAGCAACTGCACGAGACGATGGGCATCACCGTCGTTTACGTCACCCATGATCAGAGTGAAGCGCTCACCATGTCGGACCGCATCGCCGTGTTCAATGACGGCATCGTGCAGCAGATCGACAAGCCCGACGCGCTGTACGAGCACCCGGTGAACAGCTTCGTCGCCCATTTCATCGGCGAGAACAATGTCCTGGCCGGCACCGTCGAGACGGTCGACAAGGATTATTGCCGCGTCGCGCTGGCTGGCGGCGGCACTGTCACCGCGCGGGCGATCAACATATCAGGCGCGGGCGCATCGACCTCGCTGTCGGTGCGGCCGGAGCGGATCACTATTATTCCGGACGGCAGCTCCAGTGACGGACCGAACCGGCTGCCGGCCAAGGTGCAGAACACCATCTATCTCGGCGACCACGCGCTGGCCGTGCTGGATGTCTCGGGGAATGCCGAATTCATGGTCAAGCTTCAGCCCGGCGCACATGACAGCCTGACACATGGTGCAAACGTGTTCGTCACCTTTCGCCCCGAGGACTGCCTCGCCCTCGATCCCGTCTGATCCAGCGATCGAACTCAATGCAACGCATATGAAGAAGGAACAATGACCATGCTGAAGATTGGCAAGATTGCTCTGGGTTTCGCCGCGGCCTTCACCGCCAGCGCCGCGCTGGCCACGGTCGGGCAGGCGCGTGATCTCACCGTCGTGTCGTGGGGCGGCGCGTATCAGGATGCCCAGAAGAAGGTCTATTTCGAGCCGTTCAAGAAGGCGGCCGGAATTGCCATGAATGACGAGTCCTGGGACGGCGGCGTCGGCGTGCTGCGCGCCAAGGTGCAGGGCGGCGCCGCCACCTGGGATGTCGTACAGGTCGAGAGCGACGAACTGGCGGTCGGCTGCGAGGAAGGTCTGTTCGAGAAGATGGACTATTCCAAGATCGGCGGCGAGGCCGCTTACATCCCGCCGTCGGTCAACGCTTGCGGCGTCGGCGCCATCCTCTACGATTTCGTGCTCGGTTACGATAAGGACAAGCTGAAGCAGGCTCCGAGCGGCTGGGCCGACTTCTTCGACACCAAGAAGATTCCGGGCAAGCGCGCCCTGCGTCAGGGCCCGAAGACCACGCTGGAGATCGCGCTGATGGCCGACGGCGTCGCGCCGAAGGACGTATACAAGGTGCTGGCGACCGACGAGGGCGTCGACCGCGCGTTCAAGAAGCTCGACACCATCAAGAGCGACCTCGTCTGGTGGAAGGCCGGCGCCCAGCCGCCGCAGCTGCTCGCCTCCGGCGAAGTCGCGATGACCTCGGTCTACAATGGCCGCATCGATACCGCGAACAAGAACGAGAAGAAGAACTTCGGCATGGTCTGGGACGGCGCGCTGTTCACCCTCGACAGCTGGGTGATCCTGAAGGGCAGCCCGAACAAGGACGCGGCCTACAAATTCCTGGATTTCGTCGGCAAGGCGGAGAACCAGTCCAAGCTTTCCGAGAACATTGCCTACGGCACCTCGAACAAGGACGCCGCCGGCAAGCTGCAGCCCGCGGTTCTGAAGGACCTGCCGACGGCGCCTGACAACATCAAGAACGCGGTCGAGATCAACGTCGGCTTCTGGCTCGAGAACATCGACCGCCTGACCGAGCGCTTCAACAAATGGGCCGCGAAATAGCGCGCGCCGCAAGGCTCGCCCCATGACGGATGCGCTCTTGACCGGCGGCAATGCGTCGACCGAGGTGCCGCTCAAGCGCCGATTGAGGCGCGCGGAGCGGACACGCCAGGTCAAGGCATTGGCGCTGGTCCTGCCGCTTCTCGTCTTTCTGCTCTTCACCTTCGCAGGCCCGATCGCCGGCATGCTGTGGCGCGCGGTCGATGACAGGGAGGTGCGTCAGGTTCTGCCGCAGACCGTCGCGGCTCTCGCCGATTGGGACGGCAAGGACCTGCCGGACGAAAAGGCGTACGCTGCGCTGGCAAGCGACATCGTGGCGGCGCGCGCCTCTGGCACCATCGCGATTGCGGCGAAGCGGCTGAATTACGCACTCAACGGTTTTCGCACGATCCTGACCAGCACGGCACGCAATCTGAAGACGATGCCGGAGCCAGGCTCGGCCAAGGAGACGCTCGGCAAGATCAATGCGGCCTGGCGCGAACGCGCCACCTGGACGACCATCAGGGACGCCAGCGGCCCCATCACGGGCTTCTACCTGCTGGCGGCGCTCGACTTGGTCAGGAACGTCGACGGCGCGATCGTCGCGGCCCCGCCGGACCAGGCCATCTATCGCAGCCTGTTCACCCGCACCTTTATCATCAGCCTCAGCGTCACCGCGCTCTGCCTGATCCTCGGCTTCCCGGTCGCCTACCTCCTGGCGACACTGCCGCCGGGACGATCGAACCTGCTGATGATCTTCGTGCTGCTGCCGTTCTGGACGTCGCTCCTGGTTCGCACCTGCGCCTGGATCGTGCTGTTGCAAAGCAAGGGCGTCGTGAACGACAGCCTGCACTGGCTCGGCATCATCGACGAGCCGTTGCGCCTGATCTACAACCGCTTCGGCGTCTGCGTGGCGATGACCCACGTTCTCCTGCCCTTCATGATCCTGCCGCTCTACAGCAGCATGAAGGCGATCTCGCCTGCTTACATGCGTGCCGCCGCCTCGCTCGGCGCGCCGCCGTTCACCGCTTTCTTGAGGATCTACCTGCCGCAGACGCTGCCCGGCATCGGCGCAGGAAGCCTGCTCGTCTTCATCCTCGCGCTCGGCTACTACATCACACCGGCCCTCATCGGCGGCGCCGCCGATCAGATGATCAGCTACTTCATCGCGCTCTACACCACCGAAACGGCCAATTGGGGTCTTGCTTCGGCGCTCGGTGCGGTGCTGCTGCTCGCCACCATTCTGCTGGCATTGGTCTACGGCAAGCTGGTGCAGGGCCAGCAGGTCACGGGAGGCATGAAGAATTGAGCGACAATGCTTCCCTCCGCACGCCGAGCCAGCGCATTGCGTGGACCGCAACCATCATTGTCTCCGCGCTGGTGTTCATCTTCCTGATCGCGCCGATCCTGGCGATCATGCCGTTGTCCTTCAGTTCGGGCTCGTACCTGACCTATCCGCTTCCGGGCCTGTCGTTGCGCTGGTACCACGACTTCATCAGCTCGCCGCGCTGGATGAATTCGCTGAAGAACAGCATGATCATTGGCGTCGCCTCGACGCTGCTGTCCATGGTGCTCGGCACGCTCGCGGCGCTCGGCCTGGCGCAGTGGAAGAGTAGGTTCAAGCCGCTCGTGCTGGCCTTCGTGCTGTCACCGGTCGTCGTGCCCGGCGTCATCACCGCGGTCGGCCTGTATTTCTTCTTCGCGCCGATCGGGCTGACCGGCAGCTATCTCGGCTTGATCCTGGCCCACACCGCGCTGGCGACGCCCTTCGTGGTGATCACGGTCGGCGCGACGCTGCAGAGCTTCGACACCAATCTTTCGCGCGCCGCCGCCTCGCTCGGCGCCTCGCCGCTGGAGGCGTTTCGCCGTGTGATCCTGCCGCTGATCCTGCCCGGCCTCGCTTCGGGCGCATTGTTCGCCTTCGCGACCAGCTTCGACGAGGTGGTGATCGTTCTGTTCATGGCAGGTCCCGAGCAGCGCACCCTGCCGCGCGAAATGTTCAGCGGCATCCGCGAGAACATCAGCCCGACGATTACGGCAGCGGCGGTGATCCTGACGGCGGTCTCGGTGATCCTCCTCGCCACCCTCGAAGGCCTGCGCCGCCGCAATGAACGGCTCAAGGGTGGCGACTGAGCGCTCTTCCTTCTCCACGATTGCAGGGTGAGGGGAAGTCTTCGCAAGGACGACGGCAGTATCGTAGGGTGGGCAAAGCGACTTGTCCGCCGTAGCTCGAAGAGCGAAGGCGGAAGCGTGCCCACCATGTCCCTCGATCATGCTGAGATGGTGGGCAAGGCGCAAGTGCGCCTTTGCCCACCCTACGATCCTGAGCTCGCTGATCCTGCTGAGCCTCATCAGCTGCGGGGAGAGGCGAAGGGAACACTGCCCGCCCCTTCTCTTTTTGCATTCCGCTATGGCGCGCATCGCTTAGCTGCCGCGGTCGATTGTCGCTAGAACAGTCCCCGCAACAAAGCCCGAACAACAACACAGGGAGAAGAACAACCATGCAAAAACTCATCGCCGCCGTCGCGGCCGGTTTCGCCCTCGCCGCTACGTCCGGCGCGGCGCAGGCGCAGATTTCCGACGATGTCGTCAAGATCGGCGTGCTCACGGACATGTCCAGCCTCTATGCGGACGCGACCGGCAAGGGCTCGCTCGCCGCCGTCGAGATGGCGGTCGCCGATTACGGCGCGAAGGTCGCGGGCAAGCCCGTGCAGGTGGTCGCCGCCGACCACCAGAACAAGCCCGACGTCGGCGTCAACATCGCCCGCAACTGGTACGACAACGACAAGGTCGACGCGATCTTCGACGTGCCGACGTCATCGGTGGCGCTGCCGGTCTCGGCGCTGACGCGCGAGAAGAACAGGATCAACATCAATTCCGGCGGCGGCTCGTCCGACATCACCGGCACCGCCTGCTCGCCCAACACCGTGCATTGGACCTACGACACCTATGCGCTGTCGAACGTCGCCGGCAAGGCGATGGTCAAGCGCGGCGAGGATAGCTGGTTCTTCGTCACCGCCGACTACGCCTTCGGCATGGCGCTGCAGCGCGACGCCGCCAACGTCGTCAAGGAGAGCGGCGGCAAGGTGCTCGGCGAAGTCCGCCATCCGCTCAATTCGTCGGATTTCTCCTCGTTCCTGCTCCAGGCCCAGGCCTCCAAGGCCAAGGTGGTCGCGCTGGCCAATGCCGGCGGCGACACCACCAACGCGTTGAAGCAGGCGTCCGAGTTCGGCCTGACCCAGGGCGGCCAGAAGATGATCGCGCTCCTGCAGGAGATCACCGACACGCATTCGCTCGGCATCAAGGCAACCCAAGGCCTGATCGTCACCGACGCCTTCTACTGGGACATGAACGAGGAGACCCGCGCCTTCTCCAAGCGCTTCAACGAGAAGGTCGGCCACATGCCGACCATGATCCAGGCCGGGCTCTACTCGGCGACCATGCACTATCTGAAGGCGATCGACGCCATCAAGAGCGACGAGGCGCCGAAGGTGATGGAGCAGATGCGCAAGACGCCGGTCAACGACTTCTTCGCCAGAGGCGGCAAGATCCGCATCGACGGCCGCATGGTGCACGACATGTATCTGTTCGAGGTCAAGAAGCCCGAGGAATCCAAGGGAGAGTGGGACCTCTAGAAGCTGATCGCCACCGTGCCCGGCGACGAGGCCTTCCGCCCGCTCGACAAGGGCGGCTGCCCGCTGGTGACGCACTGAGAGCCGTCTCCCTCGCCCCGCTAGCGGGATGAGGTAAGAAATAGACACGACAGCGCGCCCGGCGAAAACCAGGCGCGCTTCGTTTAGGAAGTTACGCGGACTGCATTACTCCGCGTACTTGAACTCCGGCATGTTCTTCAGCTCGTCCTTGCTGGCATTGAACACGGCGTGGTCCGGATACCACTTCGAGGTGGACGACGTCGTGGTCGCAGCCGGCCTGTCGGTGCCGGTCGCAGCGCCTGTCGTGGTCGATGCGGCGGGCTTGGCGCCCGGGTTCGTGCCGGTGCCGGTATAGGCGACGGCCTCGTTGACGAACTTCAATTTCTCATAGGGCACGGCGACCAGATGCTCGCCCATGCCGAGGAAGCCGCCGACGCCGATCACGGCAATCTTGACGTTGCCGCTCTTGTCCATCAGCAGCTCGTTGATCGAGCCGATGTTCTCGTTGGCCTCGTTATAGACCTTCAGGCCCGACATCTTCGACGTACGCCACTCGCCGGAAGCGGTCGTGGTGGCCGTCGTCGCGGTTGCCGCGGTCGGCGCCTTGTCGGTGGTGGCGGTCGGCGATTGCGCGAACGCAACGGTCGCAAGCAGTGCGGTGCCGGCGAGGCCGGCGGCGATGGATTTCGTCAGCATGTTGTCCTCTCCTTCACAGAAAAAACTCGTGTGGAGAAAACAGCGCTGATCACACGCAGTTCCGTGCGCGCCGCAATTTCGTCGCGCGATGCGCGAGTGCGGAAACCTCGCAGGGACTGTTCCTGCGTCACCCAGGAACATTTTGCGGCGCACGGTTCCCCGCCGACGATCATGCGCCCTGGGTGAAGCACGATCGTGGCGAGGACTCGCGCCGACCCGCGTCGCTCAGGGTCAGCTCTTGTAGTCGATCAGAAGCGCGGAGAGGTCGGAATTGCCGGACGAGCTGCCGTTGGCGCCGTAGGACGAGCTCGATGATTGCGACTGCTGCAGCGCCTGCAGGAACTGCTGGAGAATCTCGGCCGTGGAGGCATCGGTCGACGTGCTGCTGGTCGAGTCCGCAGACGACGCCGAATCCGAAGCGCTGTCGTCCGGCGGCGGACCGGGCGGAGGTCCGCCTGCACCGCCGGCGCCACCCGGCCCGCCCGGACCGCCCGCGAAGGCGGACTGAAACACGCCCTTGAGCGCTTCGGCCTGATCCGACGTCAGCGTGCCGTTCGACACCTCGTTCGAAATGAGGTCGTCGATCTTCGACTTCATGTCCTCCTTGGAGGGACGCGTGCCGCTCGACTGGTCGCTCGAGCGGCTCTGCTGGAGTGCCGTGTCGATGTCGGTCAGCGCCGTCGAGAGCGCTGACTGGTCCGACGACGAGATCGTGCCGGCGGACACTTCCGATTGCAATTCCTGCTGCAGCCGCTGCAGCGGCGAGGGGTGGTTGTTGGCGGAGGCCGCCGAAATCGAGGTCATGATGGCTCCGTGGATTTTGCGGGGTTTCGTCGCGGACCACGCCACGCTATGGTTAACGGCCTTAACGAGACCTTGCCGCTTCGCGACGGCGCGATTGCCGCCTGTTGCGGGAAGCCCGGCAGAAACAATCCGAAACAAAAATCTTCGCCATTTGGCCCGAATCCTGGACAAACAAAGCGCATGGCCGTTCCCAATCCCAACATCCTGGTCGTCGAAGACGACCGCGAAACCCGGACGTTGATTGCGAAGTACCTGCGCAACAACGCCTGCAACGTCACCGCCGTGAGCGACGGCCGCGAGATGTCGCGCGCCATGGCCGATCACCGCGTCGACCTCATCATCCTCGATGTCATGCTGCCGGGCGAGGACGGCCTCAGCCTGTGCCGCAAGGTGCGTGCCGAGGCGCAGACGCCGATCATCATGCTGACCGCGCGCGGCGAGGACGTCGACCGCATCGTCGGCCTGGAGATGGGCGCGGACGACTATCTGCCGAAACCGTTCAACCCGCGCGAGCTGCTCGCCCGCATCAACGCGGTGCTGCGCCGCCAGGCCGCGGCCCAGGCGGCGAGCTCGATCGAAGGCGCCTCCACGCTCACCTTCGAGGGCTGGCACATCGACCTGCGCCTGCGCGAGCTGCGCAATCCCGAAGGCGCGCGCGTCGCGGTGACCAGCGCCGAATTCGATCTCTTGCGCACGTTCTGCGAACGGCCCGGCCGCGTGCTGTCGCGCGACAGCCTGCTCGACCTCACGCAAGGGCGCAGCACCGGTTCGTTCGAACGCTCCATCGACGTACTGGTCAGCCGCATCCGCCGCAAGATCGAGCCCAATCCAACCGATCCCACGCTCATCAAGACGGTGCGATCCGGCGGCTATCTGTTCACGCCGCGAACGCAGGTGGCGAGTCCTCAAGGCACTCAAGCAGCGAGCATTGAAGCGGTTGCGGCGCCCCTGAGCAGTTGAAGGGGACGCCAACGATGAAGCCGTTCGGATTCTTCCACCTCAAGGGGATCGGCGGGCAGATCGCCGCGCTGGTGCTGGCTTCGACCGTCGCGCTCCATCTCGTCGTCACCACCGCCTTCCTGATCAGCCGGCCCGACCGCCCCGACACGCCGCCGGACGGAGCGCATCAGCTGACCGATGCCGCGCTGCTGCTCGGCTCGGCCGAGGCCGGCGAGCGTCCGCGCCTCGTCGCCGATCTCGCGCGCGCCTTCCCCAAGCTCGGCATCGAAATGCTCGCGCCTGGCACCGCAAGCGTCGCAGAGAGCGACAATCAGCATCTGCGCGGGATGCGCCGTCATCTCGGACGCGGCTACAGGGCGGTCCAGCTGACCTCGGGCGGCACAGCATCCCGCGTCGGCGTCGAGTTGCCCGACGGCACCGTGATCGCCGGACATGTCGAGGGCGGCCCGCGCCCGTGGTTCTGGGGCGGCCCCTGGCTGACGGCGCTGATGACCGCCTTCATCTGCGTCAGCGTGCTCGGCCTGTGGGCGGCGCGCGCGCTGGCAGCACCGCTATCGTCATTCGCCAAGGCCGCCGAGAATTTCAGCGTCGACGGCGAGGCGGAGCCGCTGCCGGAGCGCGGCCCGGAAGAGATCCGCTCGGTGGCGCGCGCGCTCAACCGCATGCATGAGCGGATCGCCCGGCTGATGTCGGATCGCACCCGGATGCTGGCCGCGATCAGCCACGATCTGCGCACGCCGATCACGCGGCTGCGCCTGCGCGCCGAATTCATCGAGGACGAGGGCAACCGCAAGCGCATGCTGATGGACCTCGACCAGATGCGCGCGATGCTGGAATCGGTGCTGTCGCTGCTACGCAACGACCGCAAGGTCGAGGCGGTCACGCTGGTCGACATCGCCAGCACGCTGCAGCTCGTCGCCGACCAGTTCGGCGACATGGGCCATGTCGTGCATTATGACGGGCCGGCGTCCGCGACCGCCGCCGCGCGGCCCGACGATCTGCATCGTGGCGTCACCAACCTGGTCGAGAACGCGGTGCGCTTCGGCGCCGAGGTGACGATCCGCCTCGACATCTCGGGTACCACGCTCGTCATCGACGTCGAGGACGACGGCCCTGGCATTTCGGATGCCCGAAAGCAGGAGATGCTGGAGCCGTTCGTGCGCGGCGACGATGCGCGCACCATGGACGAATCCACCGGCTTCGGGCTCGGCCTGTCGATCGCGCGCGCCATCGCGCTCGCCCATGGCGGCGAGCTGTCGCTGCACGACCGCAACCCACATGGACTGATCGTACGGATGCAATTACCGCTCTGGCAGCAGCCGCGGCTCGCCGCCTGACTCAAGCCGCGAGCGGCGGGTGCTCGATCGCGGTCTCGTCGAAGATAGCCACGGCCTCGAAGCGATAATTGCAGGCGTGGCAATTCCAGAGATAGGAGACGCGCCCCTCGCCCGGCTCGATCCAGTCAGGCTTCGGAATCGGCGTGCCGCATTGGGCACAGGGGTTCTGTCTGGGGATGTCGCCGAGGTTTGCTTTTGTCATGGCACCTCTCCCGATTTGCAGCGTCTTCTTACTCGCTTTCGCTGGCACGCGCGAATAGACAGGCGTGCTGCCGCGAGCGGGGATCGTCCGTCCCCGAAGCTCTCTTGCGCCAGCTTTGAGTCGTAACCGCGGCTCGGCACCGCAAAATCGGGCGATGGCGGCGTTTGGTCACATCATCGCCGCGTTCGGAAGGCCTAACGGCGGCTTGGCGCAGGTCACTCTAGGGGACCTCAGGGATATCTGATGAAAATTTTATGCATTGCCGCGCTGCTCGCGGCCGGATTGACATTGCCGCAGGCCGCAGTCGCGGGCGAAGCCGAATATGCCGAGATGATCGCGGCGCATGCCCGCGCCAACGGCGTGCCGGAAGCGCTGGTGCATCGCGTGATCATGCGCGAGAGCCGCTACCAGCCGCACCTCGTCGGCCGCGGCGGCACCATCGGGCTGATGCAGATCAAGCTCGCGACCGCCCGCGGGGTCGGCTACACCGGCGATGCCGCCGGCCTGCGCGATCCCAACACCAACCTCACCTATGCCGTGAAATACCTCGCGGGCGCCTATCGCGCCGCCAATGGCGACCATGCCCGGGCCGTGCGTTATTTCGCCGGCGGCTATTACTACGCCGCCAAGCGCCAGCGGCAGCAGGCCGTGCAAATCGCCAATATGGGCGATACCAATATGGGCAATATGGGCCAACCCTGGCTCGAGCCCAACGGCAACCCGCAGCCGATGTTCGGCGCCACTCCGCACAGGAAGCTGGCCCAGCGCGTCCGCAATGCGCGGGCGCAGGCCTCGCAATAGCCGCTCGTGTCCCGGACGCGCTGCAGCGCGTAGCGTTGCTGCGCAGAGCCGGGACCCAGCATCCCTGCATCAGCATGGGCCCCGGCTCAGCAGCGCGCACTGCGTGATGCGCTGCGTCCGGGGCACGAGGGTTCCCGCAACACGCGTTGACCACCCCGCCTCCGTGGCATACATTAGAGCCGTTCCGAGGGGTGCTCCGAGGAGGAGCTGAGATACCGCTAAATGGGCAATAACGCCCAGGACCGCGGTGACCCTTTGAACCTGATCCGGGTCATGCCGGCGAAGGGACAGGGATGTTGCAAACGACCAAGCGACCGGACTCACCGGTATCCATCATCGGCGCAGGCATCGCCGGAGCCTGGCAAGCCCTGCTGTTCGCGCAGGCCGGCCATGCCGTGACCTTGCACGAGCGCGGTGACGAGGCGATGACGGACGCCACCAGCCATTGGGCCGGCGGCATGCTCGCGCCCTATTGCGAGGCCGAGGTCGCCGAACCCATCATCAGCCGCCTGGGGCTGCGCTCGCTCGACCTCTGGCGGCGTGAGCTGCCCGACACGCCCTTCAACGGCTCGCTGGTCGTCGCCCATCCGCGCGAACGCAACGATTTCGAGCGTTTTGCGCGCATGACCGAGGACCACCGCCGGCTCGATGCCTCAGGCCTCGCCGCGCTCGAACCCTCGCTGGAGGGCCGCTTCCGCGACGCGCTGTTCTTCCCGGCCGAGGGCCATGTCGAGCCGCGCCGCGTGCTGCCGCAGTTGCACGATCGCATCCGCGCCGCCGGCGGCACCATCAAGTTCTCCAGCGACGTCGCAGCCGGGGATCTCGACGGCATCGTGATCGACTGCCGCGGCCTTGGCGCCCGCGACGAGCAGAGCGAGCTTCGCGGCGTCAAGGGCGAGATGATCCTGATCGAGACCAGCGAAGTGCAGCTTGCGCGCCCGGTGCGGCTGATGCATCCGCGCTGGCCGCTTTACGTGATCCCGCGCGAGGACAATCTGTTCATGCTGGGCGCGACCTCGATCGAGGCCGAGGACACCGGCGTCAGTGTCCGCTCCGCGTTGGAGCTTTTGGGCGCGGCCTACGCCGTGCACCCCGCCTTCGGCGAGGCCCGCATCGTCGAATTCGGCTCGGGGCTGCGTCCCGCCTACCCCGACAATCTGCCGCGCATCGGCATTCGCGGCAAGACGATCTCCGTCAACGGACTCTACCGCCACGGCTTCCTGATCGCGCCGGCGCTCGCCGAGCTGACGCTCGCCTATGTCGAGCGCGGCCAGATCGACAACGAGGTGATGCGATGCTTGTGATCGTCAACGGCGAGCAGCGCGAGGTGACTTCGGGAAGCGTCGATGCGCTGCTCTCGGAGCTCGACTACGAGGGCACGCATTTTGCGATCGCGCTGAACTACGACGTCGTGCCGAAGAGCCGCTGGGCCGAGACGGCGCTGAAAGCCGGCGACGAGATCGAGATCATCACGCCGCGGCAGGGAGGGTGAGGTGATGCCTGTCGCCACAAACGACGCCGTCATCCTGAGGTGCGAGCCGTCTTCGGCTCGCCTCGAAGGATGGCCGCAAGCGGCGCTGTCATCCTTCGAGGCGCGCAAGTGCGCGCACCTCAGGATGACGGTCTGTGCAAGTCGCCCGCAAGGAAATTGAAGCCATGGTGACCTTCTACGGCAAATCCTTCGCCTCCCGCCTGCTGATCGGCAGCGCGCTCTATCCCTCGCCTGCGATCATGCAGGAAGCGATCCGCGCCTCCGGCTCGAACATCGTCACGGTGTCGCTGCGGCGCGAATCCGCCGGCGGCAAGACCGGGGACGCGTTCTGGAAGCTGATCCGCGAGCTCGACGTCACCGTGCTGCCGAACACCGCGGGATGCCGCAGCGTGCGCGAGGCCGTGACCACGGCAAAGCTCGCGCGCGAATTGTTCGGGACGAGCTGGATCAAGCTCGAGGTGATCGCCGACAACGACACGCTGCAGCCCGATGTCGTCGGCCTCGTCGAAGCCGCCACCATCCTGATCAAGGACGGCTTTGAAGTGTTCCCCTATTGCACCGAGGATCTCTCGGTCGCCAACCGCCTGATCGATGCCGGCTGCAAGGTGGTGATGCCGTGGGCAGCTCCGATCGGCAGCGCCAAGGGCATCACCAACCGTGACGCGCTCAAGCTGCTGCGCGAGCGGCTGCCCGACATCACGCTGGTGGTCGACGCCGGCATCGGTGCGCCCAGCCACGCGGCCGAGGCGCTGGAGCTCGGCTATGACGCCGTGCTGCTCAACACCGCGATCGCAAAAGCCGCCGATCCCGTCGCGATGGCGAACGCCTTCCGCCTCGGCTGTGATGCCGGCCGCACCGCTTATGAAGCCGGGCTGATGAACGCCCGCGACTTCGCCTCCCCCTCCACCCCTGTCGTTGGGACTCCGTTCTGGCATGCCGTATCCTGATCGATTTTATCCCGTCGTCGACAGCCTCAAATGGGTCGAGCGACTGACAAAGCTCGGCGTCGGCACCATCCAGCTGCGCGCCAAGGAGCTCAACGACGCCGACGCGCTGCAGATCGTCACCGACGCGCTGGCGATCACCAAGGACACGCAAGCCAGGCTGGTCGTGAACGACTATTGGCGCGCCGCCGTCGTCGCCGGCGCGAAATATCTGCATCTCGGCCAGGAGGATCTGGCGGAAGCCGACCTCAAGGCCATCCGCGAGGCCGGCCTTTCGCTCGGCATCTCCACTCATGACGATGCCGAGCTTGAAACCGCACTCGAGGCCAAGCCCGACTATGTCGCGCTCGGCCCGATCTTCTTCACCACGCTTAAATCGATGCGCTTCGAGCCGCAGGGCATTCCGAAGATCACCGAATGGAAGAAGCGCATCGGCGCCATTCCGCTGGTCGCGATCGGCGGCATCAAGTTCGAGCAAGCCGCGGAGATCTTTGCGGCGGGCGCGGATTCCATCGCGGTGGTGTCCGACGTGACGCAAAACGCCGACCCCGATGCCCGCGTGCGGCAATGGCTCGGCCTGTCCACGGAGGCTGCGTGATGCCCCCACTCTCTCCCCACACCCCACTGTCATCGCCCGGCTTGACCGGGCGATCCAGTACGCCGCGGCTTCTCGGCTCTAGCCGCACTGCCGCGGAATACTGGATCCCCGCTTTCGCGGGGATGACCTCTCGCGCAGCGAAACTAACGAATTAAACCGGAGGATCCCATGAACATCCGCTCCAATCCCGAGAAAACCGTCCCCGCCGTCACCACCGGCCCCCTGCCCTCCTCGCGAAAAATCTTCGCCTCGCCGGACGCTGCGCCCGATCTGCGCGTGCCCTTGCGCGAGATCATCCTGTCCGAAGGCGCGGGCGAGCCGAACCTGCCGGTGTACGACACCTCGGGCCCCTACACCGATCCGAGCGTGACGATCGACGTCAACGCCGGCCTTGCCCGCAATCGCAAGCAATGGGTGCTGGAGCGCGGCGGCGTCGAGGAATATCAGGGCCGGCAGATCAAGCCGGAGGACAACGGCAGCGTCTCCACCGACAACGCCGCGCGCGCGTTCAGCGCCTATCACCAGCCGCTGCGCGGCCTCGACGGCCACAAGATCACCCAGCTCGAATTCGCCCGCGCCGGCATCATCACCAAGGAGATGATCTACGTCGCCGCCCGCGAAAACCTCGGCCGCAAGCAGCAGCTCGAGCGCGCGGAAGCAGCCCTCGCCGACGGCGAGAGCTTCGGCGCTTCGGTGCCCGCCTTCATCACCCCGGAGTTCGTGCGCGACGAGATCGCGCGCGGCCGCGCCATCATCCCCTCCAACATCAACCATTCCGAACTCGAGCCGATGATCATCGGCCGCAACTTCCTGACCAAGATCAACGCCAATATCGGCAACTCGGCGGTGACGTCGTCGGTCGAGGAAGAGGTCGAGAAGATGGTGTGGGCGATCCGCTGGGGCGCCGACACCGTGATGGACCTGTCGACCGGCCGCAACATCCACACCACGCGCGAATGGATCTTGCGCAACTCGCCGGTGCCGATCGGCACCGTGCCGATCTATCAGGCGCTGGAGAAGTGCAACGGCGATCCCGTCAAGCTGACCTGGGAGCTCTACAAGGACACGCTGATCGAGCAGTGCGAGCAGGGCGTCGACTATTTCACCATCCACGCCGGCGTGCGCCTGCAATACATCCACCTCACCGCCAGCCGCGTCACCGGCATCGTCTCTCGCGGCGGCTCGATCATGGCGAAGTGGTGCCTGGCGCATCACAAGGAGAGCTTCCTCTACACGCATTTCGACGAGATCTGCGACCTCATGCGCAAGTATGACGTCTCGTTCTCGCTGGGTGATGGATTGCGCCCCGGCTCGATCGCCGACGCGAATGATCGCGCACAATTTGCCGAACTCGAAACGCTCGGCGAATTGACAAAAATCGCGTGGGACAAGGGCTGCCAGGTCATGATCGAAGGCCCCGGCCACGTGCCGATGCACAAGATCAAGATCAACATGGACAAGCAGCTCAAGGAGTGCGGCGAAGCCCCGTTCTACACGCTTGGACCGCTGACCACCGACATCGCGCCGGGCTATGACCACATCACCTCAGGGATCGGCGCCGCCATGATCGGCTGGTTCGGCTGCGCCATGCTCTGCTACGTCACGCCGAAGGAGCATCTCGGCCTGCCCGACCGCAACGACGTCAAGGTCGGCGTCATCACCTACAAGATCGCCGCCCACGCGTCTGACTTGGCCAAGGGCCACCCCGCAGCCCAACTGCGCGACGACGCCCTCTCCCGCGCGAGGTTCGACTTCCGCTGGAGCGACCAATTCAACCTCGGCCTCGATCCGGACACCGCCAAGAACTTCCACGACGAGACCCTGCCGAAGGAAGCCCACAAGGTCGCCCATTTCTGCTCGATGTGCGGACCAAAGTTCTGCTCGATGAAGATCACGCAGGACGTGCGCGACTACGCGGCGACGCTGAACGATCCGAACAGTGTGGGCATGTCGCTGGCCGGCACCGCCGAAGACGGCATGGCCAAGATGAGCGCGAAGTTCAAGGAGATGGGCAGCAGCGTGTATCTGGATGCGGAGAAGGTGAAGGAGAGTAATCGGGTGTTGTGAGGGGCGTCTGGTACAGGCTTTTGGGACGACAATTGTCGTCCCAAAGTCGCAACAATGCGAACAGTCATGCGGTTTGAAGTATTGCCAGGCCTGCCCCCTTACGGCCCGCCGGCCGTATCGTTCACAGAACGTGGCGATAGCGAATTCCGTGAAGGTTTGGTTGTTCGCTTCTGTCCGAAGAGGTCCGACCCGTGGGTCGGAAATTTCCTCGGCGGCATGTCCGATTACACCAACGTGCTTGACCACCCTAACGGTACCGACGTGATCGTTGTCGCTTGGGGCGAGACCTTTGTTATTGATCCGGAACACCGCGCCATTCGAGAGCACGTTGCAAGTGATACCCAGCGAGCAATCCCTGCACCAGCTCTTGGGCTCATCCTTTTCCAGGGTCTCGTCGGCTTCAACGCTGTTCGGTCAGATAATTCACGATGGAAAAGTCCGCGGATTTCGTGGGACAGCTTCCGCAATATCAATCTTCTTGAAACCGAACTTACCGGCGAAGCATGGACTCCGATCGGAGATACTTGGGTGCCGTTCGCCCTCGATCTTCTGACCGGCCGCTGCACCGGCGCAATCTATGAAACGGACATGGCTCGGGCGTTGCGCGCTACGCCAAGGGCGGATCAATCGTAGCCCACATGAGCGCAGCTACATCCGGGATTGACAGCTCGTAGGGTGGGTTAGCCTTGTGGATTCGCGAAGCGCTGTCCGCAGGGCGTAACCCACCACTTCCGCTGCCGCGAAGATGAACCAAGTGGGTTACGCTTCGCTAGCCCACCCTACGAGACCTCCTGCTCGGGTTCGAAATCGACTTCACCGCTCGCTCCGCGCCTCGACAAAAACCACCTCCGCGCCTATCCTGATGGCATGAACATCATTCGCCGCACGCTGGATATCGACGCCGACACCGACGCGCGCTTGCGCGAGATGGCCGACGAGCGCGGGCAGGATGTCGCCGCCGTGCTCGCCGAAGCCGTGGCGCTGCTCGATTCCGTAGTCGACATCGCCGGGCCCGAGATAGCCGAGGATCGCCGGCGGCTGGATGACTTCCGAAAGACCCGCGCCGCCGTTCCGCTCAATGAGGTGAAGGACTGGGTCGCGAGCTGGGGGTCGGCGAAGGAGCTGCCGCGGCCAGCAGTGCGCAGGATCGGATGATCCTGCTTTCGCCCGACGCCGTCGAGGACGTCGAGCGATTGCGCCTGTTTCTCGATCAACACAGCCCGGTCGCCGCGCAACGCGCGCTCGCATCGATCTGGCGGGCGATCGAACGGTTGGAAGAGTTTCCCGATCTGGGAATGCAGACCGAAGATGCCGAGCTTCGCCAGATCGTGGTTCGCTTTGGCGCGTCTGGCTATATCGTGCGGTATGCCGTATTGGCGGAAGCGCGGGACATCCTGATTACGCGCACGGCCGCGAGGCCCGCAAGACGGACGAGTGAGCGTAGCCAGTGACGATTGACTTGGTTGAAACCCACCGCCTCCCGGACCAGCTCCGTCCCAATCTCCGCCTCGTCTTCGTCGGCACCGCCGCCTCGACGCGCTCGGCGGAGCTCGGGCACTATTACGCCCATCCCGGCAACCGCTTCTGGCGCGCGATCCATGAGGCCGGGATCACGCCGCGGCGTTATCGGCCGGGCGAGTTCGCAGCGCTGATCGAGCTCGGGATCGGCTTCACCGATCTCTGCAAGACGGGCGCCGGGATGGATCACCAGATCGCGGCGGAGATGATCGACGTGCCGGGGTTCAGGGCGAAGATCGAAAAATATCGGCCGCGGACGATTGCGTTCACGAGCAAGAAGGCGGCGAGCCTGTTTTATGGCAGGCCGTCGAGTGGGATTTCGCTGAGGCGGCAGAAGCGCGAGGAAAGTTGGCCGGAGATCTTCGTGCTGCCGTCGCCGTCAGGTGCGGCGTCCGGGCATTGGACGATTGAGCCGTGGCGGGAGCTGGCGGCGTGGATCGCTGCGTAGGGTGGGCAAAGGCGCTCTTGCGCCGTGCCCACGATCTTTCCGTGGGTCCGGCAGAACGTGGGCACGGCGCGCGAAGAGCGCGCCTTTGCCCACCCTACGGCACTGCCGCCGCCGTCGGGTGCTGCGTCGGGGCATTGGACGCTGGAGCCGTGACCCGAGCCGGCGGCGTAGATTGGTCGTAAGGTGAGCTGACAACGGTGCGTCACACTCCGCCGTCGTCCCGGCGTTCGCCGGGACGACACCGTTGGATTGGCTAAACGCGGGATAAGGATCGAACGTTGTCGGAATTCGCGCGGCCCAATCGTCCTCTGGCCACAAGCACGCCCCACCCGGAGCCCTAGATGCCCCCCACCATCACTGCCTTCGAAAGCTCCCCCGACCGCGGCCGGGGACAGGCGCGCGACATGCGGGTTCGCTGGGCGTTCGAGGAGGTCGGGCAACCCTACGACGTTCGACTCGTCTCGTTCAAAGAGATGAAAGAGCCGGCGCATCGCGCGCGGCATCCGTTCGGGCAGATCCCGACCTATGAGGATGGCGATCTCACTCTGTTCGAGTCGGGCGCGATCGTGCTGCAGATCGCCGAACGCCACGATGGCTTGCTGCCGAAGGACGCCCATGCGCGCGCCCGCGCGATCGCCTGGATGTTCGCCGCGCTGAGCACGGTGGAGCCGCCGATCGTCGAGCTCACCATGGCCATGCTGTTCGAGCGCGACAAGAGCTGGTACGCGGAGCGGCTGCCCCTCTTGCAGGATCGCGTCCGGATCAGGCTCGGCGAACTGTCCCGCCGCCTTGGCGATGCCGACTGGCTCGACGGCGCCTTCAGCGCCGGCGATCTCATGATGGTGACGGTGCTGCGGCGGCTGAACACATCTGGCCTGCTCGACGAATATCCTGACATCGCCGCCTATGTCGCGCGCGGTGAAGCGCGGCCGGCGTTCAGGCGCGCCTTCGATGCGCAATTGGCGGTGTTCAAGGCTGCATCGCGTTCGTAGGGTGGGTTAGCCGCGCGGCTGCGCAAAGCGCAGGCCGCGTGGCGTAACCCACCGCTTCTGTCGCCGCGGATGCAGACTTGGTGGGTTACGCCTTGCGCCGGAATCGTGTTGGGAGATCGAGTTTGTGAACGGCTAACCCACCCTACGAGAGCTTCGAACGACGCACCTGCTCCGTCTTCTCCCCATTGCATGCACCCCAGCGCCCCTTCATGCTGGCCTCCGCCACCCCAGGGAGCCCGCCCATGCTGACCCTCTATTCCTACCCGCAACTGTTCGGCGTCGCCGACAACAACGGCTACGGCCTCAAGGTCTACGCCTTCCTCAAGCTCGCAGGCCTGGAGTTCGTGCACGAGCATATCTTCGATGCCTCGGCCGCCCCGCGCGGGCAGCTGCCTTACGTCGTCGACGACGGCGAGAGCATCGGCGACAGCGAGACCATCGTCGCGCATGTGATCGCGAAATATCGCCTCACCATCGATGCCGGACTTTCACCGGCGCAGAGTCGCACCAATCTCCTCGTCACGCGCATGCTCGACGATCTCTATTGGGTGATGTCGTATTCGCGCTGGAAGGACGAGCGCTATTATCCGGCGTTCCGCGACGGCTTCATTGCGCAGCATCCGCAAGTGAGTGCGGAAGGATTCGAGAAGGCCAAGGCGTATAATGCGCAGCGCTATCATTACCAGGGCATCGGCCGCTACACGCCGGAGCAGGCTTACGCGCGCGGGCTCGCCGATTTGCAGGTGCTGGCCGAGATCGCACCCGCCGCGGGCTTCGTGCACGGCGCGGCGCCAACGAGCGTCGATGCCGGCATCTACGGCTTTGTCGCGAACATCTATTATTTTCCGATCCCGACACCGCTGAAGGCGTTCGTGGATGCGCAGAAGAATCTCGTCGCGCATTGCGAGCGGATTCATGCGGCGGTCGGAAAATCGTAGGGTGGGTTAGCGCAGCGGCTGCGCGAAGCGCGGGCCGATGCGCGTAACCCACCTCTTCTCTTTCCGCGGTGACAGAAGTGGTGGGTTACGCCAAGCGGCTAACCCACCCTACGGCCCCTGGCCTACCGCATCGTGATCGCGAGGCCGCTGAGATCCGCATTCGCCATCAACCCGACCTGCGTGCCCGTCAGCTCCAGCACGGCGCCCTTCTGGTTGGTGAGCACGATGGCACGGGCGCCGGCGCCAACGGCGAGGCCCGCGCCGGCGGCGCCGTAGACCCCGGCGACATCGGAGGGACGGTTGATGTTGGAGACGCGGCCGCGCAGCACCGTCTTTGAACCGCCGAAGACGAGGCCGTAGTCGAGGCCGCCGGTGGAGAGCCCATAGGTGCGGCCGCGGAAGTTGAGCACGCCGCTCCCGCCTGAGCCGCCGATGATCCAGCCGGCCTTGTAGATCGTCAGCGTCACGAAACCGCTGTCGGCCATCGCCGAGGTCGAGAGCCCGGCCAGGGCGGCAATGGCGACCAGCGCGGCGCGGAAGGTGGATGCAATCTTCATGGGCGTCTCCGGGGGCTATTTTTCAAGGGGGGAAAGCGAATCAGACGAGCCGAATCTATCCGATCGATCGGGGCGGCAAAATGATGGGGGCTGCCCTGACACGCAAGGTGCAGCGTCGCACGCAACCGTCATCGCCCGGTTCAACCGGGCGATCCAGTATTCCAGAGGCGGCGGTGATTGAGCCGAGAGGCCGCGGCGTACTGGATGCCCCGGTCAAAGCCGGGGCATGACGGCGGAGGCTCGGGCACAAGGTCGCGCATCGCCATCATCCCATTCTGCCCTTGTTTTGTCCGACGGAGCAACTTGAGTGTTTAGCCTTTACCGAATTATAAAAACTCAATGATCTCCGCATGATCTCTACTGTGCATGGGGTTGTTTTCGCGTTTTTGTTCTTGCCCGTCTCCGCAACCCGATTGCAAGTCTCCCGCATGTCGCTACGCTCATGCGGGCTACGCGCCCGTTCCTAATTCGAGGTGATGCCATGCCGATCCAGCATTTCGCGCCCCCGCTGCATGTTAAGGCGCCGCCGCTGTCCTTTGCGACGCGCGTCGGTGATCTCCTGTTCGTCTCGGGCATTCCGGGCTTCGATGCCAATGGTGCGCTGCCCGACGGTTTCGAGGCGCAGTTCGCCAATGTCGTCGTCAACATCAAGCGCGTGCTGGACGAGGCCGGCGCCGGTGTCCGCGACCTCGTCAAGGTCAACGTGCTCTTGACCCGCGCCTCCGACGTCGCCGCCATGAACGCGCTCTATGCCGGCGCCTTCGGCCCGCCGCCCTATCCGGCCCGCACCACCTGCGTGGTGCAGGCCCTGCCCGATCCGAAGATGCTGATCGAGATCGAGGCGGTGGCCTCGCTGGCGAAGTGAGCCACGGAGCGTGTGGCTTGCCGGGCACGCGGCCGAACCAAATGCTTGGGAAACAGCTGACATGTCCGTGAACGGCAGCTCCCCGGCTTGCAAAGGACCTGCTTTTACCGCACGAAATTTTGCGTCCCACTTCCCCACAAGGAGATATTTCATGCGTCGCGTTCTCGCCCTCTGTGCCGTTGCCGGCATCGCAAGTTCCGTGTTCGCCGTGCCCGCATCCGCCAAGGTCGGCTATTACGTGATCCGCTGGGACAACACCGGCATCTGCCAGGTCTGGAACGAGGACCTGCAGTACAAGCCGCTTCAAATTGGGGTGTCGACCTACAAGGTCGTCAGCAAGCCGCTCCCGACCTTCCAGGCCGCTTCCGACGTCCAGATCAAGATGCGCGCCGAGCGCCGCTGCACGCTCTGATCTTTTTGCAACGGACCGGATTTCGAGGGCGGGTCGCGCGAGCGGTCCGCCTTCTTCTTTTTGCGGGACCCGCGCGTTTTCCGGCCGAATTCAGCCATGTCCTGCCCGCGCGCTTTGAACCTGACCGGCCTGCGGAACTACTCACATCTTGTTCGGGGCGCATTCCCCAAGACGTCCCCGCACCAGCCCTCCCCGTCATTGCCGGGAGGCACATCACATCATTCATTTGAGGAGCTGATCATGCGTCGTATTTCCGTGCTGTGCGCTGCCGCCGGTCTTGCCGTCACCGCCTTCGTCGCGGCGAGCCCTGCGGAAGCCAGCTATCACCTGATCCGCTGGCAGGACACGGGCCTGTGCCAGATCTGGGACGAGAGCATCCCGACCACACCGTGGCCGGCCGGCTATCATCGCGCCAGCGCATCCGTGCCGACCTTCATCGACGCCCTCGCGGTGAAGGATGCCGCGCTGAAGAACGGTCAGTGCACCTGGTAAGATTTTCGATCGGCGGACGAAGAGCGGGCAAGGACCATGCGTCCTTGCCCGCTTGTTTTTCCGAGATGTCGTAGGGTGGGCAAAAGGCGCGCACTTCGCGCGCCGTGCCCACGCCTTTCAACAACGGGCAAATGGTGGGCACGGCGCTTCGCGCCTTTGCCCACCCTACGAGATATCGTCAAGCCCGCTCACGCATCCTTATGCGCGCCGGGATGGATCAGGACGTCGCGCGCGGCGGCGAGGTCGATGAAGGCTTGCGCGCTGCCGCCGTGGTCGGGATGCATGCCCTTGGCGGCGCGCCGATAGGCCTGGTTGATGTCCTCGCAGGTGAGCTGCACCGCGAGCGGCAGACCAAGCATCTTGCGGGCGCGATCCTCGCTGGACAGCTGTTTCGGCATGGCGTTGCGGCGGCCGAAGCGCGGCGCGGTCAGATCATGAACGACTTCGAGAACGACGCCGATGCGGCGCTGGGCCGCCAGCGTGACGCCGTGATCGTCATTGTCGACCGCCTGGCGCAGCACCGGAAGCGCCTGCTCGGCGGCCTGTCGCAGCGTGGCATCGACGCTCATCCGCGCGATCTCGGCCACGAGCCGGCCCGCCTCGGCCCAATCGGCCGATTGCGCCGACCGCAGGCGTTCGAGGGCGGGTTTCCAGGAGTCGAGCCGGGAGTCGAGCCGTTCCATCATGCGCGCAACGTTTAGCAATGAAGATCAGTATGCCAAGGCTGCCGTTTCCGACCCCTTAATTTCGAGTTAGCGTTTCGTGAAACTTCGAAACGAAATCGGGAGGAAAATGTAATGGCATTGCTCGCAAACCACATCGCCGTCGTCACGGGCGCCGGTTCCGGCATCGGCCACGCCATCGCGGCCGGCTACGCCCGCGAGGGCGCGCAAGTGGTGCTGCTCGACGTCAATGCCGACACGGTCGCGGAGGCCGCCCAGGAGATCCGCAAAGCGGGCGGCAAGGCCGAGAGTTTTGCGCTCGACGTTGTCAGCCGCGAGGACTGTTTTGCGCTGGCCAAGCAGGTCGCGGGCGAGGTCGGGCAGGTCTCGATCCTCGTCAACAATGCCGGCATCACCCGCCGCAACGCCTTCACCGCGGAGACCGAGACGGTCGCGAAGGACTGGAACGACATCATCTCGCTCAACCTCAACGGCGTCTTCAATATGACGCAGGCCTTCCTTGCACCCCTGCGCGCGAGCAAAGGCCGCATCGTCAATATCGGCTCGATCCAGTCCTTCGTGCATCTGCGCACGCCAAGCTCGGCGGCTTACACGACCTCGAAGCACGGCGTGCTCGGCTTCACCAAGGCGCTCGCGGTCGAGCTCGGCAAGGAGGGCGTGCGCGTCAACGCGATCGGGCCTGGCTTCATCGAGACCAACATCAACGCCAATGTTCGCGCGACCAATCCGGCGCTGGTGCAGGCCTTCGTCGACCACACCCCGCTGGCGCGCACCGGCAAGCCCGAGGATATCGTCGGGCCCGCGATCTTCCTCGCCTCGGATCTGTCGGCCTATGTCACCGGAACGATCGTGATGGTGGACGGCGGCTATCGGACGGTGTGAGGCGCGACTCACTATCCCGAAGCACGAGATCATCGTCCGCCTTGTAGGCAATTGCGCCACTGGACCGGACGATGACACCGCGTGTGTGGAAGAGATAGTCCCGCATCACGATGCATCTGGCGCAAATCGCGGCGGCTTAGCGGCATTCCTGAGGTCAATTGGTGCGATCGTCCGCGATTAACCTTTCATTAACCAAACCCGCCCACCGTGGATCTACGGCTTGGGGGTCGTTGGTTCTCGATCCGCTTCCAAAGATGGCAGCGGGCGTTGATCGGGAGGTGTGTTGATGACCACTGTTCATGTCGCCGCGTCCGAGTCGGGCGCGCAATTCCTTGCTCCTAACCAGATCGTTCCGCTTCTGATCGGCGCCACCGTCGACGAGGTCGAGCGCGAGCTCGTGCTTCAGACGCTTGCGCGCTGCGACGGCAACCGCACACGCGCATCGCGCGTGCTCGGCCTGTCGGTGCGTACGCTGCGCAACAAGATCAAGCTCTATGCCGCGTCCGGCATCGAGGTGCCCGCC
Organism: Bradyrhizobium sp. ERR14; assembly: GCF_014198235.1. Taxonomy (NCBI): domain Bacteria; kingdom Pseudomonadati; phylum Pseudomonadota; class Alphaproteobacteria; order Hyphomicrobiales; family Nitrobacteraceae; genus Bradyrhizobium; species Bradyrhizobium sp. ERR14. The sequence continues at coordinate 334,140 of NZ_JACIHD010000007.1, read as the reverse complement.
TATCAGGATTAGCGTCCGAGGACGCACCGCTGGATCAGTCCGCCGATGATGACCGCGAGCGCGATCATCACGACCGAGGCTGTGATCATCTCGATCGCGCGGAGGAAGAAGGCCGTCATGACAGCCCATGACGGCTGCGGCTCCTCGGCGAATGCGACCGGCACGACGTCGGGTACCAGCTGGTGAGCGAGGCCAAGCGCCGCCGCAAGGACGACAGCGAACAGGCAGAGGATTTTCCACGCTGCGCGCATCGGTCGCTCCTCGCAACAGTTCTAGCCGCACGATCGATGACACAGCGGCGCGTGCCGCCGATTGATGTTGATCAAGCGTTCTGAGCTGTCCCGGCGGAATTGCTGCTGTCGTCAAACGCCGCTAAGCAGCTTGCTTCCGATCATGGGGAGCAGTGGCGTGGCAGACGATCAGGGACGACGGCAGGGATCTCAAGGGCCGCGCGGACGGCAGGGTGAACCGGGACGGCCGGGACCGCAGGGTCATCCCGGCCGGCGCGGTCCCGACGGCGCGCGCGGCAAGCCGGGACCGCAGGGCAAGCCGGGGCCGCTCGGAAAGCCGGGACCTCAGGGCAAGCCCGGTCCGCAAGGCAAGCAGGGTGAGGCCGGCCCGCGTGGGGCCGCCGGCGCGCAGGGGCCTGCCGGACCACAAGGGCCGGCGGGACCGCAAGGCCCGCGCGGCGAGGCTGGGCCTGCCGGTCAATTGCCCTCGATCGAACAGCTGCTGCCGTGGCTCGAGCAACTGTTCGACGCCTGGGACGAGCGCCGCCGCCAGCGCGAGCGCGACGCCGCCGAACGCGAGGCGCTGGAGGCCGCCGTGCAGGAGCCCGATGAGGCCATCGTCGACGACGCGAGCGACGACAGCGAAGGCGACGCGCACAAGAAAAAGAAGAAAAGGAAAAAGCACGGTCACTAGGATTAGTGGCGCGCCCGTGCCCCGACGCAGCGCAGCACGCAGTGATGCGCTGCTGAGCCGGCGCCCATCTAACCAAGAGCTTTTCTCGCGATTTTCTGGGTCCGGCTCTGCGTCGCAGCGCTGACGCACTTCGCCGCGTCCGGGACACGAGCCTCGGTTTAGGAAGCCGATGAATCATCCTTGCGCGGGAGCATGCCCATGCGCTCGAACTGCCAGCGCATGGCGCGATACCAGAGATAGCCCACCGCCGCGCCGCACAGGGCCAGGATGATCACGTTGGCGCTCGAGAACGAGCCGCTCCACCACATCATCCACGCGGTCCATAACAGCGTGAGGACGATGGCACCTGCTTTCAGAGGAAGAAGGGGGCGGCTCATGGGTCGTGCTCCGGCTGTCAAAACCCCGGCACACATCATTGCAGGAGGAGACGCCCCCGTACCGTGAGCCAGATCACGGAACGAATTACCCGAGCCCACTAACCGAAGCGCAGCCGCGAGCGCTCCCTGGCCCTTTCCGCCTCGACCTCACGGTCCCGCGCCGGCGCATGGGTGTGCAGCGAGGTCAGGAGATTTCGCGCGGCCTGCGAGACCTCCGCCACTGCGCGGTCGAACGCCGCCTCGTTGGCCTGCGACGGCTTGTTGAAGCCGGACAGTTTTCGCACGAACTGGAGCGCGCTGGCATGGATCTCATCCTCCGTCGCCGGCGGCTCGAAGTTGAACAGTGTCTTGATGTTGCGGCACATGCAGGGGCCTCTTCCGGATGTTTCCTTGAAGACGATCGGCGGAGCCGAAATCCTACATCGTTCTGTGCATTTCTGCTAAGTCCCGCCGTAACGCGGCCGCCGACCATGAGCCGCAATGGGGAGAAAAGCATGAAGGCTCCCTGCGCCGCGCTGTCGGCTACCCTGCTGTCCTTTTCAATCCCGGTCCTGGCCGCCGATTATCCGGCACCGAAGCAGGGCGACTGGATCGCCAGGGATTTCAAGTTCCACACCGGCGAGACCATGCCGGAGCTGAAGCTGCACTACACCACAATCGGCGAGCCCTCGGGCCAACCGGTGCTGGTGCTGCACGGCACGGGCGGCTCGGGCGCAAGCATGCTGTCACCCGCCTTCGCCGGCGAGCTGTTCGGCGCGGGGCAACCGCTCGACGCCTCCAAATATTACATCATCCTTCCCGACGGCATCGGTCATGGCAAATCGTCGAAGCCCTCCGACGGGATGAAGACGAGCTTCCCGAAATACGATTACGACGACGTGGTCGAGGCGCAGCATCGCCTGGTGACGGAGGGCCTCGGCGTCAAGCATCTGCGGCTCGTCATCGGCAATTCGATGGGCGGCATGCACAGCTGGCTGTGGGGCGCGAAATATCCGAACGCGATGGACGCACTGATCCCGATGGCCTCGCAGCCGACCGAGATGGCGTCGCGCAACTGGATGCTGCGGCGGATCATGCTCGACACCATCCGCAACGACCCGGACTACAATGGCGGCAATTACACCAGCCAGCCGCGCATGATGAAATATGCCATCACCGCCTACGGCATCGCCAGCATCGGCGGCACGCTCGCCTATCAATCGCAGGCGCCGACCGCAGCCAAGGCGGACAAGATCGTCGACGACCGGCTGGCGGCGCCGATCACGGCGGATGCCAACGACTTCGTCTACCAGTGGGAGTCCTCGCACGACTATAATGCCGGCGAGAAGCTGGAGGCCATCGAAGCATCGCTGCTGCTGATCAATTCCGCCGACGACGAGCGCAATCCGCCCGAGACCGGCATCACGGACGCGGCCATGAAGCGGGTCAAGAACGGCCGTCTCTATTTGATCCCGGCGAGCGCCGAGACGCGCGGCCACGGCACCACCGGCAATGCGAAATTCTACAGCGAGCAGGTGCGGCAATTGCTGGAGAGCACACCGCAGCAAACGATCGAATCGGCGCGCCGCTGATTTTGCAGCGCATCATGTGCGGCACTTCGGAGCCGCATATTATTTGGGCATGCAATGCGCTGACAGCTCGGGCTTAATCGCGTCACCGATGGAATCGACGCGAGCAAGACTCGCGCGCGAATAGCGGGACGCGACGAGGAGGGATCGCATGCACAGGCTCGCACTGTGCGTTTGGCTGGTCGCTATGACGGCGCTGACCAGCGCCGGACTCGCATTCGACAACGGGCAATACGACCACATCCCGCCCGATATCCGCGCCTGGTTCAAGAGCGTGATCGCGCCGAACGGTGTGCCCTGCTGCGACGTCTCGGACGGCCATCGCACCGACTACGATGTGCGCAGCGGCGCTTATTGGGTGCCGATCGAAGGGCAGTGGATGGAGGTGCCGGAGCGCGCCATCATCCGCGACCGGGGCAATCCGGTCGGCCAGGCCGTGGTGTGGTACGTTCGCCACCGCGGCGCCATCATCATCAGCTGCTTCGTGCCGGCGGACGCCGTGTAATGCGTCTTTATCGATTCCATTGGCTGGAGGCGGCCCGATCGGCTAGCTTGCCGCCAAGCTGAAGCGGAGGCATGCCGTTGACCGATCTTTGCGCCGAAGACCTCGCCACCATCTATGCCAAGCCGAGCCCGCGCGTGATCGCGAAAGCGCGACCCGCGATCGATGCGCATGCGAAGAAGTTCATCGAGATGTCGCCGTTCTGCGTACTCGCGACGTCGGGCGCGGACGGCAGCGTCGATGCCTCGCCACGCGGCGGCGGCACCGGCTTTGTCCACGTCGCCGGTCCCAACCAATTGCTGATGCCTGACCGCTCCGGCAACAACCGGATCGACAGTTTTCGCAACGTCGTCGAAGGCTCGGGCTTCGTGCACCTGTTGTTCTTCGTGCCCGGGATTGACGAAACGCTACGCGTCGGCGGACGCGGCACGCTGTCGGCCGATCCGGATCTGCTCGCCGCGATGGTCGAATTCGGCAAGCCGCCGCGGGCGGTGCTGAACGTCGCTGTGAGCGAAGTCTATTTCCATTGCGGCAAGGCGCTGATGCGCTCGAAGCTGTGGTCGCCAGAGAAAGTGCAGCGCTCGGTGATGCCCAGCATCGTCACGGTCATTCACGACCAGACTGGCCTCGGCGAACCGGCGAGCCAGGAAACTGTGGAAGAGATTTACAAGACGCAGTTGTAGTTGGGACGACAATCACGGTGTCGTCCCGGACAAGCGCAGCGCAGATCCGGGACCTCCGCGCGAGCGCTTGCGCTCGTCGCGATAACCACAGGGAGTGGTTTTGCGAAGACTAACAGTGAAGAACTCGTGCCCCGGTACTCATACCGGCGCATCCAGATAGATCACGCGGTATGGGTCCCGGCCTTCGCCGGGACGACACCGAGTACGCAGCGACGCCCGAGCTTAATGCCCCTCGCCCTCGAGCCCGCCGACGTGCTTCTGGGTGTAGAGCTCAAGGCCGATGCGGCCGATCAGGTCGAGCTGAGTTTCGAGGAAGTCGATGTGATGCTCCTCGTCGCTCATCAGCTTCTCGAACAGGTCACGCGTGACGTAATCCTTGGCGCCGTGGCAGTAGGTCGCCGCTTCCTGGTAGAGCGCACGCGCGCTCATCTCGGCAGCGAGGTCGCACTCGATGATCTCCTTGACGTTCTGGCCGATGCGCAGGGGATCGAGCACCTGCATGTTCGGAAAGCCGTCAAAGAACAGGATGCGCGCGGTGAGCTTGTCGGCGTGCTCCATCTCCTCGATGGACTCCTTGCGCCAGACCTTGGCCATGTCGAGGAGGCCCCAATTGTCGAGGAAGCGGTAGTGCAGCCAGTACTGGTTGATCGCAGTCAGTTCGTGACGCAGTGCCTTGTTGAGATAGTCGATGACTTTTGCGTCGCCCTGCATGGTTCACTCCAGCTCTTGCAGTCCAAATCGGCCCAAAACCGAATTTAGAATGCTTCTAAGTCAGTTTACGAATGAGGGCAACTGGCTACGGCGGCGCAGCCGGGGAAAAGCTCAGCTGAGCTGGCGAAGGCTTTCAGCAGGCCGCGAGGGCAAACTCGGCGGGCTCGGCCGCCTCGTCATTGGCAGCCACGGTGTGGTTGTGCGGGCAGCCGGCACAGCAGGACTGGGCGCAGGGGCCGAGAGCTTCGTCGATGATGGTCTTGATCGTCCGGGCGCAGCGGCCGCATTCGGCGCTACAGCCGAGGCATCCATAGACCTGCTTGGCATGGCGCACGGCGTCGTCGGACTCGGCGACGGCGGCGCGGATGTCGTCATCGCTCAGCACGTTACAGGAACAAACGATCATGGAAGCGGCAGGCCCTTCGGTGATGCAGCATCATCGATATTTAACGGGCCCGCCGGATGCAAAAGGAAAAAGCGGTATTTGAAGCTATTCCAAACTGGCCCAAAAGCAGCCTAGAACGGCCCTAAATTTCAGGGTTGCGCTGGATCAAGATTGGAGCGGATCCTAATCGCCGCCACCGCCTCCCCCACCGTCACCGCCGCCACCGCAATCGCCGCCACTGCTGCCGCTATCGCTGCTGGAACAGCTGCCGCCGTCGGCCGGGCTGCCCGAACTGTCGCTGGAAAACCAGCTTCCCAGCGAGAAGCCGTTATTGCTGCCCGAATAGGTGTCGCCGCTGCTGCTGCCGTCGCCGCCCGCCCCGGCGCGGGAGCGCCGCTGGCCGCGGTTCTGAAGATGGGTGATCCAGCCGTAACCGATCGCGGACACGACCCCGGCCGCAATCAATGCATTGATCATCGCGTTGCCCATCATCGCCTCCCTGGCCGGGCCTACGGTCCATATCAATTGGTCGCCCGCCCCCAAGGTGCCGTTCATTGATCATTCAAGCGAAGTATGGAACTCTGCCCCCAAAGGGTTCCCGCGTGTTCGTACGAAAGGTCAAGCCAATGAAGAAGCTGCTCCTGACGGTCGCCGCCGTCGCCTCCCTGGCCGTTGCGGCCGGATCCCCGGCCCATGCCCAGCGCGGCGTCGCGGCAGGCGTGGCGGCCGGCATCATCGGCGGCGCCATTGTCGGCGGCGCGCTGGCCTCTCCGTATTACTACGGACCTGGCCCCGGCTATTACGAACCCGGCTATTACCCGCCCCGTTACTATGCGCCGGGTCCGGGCTATGTCTCCGACGACTATTACGGCGGCGGCTGCGTCTGGCAGAAGCAGCGCTTCTGGGACGGCTATGCCTGGCGCGCCCGCCGCGTCAGAGTCTGCGGCTGAAGCGACTCGAACCGGTCCATCGCGACTGCTTCGCTGGCCGGTTCACTACGGATGCGCCGTTCATCTCCGGGCCTGAAAAAGACCGCTTTTTCTCGTCACAGCTCCGTGTGCGTTTACCGTGGGTTGACCAATTGCGCGCTTCCTAGCTGCACGGCCAATTCCATCAGCGTGTGCGTGAACCTTTGAAACCCGGGCGCCTCTAACAAGAGGAACCCATCTCCCAGGAGAGCCCTGAGCATGAAGAAGACTCTTGTTGCCGCCCTCACGGTTGCGACGATCGCCGGTTCGCTGGTGACTGCCGCTCCGTCCGCCAAGGCGCATGACGGCAGCATCGGCGCCGGCATTGCGGCCGGCCTGATTGGTGGCGCGATCGTCGGCGGCGCCATCGCGTCGAGCCGTCCGGCCTATGGCGGCCCCGTTTACGTCGCCGAGCCCGGCCCGCCGCCCCCGCCCTGCTACTGGCAGCGTCAGCGTTATTGGGACGGTTACGGCTGGGTCGTTCGCCCGGTTCGCGTCTGCTACTGATCTGATCGCACCGGCGCTCGTGAGCGCCGCGATCGAAGCCCGGCCGAGACCTCGGCCGGGCTTTTTCTTTGGTCGCGCGCTATCGCGCCGCCTGGATCGAGCGCAGCACCTCTTCGCTCGGCCAGCAATCGACCTTGAGACCCACCGACTTCTGATAGGCACCGAGCGCGGCGCGCGTCTGCATGCCGGCCTTGCCGTCGATCTTGTCCTTGTAGAGCCCGACGCGCGTGAGCCCACGCTGCATGGTCTCGACATCCCTGGTGCGCAATTGCTTCGAGGCCGCCCATGGCGTTGCGAACGGCACCGGGCTCGTCATGCGGTCGGCAAGGTGGCCGACGAACAGCACGTAGAGATCGGAGAAATTGTATTCCTTGATGACGAAGTAGTTCTTCGTCGTCAGGAACGATGGGCCATAGATGCCTTCCGGCTGCAGCAGCGAGGCCGGCTGCGCCTGCTCTGCGGCACTCAGCTTCTGCCCGCGCACCGGCACAAAACCTTCGCGCAACCACTGGCCGAGCGGCTTCGTCACCTCGGGCACGCCGGTGGTACAATCGACCTTCGCGGGTGCTTGCACCTCGTAGGCCCAGCGCACACCGCCCTGCCAGCCCTTGTTGACGAGTTGCTGCGCGGCCGAGGCCAGCGCGTCCGGTACCGAATGCCAGATGTCGATGCGGCCGTCGCCGTCGAAATCGACGCCGTGCTTGTAAAATTCGGACGGCAGAAACTGCGTCAGCCCGGTGGCACCCGCCCAGGACGAGCGCATGTCCTTGCGCGTCACCACGCCTTCGCCGAGGATCTTCAGCGCGAGGATGAACTCGGTGCGGTACTGATCTTTGCGTCGCCCGACATAGGCCTGCGTCGCCAGCACGCGGACGAGATCATACGGCAGCGTGTAGCGGCCGTAATCGGTCTCGCGGCCCCAGATCGCGAGCATCACGGTTGCCGGCACGCCTGACTTCTTTTCGATCTCGCTCAGCGAGGCGCGATATTTTTGCAGCAGCCGCTGCCCCTCGCCCGCAAGCCGCACGATCGAGGCTTCCTTGACGTAATCGGCCGGCACCTGCACGAACTCGGCCTGCGACGGCGCACCCAGCGCGGGCCGTCCGGGCAGGATCAGATCGGGCAGCTTGTAGTCGGGTTCGAGCCCGCGCGTCTGCTCGTCGAACGTCTTGCGCGAGACGCCTTCTGCCTGCGCCTCCGGCCACAGCGAGGCGATGAACTGGGTGAAGGCGGCATCGGCGGCGCGCGCGGACGTCCAGCCGCAGGTGACCACGATCACCGCAGCGATGAGCGCCCGCCGCATCATGCCGAAATCACCGCGTCAGCTTCTTGTACTTCACGCGGTGCGGAATGATGCTGTCCTGGCCGAGCCGGCGCATCTTGTCCTTCTCGTAATCCTGGAAGTTGCCTTCGAACCATTCGACGTGGCTGTCGCCTTCGAAGGCCAGGATGTGGGTCGCGATACGGTCGAGGAACCAGCGATCATGGCTGATGATCACAGCGCAGCCGGCAAAATCCTCCAGCGCCTCTTCGAGCGCGCGCAGCGTGTCGACGTCGAGGTCGTTGGTCGGCTCGTCGAGCAGCAGCACGTTGGCGCCGGACTTCAGCATCTTGGCGAGATGCACACGGTTGCGTTCGCCGCCGGAGAGCGCGCCGACCTTCTTCTGCTGGTCCGCGCCCTTGAAGTTGAAGGACGAGCAATAGCCGCGCGAGTTCACTTCCTTCTTGCCGAGCAAGATCAGCTCGTTGCCGCCGGAGATCTCCTCCCACACGTTCTTGCTACCGTCGAGCGCGTCGCGCGACTGGTCGACATAGCCGAGATGCACGGTCTCGCCGACCGTGATCGTGCCCTTGTCCGGGGTCTCCTGCTTGGTGATCATCTTGAACAGCGTGGTCTTGCCGGCGCCGTTGGCACCGATCACGCCGACAATGCCGCCCGGCGGCAGCTTGAAGGTGAGATCGTCGATCAGCAGGCGATCGCCATAGCCTTTGCTGAGGCCTTCGAAATCGACCACATTGGCACCGAGCCGCTCGGCGACGGGAATGATGATCTGCGCGGTCTGGGTCTGCTTCTCGCTCGCCTGCTTGAGTAGCTCCTCGTAGCGCTGATAGCGCGCCTTGGACTTGGCCTGGCGCGCCTTCGGCGAGGACGCGACCCATTCCTGCTCGCGGGCAATCGTCTTCTGGTGCGCGGCGTCTTCGCGTCCTTCCTGCTCCAGCCGCTTCTGCTTCTGCACCAGCCAGGACGAGTAATTGCCCTCGTAAGGAATTCCCTTGCCGCGATCGAGCTCGAGAATCCAGCTCGTGACGTTGTCGAGGAAGTAGCGATCGTGGGTGACGATCAGGATCGCGCCGGGATAGTTGCGCAAATGCCCTTCCAGCCACGACACCGACTCCGCGTCGAGATGGTTGGTCGGCTCGTCCAGCAGCAGCAGATCGGGCTGGTCGAGCAGCAGCTTGCACAGCGCGACGCGGCGGCGCTCGCCGCCGGAGAGCTTGGTCACGTCGGCGTCGTCGGGCGGGCAGCGCAGCGCGTCCATGGCCTGGTCGACCTTGCTGTCGAGATCCCAGAGGCCCTGGGCCTCGATCTCGTCCTGCAGCTTGGTCATCTCGTCGGCGGTTTCCTCGGAGTAGTTCATCGCCAGCTCGTTGTAGCGATCGAGGATGGCCTTCTGCTTGGCGACGCCCAGCATGACGTTCTCACGCACGCTCAGTGCCGGATCGAGATGCGGCTCCTGCTCGAGATAGCCGACACGGGCGCCCTGCGCGACCCAAGCCTCGCCGTTATACTCCTTGTCGAGGCCAGCCATGATCTTGAGCAGCGTCGACTTGCCCGAGCCGTTGACGCCGAGCACGCCGATCTTGGCGTCCGGGTAGAACGACAGATGGATGTTATCGAGCACCTTCCGGGTCGGGTAGCTCTTGGTCAGGCCCTGCATGAAATAGATGAACTGGCGCGCCATAGGTCCCGAAAACCTTCGATTTGAGGAAATTTGCTTCGCCGCCGATGTAACGATCCCGCCCCCAAAGGGCAATGTTTTCCGTCCGTTCACCACGGATGAATACGGGACGGACACCATCCGGCCACCGATCCGGACAATTGAAACCATCTTTTAATAAATCAGGCCGAAAGCTCGGTTTCGCGCGGAAACAGCGCCACCCGCTCAGAACGAACGGGAGCACAGCGAGGCCGCATCATGGCTCTGATCGAGACCAACTCACTTCCTGTTCCGGCAGAAGCCGGCCACGTCTCCGGGCTCGTCTCGGAGGTCGCGGGGTTCTGGAAGCGCTTCTTCGCCACCGCCTTCAATCCCTACCGGCCCGAACTGCACTACATGCGTGGACCCGGTCCCGCCTGGCGCGCCAAGCACGGCATGGATGCGCCGTTCCGGCTCAAGCCCCGGGATCTCTGAGCGCCTCCTTCCTATCGGACTTTTGAAGACGCAAGCGGCTTGCGCGCCGTCCTGATTGCGCGCAACCATGGCCTGATTCCGACGGCGGCGCTCGCCCAGCGCCCTCACCTCTCGCCATCAACTCTGGCCCTGGATGAACGCTGATGAGCCGGCTGCGCTGTGCAATTCTCGACGACTATTTCAACCTCGCGCTCGACGTCGCCGACTGGCAGAAACTGTCCGACCGCCTCGACGTCACCGTGTTCAGCCATCCCTTCGCCTCCGAGAAGGCAGCAGCCAGCGCACTCGCTGATTTCGAGATCATCTGCGCGATGCGCGAGCGGACGGCCTTCCCGAAGAGCCTGTTCGAGAGCTTGCCGAAGCTGAAGCTGCTGCTCACGTCAGGCATGCGCAACGCCGCGATCGACATGGAAGCCGCGAAGGCGCGCGGCGTCACCGTCGGCGGCACGCAATATTCGCGCGATCCCACGGCACCGCTGACCATGGGCCTGATCCTGGAGCTGACCCGCGGCATCGGCCGCGAGAACGCGCGCATGCATGCCGGCGAGCCCTGGCAGACCTTTGCCGGCGTCGAGATCGAGGGCATGACGCTCGGCATTGTCGGGCTCGGCAAGCTCGGCAGCAGGATGGCCGGGATCGCCAAGGCGTTCGGCATGAACGTGATCGCCTGGAGCCCGAACCTCACGCCGGAGAAATGCGCGGCCGCCGGCGTCGGCTACGCTACCAAGGAGGAGCTGTTCGCCAAGGCCGATATCGTCACCATCCACGTGGTGCTCAGCGAGCGCTCGCGCGGGCTGGTCGGAGCGGCCGATCTGGCGCGGATGAAGCCGACGGCCTTTCTCGTCAACACCGCGCGCGGGCCGATCGTGGACGAGCAGGCGCTGCTCGAGGCCTTGCAGCAGCGCAAGATCGCGGGCGCCGGCATCGACGTGTTTTCGGTCGAGCCGTTGCCGGTCGACCATCCCTTCCGCAAGCTCGACAACCTCGTGCTGACGCCGCATCTCGGCTACGCCACCGAGGACGGCCTGCGCATCCATTACGGCCAGATGGTCGAGGCGATCGATGCCTTCACCAAAGGCAGCGAGCTGCCGCGCAAGCTCGCCTGAATGACCAAGCTCGCCTGAATGACAAAGGGCGTGCCGATGGCACGCCCTTTTGCAATCTGAATATTCGCGGCGCGCTTAGCGCACGGTGACCGGTGCGGGCAGCGGCGGCACGACCGTCGGCTGGGTGCCGGGGACCGGACCAGCCTGGGCGGCCATCGGAGCCGGACCGGCGGCAGGACCGGGTGGCGGCGCGGCGGATGCCGTCGCCGTTCCCGGCGGTGGGCCACCGGGCATCACCACCACGCGGGTGCCGACCTTGACGCGATCGAACAGGTCGGAGACGTCCTCGTTCAGCATGCCGATGCAGCCGGACGAGACGAACTTGCCGATGGTCGAGGGCTGGTTGGTGCCGTGGATGCGGTAGACGGTCGAGCCGAGATACATCGCGCGGGCGCCGAGCGGATTGCCGGGGCCGCCGGCCATGAAGCGCGGCAGATAAGGCTGGCGCTCGATCATCTCGGTCGGCGGATGCCAATCCGGCCACTCGGCCTTGCGGGTGATCTTCTGCACGCCGGTCCAGGTGAAGCCGTCGCGGCCGACGCGGACGCCGTAGCGGATCGCGCGGCCATTGCCGAGCACGTAATAGAGATAGGTGTTGGGGGTATCGACCACGAGGGTGCCTGCGGGCTCCTTGGTCTGGAACGCGACCTCCTGGCGGCGCAGGTTCTGCGGCAGCTGCACCGGCGCAGCATCGGGCTGCTCCTCGGGCGGCAGCGCGGCCATCGTCATCGGTCTTCCATCGGTGCCGACGGGCGGCTGGCCGGCCTGGACCGTACCGGTCGCGGCGGGACCACCAACGGCTTCCGGCGGACGCATGCCGTCATTGGCGGGGGCCTGACCTTGACCCGGGCGATTTGCGTAGATCACCGGCGGCGGACCGGCGGGGCGGCCGTAGCGGGGATCGTCGGGCGACATCACGGGGCCCTGCGGGGCGGCCGAATAGACCGGCGGAGCGCCAGCCGGGCGGCCATAACGCGGATCATCCGGCGACATCACCGGACCCTGCGGCGGCGCGGCCGAGTAGACCGGGGGAGCGCCGACCGGACGGCCATAGCGCGGATCGTCGGCCGGGCCGGGCGGCGGCAGCGATGCCTGCGGCATCGCGTCGTCGTCGTCTTCCAGCGCGTCGAAATTCGGCGTGCGGTCGCCGGGCCGATATTCGGCCGGGGCGCCGTAGCTCGGTGCCTGCTGAACCGGATAGCTCTGAGCCTGCGCGAGCGAGGTTCCCGCCGCAGCGACTGTCGCGGCAGCGCATATCGTCAGAAAATGTTTGATCATCATCGCTCTTGTATAGTCCCCAAGCCCGATCGGACCGTTAACGGCCAGATGGCCGAAGATAGCGGCACATTCAAGACATATCAGGCTTATTTGCGCCGGACCTGCCGATTTGTGATCCGCAAGACTACCGTTGCCCCGTTGCATCACGGGGCGGAAATCAACTCATGACGCCAATTGCCGGAGTCTTCGGCCCCGTTTTTTGCGGAACGGGTCGGAATCGTTGCGGTATGTTCGAATCAGCCTGATTCGCCGCCCATTTGAGCTCCCGATCCCCGCGTGGCGAACGCGGCAAACAGTACCGTCACCGCGTTCAGATGGCTCTTGGGCCCTGGCCTCTTCGCCGCCGGGGCGGAAATTCGCAACCGCTCGATGCTTCCCGGCTTTCGCTTCCTGTTTGCCGCGATCCTGCTGTCAGTCTCCATCCTGGTGTTCGGCCTGGGCGCCGCCGCACTGCTGCGGGCGAGCCATGAGCAGTATGTCAGCAACCCCTCCTGGCGGAACGGCCCGCAGGAGCAGGTGTTCGCGCAGGCTCCCGAGCCGGCCCAGCCGGTGCTCGCGGTCCTCCGCGCCGAGCCGGAGCTGACCGCCGAGCCCGAGCCGTCGCTACGCGACCGGGTGCCGACCATTGGACTGCCCGAAAGCGAGCCCGAGCAGGTCGCCGCCCTGACGACCGAGACCGAGGCTCAGCCCCAGGTCGCGGCACCTCCGGCTGATGTCCCCGTCGCCGAACCGGCCAAGGCGGAGACGACGACGGAGGCCGCAGCGCCGGCGCCCGCCGATACGCTCACCGCTGCCGACGCCACGGCGTCGATCCCCGCGGCCGAGCCTGCCGCGACCGCCAGCGAGCCGGCGCCGGTCGATCCCAGCGCGGCCCTGGCCTCCTCCGCACTCGATGCCGCCTCGGCCAAGCTGGCCGCTCTGAACGAGCCGGCGACGACGGCCGTGAAGGATGCGCCGGCGAAGGCCAAGACCGAGAGCAAGGCTGATAGCAAGCCTGACGACAAGGCGACCAAGCGCAAGGCGAAGGCGAAGAAGCGACACCGCGTGGTGCGACGTCCGCCGCCTCAGCAGCTGCAGCAGCAGCTCGACCCGTTCGGCCAGCCGCAGACCTTCGCGACGACCGGGCGCACGCGCTGATCTTACTTCACCTCTCCCTGCTTGCGGGGAGAGGTCGGAATGCGCGCGTAGCGCGGATTCCGGGTGAGGGGGTACAGGTCACTCGATCGTCTCATCGTGTGGAGAGAGGCCCCTCACCCCAACCCTCCGTCATCGTGGCGCTCACGCCGGCCCGGTCGCGATCGGCGGGCCTTTTTCCTGGCCCCATTCCGACCAGGAGCCGTCATAGAGCGCGGTGTCGGTGATCCCCAGGCGATAGAGCGCGAGCGTCAGCACGCCGGCCGACACGCCCGAGCCGCAGCTCGTCACGATCGGCGCATCGAGCTTGACGCCGGCCTTCGCAAAGGCGGCGCGCAGTTCTTCGAGCGGCTTCATCTCGCCGGTCGCGGCATCGAACAGGAGATTGTAGGGCACGTTGCGCGCGCCGGGGATGTGGCCGGAGCGGATGCCCGCCCGGGGCTCGGGCGCACGGCCCTCGAAGCGGTCGGCGGCGCGCGCGTCGATCACCTGCTCGGCACGGCTTTCGACATTGGCGATCAGCTGCTGCATGCTGCGCACGCGCTTCGGATCGTAAGTCGCCTTGAACGTCGCCGGCTTCGGCTTCACCTCGCCGCTCTCGACCGCTCGCCCCTCGGCGCGCCACTTCTTCAAGCCGCCATTGAGGATGCGCACATTGTTGTGGCCGAAGGCCAGGAGCATCCACCAGGCGCGGGGCGCTGCGACCCAGCCGCCGGCATCGTAGAGCACGACGGTGTCGGCGTTGGAGATGCCGAGATTGCCGATGTCACGGCCGAACTGCTCGGCGCTCGGATACATGTGCGGCAGCGGGTTGGAATGATCCGACACCGCATCGACGTCGAAGAACGCAGCGCCCGGCAGGTGTGCGGCGAGATAATCATCCTTCGGCAGCGGCAGCACGCCCGGCAGCTTGAAGCTGGCGTCGAGCACCTTGACGTTGGCATCGTTGATGTGGGCGGCGAGCCATTCGGTGGAGACGAGGGGGTCGGTGGCGCTGGTCATGCGATTTCTTCCTTGTCATTCCGGAGCATGCGCCGCGCGAGCGAGACTGAAGCAGCGCGCGTCGCACTCCGCTGTCATCGCCCGGCCAGTGCGCAAGTGCGCGCTAGGAACGGGCGATCCAGTATTCCAGAGGCGGTTGTGATGGAACCGAGAGGCCGCGGCGTACTGGATTCCCCGCCTTCGCGGGGAATGACAGCAGAGCCCGGAGAGATAGCGGAGCACCCCTCACCCCTTCTTCTTCGGCTCCCACTGCTCGGTCGGCCCGCCGGCATCGCGCCAGGCGGCGTAGCCGCCGGCGATGTGGGCGACGGGCTTGAGGCCCATGTCCTGCGCGGTCTTGGCCGCGAGCGCGGAGCGCAGTCCCCCGGCGCAGTGGAAGACGAACTTCTTGTCCTCCTGGAAGACCGGCTTTGCGTAGGGGCTCTGCGGATCGATCCAGAATTCGAGCATGCCGCGGGTGCAGGCGAACGCGCCGGGGATGCGGCCGTCGCGCTCGATCTCGCGGGGGTCGCGGATGTCGACGATGACGACATCGCCGTTCTTGGAGATCTCGATGGCGTCCTTGGCGTTGAGCGTCTCGATCTCGGCATTGGCCTCGTCGATCAGCGCCTTGATGCCTCGGGTGATGTTTTGGGGCATGTGGTTCTCCCTCAATTCATTCGTAGCCGTTGTTACGGCGTCTGCGGGCCGCACACTCGGTGCAACCTCTCCCGCTTGCGGGGGAGGTCGCGGCGCGAAGCGACGCGGGTGGGGGCTCTCTCCTCTTGGGGAGCGTCGCCCGTGGCGATACCCCCTCCCCAACCCTCCCCCGCAAGCGGGAGAGGGAGCACACTGCCGTTGCCGATAGAGCCCGGCCTCGTCATGCATCAATGCGTCAATTCCTTCATCGCGCCTTCCAGCCCCTCGATCGTGATCGGGTACATGCGGTTGGCGAAGATGCGTTTGATGATGGTGGTCGATTCCGAATAATCCCAATGCTTCTGAGCGACCGGGTTCAGCCACACTGCATGCGGATAGGTGCGGATGATGCGGTCCAGCCAGACCGAGCCGGGCTCCTCGTTGACGTGCTCGACCGAGCCGCCGGGCACCATGATCTCGTAAGGGCTCATCGAGGCGTCGCCGACGAACACGACCTTGTAGTCGTGCGGGTATTTGTGCAGCACATCCCAGGTCGGGGTGCGGTCGGTGAAGCGGCGCTTGTTCTGCTTCCACACGCCTTCATAGAGGCAGTTGTGGAAGTAGAAATACTCCATGTGCTTGAACTCGCTCTTCGCGGCCGAGAACAGCTCCTCGACCTGCTCGATATGCGCGTCCATGGAGCCGCCGATGTCGAAGAACACCAGCAGCTTCACCGCATTGCGCCGCTCGGGGCGCATGTGCACGTCGAGATAGCCGTGATTGGCGGTCTCGCGGATGGTGGTGTCGAGATCGAGCTCGTCCGGCGCGCCGGTGCGAGCGAATTTGCGCAAGCGACGCAGCGCCACCTTGATGTTGCGGATGCCGAGCTCGACATTGCCATCGAGGTCCTTGAACTCGCGCTTGTCCCACACCTTCACGGCGCGGTTGTTGCGGTTCTTCTCCTGGCCGATGCGCACGCCCTCGGGATTGTAGCCATGGGCGCCGAACGGCGAGGTGCCGGCGGTGCCGATCCATTTGCTGCCGCCCTGGTGCCGGCCCTTCTGCTCCTCGAGGCGCTTCTTCAGCGTCTCCATGAGCTTGTCCCAGCCCATGGCCTCGATCTGCTTCTTCTCTTCTTCCGTCAGGTATTTCTCGGCGAGCTTCTTCAGCCACTCCTCGGGGATCTCCGCCTTCTCCATGGCGTCGAGCAGGTTTTCCAGCCCCTTGAACACCGTGCCAAACACGCGGTCGAACTTGTCGAGGTTGCGCTCGTCCTTCACCAGCGAGGCACGCGACAGATAGTAGAAGTTCTCGACCGTGTAATCCGCGAGGTCGGCGTCGAGCGCCTCCATCAGCGTGAGGTATTCGCGCAGCGTCACGGGGACCTGCGCATCGCGCAGAGAGGTGAAGAATTGCAGGAACATGGGTGACAGATTGCCCGTCGGGGGGCGAACGTCAAGGGGCGGCACTTCACCTCTCCCATCGGGAGAGGTCGGCGCGTAGCGCCGGGTGAGGGGTTTCGCTCTCTCGTGGGACTGGCGCCCCCTCACCCGATTTGCTCCGCAAATCGACCTCTCCCCGCTGGGGAGAGGTGAAGTGCGACGCGCCGATTCACCGTGGACCCCGGTGCTTTTTGCTCTAGAATTGACGGCCTCACGGGGTTGTTTGGGGGACGTTTGCAATGGGAATTCTCGCAGCACTCATCATTGGCGCGATCGCGGGCTGGCTTGCGGGCAAGATTGTCCACGGGGCGGGATTTGGACTGATCGGCAACATCGTCGTCGGCATCATCGGCGCGCTGGTTGCGAGCTGGGTTCTGCCGCAGCTCCATATCGGGCTCGCCACCGGCACGTTCGGCGCCATCGTCGATGCCACCATCGGCGCGGTGATTGTGCTGGTGATCCTTTCGCTGATAAAACGGGTCTGAAAGCCTGACCGAACCAGGAACGGCCGCCGCGAGCGGCCGTTCGCTTGTCGCGACGGGGCCACAGCCTCTCGCCGACGATGACCCAAGGACACGCAATGAAATTTACCGGCACCAAGGACTATGTTGCGACCGACGATCTCAAGGTCGCCGTCAATGCCTCGATCGTGCTCGAGCGCCCGCTGCTCATCAAGGGCGAGCCCGGCACCGGCAAGACGGTGCTGGCGGAGGAAGTGGCCAAGGCGCTGAACGCGCCGCTTCTGACCTGGCACATCAAATCCACCACCAAGGCGCAGCAGGGCCTCTACGAATACGACGCGGTGTCGCGCCTGCGCGACAGCCAGCTCGGCGACGCGCGCGTCTCCGACATCAAGAACTACATCAAGCGCGGCAAGCTGTGGGAGGCTTTCACCGCCGAGCAGCGCCCGGTGCTCCTGATCGACGAGATCGACAAGGCCGACATCGAATTCCCGAACGATTTGCTGCTCGAGCTCGATCGCATGGAATTCCATGTCTACGAGACCGGCGAGACGATCAAGGCCAAGCAGCGCCCGATCATGATGATCACCTCCAACAACGAGAAGGAGCTGCCGGACGCCTTCCTCCGCCGCTGCTTCTTCCACTACATCAAGTTCCCCGACGCCGACACGATGGGCCAGATCGTCGACGTCCATTTCCCCGGCATCAAGAAGCGCCTGGTGGAAGAAGCGCTGCGCATCTTCTTCGAGGTGCGCGAGGTCCCCGGGTTGAAGAAGAAGCCGTCGACCTCGGAGCTCCTGGACTGGCTCAAGCTGCTGCTCAACGAGGACATGAGTGTCGAGCAACTCAGGGAGCGCGACCCGCGAAAACTGATCCCGCCGCTGCACGGCGCGCTGCTCAAGAACGAGCAGGACGTGCATTTGTTCGAACGGCTGGCGTTCTTGAGCCGACGGGAAGTGTAGGCTTCGTGTCCCGGACGCGCTGCAGCCTCGGCGATGCGGAGCATCGTCCTGGAAACGCTGCTGCGCAGAGCCGGGACCCAGAAGGCGACACGATATACTGCGGCTATATGGGCCCCGGCTCTGCACTGCACCGCACCGGACGATGCTTCGCATCGCCGGAGGCGTTGCGCTGCGTCCGGGGCACAAGCGCGGGGTTGGTGCGCAACTCTCTCCACGTCATTGCGAGGAGCTCTTGCGACGAAGCAATCCAGGATCCCTCCGCGGAGAGATCTGGATTGCTTCGCTGCGCTCGCAATGACGGAGCATGAGGCGCCTTCCGCTCTGTTCCCGTCGGCATTTTGAACTGCAGACACACCATCGCAGTCTCGCGGCGCATTGCGCCCGAGCTTTGCTTTGAATCCTCGCCCTCAAGGAAAGAGGGCGCAGGGAAGGCCGGGCGCCGACTGGCACCCGCGGTCTGCCGCGCGAAAAGCACACGCGAAAAAGACCGCACAGCAGCATACAGGTGTCGCCGAACGCTCGGCCTTCCCTGCGCGATGGTCGGACGGCTTATGCCGTGCTCTCCCGGGAGCCGAACTTTCCTTTGGCCTCCCTCGCCGTTCCAATTGGATGATGCCGTCTGCCCGGTTGGACTCGCGCACATCTCCGCAAAGGCTTGACCGTGGCAACGACGGTCAGGACCACACGGTTTTGCCGTACGCAGCACATCCGGCTTCGCCAATAGGCTTCGCCGGACTTCAGCGCCGCTCGTCCGCACGAAGCCTCGGGCTCACAGGGACACCCCGCCCTGCCCGCGCCTCTCGCGCACGACGCTGCCGCGTCCACCGCAACCCGGCCCGCGTTTCGAACGACTCGCGAACCGCCCCTCTTCGTCGGGCCGGGCTGTTTCGATGTATGCCGCAATTCCGAATTTCGGTAAAGTGGAATATTTTTGCGGGAAGGGGTTGACGAGGTAAGGAGGTGTTTTGCCCGACGGGTCTCAGGAGCAACCGCTTCACGAACCGCTCGCCAGCGCATTCTCGAATGTGCCTGCGATGACGTTGAATAGCTCGACGAGAGCTCTGATGCCGAGAACATATTCGAGATCGCTGCCCCATCGTGCGTACAAATCCGCCCCGGGGACGAGCCGGCCCAACACTGCGGCCCCCTCGGTCTCGAATGCGTATTTTGGCTCGCGCACGTGGACGATGCGAAACTTGAGCGGAGACCACATGCGAAAGACGTTTCCGCCGAGCCACACGCCAATTTCGAAGACGAGGCAGCCGCCGACCTTCTTCTGCCATCGATTCCGGGAGCGGCCTTCAAATCCCAGGTCACCGCAGAATTGTTCGAGGAAGGGAATGACGTCCTTCTTCGTTCGAATTCCACCGGCGGCGTCAATGCGCAGACGCTCGGCTTCCGTCCTCTGCAACCTGCTTAGAACGGCCATCCGGTTCTCGCGGAACTCCTGGTTCTCATAAACTTTCCGAAGGTGCTCGAACACGCATCTCACGAGTGGCGGATTGACGAATGGCGGCTCAACAAAATCTCTGGCGGCAAAGAGCTCGTCCAGGAAGGCGGAGCGATATTTCGGCATGATGACGAAGGTTCGTCCGTCGGGATTGCCCTGTCCAAGCGTTTGCATCGTTTCGAGAGCGACCTCGTCCCAATATCGGTGGAGCAGGTCCGAGCACTCCGCTCCGCAGAATTGAATGAGCTCGTCCTGCCCCGCTTTGTGGAGCGAGAACCCGAGCGCCTCGAACGCAGCTTGCGTCGGCTGGCGGCCGGGCCATTTTGTCACGATATCAAGAAGCGGATGATCTTCCATGAATTGCAGCCGGGACAATGGTCACGTCTCGTAGGGTGGGTCAGCATCACCGTATCCCACCTCTTTCCTCTCCGCGTCGGCAGAAGCGGTGGGTTACGCCAGCGGACTGCGCTTCGCGCAGCTGCCCGCTAACCCACGAAAATCTCACGCCACCGCGGCATCCGGGATGCGCGCGGCTTCCATCGGCGCCTTGCCGCGGATCAAATCGGAGGCGCGGTCGGCGATCATCATCGTCGACGCGTTCAAATTCGCCGAGATCATGCGCGGCATGACCGAGGCGTCGATGACGCGGAGGCCTTCGAGGCCGTGGACGCGGAGCTGGTCGTCGACGACGGCCCAGGTCGAATCCGCCGGGCCCATGCGGCAGGTGCAGCCGGGGTGGAAGGTGGTGGTGCCGCGCTCGGTGGCGGCTTGCAAGAATTCGTCGTCGGTGTTGACGTTAGGGCCGGGGAAATCCTCGTAGGCGTAATAGGGCGACAACGGCGCGGACTTCAAAAGGCGCCGCGCGAGCTTCATGCCGCCGACGATGACGCGGCGGTCGAGCTCGGCATCGAGATAGTTGGTCTGGATGATCGGCGGTGCGAACGGATCGGACGAGCGGATGCGGACATAGCCGCGGCTCTCCGGGCGCTGCTGCCAGGACGCCACGGTCATGCCGGGCTCGTCCTCGAGCTGGCCCTGCACGCCTTCCTTGTAGGACGCCGGCGTGAAGGTGAGCTGGAGGTCAGAGCTCTCGGCGCTCTCGCCGGAATGCCAGAAGCAATAGACCATGGTCGGCGACAGCGAGAGCAGGCCGCGGCGCGCGGTCGCCCATTTCAGCGCCTCGATCCACAGCGAGAAGCCGCGGCGAAGCTCGTTGATGGTCTTGATGTCTTTGACGCGCGCCACCGTGCGCGGGGCATAGTGGTCCTGCAGGCCCTCACCGACCGGCAGCGCGTGACGCACCGCGATGCCGTGCTGCTGCAGCAGATCGGGCGAGCCGACCCCGGAGAGCTGCAAGAGCTGCGGCGAATTATAGGTGCCGCCGGAGAGGATGACTTCCTTGTTGGCGCGCACCTCCACCGGCGTGCCGCCGCGGCCGCCCTTGGTGTAGCGCACGCCGACGGCGCGCTTGCCCTCGAAGATGATCTCGGTCGCGTGCGCATGGGTGTGCACATGCACGTTGGGCCGCTTCATCGCCGGTTTGAGGAACGCGGTCGCGCCGGAGACGCGCAGGCCGTTGTTGATGGTGCGCTGGCAGTAGGAGACGCCTTCCTGGGTCTTGCCATTGTAGTCGGGATTGCGGGGAATACCGAGCGAGACCGCGCCTTCCATGAAGGCTTCGCACAGCGGGTCGCGCCACTCCATGGTGGTGACGGTGAGACTGCCTTCGCGGCCGCGATAGGTGTCCTCGCCCTCGCCCACGCGTTTCTCCAGCCGGCGGAAGTAGGGCAGCACGTCGGCATAGCCCCAGCCGCGATTGCCCATCTGCGCCCAGGTGTCGAAATCCATCCGCTGGCCGCGGTTGTAGATGTGGCCGTTGATCGAGGACGAGCCGCCGAGCGTCTTGCCGCGCGGCGCATAGATGCTGCGCCCACCGGTCCAGGGCCCCGGCTCTTGCTGGTAGGCCCAGTTGATGCTCTTCATGTGGAAGGTCTTGATGAAGCCCGCCGGCAGATGGATGTAGGGATGCCAGTCGGACGGGCCGGCTTCCAGCACGCAGACGCTGGTGTTGGGGTCTTCGCTCAGCCGGCTGGTGAGCACGCAACCGGCAGAGCCCGCGCCGACGATCACATAATCAAATCTGTCCATGATGAATCGCGTCCTTAGCGCGCAATCAGTATTGATCGAATGGTGCTGGCCACAAGCACGCTCCACCTCTCCCGCTTGCGGGGGAGGTCGGCGCGAAGCGCCGGGTTGGGGCTCTCTCCACGCGGGGAGTCCCACCGCGGAGACACCCCCTCCCCAACCCTCCCCCGCAAGCGGGAGAGGGAGCGCAGCTCGATCGCGGATACATCGAACTCAGTCTCGTGCTCATCGCTAGCGCGGCTTGTCGTTGAGTTGAAATTCCAGATGCGTCTGCACCGTCGGCCATTCGGCGGCGGTGATGCTGTAGACCACGGTGTCGCGCAGCGTGCCGTTCGGCGCGACCTGGTGGCTGCGCAGGATGCCGTCCTGCTTGGCGCCGAGGCGCTCGATGGCGCGGCGGCTCTGGTGGTTGAAGAAATGCGTGCGGAATTCGACCGCGATGCAGTTCAGCGTCTCGAAAGCATGGCGCAGCAGCAGCAATTTGCACTGCGTGTTGAGCGGGCCGCGCTGCGCGCTCTTGCCGTACCAGGTCGAGCCGATCTCGACGCGGCGGTTGGCGGCATCGATGTTCATGTAGGTGGTCATGCCGACGACGTTGCCGCCGGCGTCGAACACGGTGAACGGCAACATCGAGCCCGCGGCCTGCAGCCCGAGGCGCCGGTCGATCTCCTTGGCCATGTTCTCCGGCAGCGGGATCGCGGTGTACCAGAGCTTTGACAGCTCGCCGTCCTTGACGGCCGTCACCAGCCCGTCGAGATGCTGATGCGACAGCGGCTCGAGACGGGCGTGCTGTCCACGCAGGGTGATGGGATCGGGCCAGGGCATTTGAGGTCTCTCCTTACGTCACTGTGCGCCGAGGCATTCCGGGTGCCAGATCCTCATCCTGAGGAGCGCGGAACGCGCGTCTCGAAGGATGAAGGCCCGGCTGGTGGCCTCGCCCTTCGAGACGCGCGCGAAGGGCGCGCTCCTCAGGGTGAGGGTCTGAGAGTTACCTCGCCTCCCGCACAATGACGGCTTGGCTCACTTGTTCAAAAAATTCAACGGCAATCCGCTGCGCGGCCAGTCCATGGCGACCAGCTCGCCCTTGCCTGACAGCGTGATGTAGGCCGTCTTCAGCTCGGGGCCGCCGAAGGCGATGTTGGTGGTGACGCGGTCGCCGGTCGGGACCTGCTCGACCAGCGTGCCATCGGGTGCGATCACCGAGATGCAGCCGGAGACGAGGGTGGCGACGCAGACGTTGCCGCCGGCTTCCACCGCGAGAGAGTCGAACATCTGGTAGCCGCCGAGGCCGCAGATCGGCTTGCCGCGCTCGCCGCGATAGATCACGTCGCGCGGCTTCAGCGTGCCGGGCGCGGAGAGCTCGTAGGCCCACAGCCGGCCGGTCGGCGTCTCCGCGATGTAGACGGTATTCTCATCCGGCGACAGCCCGATGCCGTTGGCCGGCAATATGCCGTGCACGATCTCGACGAGCTCGGTCATCCCGGGCTTGAGGTAGTACATGCCGCCGACGTCCATCTCGCGCGCGCGGCGCTTGCCGAGATCGGAGAACCACAGGCCGCCCTGCTTGTCGAACACCAGATCGTTCGGCCCGCGCAGATCGTGCTCGCCGCATCTGGTGACGACGGTCTCGACCTTGCCGGATTGCAGATCGACGCGCTGGATCGAGCCGCCGAGGTAATCGTCGGGCTGCGGGCCCGGCATGATCATGTTGCGGGTCGGGATCCAGGAGAAGCCGCCGTTGTTGCAGATGTAGATCTTGCCGTCGGGCCCGAGCGCGGCACCGTTCGGGCCGCCCGGAATCTTCGCGACGATCTCCTTGCGGCCGTCGGGATAAACGCGCGTCAGGCGCTGGCCGCGGATCTCCACCAGCACCACCGAGCCGTCCGGCATCACGACCGGCCCTTCGGGAAATTCGAGGTCGGTGGCGAGAACGCGGACGTCAGACATTGGGGACCCTCCCGGCTGCTTGTTATGGCTTGCACGGGATGTCCGGCACGGGCCCCACACGCAAGATTTGCCTGCGGTTATGACAAAGTCGCCTCGGCTTGCCAAGCAAGCGGGATGGTATGCCAGCGTTGCGGAAGCCCTAATGCTTCACCGGCAGCCAGATCTCGAAGCCACCATTCCCGGTTGCGGGATCGAAGGCCTCGTCGTAGCGCTCGAAGCTCGGCGCGTCCGCGGCGGTCAATCCCGAGGCGGGCAGCCATCGATTCCAGATCGTGTTGACGGTGCGGCGGATCGAGGCGACGTGCTCGGTATGCGTGAACACCGCATAGCGCTGCTCGGGAATGCGGATGCGGGCGAAGCGTCGCGGCAGGTCCGAGAACTCGGCGACCTCGACGCCCGCGATGTAGTCGAAATTGCCGGAATCGTCGCCGTTGCAGCAGACGCCGTAGGCGACCTGTCCGACCCTCGATGGAATATCGGCGACCTCCTGATGAAAGCGGTGCCACAGGCCGGGGATGACGGCGCCGTTGTCGCAGGAGATGCGCTCGCCGGGACCGGCGACGAGCAACGCCCGCTCGGTCTCGAAACGCGGCGGGGCGAGATGGTCGAGCATGGTGGAGTCCATGAGGATCGGCTCCTGAAGCTTGAGGTCATTGACGCACATCGCCGCCCTGACCGCTTCGGGCGTGGTGCCGAATTGGTCGCGGAACGCGCGGGTGAAGGCTTCGTGCGAGCCGTAATCGGCCTCCAGCGCGACACTGAGGATGTTCGGCGCGCCGTTCGCGAGAAGACGCGCCGCCTCGGTCAGCCGCCGCGCGCGGACGTAGCGCATCACCGGAAGGCCGGTGGCTGCGGCAAACGCGCGCACGATGTGGAACCGCGACACGCCCGCGATCGCAGCGATCTCGTCGAGCGTCATCGGCTCGGCCAGATGGCTCTCGATATACCAGAGCGCGCGTTGGGCAGGGTTCATAGCGGCTCAACCCTCGTTCGAAGCGTGACGATGATGCGCCCTCAGCGCCGGCTTCGCTTGATCGGCATTGCTGTCCTCGCGTGAGGATAGTCCGGGATTAGCCACTGGCAACGTCCCGGCGTTCGCGGCTAGACTGTTTCGAACCGCTCACGAGAAAGAGGAACCCCACGTCATGGACATCACCGATGTGCGGGCACACCATATCCGCATCCCCTATGACGCCGGTGTCGCGAGCTTTCGCCAGGGCGCGTCCGCGATTACCGCGCTCGACATGGTGCTGGTCGAGGTCATCACCGATGCCGGGCTGACCGGCTGGGGCGACGCCTTTGCCTATGTCTGCCCGCGCACCGCGCGCAGCGCAGTCGAGGAGATGATCGCACCGCAGGCCCGCGGGCTGAAGGTGCCCGATGCGGCCGGCATTCCCGCTGCCATGGAGCAGATCCAGCGCAATCTGCATCTGTTCGGCCGCTACGGCATCACCATGTTCGCGATCTCAGCGCTCGACATCGCGCTGTGGGATTTGGCGGCGAAGGTGCAGGGTGTGCCCCTGCATCGCCTGCTCGGCGAGACCAGGCGCACGGCCATTCCCGCCTATGCGAGCCTGCTGCGGATCGGCTCGCCCGACAACATTGCGGCCGAATGCAGGAAGGCGCTCGCGCTCGGCTATGGCGCGATCAAGCTGCACGAGACCACGGCGCCGGCGGTGTTCGCCGCCCGGGAGGCGATCGGGCCGACCGTTCCGCTGATGGTCGACATGAACTGCCCGCTGACGGCCGAGCAGGCGATCGCGTTCGCCACGACATGCCGCGACGCACGGCCGATGTTTCTGGAGGAGCCGGTCTGGCCGCCGGAGGATTTCGCCGCGCTCGCCGAGGTGCGCAGCAAAGGCGGGCTCGGGATTGCCGCCGGCGAGAACGCCTGCACGGAATATCAATTCCGCCAGATGATGCAGGCCGGCGCGGTGAGCCACGCCCAGCCGTCGGTGACCAAGGTTGGCGGCATCACGGAATTTCTGAAGGTCGCGGCGCTCGCAGATCAGCTCGGCGTCAAGATCGTTCCGCACTCGCCGTATTTCGGTCCGGGCCTGCTCGCGACGCTGCACCTTCTGGCGACACGCGACGACGGGCTGGTCGAAATGTTCTATCTCAAGCGCGAAGCCTGCCTCTGGGGCGGCCGCGCGGACAGCGATGCCACCGGCCATGTCGCGGTGCCCGCCGGCGTGGGGCTCGGCTATGAGCCCGATCGGGGCGTGATGGAGCGATATCGCGTGGCGTGATCGGCGCGCTTATTTCGCGTCCTTCGCTGCCGGCGCGTCCTGCTTCTTCTTTAGATCATCGGCCGTCTTCGCCTGGGCGGCCTGGAGATCGCCGAGCGTCTTCTGCAGGCCGGCGAGGTTCGTCTTCAGCGCATCGATCTGGCGGTTTGCTGCATCCAGCTTCTGCTGATTGTCGAGCGCGAGCTTGGTGATCGTTTTCTGCAGGAAGTCGACATTGCTCTGCAGGCAGCTGGTGCGCCGCTCCATGGTCTTCTCGACCGTGCAGATCTCGATACCGGGCACGTCCTGCGCGTGCACCTGCGCATTCGCCAGCGTTGCGAGCAGCAATATCGCGAAACAAATGCCGGCGTTTCGAAGCAGCATGAAAAGTTCCTCGGCCGATCGATCACGGCAATGTGCGCTGTTTGCGCACAGCCACTCTAGGCTACCACACTCGCACCGCATTCTCGCGTTGAGCTTGCATCGTTCCCTTGGACGGGGAACGATGATCCGCACGCGGAAGAAGTGGGCGCTCGTTCCGCGGCTTTGTTTAGGGGAGATTTTTGGAATGGCAACGCGCGATAGACGACTGGCGGAATTCGACGGCGCCGGAGAACCACCGCCGGGCCTGGCGCTCGAAGTGCTGTGCGAGGACCACAGCGGAACGTACCAACTGCCGTTCGCCTGCCGCTATGTCGAGGGACGCTGGCAGAACCACGAGGCCGGCATCGCGGTCGAAGCGACCGTCATCGGCTGGCGCCTGCCGCGCGTGAGGCAGCGCGGGGCCGCCTGACGCCCATATTTGTTCCAAAATGCAACGGGGCCGCGCTCCGTCTTAACCTTCGGAACGCGGCCCGAACGAATCACGTCCGAATCAGCCGAATGGACGCGTACGCAGCTGTTCACGGCTAGATGTCGACGTGGCTTGGCCGGCGCGTACAATATCTGCGCAGCGCGGTGGATGGCCCACGCCTCGCACGGGCGCCAAAGGTTAATCGCGACAAGGACATAGCGCTCAAGTCGCTGTGGTCGGTCCCCGCCCCCGAAACAGGCAGGGCCAGGCAAGGCCTGCCTAATATTCGACCTCGAGCTCCTCGATCTCGGCCGGCTCTTCCCTCGCCGCCGCGATCCATTCCTTCATCTCATCCATCGCCATGATGCTGTCGGCGTAGGCCTTCAGCTGCGGCTCGAGCTTGACGTCATAGGTGACGAAGCGCGTCACCACGGGCGCGTACATCGCATCCGCCATGGTTCGCCGCTCGCCGAACAGGAACGGGCCGCCCGACCTGTCCAGGCAGTCGCGCCAGATCGACCAGACCCGGTCGATGTCGGCCTGCGCGCGCGACCAGATCTTGAAGCCGGGGAAACGTCCTTTCAGATTCACCGGCAGCGAGGCGCGCAGCGTGGTGAAGCCGGAGTGGATTTCGCCCGAGATCGAGCGGCAATGGGCGCGCTGCACGCGGTCATCAGGTAGCAGGCCGGCTGACGGCATCGCCTCGTTGAGGTATTCGGCGATCGCCAGCGTATCCCACACCACGGCACCGTCGTGCCGCAGACACGGCACCAGGATCGACGACGACAGCAAGAGGATTTCGGCGCGCGCCGACGGATCGTCCGGCGCGGTGACGATTTCCTCGAAATCGAGCCCGGAGAATTTCGTCAGCAGCCAGCCGCGCAGCGACCAGGACGAGTAGTTCTTGCTGCTGATGGTCAGAGTCGCCTTCGCCATATGGCCATTCCCTCACGCCTGGGCGCGCACTGCCGCGCGTGCGTGCCCCGTCCTTCCCGCCCAAAGAGCAGCAAGCGACGTGCCAATTTTCCCGGCGGTCCGGCTCCCATCTGGCTTCGATATTGCATCACGAAGGGGGGACAGGTGGGCACTTCAGTATGATGTCGATGTATTATCAGGCCTTTCAGAACCAGATGGACCTGACAGCGCCGTGGCGGGCGGGGGCCTCGTCCGCGCTCAAATTCCTCAATCTGGTGCCGCAGGGCATGTCGGACCAGGTCGTCGGCCGTCTCTCGGCGGCGCTGGAGCTGATCTCGCGCTCCACCCTCACCTATCATCGCCCGGCCTACGGCATCGACAGCGTCATGGTCGGCAATCGCGAAGTCGCCGTCACCGAGGAGGTCGCCTACGCGACACCGTTCGGCTCGCTGCTGCACTTCAGGAAGGACGGCGTGACGGAGCAGCCGCGCATGCTGCTGGTGGCGCCGATGTCCGGCCATTTCGCAACGCTGCTGCGCGGCACCGTGCAGACGCTGCTGCAGGACCACGACGTCTACATCACCGACTGGCACAATCCGCGCGACATTCCGCGGAGCGAGGGCCGCTTCGGGCTCGACGACTACACCGAGCATCTGATCGATTTTCTCGGACAGCTCGGCCCGCGCCCGCACATGGTGGCGATCTGCCAGCCGTCGGTGTCGGCGCTCGCGGCCGCCGCGATTATGTGCGAGGACAACCATCCCTCGCGCCCGGCGACGCTGACGCTGATGGCGGGGCCGATCGACACCCGCATCCAGCCGACCAGGGTCAACGACTTCGCCAAGAGCAAGCCGATCGAATGGTTCGAGCGGAACCTGATCAACTACGTGCCGATGCAGTGCCGCGGCGCGCTGCGGAAAGTCTATCCCGGCTTCGTGCAGCTCACCGCCTTCGTCTCGATGAACCTCGAGCGCCACATCAAGCAGCACATGGATCTCGCCAACCACATCGCCAAGGGCGAGAACGACAAGGCCGCGACCATCAAGACTTTCTACGACGAATATTTCGCCGTGATGGACCTGCCGGCCGAGTTCTACATCGAGACCGTGCGCGACGTGTTCCAGGAGCACCTGTTGCCGCAAGGCAGACTGATGCATCGCGGCCGCCCGGTGAACACCAAGGCCGTCAGCCGCATGGGGCTGATGACAGTCGAGGGCGAGAAGGACGACATCTGCTCGATCGGCCAAACGCTCGCCGCGCAGGACCTCTGCACCGGCGTGCGCGCTTATCGGCGCGTACACCACATGCAGGCCGGCGTTGGCCATTACGGCGTGTTCTCAGGCCGGCGCTGGAATAACGAGATCTATCCGCTGCTGCGGGATTTCGTGCACGTGAATTCGTGACACCACGCCGCGGCGCGCTGGAATTGCTCTTCAAGCCCGTATCGAGCCGGGCCACGCGACGACTTGCCCTGACATCACCATGCGGTTGCGTCCGCCCTCCTTGGCGGCGTAAAGCGCCTTATCCGCAGCCGCTATCAGCGACGAGCAATCCGCCTTGTCGCCGAACGAATGATGTGTGGCGCCACCAATACTGAGGGTGACCTGCCTGGATGACGGGTTGAGCGCATGCAGGATGCCGAGGTCCTCGATCGCCTGCCGGATTCGCTCACCGACCTGCTCGCAACCTCCTGCGTCGGTATTCGGCAGCAGCAAGGCGAATTCCTCACCACCGTACCGGGCCGCCACGTCTGCCGGCCGTCTGGCCTGCTGCGCCAGGACCCCCGCGATTGAGCGGAGACATGAATCGCCCGCTTGATGCCCGTACCGGTCGTTGAAGCTCTTGAAATGATCGACGTCCATCAGCAGCAGTGACAGAGGCGTTCCTTCCCGCCTGGCCCGGTCCCATTCCGCCTCCAGCCGCTCGTCGAAGTGTCTGCGATTTGCCAAGGCCGTCAGGCCGTCCGAACTGGCGAGAGCCGCCAGCCTGTCCTCCAGATCCTTGCGTTCGGTCATGTCGCGCGAGATCGCCACCACGCCGTTGATGTGCCCACTCTGCGCACTCCTCGTGACGCGCAGTGCAGTTTCGACCCAGATCTCTTCCTTCTCACGATGACGGGTGCGATACGTGATTCTCGCCTCCTCGGCTTCGCCGTTCATCAATGCGGAGAGCGTTTGCTCAACCCGGGCCAGATCCGCGGGATTGATGCCGGCGAGGGCTGATGTATTCACCAGTTCGTTCGGAGCCCAGCCAAGGATTCGAGCGGTGGACGGCGACGCATAGAGGATCCGTCCATCGACTGCGACGCGCATGACCATGTCTCCCGACTGCTCTGCAAGGAGGCGAAAATCCGCCTCCTTGGCAACCAGGGCAGCGGCCATCTTCTGCCGCAGGTGCAACTGGCGCACCAGAAAGAGCCCGGCAACACCGAGCCCACCTGTCAGCGCCAGGACTGCGGCAATGCGCGTCAGCGCCGCTCTGCGCCAGGGGGCCAAGACGTCATCTTCTGATTCCGTAGCAACGAGGAGAACGGGGTAGCGGCTGCTGAGTTGATAGAAGCTCAGACGCCGAACGCCGTCGAGAGGCGACGTGAAGTAGTAGACGCCCGCAGCCGGCCGCTCGCGAATAGTCTTGAAAAGCGGAGCACTCGACAGATCGCGGCCCGTGTATCCGTTGTCCGGGGTACGCGCGAGGACAATGCCTCCCGCGGTCGCCAGAGCGATTGAACCGTTCCGGCCAACGTCGAACCCGCGATAGAATTGCAGAAAATAGTCGACATCGATCGTCGTAAGGGCAACTCCGGCAAAACTGCCGTCAGGATGGTTGAAGCGCCGTGACGCGGTGATGATCCATTGACCGCCCGATCTACTCTTCACCGGATTCCCAATGAAGGTCCCCCGGTCCGCCACGGCACGATGATGCTGGAAATAATCTCGGTCGCTGTTGTTGAGACGGGCGAAATCCACTGGCTCGCTGGTTGCGAGCCAGCGGCCGGTCTCGTCGTAGATAAATACGGCGCGGATCCGGTTCGCGGCTTTGCGTCGGGTCAAAAAGGTCTGAATCTTGGCGATTGCCGCTGGCCCGGCTCCCTCCAGTTCGAGTTGACCAACCAGCACATTCAGAACGGTGTCCGCGAGTTCGAACGTGTCGTCCGCGTGTTGCGTCAGCGACCGGGCCAGATTAGCCACGTCCGTTTCGGAACCCTTCAGCACCGCCAGTCGCGAGGACCATTCCCGCCAGCCGCTGAGCGCGACAATCGCCATACAGGCGACCGCCACGAATGCCGAGACCCAGAACGTGAGACGCCCCTGGCGAACATCACTACGGTGATAGATCAAGAGATGTTCCCTCCACCCCAGCCCCGTAAACGCCTTGGGCTAAGGGATAGTTGCTCGTTCCGGTTGAGTTTCTGGCAGGGCTTCGGAAGACTGACGGCATCGATGAGCGGCTTGACCGTCGATCGATAACCCATCGACCGGTCGGGCGAGAAGGACACCACAGCAATCAGCCCGACTTGACGGCCTCGCTCAACGTGCCGGCCACTCGGCCAAGTGAGGCTCAGTGAAACTGGCGGGATGCAGGCCTCGGACTCCGGCAAGATGTGCCAGATCGTCGATCCGCGGTTGAGGCCGAATGACCAGGCTCTCTGCCGGCAACCGGATCGGCGGCGGCGAAAGCGGTGTGGGCTTCGCGCCAGTTGTAACAATTTGAGGCAACGGCACGGCCATTGACCAGATGTTCTTGAGCATCGCCCTGTTCACGGAGCATGCGACGACACCGTTCTCTTTCAGACGGGCGACGGTAAAGAGCTTGCGAATCAGCAGGTCTCGTTCAAGCGATTGCGGCAAATGGAACTGCATCCCGACCAGCCGGCCTCGTTGCTGTACAATCATCGCGTCGATCCAGCCCACCTGCATGATGTGCACGCGCAGCGGTTCTCCAGCGCCGGAACAGTCAATGCCGGAGCCGAGAAGAACGCCAGCGCCAGAGAGGGAGATGTTGCTCACGCGCCCAGAAAGCCGTTCGCCGGCCCCAGTCTCGATCAAGACCGATTCATCGACGTCGAAACGCTCCTCGGCGCGTCCCATCCGGGCTTGCAGCGAGGTCATGCAGACGAAGAAGAGCACGACGACGTTCACCACCGACCAGAAGGCGACCATCGGTAAAGCGGCCGGATGATCGATCATCCGCCATTCCGGGATGGTGTTCAGAACCAGGCCGACAACCGTCAACGCCATCAGCGCCGCCGACGGCCAGAATATCTCCGCGGCGTAGCTTGCGCACCGCGCGGCAGCTCCCTTGGGCGTCACCTTGAACGCATGTCCCATCGGCTTGACGAGAGTCCCGAGCACCGTCGGCAGAATCTTGAAGCTCTGGATCGTCGCCGACACCTGAGCGGCGAGCGGAAAGTGCACGTGCGGCGCAAACCAGGAGATGCCGCCGTTGAGCGCCAGGATCGCGGGGAACAGGTAAAAGAAGACCGCCTCGGGGGTGACGTCGGCGACAGGCGCTAGACCGGTCCACATGAACACGATCGGAACCACCACGACCATGAGCGCTCGCAAGCCCAATGAGAGCCAATGAGTCGGAAAGAACAGAAGCCGATGCATCAAGCCCAGTCCGGGGCCGAGCGGGCCGGCGGCGAGATACAGAGTCTGGATCGCACCACGCGCCCAGCGTTGCCGTTGCACGAAAAACGCGTCAAGGCTTTCCGGCGCCAATCCAATCGCCAATGGCTCGTTGAGATAACGGGTGATGTACCCTTTGCGCAGCAGGACCAGCGTCAGCAGAATGTCTTCGGTAATGGACTGGGTCGGCAAGGCATCCCCGACCACGCGAAGTGCTGCACGACGCGTGACGGAGTTGGAACCACAACAAAAGGCACCATCCCAGCCGTCGCGCGCGGGCATGATGGAATCGAAGAAGAACCGTTGCTCGTCCGGTAATCCCCTGTGCAGGCCGAGATTCGCCTGCATCGGATCCTCGTTGTAAAAGGTGTGCGGGATCTGAACGATTCCGATCTTTGGATCCGCGAAGAAGCCGATCGTGCGCATCAGGAATTTGCACTGCGGCACGAAGTCCGCGTCAAAGATCGCAAAGAACTCGCCGCTCGTCTGCATCAGCGCATGATTGATATTGCCGGCCTTGGCATTCAGGTTGTCGGCGCGCGTGAGATACCCGGCACCCTTTTCCTCGCAGAGTTTCTTGAGCCAAGGCCGGCGACCATCATCCAGAACCCAGACCTGGAAGTTTGGATAGTCCAGACACAACGCGCCGGTGATCGTCTTTTCCAACACCTCGAACGGCTCGTCATAGGTTGGAATAAGGACGTCGACCGATGGCAGCTCATCATGCGGCAGGCTGCGAAGCCGACGCTCGTGCTGATCCGCCTCACTGCGGCGATCGGTCCTGCGAAGGAAAATCAGATAAAGAATAAACTGATCCGTGAAGGTCAGTAGCTCAACGAAGAGACAGAACCAGATCCAGTAGACCTGATACCAAGTGCCGGTTGCCGGCAGCACCGTGGTGAAAATACGCCATTCGAGATAGCGAGCCACGACAAGCCAAACCGCGGCAAAGACCGCGACACGTGCCCAGAGGCGCGCGACCGGAAAGGTCGGCGCCAACAGGTACATCGCCGCAAAGATCCCCACCATCGGCGCGAACAGCTGAGAGAGAGACAGAGTCATGGCCTGCATGGAACACCTCGCTCACAGCGACGACTGGTCGAGCTCCAGGCGCGCGGTCAGCCATTTCAACTTCGAGCTGACCAATCGTAGCAAGCCGTCGGCTCTGCGCTCGAAGCGCACTTCGGCCAGCCGTCCGATGTCGCAGGAGCCATTGCGGTCGGCCCACGCTTCGTTGGGGGGAAGCGATATCTCAACGGTAATGTTGCCCGGATCAGGCCGCGGCACCCGAGCCGCAAGCAGTCGATCGTCGGCGTAAGCAGCCGATCCGCGGACTTGCCGGACCAGGCCGGTCTTCCATTCGCCGCTCCCAATCAGGCGGACGGTAGCCGCATCTCCGGCCTTGATCTTCTCGAAATCGCGCTCGGGCAGTTCAACGACAATGAATCGGCGTTGGCAGTCTGCAAAATCGAGGACCGATTGCCCTTCCGTGACCATCGAGCCGGGGCTGGCCGCGACCGACCAGACGACATGGGCGGCAGGCAACGACAGATCGTAGTGATCGAGACGATCAAGCCGAGCGCGCTCCTCGGCGATTTCCGCGGCCAGTTGCGCAGAACGTGAGCTGTTTTGCAACTCGTCCGTCTCGAGCTCCTGGCGGCGGAGAACAAGCCGCTCGCGTTGCTGCTGGGAGTAGGGCACGTCATTGGCATCGCCACGAAGATAGAGACCTTTCTCCGCCGCCCCCAACTCGGTCTTGAGGCGCTGCAGGCGTTCATCGGCCATCCGGCACCGCGTTGCGGTTGCCTCCTGCGAGGCCTGGGCCTCGCCGGAGCGGATCTGCGAACTGATGCCGAGCTTCACGAGCCTCTCCATCCGGCCCGCGACATCGTTCCGCTGCCGTGCCTCGGCGAGACAGCCGCCTTTTTCAACTTCCGTTTCGCCGATTTCGTGGCTCAGGCGCGCGACCATCCCCAAACGATAGTCCTCGCTGCGCTCGCCGAGCTTGCGATCGAGCCCGGCGATCTCCTCGAGTTGCCGACGTGCGAGCTCGGCGCGTTTGGTGGACACGGCAAGCTGCTGATCGAGGTCCATGAGGTGTCGGCGATCCGGCGAACGCGCCCCGACCATCGGCACCACCCGGCTCTGCTGGAAATATTCGCCCTTGCGTGGAAGATCAGGCGAGAGCTGACCCGCGAACGGTGCAGTCACCCGCATGAGCTCGGCATTGACAAAGGCGGAGGGAGCGATTCGGTAGGTCACATACGGCAACAGGGCCCATCCGCTCAGCGCGATGATCCCGAGCGCCAGAGCTCTGCGAACAACCCGGCTGCGAATGAAACGTTCGACGTGCAAACGGACCACGACTGGATCTCCAATGGGCTTTGGTCGCTGCGCCTGCCGCAGCGAAGGCAAACCAATCGTCGGGCGTTGGGATGAAGTTTGCGCCTTGAGGCAAGGAGCAATCCGACAACATTGCCGCCAGCCGAAATCAGGATTCGCCACCGCGGCAGACTCGCCTTCGCAACCACGAGAAGCATACCTAGGATTCACCACATCAGGTTAAGCTGTGTCAAAACCGGATAACTACGGCTGCCGAGTCGAGGATCAGGATATCGTCCCATTCCGGCTTGAAGTCGGCGCGGCGCTTGCGGCGATCGAATGGCGCGGCTAACGCCCATTCCCAAGCAGCTCTTTCGCTTCCAGGACTTCGGGAAGATTTCGCTCCGCATCGAATTCGGCGAGCACAGGAGCGAGCACTTCAGAGACCGCACCAGCTCGGCCATTTGTCTTGTACAGGCGTGCAAGTTCAAGAGCCCCGCGCAGCTCGAAAGTCCTGGTCTGCTGGTGTCGCGCGATGTCCAGCGCGCGCTTGAAGGCTTCTTCGGCACTGGATTCGTCCGAAGGATCCTGGCGCGATACAAGTTTACCGCGGACACGATGCAACTCGGCATCGAGCCAATGCTGGCCGGATTGTTCCGTCCCGGCGATCGATTCGTCCAGGATTTCCAGCCCGGTCCCGACTTCGCCCACCTCTGCATTCGCCAGGGCGACATGCATTCCCCAGAACGGTTCGCAGAGGTAGCAGTCGTTCTCGTGCAGGAAGGCCCAGCCGTGACGCATGTCCGCCAGTCCGGCCATTCGGTCGCCGGCACGCCACTTGGCGAGGCCATTCAGGTAGGTGCCCGCGGCCACGTACAGCGGCATCGTGTGGTCGCGCGCGAGGCCGAGCGCCAGGATCGTCTCTGTTTGCTGCAACATGCCCCCGCATACCCCGTCGAACACAGCGCGATGAACCAGCGCGTTGGCCTGGGACAGCGCCCGTTTTTCGCCCGGAGCACCCACCGCTTCCGCGGCGAGCTTGCGCGCACGAGCGGTGCTACCGAGCGGCCAGAGCACCAGGGCAAGAAATCTCATGATCACGAAAGGCAGATCCAGCGCAGACGCCCTGAAGGTCGCGGGATCCGGTTCGGCACCATAAATCCCCAGCGCCCGCTCAAGATGCGTTCTCGCATTCAAGTAATCGCCCTCGAACCAGCAGGTGACGCCGCCCGTCCAATGGGCGACGACGGCGGCCACCGGCGAGTCCGGTCGTCGGTCAGCGGCGCTCCTGATGGCGTCCGCCAGCTCCCGCATCGGAGCGAGTTCGCCGTGGGTCAGGCAGGCATTGAAGAGCCCCGACTGCACCGGCGCAAGTTCAACGGGATCATCGATGTCGGCTGCGAACTGGCGCGCACGCGTCCATGCCGCGACCGTCTCTGGAGCGCTGTGGCCGAGGCTGCCCCGCAAGGCACGGCCATATGCGATCTGAAGATGCAGCCTGCTCATGATCCGGCGGGAATCATCAGGCAACTGATCGGCGGTCGCAATGGCCTTGCCGAGATGCGCGATCGCCTCGGAATAGGCCGAGCGTTTCAACGCCTGCTGGCCCGCCTTGCGCCACCATTCGAGGGCCGTCTCGCTCAGCCCCGCCTCAGTGAAGTGGTGCGCCAGAACTTCCGGTTCGGTCTCGGCGATTGCTGGAAACTTCTCGCGCAGAACTTCGCCAATGCGGGTATGAAGCAGCTGCCGTTTGCTCTTGAGCAGACTCTCGTAGGCCGCCTCCTGAACAAGGGCGTGCTTGAAACTGTAATTTGCTTCGGGCGGCGTGCCACGACGCAACAGCAGTTCGGCCTCTTCAAGTTGTCCCAACGCAGCGTTCAGCGTCAGATCGTCGCGTCCCGCCACGGTTTTCAGCAGTGCGTACGAGAAGTCACGGCCAATGGCGGCGCCTATCTGCGCGACCTCCTTGACCGGAGCGAGCCGGTCGAGCCGCGCCATCAGCGAATCCTGCAGCGTCGCGGGGATAGCAAGCGGCGGGAGCGGACTATTCAGGCGGTAGCGCCCGGCATCTTCGACGAGCAGCCCGGACTCCAGCACCATCTTGGTCAACTCTTCGACGAATAGCGGTATGCCATCGGTCTTGTCGATGATCTGCTTCATCATCTCGCGTGGCAGCTGGCGACCGACGACCACCTGCTCGACCAGCGCGCGCGTGTCCTGCCGATCGAGCCGGTCGAGCCGCAACAGACTGACATTGGCAAGGCCCGACCAGGAGGGCTCGAACTCCGGCCGGGACGTCAAGAGCACGAGTATCTGCAGGCCCCTGATCCGATCGACCGCGAGATCGAACAGTTCAAGTGTCGTCGCATCGGCCCAGTGCATATCCTCGCAGATGATCAGCAGAGGCTGGTCTCGCGCCAATCCCTCGAGCTGATCGAGAAGGGCGGCAAATGTCTGTCGCCTCTGCTGCGCCGGGCTCAAGCCGAGTGGCGGGCAATGGTCGCCGGTCGGAATCGAGAGCAGGGCCGCAATGAGTGGCGTGGCCCGGGCGACTTGCCGGGTTCCTATTGCCAGCATCGCCTCGAGCTTGTCGAGCTTTTGTTCTGGCGTGTCGTGGGAGCGGATTCCGGCGGCGCGCTCGAGCTGCGCGACAAAGGGATGAAGTGCGCTGTTGGTGTGGTAAGGCGAACACTGATATCGCACGCGACGGTGCGTCCCCAACGAGGGGCTCTCGGACAGCATTGCCACGATGCGCGACTTGCCGATGCCCGCTTCGCCGGAAATCAATACGATCTGGCCCTGGCCCTGCCATGCCTCCCGCTGGCGCGAGAGAATGAACTCGATCTCGTCCTTGCGGCCGACAAAGCCGATCGAGCGCGCGGCGCGGACCGCCTCGAAGCGACTCTCCGATGAGGTCGCTCCTTCCACCGCCCAGACCGCGATGGGTTCGCCTATCCCCTTGACCTCGCGGCGACCGAGATTGCGAAAGGTGAAGAGATCGCCAAGCAGCCGGCGCGTCGACGAGGCAACGACGACCGCCCCCGGCTCGGCCAGGCTTTGAAGCCGAGCAGCGAGGTTTGGTGCATCGCCGATGGTTGCGTGCTCCTCCGATGCATCTCCGCTGATGAGATCGCCGACCACCACAAGCCCGGTCGCAATTGCGATCCGCAGTTCAACCCGTTCGCCGGCGCCTGTCTTGAGCTGGCGAATCGCAGCGATAATATCGAGGCCCGCTCGCACTGCCCGCTCCGCATCATCTTCGTGGGCGCGCGGATACCCGAAATAGACGAGTATTCCGTCACCAACGAACCTGGCTATCCTGCCGTCATAAGCGGCAATGACGCTC
The DNA here is from genome assembly GCF_014198235.1 of Bradyrhizobium sp. ERR14. NCBI lineage: Bacteria > Pseudomonadati > Pseudomonadota > Alphaproteobacteria > Hyphomicrobiales > Nitrobacteraceae > Bradyrhizobium > Bradyrhizobium sp. ERR14. The sequence goes on along the minus strand of NZ_JACIHD010000007.1, from coordinate 296,325 downwards.
CCGCAGGCGGCGCGGTACGCCCGGATCACTTCCCACAGATCCTCGGGATCGAGACGCGCCGAGAGCGCCGTCGAGCCGACCAGATCGCAAAACATGACAGTGAGGTGGCGACGCTCGGCGTCGTGAGGCGGAGTCGGCGATGCGATCAACGCGGCTGGATCAAGGTCGGCAATCGCACGCAGCATTTTGCGGCGATGCCCGAGCAGGACTCCGAGCTTGTCGAAGTCCTCGACCATCAGCTCGGGAAGGACGCCCATGTCGATCCCATTTTGGACAAAACGCTCTGCGTATTGCCCAAGCCCCAGCTTCTCGAGCCACTCCGCAATCTGCATTGGCTCCACCGATCGTGTGGTTGGCGGTTAGCAGAATTTTGGACCACGGCGCGCAGGGACAATATCCCAACCCCACCATGATGGCACGTCTTGTTTGTCGCGCGAAAATTTAGGTTACTCGATACCGACACGTTTTTCGACCGGGACACTGCTCGATGCGAACGGCTGCGCTACCAAACATCGCCCGCGCGCAGCGTTAGATGGCAGAGGTTGCGATGAGTCGTCGCTGCTCACTGCAGACCTGAAGCCGAACCAACACTGCGGCTTGTGCGCACATACGATGCCAAGTGCACGTTTTCCGTGAGGCGCACTTTTATCGTTGCTCGTTCGTGGGCGCATCGGAGCTGCGAGTCATTGCACCCGCCGCAACTTGAAGCGAAGAACCAACCACCCAACAGCCGGCAACAAAGCCTATCAGGCCGTTAGGCAGGTTTTGATCAAGGACAAGGATGCTGACGGACAGCGTAGCGGCAATCGCCGCGCTGAACGTTCCAGCCGCACTCATGAGCTCAGCCGGCTCAGAACCATTCCATTCTTCCGAGATGTTCGATGTCGCCCTTCGTGCGACATTGCCGGACAAATCAATCCCGACATAATAGCTGAGAGCTCCATAGAGCATTGTTATCAGCACGATCCAGCCGCTTTCAAACATTCCGCCTTTCTGACGCAACAGGGTCGCACCCACGTAGAGGCCACAAGAGGCCCCAACGGCTGCCAGCCCAATTCTTTCAAGAAGGTGGGCCGACTTGATCAGGCTGGAACGGGCGATCCGAAGACTGCCGACCTGCCTTCTTAGGGAAAAGGCGCTGGAAATTGCGCTGCTAATCTTCATTGGGGGCTCCTCTGAGTAAGTAGCAGCCTACCGGCCGACCCCGACTAGAAGCTGCCAGGACGCGTTTCTCGATGCCCTTGATTCCAATTTCTGAAAGATCTGTGTTGAGTGATGGGGTTGGCTTGCTCGTGACCAGGACGAGAGCCAATCCAAAGCTGCGAGCACGCGGCTTCGCAGGCATTTGCATCTCACCCGTGTCTGCCAGTTGGCTCCAGGTGCGACAATTTCTTGCGGGAGTGATAGCTCGAAAAGAGAGTGATGGAATATGAGGCGGTTCACATGCCGCAGTTCCCTCTCGCTCCATCCAGTCACAATTTCAGGAGGACAAATCCTCATCGTCGCGCCACCCCTCCCCCCAAGAGGAGAGAACCCTCACCCGGCGCTGCGCGCCGACCTCACCCGCAAGCGGGAGAGGTAAAAGGAGCTCTTGGCTAGACCGGTGTTCCCATCACCATCACGCCCTCAGTAACCGCGAGTGCGATCGACACGCCCCGGCAACTCCTCGCCGCGACGGTGACGGTCGATGACATCGAGCACGAAATCGACGGCCGTGTCCGGCGTCGTCATGCTGGCATTGTGCGGCGTCAGCAGGATGCGCGGATGGCTCCAGAACGGATGTCCCTCAGGCAACGGCTCGGGTTCGGTGACATCGAGCACCGCGCCTGATAGCGCACCGCTGTCGAGGGCCGCGAGGAAATCGGCCTCAATGAGATGCGGTCCACGTCCGACATTAACGAGGGACGCACCGTGCGGCAGGCGCGCGAACAAATCCGCGTTGAGGATGCCGCGGGTCTCGTCGGTCAACGGCAGCAGGCAGACGAGAATGTCGCTCTGCGCGAGGAAATCTGGCAGCGCGTCTGCACCCACGTGGCAGGTCACGCCCTCGATCTCACGCGCCGAGCGATTCCATCCCGAGAGCGGGAAGCCGAACACCTTGAGGCGTTCGAGCACGGCCTGGCCGAGCTGGCCAAGCCCCATCACGCCGACACGCCGCCGTTTCGCCGGCGTGATCCGGATCTCGCGCCAGACCTGCTGCTTCTGCTGATCGATGAAGTGCAGGAGGTCGCGATGCAGACCGAGCACGGCCATGGTGACGTACTCCGCCATGGTCTCGGCGATGCCGGACTCCAGCATGCGGACAAGCGGAATGTGCGCGGGCACTTTCGTGGCATCGAACTGATCGACGCCAGCGCCGACCGAGAAGACCAGCTCGAGATTGGGAAACGTCGTCGCGATATCGTCAGGCGGCACCCACGCAACGAGATAGCGGACGTTGGCGGGATCGCCGATGTCAGGCCAGAGCCGGAATGGGACGTCGGGCGCACGCTCCGCGAAGAAGCGCGCCCATTCGGCGCCGCGAACCATATTGGCCTTGTAGAGAACCGTCATGCGAGCCCTCAGAACGGGCTGACCGGCGCGAGCCGGCGGCCGTCGATCATGCGCTTGTGGCTGTAGGCGGCGGGATCGACCAGCGGCGTGGTGCCGGTCACGATGTCGGCGGCGAGCTTGCCTGCGGCGGGGCCGATGCCAAAGCCGTGGCCGGAGAATCCGGTCGCGAGGAAAAAGCCCGGCAAGGCGTCTACCGGCGAGATCACCGGGATCGTGTCGGGCGTGCAGTCGATGGTGCCGCCCCAGGCTTCCGCGATCTCGATGTCCTTCAATTCCGGGTTGGCCTTGATCAATGAGGCCAGCGCCGCATTCACCAGCGACATGTCGGGCTCGGGGTCGCGCACGCGCTCGGTCTCGAACGGCGACGGCTTGTCAAAGCTCCAGCTGGTGCCGCGCACGATCTGGTCGAAGAAAGACTTGCCGAACGAAAGTTTCAGCCCGTTCTTGCGATGAAGATAGGTCGGCCAGAAGGTGCGCGCATAGCGGAACAGATCGGGCGACAGCTCGACCGTGCCCCGGTTGCGCAGCGCCAGCGTGAAGCCGCCGTCGAGGCGGCGGCGGACGCAGTAGAGATCGGTGCCCAGCGCGCCCGAGGTGATCTCCGGCCCCGGCGTGGTCCGGCAGGCCGTCGCATTGACGAGACCGATCGGCAGCTCGATGCCGTGACGGCGGCAGAACAGCGACGACCATGCGCCGCCCGACAACAGCACGGACCGGGTGCGGATGGTGCCCTTCTCGGTGACGACGGCGCTGACCTGCCCACCAGTCGTCTCCAGTCCCCGCGCGGCGCAGCCCTGATGGATGGTGACGCCGTGCTTTCGCGCGGCGGTGGCCAGCGCGGGCACGGCCATCGACGGCTCGGCACGCCCGTCGCTCGGCGTATGCAGCCCGCCGACCCACTGGTCGGTATTGCCCGGCATGCGCTCGGCAACCTCGGCCGGCGTCAGCACGGTCGAGTGAACCTGCATCTCGCGCGCGAGCGCGGCCCAGCGCTCCCAGCTCGCAAGCTCGTCCTTGCTCTTGGTCAGGAACAGCACGCCGGTGCGGCGGAAGCCGGCATCGACGCCGGCGTCGTTCTGCATGTCCTCCCACAGCCGCAGCGCCTCGCGAGCCAGCGGGATCTCCTCGCGCGCGCGGCCCTGCTGGCGGCACCAGCCCCAATTGCGGCTCGACTGCTCGCCGCCGACGTGGCCCTTCTCGACCAGCGCGACCGAGAGGCCCTTCTTCGCCAGATGATAGGCCGCGGAGACACCGATGACGCCGCCGCCGATGACGACGACATCGACCTGCGCCGGCAGGCGTTCGTCGCTGTTGATACGGTTGAGCGGCGGAGACATGGGCACTCCTGGAGTTCAGTTCGAACGAACACGCCTCAGTACAGCTGTCAATCGCATTGCTTGTATGCGCGCGCCTCCTTGCCATGCGATTCGCCCGCAGGTTGAGGCCAAAGAAAGGCTGGCGGCCGACACCACCGCAAATTGCCCCTCGACGCCGCCGCGCGGAGTCTGTAGCTCACATCAAAGCGGCACCCGGGACCGGGCGGCCAGTGCGGTAGTCTTCTTTGGTGGGAGACCATGAAACTCAGGGGGCTTCTGACACTCGCGATGGCCGCACAGGTCGTGGTGACCGCGGCGGCCCTCCTCGCCTCTTATGCCGTGGCCGGACCCGGGTTCGGCATGGCCCAGTTCGCAGCCCTAATCGCAAGCGCCGCCGTTGCCGCGCTGCTCGTGCACCTCTGCAATCGCGCGATCGAGGGATCGGAGGACAAGCGCGCCGCCGGACGATCGGCGGAAGACGCGCGGGCACGCAGCGACAGCGCGCAGATGATGCAAGCCGTCATCAAGACCGCGCTCGATGCCTTCATTCAGATCGACGACAGCGGCGCCGTGCTGGAGTGGAGCTTTCAGGCCGAGGCCCTGACCGGATGGACGCGCGAGGAAGCGCTCGGTGCCGACGTCGTCGACCTCATCGTCGCCGAGCCGCTGCGGGCCGCCTTCAGGCAGCGCATGGCGCGGCTGGTGCCGGAATTGTCGGACACGCCGTCCGGCCTGCGCTTCGAGCTCGCCCTGATCCACAGGAACGGCGACCAGATCCTGGCCGAGGCGTCCAGCACGGTGTTGCGGCTGGGCGAGCGCGCCGTCATCAACACCTTCGTCAGGGACATCACCCAGAAACGCGCTGCCGAGGAGCAGTTGGTGCAGTCCCAGAAGATGGAGGCGGTCGGGCAGCTCACCGGCGGCATCGCGCACGAATTCAACAACATGCTCACGGTGATCACAGGCACGATCGAGATCTTGGCCGACGCCGTCAGGGACAACCCGCCGCTTGCGACCATCACCAAGCTGATCAGCGAGGCCGCCGATCGCGGCGCCGCGCTGACCTCGAGCCTGCTGTCCTTTGCCCGCAAGCAGGCGCTGCAGCCGGCCGAGATCGATGTCAACGCGCTGCTGGAAGAGCTGGCAAAGCTGCTGCTGGCGACCTTCGACAAGAAGATCGAGATCGTGACCAGGCTCGACCGCAACGTCTGGCTTGCCTATGCCGACCGCGGCCAGCTGAGCTCGGCGCTGCTCAACCTCGCGATCAACGCGCGCGACGCCATGCTGGACGGCGGCAGGCTGACGCTGACGACGCGCAACGTCGTGTTCGGCGTGCGCGAGGCCGTCGCGGTCGGCGCCGGCTATGCCGGCGACTATGTCGAGATCGAGATTGCCGACACCGGCACCGGCATTCCGCAGGCCATCCTGGAGCGGATCTTCGATCCGTTCTTCTCCACCAAGGACGTCGGCAAGGGCACGGGACTCGGGCTCAGCATGGTGTTCGGTTTCGTCAAGCAGTCCGGCGGCGGCATCAAGGTCGCCTCCGAAGAAGGACGCGGCACGATCTTCACGCTCTATTTGCCGAAGGCGGAGGCGAGCGCGCTGCGCCCGACCGGCTATGACGACCGCAAGATCATCGGGGGCAAGGAAACCGTGCTCTGCGTCGAAGACGACCGCGACGTCCGCCAATACGTCACGGTGCAGCTCGAAGGCCTCGGCTACAAGGTCATCCCGGCCGCCAATGCGACCGAGGCGCTCGCGATTGCGGCCGAAGGCACGCCGTTCGACCTGCTCTTCACCGACATCGTGATGGCCGGCGGCATGAATGGACGCGAGCTCGCCGAGCAGATGGTGGCGGCGCGCCCCTCTCTGCGGGTGCTGTTCACGTCGGGCTACGCCTACGATTCGCTGCACGCGCAGGGACGTGCGACGATGGGCGCGCCGCTCTTGAGAAAGCCTTACCGCAAGGCCGAGCTCGCCCGCATGCTGCGCCGCTGCCTCGACACCGCCGTCGATTCCGCCGGCGACGCGATCCCGACGCCCTATTCGGTGCAGGCTGATGTCGAGGCGTTCCTGCGCAGACAGGCGGCGGAAGACAACGGCACGACGCGGCCGCGGAAATAGCTCTCTCGCGCTAGCTCAATCGTCGCCGCAGCGTCGCCGATGGCGTCTCGCCAAATTTTTCGCGGTAGGCGCCGGCCATGCGGCTGAGATGGGTGAAGCCGAGATCGAAGGCGATGTCGGTGATGGAGGCATCGGGCGCGGCCTGCGCCAGGCGGGCGTGCAGACCGGCGAGGCGCATGTCGAGCAGCATCTGCGAGATCGACAGGCCGAAGTGACGGCGGAAGCCGAGCTGGAGCGCGCGGATGCCGATGCCGGCGGCACAGGCGAGCCGCGCAAGGTCGAGCGGCTCGCCGGCATTGTCCGCAAGATGGTCCCGCGCCGCGCGGAGCGCGCGCGGCAGCCGCTCGGCCTGCCCCGAAAACGTTTGAATCGCATCCGACAGGCCATGGCGCTGACCGTTGAGCAGGTGATCGAGCAGCAGCTCGCGCCAATCGGCCATCGCGACCGCCGACAGCCGGCCGGAGGGACCGAGACGCTCGGCAAGCATCGTCAGCTCGGCGAGACTACCGCGCAAGGCGCGCCCGGCCGGCGCCTCCAAATCGATCACGGGATCGAACTCGACCGTGCCTGATGCCCTGCCCGACAGCGCCGCGGCGCGCTGCTCGACCATGCGGCGATCAAACAGCAGGATCGCCTGCGCGCAGTCGCGCCACATCATCCGGGTCGGGATCGTCGGCGACAGCAGCGACGCCGTCCGCTCCGGCGCGGCGTCGAGCTCGGTCGTGCCGGCGCGAATATAGGCCGTGCCGGTGAGCGGGACCTGCACCAGGAAGAAGCGCTCGAGGCAGCCCGGATCGATGCCGACCGATCCGCCATAGGCCACGTAATTGATGGAAAAGCCGTCGAAGCCGGCGCAATTGTGCCGGGCGGAGAAGCCGGCCGCGCGCGCCTGTGCCGGCTTGAGATCGTGCGGGCAGAAGATGCGCCCGATCTGTTCGGCCGCTTCGTCGACATCGTCGGTGGTGACGCGGGCGAAATCCGCGAGCCGTTCGGCCGCAGGCGCCCTTGCGTTCATTTCCAGCACGGCTGCGGACATGGTCGACCACGCTTCGCGTCACGGAATTGCTTTAAGCCTATAATAGTTCCCCGGACGCGGAAAGGGCGGCTTCGGCAAAATCGTCATGCTGCAGGGCAACAGGCGCTCGCGGATTCGTTTAGCGGATAGACAGGCGACCCATTGTTGACTGAAGCTCCCTCCTCGCCGGAATCCATGGGAGAGCGCCATGACTGCACCTGAAAAGTCTGCACCTGAAAAGACTGCACTCGAAAAGGGCATTACCGCCGCTGGCACAGGCTACGGCGGCAAGAGCTGGAACATCCTGGGCCAGGTCTACTTCCCCAAGGCCGTCACCGACTCCACCTTTGCATTCGAAACCAACAGCGATCCCGGCCAGTTCGTCCCGGTGCACATCCATCCGACCCAGGACGAGTTCATCCTGGTGCACGAGGGCACGCTCGACCTCAAGCTCGATGGCAAATGGGTCCAGGCCCATGCCGGCGACCTCGTGCGCATGCCGCGCGGCATCCCGCACGGCTATTTCAACAAGTCCGACAAGCCGTGCCGCGCGCTGTTCTGGGTCTCGCCGATGCAGAAGCTGGAGGCGCTGTTCAACCGGCTGCACAATCTGACCGACCCTGCCGAAGTCGTGCGCATCTCGGCGCTGCATGAGGTCGACTTCCTGCCGCCCGAGGCCAACGACTAGGCAGCCCGCCTCCTCGTCCACTTTCATCTGCTTGCAGCTCGGCCGGCCGCGCCTTGCGGCCGAACGTGGCCGCTTGCCCGCGGAAAACACATTGATTGCGAGCCAATCCCATGGTCAGCCCCAAGCATGTCTGCGTGATCGGCGCCGGCGTCTCCGGCCTTGCTGCCGCCAAGGCATTCTCCAGCCGCGGCCACCGCGTCACCATCGTCGAGCGCAGCGCCGATCTCGGCGGCGTCTGGGAGCCGGCGCGCTCCTACCCTGACGTGCAGACCCAGAGCCCGAAGGAGCTCTACCGCTACACCGACCGCGCCATGCCGGAGGCCTATCCGGAATGGCCGACCGGGCCCCAGGTTCACGCCTATCTCGCCGACTATGCCAGGAGCTTCGGTCTCGACCGCATGCTGCGCCTTGGCACCGAGGTCGCCGGCATGGCGCGCCGCGCCGACGGCAAGCCGGGCTGGACCCTCGCATTGAAAAACAGGGACGGCGCGACCACGAACGAGGATTTCGATTTCGTCGCGGTCTGCACCGGGCAGTTCAACGAGCCGCGCGAGCTGCATTGCCCCGGCGAGGACGCCTTTCTGGCCCAGGGCGGGCAGATCCTGCATTCGTCGAAATACGGCGATCCCACGCTGGCGAAGGGACGCCGCGTGGTCGTACTCGGCGGCTCGAAGTCCGCGACCGACATCGCCGTCAACGCGGTGAAATCGGGCGCACGCGAGGTCACCATCGTGATGCGCGAGCCGGTCTGGCGCATCCCCTATTTCATCGGCGGGGTCGTGAACTTCAAGCGCATCCTCTACATCCGCGCGCAGGAGGAGATGTTTCCGGGCTGGGGCGCCAGCGCCATGGCGCGGCTGGCGCACCGCCTCGCCGCGCCGCTGATCTGGGCCAATTGGCGCGGGCTGGAAAGCCTGCTCAAGGCGCAGCTCAAGCTCGGCCGCTGCAACATGGTGCCGAAGGAGCGGATCGAGGATGGCGTCAACTGCTCGGTGCCGATCGCAACGCCGGGCTTCTACCCGATGGTCGCCGACGGCCGCATCAAGGCGGTGTTCGGCACCTTCGATCATTACGAAGGCGACAGTATCGTGATGAGCGGCGGCGAGCGCGTGAGCGCCGACGTCGCGGTGCTCGCGATCGGCTACAAGCTCGGCGTGCCGTTCCTGCCCGCGGCCTACAAGCAGAAGCTGGTCGATGCCGACGGGCAGTACCGGCTCTACCGCCTGATCGCCAACCCTGACCTGCCCGAGCTCGGCTTCGTCGGCTTCAACTCGTCATTCTGCACCGTGCTCTGCGCCGACCTCGCCGCCAACTGGCTGGTGCGCTATGCCGACGGCCAGCTCGCGAACCAGCCGACGGCGCGGCAGATGCACGACAACATCGAGATGATGCTGCACTTCAAGCGTGTCGAGCGGCCGGCCGCGGGCGTCTATGGCGGCCTCTGCGTCGCGCCCTATCACTACCGCCATTTCGACGAACTGATGGCCGACATCGGCACCAAGAACCAGAAGACCGGCGGGCTCAAAGGGCGCTTCCAGCCGCCGGATGCGGATGCCTATGCGAAATTCCTGGCGACGGCGCCGGACTATCGCGCGGCCTGAGCAGAAGAATTGCGGCCGAGCGGGATTTGCATCTCGCCAGCCCTCGCCTCCAATGCTTACGATCTCCCTGGCATCGAATCGACAGGAAACGGCCATGGGATCCAGACGTCTTGCCGCCACGGTCTTTGCGGCTGTTGCCTTCTTCGTCGCGGCGCCGGCCGTCGCACAACAGCGAGCGCTCACGCCGAAGCAATCCGAGGCGCTCGCCACCTATGAGCGGGCGCTCGGCGATTTCAAGTCGATCCTCGCCGAGCGTCGGCGCCAGATCGAGGCGAAGCAGCCGCTGCCGAATCTCCCTGGACAGGCGCTCTATCTCGCCCGCGTCGCCGTGATCAGTTCTTACAAGGATCTCACCGACGCCATGCCGTCACGGATCGGCAGGCCCAACAAGTTCGAGATTCCTCCGGCCTATTTCGACGCCGACATCGAGCCGCTGATCGACGAATATTCAAAACTGTTCGACGTCATGGAGGCGCCGCCGGCGAATGCCCAGAACTCGCCGACGCCGTTCAAGGACGTCGTCGATCTCGCGACAGTGATCGCGCGCGCCAAGGGGCTTGCGCCTGAACACGCAGCTGCTGCGGGGCGCATCAGTCTCGGGCTGTTCTTTGCCGAGACCAACGGCAAGCAGAACGTCCGCAACGGACGCTCGAACACCTATATGGGCAGCTTCCAGACCGGCCCCTCCGAAGACCGCAACGGCCGCAGGAAATGGGAGGCCATCAAGGGCGAGATCGCCGCGATCGATTCGGCCTTAAGCGCGCGCGACGACAAGGAGGAGGCGCGGGCGCGCGGCACCGATCGCCGCTTCAATCACTGGACCAATGTGCGCGACGGGCTGATGAACGCACATGCGGATGTATTCCGTGAGATCCCTGGAATCGTGAAGACGCTACCCGACCCGATCGACCAGATGAAGCTGTTCGAATTGATCCAGATCGTGCCCACCCCGACGAGATCGGCGCTGAAGTCGGGCGACCTCCTGAACTACAGGGTGTCGAGCCCGACGATCATGAAGCATCTGCGCAACAACAGCATCTTTGCTTTCGGACAGGCCGACCGGGCGCGCAGCTCGGCAAGCTTCCGCGAGATCCTCGCCGCGATGTGGCTGTTCAACCGGAAGTTCGAGAAGGCGATGGCGAAATATGCGGAGATCAAGCCGCGCTGACGATCGGTTGCAAATGCGACCATAAATTGTAGCCTCGCGATCTTATCGACGGCACGGACAATGTCATGCGCATGCTCATTCTCGGCGGCAGCCAGTTTCTCGGGCGTGCGATCGCCACTCACGCTTGCGCCACAGGCCACGACGTGACTTGCGCAGCCCGCGGGCTCGCGGGGCCGATCGCCCCGGGCGCACGCTTTGTGCGGATCGATCGCGACGTAGCTGACGGTCTTGCGCCACTGCCCGGCGAAACGTTCGACGCTGTCGTCGACGTCTCGCGTCATCCCGGCCAGGTCCGCCGCGCGGTCGCGGCGCTGAAGCGGCCGGGCGTGCACTGGACCTTCGTCTCCACGATCAGCGTGTATGCGGACAACCGGATACCGGGACAGCGCGCCGACACGGCGCCATTGCGCGAGCCTGCGGCCGAGGATCTGGAGCACAGCACCGATGCCATTTACGGCGCGGCCAAGGTCGCCTGCGAACAGGCGGTCGGCGGCGATGCCTTCATCTGCCGTGCCGGCCTGATCGCAGGGCCGGAGGACCCGACCGGGCGCTTCGCTTATTGGCCGACGCGGCTCGCGCGCGGCGGCGAGGTGCTTGCGCCGGGATCGCCTGACGACGCCGTCCAGTTCATCGATGTCCGGGATCTTGCGCAATGGATCGTGCATGCGGCGGAAGTTCGGCTCACCGGCATCTATGACGGGATTGGACCAGTGCGCTCACGCGGCGAGTTCATGGCCGAATGCGCATCGGCGCTGAACGCATCCTGCACATTCACCTGGGTCGATCGGGCGTTTCTCGAGGCACACGACGTGCGGCGCTGGGCGGGTCCGCGGTCATTACCGCTGTGGCTGCCGCTGCCCGACTTCGCCGGTTTCCTGACTCGCGACACCTCGCCCGCGCGCGCGGCCGGATTGATCTCGCGACCGCCGGGAGACACCGCGCGCGATACGCTGCATTGGCTTCACATCAGCGGCGGCCCAGTCGTCGGGCTCACTGGCGATGAAGAGAAGGACGTGCTCGCCGCGTGGCACGCGGAGAGAGTGACCCAAGTCTCCGGCCTGTAGCTGTCTGTCAGCGTCTTGAGGAAGGCGACGAAATCCGCCTCAAAGTCGCTTGGTGAAATGGTAGCGGCGAATGCCGCCGCCCAGCGTCTTGTTGCTGGAGGCATCGGCGATCTCTTCGCGCACGTTCTCATATCCCGCGTTACGATACAGCGCCAGCGCATCCTCCTGAAGCTCGGACGTACTCAGCTGCAACTGCAGACGATCGCGATGGCGGCACTCCTGCTCGGCAAACGCCAGCATCTTTCGCGCAATGCCGCGGCGCCGCGCCGCGGGAGCGACGTACATGCGCCGTAACTCCATCGCATGCTCGCCAAGGGCCTCTAGTCCAAACATACCAACGATTTCGTCGCCATCGACAGCGACCCAAAAACCGCCGTTCCGGCTCGAATAATAATCGGAGAGCCGATCTATCTCCTCTGCGAGCGAGCGACTAATGTATCTTTCAAACGCCTCCTCCAAGCGCGCTGGCGCCAACAGACGATTTACCCGGATGAACAGCTCCCGCACAGGAACTGCATCGGGCGGTGAGAAGGCGCGAATCTGAATCTCTCTTGTCATGGAGCCGCGCGCATTACTCCGTCCGGATCGGCGAATCCTTCAAACCATTATTGTCATAGGCCTTCCGCAGCGTGCCGTTCGTTGTGGCCTCGGTCATGAATTTGGTGACGAAGGCCAACGGCTGCTCATGGCCGAGCGGCACGGCGACGGCGGTCACTGTCTTCTTGAACGTCTCGTCCAGCACCTTTGTCCCCGGAATCTTCTGGGCCATCTTGTTGAGCTGGTCGCGCGACAGCGCGAAGGCGTCGATCTCGCCGCTCCTGAGCAGGCCGAAGATCTCGTCATAGGCCTGATAGCCCGTGACCTTTGCATGCTTCAGATGCGCGATCGCACCGCGCATGGTGGTGGTGGCGTTGACGGCCGCGACCTTGAATCCGGGCTGGTCGAGCGTCGCAAAATTGCTGACGTTCGAGCCGGGCTTGACGATGTAGGTGGCGTCCGCGACCTCGTAGATTGGGCCGAACATCATCTTGGTCTCGCGCTCGGGATCTTTAGGAAGCCAGGTGACATCCCAAGTGCCTTTGCCAGCCGCGTCGGTGATCTGTCCGGAGTTCTGGTGGACGACATATTCGACGGGCACGCCGAGCTGGGCGGCCATCGCCTTGCCGAGGTCGACGGGAACGCCGGCATAGCCGGCTTCGGTCTTGGTCGACCAGAATGCGCCGCCTGCGGGGCTGATGGCGATCGCGACCCGCAGCTTGCCGGTCGGTGCGATCTCGTCCTTCAGACCGTCTGCTAGCGCCGGCATGGCGACCATCGCTGCGAGAACGAGGCCGGCAAGGCCCGAGTGGAGGGACGTGGGCATGTCATGTTCTCCTCACCTCTTCTTCTTGGCTTCTTCCCGGCTGGCTCGCACGGTCTTTGACACAATTCTGGTCGATCGTGCGCTCGGTGAAAAGCGGTCTGTCATGACAAATCTGTCAAAGGCCACACCGCCCTGTGCAGCGCAAGGCCGGCGACTGCCATGGCTATGGTGTTCCACGGCCGGACATTTGTTGATAGCCTGCCGCACCGACAGACGATACTCGGGGGCTAGCGAATGACCTCATCGAATCCCGCATCTCCTGCACGGCGCAATGAAGCGTGGAGACAGGCCGGGCGGACACTGGCCGCCGCTGCGGCCGTGGTCGCGCTGGCCGGTTGCGAGGACAAGAACACGTTCGTGGCACCGCCGCCGCCCAAGGTGGACGTGGCAACGCCCGTGCAGCGTCCGGTGACGCACTACATCGAAGCCACCGGCAACACCGCGCCGATCAAGAGCGTCGATCTCGTGGCGCGGGTGCAGGGCTTCCTGCAATCAATCGACTATCAGGACGGCGCCTTCGTCAAGCAGGGCACCCAGCTGTTCACGATCGAGCCCGAGACCTACAAGCTCAAGGTCGAGCAGGCGAAGGCGGCCGAGGTCGGCGCGCAGGCCACGGTCAAGCAGGCCGAAGCCGATTTCAAGCGGCAGGTCGAGCTCGTGCAGCGCCAGGCGGTCTCGCAATCCACCCTGGACACCTCGACATCGACCCGCGACAACGCTCAGGCCAACCTCCAGCAGGCCCAGGTCAATACGAGGCTGGCCGAGGTCAATTACGGCTACACCAGGGTGACAGCGCCGTTCGACGGCATCGTCAGCGCCCACCTGGTCTCGGTCGGCGAGCTCGTCGGCGTCTCCTCGCCAACCCAGCTCGCGACCATCGTCGCCATGGACCCGATCTGGGTGAACTTCACGGTCAACGAGCAGGACGTGCTACGCATCCGCGCCGAAGCGGCCCGCCGCGGACTGACCCCCGCCGACATGAAGCAATTCCCGATTCAGGTGGGACTGCAGACCGAGACCGGCTATCCGCATGAGGGCAAGCTCGACTACGTCTCGCCGACCCTCAATACATCAACCGGCACGCTCGCGGTGCGCGGCGTCGTGCCCAACGACAAGCGGGTGCTGCTGCCCGGTTATTTCGTCCGGGTGCGCGTGCCGTTCGACCAGGAGAAGAGCGCCCTGCTCGTCCCCGACACCGCGCTCGGCAGCGACCAGGGCGGCCGCTATCTGCTGGTGGTCAACGGCGACAACGTCGTCGAGCAGCGCAAGGTGCAGATCGGCCCCGTCGACAACGGCCTGCGCGTCATCGAAAGCGGCTTGAAGCCGGACGACCGCGTCGTCATCGCGGGACTGCTGCGGGTGATCCCTGGCCAGAAGATCGATCCGCAAACAACGAAGATCGAGCAGCCGCAGGCGTCTGCCAAGTAGGAGCGCCAGCCATGATCTCAAAATTCTTCATCGAGCGGCCGGTCCTGTCGAACGTCATCGCGCTGTTGATGATCCTGATCGGTGGCGTCGCGCTGTTCAATCTCGCTATCGCGCAATACCCCGACGTGGTGCCGCCGACCGTGCAGGTCACCACGCGCTATCCCGGCGCCAGCGCCAAGACCGTGATCGACACCGTGGCGCTGCCGATCGAGCAGCAGGTCAACGGCGTCGAGGACATGCTCTACATGCAGTCCTACAGCGGCTCCGACGGTACCTATACGCTGACCGTGACCTTCAAGATCGGCACCGACCTCAACTTCGCGCAGGTGCTGGTGCAGAACCGCGTCTCCAGCGCATTGTCGCAGTTGCCGCAGGCCGTGCAGAACCAGGGCGTCACCGTGCAGAAGCGGTCGACCTCGATCCTGCTGTTCGTGACGCTGACCTCGCCGGATTCGAGATACGACAGCCTTTACCTGAGCAATTACGCCACCATCAACATCCGCGACGAGCTCTCCCGCCTGCCCGGTGTCGGCAACGTCACCGTGTTCGGCGCCGGCCAGTATTCGATGCGGGTCTGGCTCGATCCGAACAAGCTGCAGGTCCGTGGCCTCGTGCCGCAGGACGTCATCAACGCAATCCAGCAGCAGAGCCAGCAGGTCTCCGCCGGCCAGGTCGGCGCGCCGCCGACACCGCCGGGACAGGCGTTCCAGTACACGCTCAACGTCAACGGACGGCTCGACGACACCAGCCAGTTCGAGGACATCATCGTCAAGTCGGGCAGCAGCGGCGACGTCACGCGCGTCCGCGACGTCGGCTGGGTCGAGCTGGGGGCGCAGACCTACAGCCAGATCTTTTCGCTCAACAAGCAACCGGCCGTCGGCATCGGCGTATTCCAGTCGCCCGGCGCCAACGCGCTCCAGGTCGAGCAGGCCGTCGAGAAGAAGATGGCGGACCTCGCCAAGCGGTTCCCGGAAGGCATCAAATACGACACGCCGTTCGACACCACCAAATTCGTCGAGGCCTCGGTGCACGAGGTCTACATGACGCTGATCGAGGCCGGCCTCTTGGTGCTGGTCGTGATCCTGGTGTTCCTGCAGGACTGGCGCGCGATGCTGGTGCCGGCGACGACCGTGCCTGTCACCATCATCGGCGCCTTCGCCGCGATGGCGGCGCTCGGCTTCACCATCAACATGTCGACGCTGTTCGCGATCGTGCTCGCGATCGGCATCGTGGTCGATGACGCCATCGTCGTGGTGGAAGGCGCCGCCCACAACATCGAGCAGGGCATGAACGGCCACGACGCCGCGATCAAGGCGATGGACCAGCTGTTCGCGCCGATCGTCGGCATCACGCTGGTGCTGATCTCGGTGTTTCTGCCGGCCTCGTTCCTCGCGGGGCTCACCGGGCGCATCTATTCGCAATTCGCGCTGGTGATCGCGGCGACTGCGCTGCTCTCCGCCATCAACGCGGCGACACTGAAGCCGACGCAATGCGCGCTGTGGCTGCGGCCGACTGTGCCGCCCGAGCAGCGCAATTTCTTCTACAGAGGTTTCAACGCGGTCTATAACCGCGTCGAGCGCGGCTACACACGACTGATCACCTTCCTCGTGAAGCACGCCACCATCTCGGTCGCGTTCGCGCTGCTGGTGATCGGCGCCAGCGGCTACGGCCTGTCGCGGGTGCCGACCGGCTTCCTGCCGATCGAGGACCAGGGCTATCTGATCGCCGCCGTGCAGCTGCCCGACGGCGCCGCGCTGGAGCGGACGCAAGCCGTGCTCGACAGAGCGAGCGGTCTGATCAAGGAGACGCCCGGCGTGGCGCAGGTCATCACCATCGCCGGCATCTCCGCACTCGACAACAGCGCCAGCCTTGCCAATGCCGGCGTCGCCTACATCATCCTGAAGGATTGGGATGCGCGCAAAGGCCCCGGCGAGGATCTGCGCTCGCTGGTGTACGGGCTCAACGACAAGCTCGCCACCATCATGGAGGCGCGCACGCTGGTGCTGCCGCCGCCGCCGATCCAGGGCATCGGCAACGCCGCCGGCTTCTCGATGCAGGTCGAGCTGCGCGACGGCAACAGCGATTTCGCCAAGCTGCAGGCGATCACCGGCGCGATGGTCAGCAACGGCCAGAGCCAGAGCGCGCTGCAGCGCGTGCAGTCCTCGTTCCGCTCCTCGGTGCCGCAGTTCAACGTCGAGATCGACCGGGTCAAAACCCAGACGCTGCACGTCACGACGGACCAGGTGTTCTCGGCGCTGTCGACCTATCTCGGCTCGTCCTATGTCAACCAGTTCAACAAGTTCGGCCGTGTGTTCCAGGTCTACACCCAGGCCGATCCCGCCTTCCGCGTCACCGAGCGCGACATCGCCAACATGCAGGTGCGCAACTCGAACGGCGACATGATCCCGATCGGCACCGTCGCCAAGATCACGCCGGCCACCGGACCGTCACTGATCAGCCTCTACAATCTCTATCCGTCCTCGACCGTGATCGGCCTGCCGGCGCAGGGATACTCCTCCGGCCAGTCGCTGAAGCTGATGGAGGAGATCGCCGACAAGACGCTGCCGCCGGGCACCGGCTATGAGTGGACGGCGATGTCCTATCAGGAGAAGGCGGTCAGCAACCAGATCTACTGGGTGTTCGGCCTTGCCATGCTGCTGGTCTATCTCGTGCTCGCCGGGCAGTATGAGAGCTGGTACGCGCCGATCTCGGTGATCCTCGCGGTGCCGCTGTCGCTGCTGGGGCCGATGCTGATCCTCTCCGGGCTCAAGATCGACAACAACCTGTATTGCCAGATCGGGCTGATCCTCCTGATCGCGCTGTCGGCCAAGAACGCGATCCTGATCGTCGAGGTCGGGCTGGAGCTGCACGGCCGCGACGGCAAGCCGGTGGTGGAGGCCGCGATCGAGGCGGCGCGTGCGCGCTTCCGCCCGATCCTGATGACCTCCTTCGCCTTCATCCTCGGTGTGGTGCCGCTGGTGCTCGCCACCGGCGCCGGCGCCAGCGCGCGCAAGTCGATCGGCATCACCGTCTTCTCCGGCATGCTGGCCTCGACCTGCCTCGCCGTGCTGTTCGTGCCTGCCTTCTTCGTGGTGGTGCAGCGTTTCGAGAACTGGCGGGCGAGCAAGAAAGCGGTGAAGGTGGAGGCTGTGGCGGAGGTGAAGTAGTAAGGGTTGGTTTGGATCAGCGGCGCCGTGAGTTCGGAGTAACCTCTCCCGCTTGCGGGAGAGGTCGGCGCGTAGCGCCGGGTGAGGGCTCTCACCTCTGGGTGAATGTCCCAATGCGGAGACAGCCCTCTCCCCAACCCTCTCCCGCAAGCGGGAGAGGGAGCGCACCAGCTGCGCGGATGCAGCCGACCTTAAGCCTTCTCCGCCGGAGCCTGCCTTGCCTCGCCGCTCGACACCAGCAGCACCGAGACTTTCGACTGCCGGAGCACGGCGTCGGCGACGCCGCCGAAGGACAGGTGGTCGGCCTGGATGCGGTCGACGCCCATGACGACGAGATCGACGTCGGTGGTGTCGATCTCGCGCAGGATCGCGGCTTCGGGCGCCCGGTTCACCCGCAGCGTGGTGGTGATGTCAACGTCATAGCGGGCGGCGAGATCGCTGGCGTCCTTGAGAATGCCCGCCTCCTGGCCGAGGCCACGGGAGGCGCCACGCTGCGCGCCCTTGTCGCGCGTGGTCGCGACATAGATCACTCGCAGCGAGCCTGATCCTCCTTGCGCCAACGCGACCGCGACCTCGGCGCCGCGCTTGGAGATGCCACTGCCGGAGACCGGAACGAGGATGTTGAGCGCCTCGGGCGCCGGCTGCTTCAGGTGCTTGCCCTTGGCCGCGACGATCGCGAGCGGCCCTTCGAACTTTGCGGCGATGTCGTCGATCCTCCGGTCGAAACGGTCCTTGGTCGCGATGACCTTGTCGATGCCAACCACCAGAAGATCAAAACCCTTGCGCGCTTCATCGGCGATGGTCTCGCCGAGCTCCGCCTGCCGCGCGCGGGTGACGACATCGACGTTGCCGGCCTCGCCGTCGCCATGGGCGGACACGACTTCGGCGGCTTTCTTCACCACCGCTTCGTGGCTCTCCTCCTGGTCGCGGCCCTTCTCCCGCTCCTTCGCGCTTTTGCCGATATGCAGGACGGTGATCGGCAGGCCGCGCATGCCGGCGATCAGGCCGGCGATGTGCGCGGCAAAGATGGCGTTGGCGCTTTCGTCCACCGCCAGCAGAGGGCGCTCGAGATTGGCGAGGAAGCCGCGCTTCTCGAATTCCTCCCGCTCCAGCCGCTCCTTCTCGTCCTTGTTCATCGGCAGCCTTGCCAGCGCCGCGCGCAGCATCGGCGGCATCGCCATCGTGGTCACGATCGCCATGGTCACGATCATCGTGAACAGGTTCTGGCTCAGCACGCCGATGGACAGGCCAATGGTCGCGATGATCACCTCGGTCGAGCCGCGGGCATTCATGCCGCTCGCCAGCGCCAGCGATTCCCGATGGTTCAGGCCGCCCAATGTGCCGCCGACGAAGGCGCCGCCGAACTTGCCGACGCTGGCGATCACGACCAGCAGGCCGGTGAGCATCAAGAGATTGGGATCACGCAGCACCGACAGATCAGCGCTGAGGCCGGCAAGGCCGAAGAACACCGGCATGAAGAAGGCGGAGATCAGCCCGCGCAGGCGCTCGTCGATCTGCCGCGTCAGGATCGGAGATTCCCCGACCAGGATGCCGGCGACGAAGGCCCCGAGCACGGTGTGCACGCCGATAAGATGCGTGATCAGCGCCATCACGCTCATCAACAGCAGGATCACAGTGATCACCGCCGCCGCGCTGACGAGATTGTCGTTGGCCCAGCGGATCAGCTGGAACACCAGACGGCGGCCGATGGTGAAGCTGACGGCGAGGAAGGCGAGCGTGCCCAGCACGGCTTTCGCCACCGAGGCGATATCCAGCGTACCGTGCGAGGCCAGGCTGAAGATGACGGCGATGATGATCCAGCCGATGGTGTCGTCGATGACGGCGGTCGCCACGATGATCTGCCCGACATTGCGGCGCATGAAATTCATCTCGCGCACCACCACCGCGACGATCTTGACCGAGGAGATCGAGAGCGCCGTGCCCATGAACAGCGAAGCGACCAGGCGCTGTTGCGGATCGGGCAGTAGCGCATCGGGCAGAAACTCTCCGAGCGCGAAGCCGCAGGCAAAGGGCACGAGGATGCCGGCGATCGAGATCGCGATCGCGGCCCTGCCGACTTTCCGGACCAGCTTGAGGTCGGTCTCCATGCCGGTGAGCAGCAGCAGGAGCAGGATGCCGAACTGGGCAATGCCGTCGATCATCGCCTTCTGCTCGGGGGTCTTGGGGAAGATCGCGTGCTGCGCTTCGGGCCAGATCCAGCCGAACAGCGACGGTCCGAGGATGATGCCCGCGAGCAACTCGCCGATCACCGAGGGCTGGCCGATCCGCTGCATGATCTCGCCAAGACCGCGCCCCACAGCGATCAACAGCACGATCTGCGCCACCAGCAGGAATTCGGACGGGCCGGCCGATTTGCCGCCCTCGGCACCGGCCGCAATGGTGGTGAGGACAAGCGCCGCGGGGACGAGGCCGACCGGACGGAGCAGGCGCCATGGCATGCAGGTGTCTTTCCCCCTTTGCCTGCCCCGAGGTTGGGGCCACGAGGATAGAACCCGCGGGACGTGGAGCGGGTTCCCGGTTCACGGGGCGGGATATTCACCGTCATTGCGAGCGCAGCGACCTGTTCGCCGAGGCCTTGGCGAAGGGGACTCGCAACTCTGGGTCCCGGCTCTGCGCTGCAATCACGCGTTGCGGCTTGTCCGGGACACGAGGCGCCTCACACCGGCTGTGGCGTCCGGATCTCGCGCGGCAGGATGATGGCGGCTGCGATTGCCAGCAGGCAGAGCGCGGCGAAGGCGTGCAGCATGGTGACGAACCCGCCCTGCTCGTAGAGCCAGGCGACCAGGCCGACCGAGGCGCCGGCCGCGGTGAAGCCGATGAAGTAGCGCACGGCGTAGGCGCGCGAGCGCCATTCCTCGCTGGTGTACTTGCCGACCATGGCATCGTTGACCGTGACCTGCCCGAATGCGCCCATGACGATGCCGATCGAGACCAGGATCAGCGGCAGATTGTTCAGGCTGGCGGCGAGATAGAGGAACGGCGCCAGCATGAAGGACAGCGGCAATGCCACCGTCTTCAGCGAGTAACGGTCGAGCAGCCGGCCGATCGTGTACTGCGTCATCGCGCCGAACACGTAGACGCAGGCCGCGATGATTCCGAGCAGCGCCGGGCTCTTCGTCAAATCCGCGAGACGCTCCGCGAACAGCTTTGGCAGCGCCACGGTCACCGCGTTGAAAGTCGTGGAGATCGCGATCACCACGATCAGCAGCGACAGCACCACGCGCCACATGTCCTGCTTGGCCACCCGCGCCTGCGCCGCGGCCTGCTTGGTGCCCTTGCGGTCCTCGTGCACGACCATCATCGCAAAGGCGACGCCGATCAGGATCGTGACCACGCCGGGAACGATGAAGGCGAAACGCCAGCCGAGATATTGGCCGATCACGCCTGTCACCAGCGCCGATGAGGCCACGCCGAGATTGCCCCAGACGCCGTTGATGCCCATCTCGCGGCCGAGCCGGTCGGCATAGGACACGATCATGGCGGTGCCGACGGGATGGTAGATCGAGGCAAAGATGCCGATCGCCAGCAGCGCCGCGCCGAGCTGCGCCGGGGTCTGCACGAAGCCGACCGCGATCATGGAGAGGCCGATGCCGACGAAGAAGATCAGCATCATGTGGCGGCGGCTCCAGCGGTCGCCGAGCCAGCCGGTGAGCAGCGAGCCGGCGCCGAAAGCCACAAAGCCAGGTGTCGCGTAGGGCAGAAGTTCCGAATAGGCCATGCCGAGCGCCGGCCCCATGATGATGACGGCGGCGGCGAAGATCAGCATCGAATAATGGTCGATGAAATGGCCTGCGTTGACGAAACTGATGACCCGGCTGGGGCTGTTCATACGAATCCTCTCCTGCTCCGAAATGAGTTATATGTCCTCCCCATGACGGGATGCTGCCAATGACTGTCTTGGAAACGCCAATCTTGGAAACGCCAATCCTGCGGGAGGTCCGGAGCAACCACCGCTCGCCCGCGGGCGTGCACCTGGTGGCGCGCGACTACCCCAAGGGTTTGCGGATCGATCCGCATTTGCACCGCGAGGCGCAGCTGATCTATGCGGCCAAGGGCACCATGCAGGTGACGACGCCGGGGGGACGCTGGCTGGTGCCGCCGGACCGCGCGGTCTGGGTCCCGGCCGGGCTCCAGCATGCCATCGATCTGCTCGCCGACATCGAGATGCGCACGCTGTATTTCGACCTGTCCTGGCTCAAGCGCGAGCAGCGCTATGACGGCCTGACCCGGGAATTCGTGGTGCGGGTGTCACCGCTGCTCAATCAGGCGATCCTGGCGCTGTTCGACGCGCGCAACACGGAGGAGCGCACCGAACTGCTGGTTCGCCTCGTCATGCTGGAATTGCACCAGGCTGAGGATTCCGCGACCTTCGTGCCGCTGCCGCGCGAGTCGCGCTGCCGCCGCGCCGCCCTGATCGTGCTCGACGATCCGACCGGCCTGCACGACATCGACACGCTCGCGCGCGAGGTCGGAACTTCCGCGCGGACGCTGTCGCGGCTGTTCTCAACGGAAACGCAGCTGAGCTTCAAGAGCTGGTGCCAGCGCGCGCGGATTGCTGCGGCGATCCAGCGCCTGTCGACGGATGCGAATGTGTCGGTGAAGCAGCTCGCAACCCAGCTCGGCTATGCCAGCGTGCCCGCCTTTTCCGCGGCGTTCCGTCAGGTGACGGGGCGGACGCCGACGGAGTTTGCCGGCAAAGCTTGAGGCAGCCTCGGCTTGCGAGCACAGAACTCGTAGGGTGGGCAAAGCGCCGCCGTAGCTCGAGGAGCGAAGGCGGAAGCGTGCCCACGGTTTCTTCGCTGCAGTCAAAGGATCGTGGGCACGGCGCAAGGGCGCCTTTGCCCATCCTACGGCAGCTCGTTTGGGGTGAGCACACCCGCTCCCTCAACGCCCACGCTATGCCGTCATTCCCCAAACGCACGGCCCAACTAAAGTTGCCGCATTCCTCCGCTTGATTGTGATCGGTTTCCGCCCAAATCCCGTGTAAGCTTCGGCAACGCACAAACCTGATACGAAAGCCCCGATGGCCAACGCCTTCTTCTCCGACCTGCTCGCCACGATCTCCGAGCGCGGCCGCACGCTGCTTCGTCGCGGCGAGTCCGCCGACACCAGACGGGATGCCGACGGGCTGATCGATCTCTGCGATGCGCTGCTGTCGGGCCGGGGCGAGGCATCGGGCATCGCCATCGCGCGTGAGGTGCTCGACATCTACCGTGAGCTGGATGCGGCGGGACGCCGCGCCTTCTTCCACGGGCTGGTGCGCGATTTCGGTCCGGACCGGGAGCGCCTGGCCAAGGCGATCGAGAAATGGCGCGCCGCGCCGAGCGACGAGGACGCGAGCTCGCTGCATTTCGCCTCGGAGCCGCGGCGGCAGGAGCTGATCCGCCGCCTCAACCGTGCGCCCGGCGGCACCGGCGATCTCGTCAACATGCGCGCCGATCTGCTCGGCATGATGAACGGCCACACCGACCTCGCCGCGCTCGATCGCGACGTCTCGCATCTTCTCTCTTCGTGGTTCAACAGGGGATTTCTCGTGCTGCGCAGGATTGACTGGTCGTCCCCGGCCAACATCCTCGAAAAGATCATCCGCTACGAGGCCGTGCACGAGATCTCCGACTGGGACGATCTGCGCCGCCGCATCGATCCGGTCGACCGCCGCTGCTACGCCTTCTTCCATCCCGCGATGGTCGACGAGCCCTTGATCTTCGTCGAGGTGGCGCTGACCGAGACCATCCCGGGCGCGATTGCTCCGCTGCTTGCAGTCGACCGCCAGCATCTGCCGATCGAGCGCGCGCGCACCGCCGTGTTCTATTCGATCTCCAACACCCAGCGCGGTCTCGGCGGCATCTCCTTCGGCAGCTTTCTGATCAAGCAGGTGGTCGAGGAGCTGCGCCGTGAAACGCCCAAGCTCGACACTTTCGTGACGCTGTCACCGGTGCCGGGCTTCATGCCATGGCTGAAGCAGGACAAGGACCTGCCGCTGTCGGACGAGGACCGCGAGGTGCTGAAGCGCCTCGACGATCCCAAATGGTTCGAGAGCCCCGAGACGACGGCACAGCTCCGCGCCGTGATCGAGCCGCTCGCGGCACACTACTTCCTCAAGGCGCGCACGCCGAAGGGCAAGCTGATCGATTCCGTCGCCCGCTTCCATCTCGGCAACGGCGCCAGGCTGGAGCGCATCAACTGGCTGGGCGATCTCTCGCCGAAGGGCGTGCGGGAATCGGCCGGCGTGATGGTCAACTACCTCTATCGTCTCGACGACATCGAGAAGAACCACGAAGCCTACGCCAATGACGGCGAGGTGGTGGCGTCCAGTGCGGTGAAGAAGCTGCTGAAGGGCGAAGGAAGGCGGCTGCTGGATATGCGGCTGTCGTAGGCCACACAGTCAGTCGTCGTCCCGGACAAGCGCAGCGAAGCGGAGCGCAGATCCGGGACCCAAAACCACAGGATTGGGTTTGGCGAAGACTCGGTGTCAGCTCGCTCCCTAACCTCTCCCTGGGGTTATGGGTCCCTGCTTTCGCAGGGACGACACCGAGTAAGTGGCGCGATTGTCGCGCGCCACTCGCGCTTAGCAACCCCTACTCCGCCAGCGCCTTCATTTCCTTGTAGAGATCCGACTTGCCCTCGAAGCCGATGCCCGGAAGGTCCGGCATGGTGATGTGGCCGTTCTCGACGCGCACGCCATCCGGGAAGCCGCCGTAGGGCTGGAACAGGTCGGGATAGCTCTCATTGCCGCCGAGGCCTAAGCCGGCTGCGATGTTGAGCGACATCTGGTGGCCGCCGTGCGGGATGCAGCGACTGGGGGACCAGCCGTGGGTCTTCAGGACTTCCAGCGTGCGCTGGTATTCGCAGAGGCCATAGGACAGCGCGCAGTCGAATTGCAGCCAGTCGCGGTCGGGGCGCATGCCGCCGTAGCGGATTAGGTTGCGGGCGTCCTGGTGGCTGAAGAGATTCTCGCCTGTGGCCATCGGGCCCGGATAGAATTCGGCGAGCGCGGCCTGCAGCGCGTAGTCGAGGGGATCGCCGACTTCCTCGTACCAGAACAAGGGATAGTCGCGCAGCATCTTGGCGTAGGCGATGCCGGTCTCGAGGTTGAAGCGGCCGTTGGCGTCGACGGCGAGCTGCGCGTCCTTGCCGATCTCCTTCAGTACCGCCTCGATGCGAGCGCGATCCTCGTCAATGGGCGCGCCACCGATCTTCATCTTCACGACGTTGTAGCCGCGGTCGAGATAGCCGCGCATCTCACCACGCAGCATCGAAAGATCCTTGCCGGGATAGTAATAGCCGCCGGCGGCGTAGACGAACACGCGCGGATTGGCTTTGACGCCGTGACGCTCGGCGAGCAGGCGGAACAGCGGCTTGCCCGCGATCTTCGCCACCGCGTCCCAAACCGCCATGTCGATGGTGCCGACCGCGACCGAACGCTCGCCATGGCCGCCCGGCTTCTCGTTGGTCATCATCGCGCCCCAGACCTTGTCGGGGTCGAGATTGTCGCCAGCCGCATTCAGCAGCGACTTCGGATCGGCCTCGGTGATGCGCGAGGCAAAACGTTCGCGGATCAGGCCGCCCTGCCCGTAACGGCCGTTGGAGTTGAAGCCGTAGCCGATCACGCGCTTGCCGTCGCGCACCACATCGGTGACGACGGCGACGAGGCTCGTCGTCATCTTGGTGAAGTCGATATAGGCGTTGCGGATCGGCGAGGAGATCGGTTTTGTAATTTCGCGGACGTCGACGATGCGGACGGACATAGGGTGGCCTTGGGTGTTGAGAGGAATTCGCCGGACTGTCTCCCCGTCATCCTGAGGTGCGAGTGATGGGGCGCTCAGCGCCCCATCGGGAGCCTCGAAGGATGAACGGCCGAGGTGCAGCCGGGCTGTCGCCCTTCGAGGGCCGCTGAAGGAGCGGCCACCTCAGGGTGACGGTCTTGCATTTGGACGCGCGGCGGATTCGCATCGCCCCGGAATGACGGCGGTCTATTTCTTATCCCTGAAATACGGCTCCACCGGGCCGTGCACCTTGATGGTCAGCGGGTTGCCGTGGCGATCCTTGGCGTTGCCGGCGGTGACGCGGACCCAGCCTTCGCTGATGCAGTATTCCTCGACATTGGTCTTCTCGACGCCCTTGAAGCGGATGCCGACGTCGCGCGCGAGGATGTCCGCGTTGTAATAGGGGCTGTTCGGATCGACCGACAGGCGGTCCGGGAATTCGTCGCTCATGATTGTCTCGCTCACAACAGTGTTTCGATTTGATTCCGCAATCCTTCGGGCCGCGCGGTCGGCGCGTAGCGCGCGACCACCTTGCCGGCACGGTCCACCAGGAATTTGGTGAAATTCCATTTGATGGCGGCGCCGAGAAGCCCGGATTGCTGACGTTTCAGGTACTCATACAGAGGGTGCGCATTGGCGCCGTTGACGTCGATCTTCTCGAACAGCGGGAAGGTGACGTCGTAATGGGTCGAGCAGAACGCCTGGATCTCGTCCGCCCGCCCCGGCTCCTGCGCGCCGAACTGGTTGCAGGGAAAGCCGAGCACCGAGAAGCCGCGCGGCGAGAGATCGCGATGCAGATCTTCCAGGCCGCGATATTGCGGCGTGAAGCCGCATTTGCTCGCGGTGTTGACGATCAGCAGCACCTGCCCCTCGAAACGTTTCAGGGCGACCTCCTCGCCGGCAAGCGAGTTGGCCTTGAAATCGTAGATCACGGACATCGCTAACCCACGGGATCGATCGGCGACGGCGGCACGCCGCCCGCCTCGATCGCCTCGCCTGCGAGCAGGCACAAATCCTCGCGATAGCGGCCGGAGACGATGTGCACGCCGACGGGCGCCTTGCCGACGAGACCGGTGGAGACCACAAGGCCCGGCAGACCCATGAAGGGAATGGCGATCTGCGGCAGCTGCGCTTCCCAGACCCGCTTGAACGACTCGTCGTCCTTGCGATCAAGATGATCGGGGAACGGCAGCTCGCCGGACACCGGCGTCAGCAGCACCGCGTACTTTTCGAAGAATTGCATCCAGTCGCGGGTCAGCGTGGCTCTTCGGGTCAGCGCCTTGGCGTAATTGGCCTGGTCCATCGGCGTGACCCTGGCGCGGTTGCCGCGCAGGCACGCCAGCGCGCCGGGATCGCCCTCGCGCTCGGCCATCTCGAGCTGGGCCTCGTAGCCGTCGCCGAGCCAGAGCTTGATCTGCCACTCGACCGCCTCGCGCATCGGCGGCGTGTCCTCGATGATGTCGACGGTCCAGCCCGCGCGCTCCAGCCGCTTGCCGGCATCGCTCACCGCCGCCTTCACCTCCGGCGTCGTCGCAAGGCCGCCAGGATTGAGGCAGAGCGCGGCGCGCTTGTCCCGTGCGGGGCCTTCCAGCGGCACCGGCACGAACCAGGGATCACGGATGTCGCGGGCCGACATCGCAGCCAGTGAAATCCTGAGGTCGTTGACGGTGCGCGCCAGGGGACCCGAGACCGCCATGATCTGCGGCCCGATCGGACGCTCCGGCAGCGCCGGGTTGAAGGCGGGGATGCGGCCGAGCGTCGGGCGCAGGCCGTGCACACCGCAGGCATAGGCGGGATAGCGGATCGAGCCGGCAATGTCGGTGCCGTGGGCGATGTGGCCGATGCCGGCCGCGACCGCCGAACCGGCGCCACCGGACGAGCCGCCCGGGGTCAGCGAGGCATCGCGCGGGTTCTTGGTGTCGCCATGAACGAGGTTGGTGGTGAACCAGCGATACGAGAAGGCCGGGCAATTGGTGCGGCCAAGGAGAATGGCGCCCGATTTCCGGAAATTGGCGACCACCGGATTGTCCTCGCGCGCGATCAAATCGCGCTGGAGCTTGAGGCCGTTGGTGGTGGCAAAGCCCTCCTGATCGACATTGGCCTTGATGGTGACGGGAACGCCGGCGAGCACGCCGGAGTCCTCGCCGCGCGCGATGGCGGCGTCGACGGCGTCGGCCTGCTTGAGCACGTCGTCTGGCCGGTGGTCGATCACCGCGTTGAGCTGGGGATTGACGGCGTCCAAGCGGGCGAGCCCGGCCTTGGCCGCCTCCCGGGCGGACACCTTTTTGGACTTGACGAGGGAGGCGAGGTCGGCAGCCGACAGGCGCCAGAGATCTTGCATGGCTTGCTCCGTGTAACCGGCGTCTTTTAGCGCCGGGAACGCGGCAAAGCCATGCGGATTTCGCAGGGGCGAAGGCGCTGGGGCGCCGGGTGGTGCCTCATTCTCCGTCGTCTTTGCGAGGAGCCCTTGCGACGAAGCAATCCAGACTTCCTCCGCGGAGAGTTTCTGGATTGCTTCCGCCTTCGCCAAGGCTTCGTCGGACAAGTCGCTGCGGTCGCAATGACGGGGAGAGAGCGGGGGCTAATGCCGCGTCGCGGACGCGTCCGGGATGTCCAGCAGCGCCTCGGTGAAGGGAAACTCCAGCACGATCTCGCCTTCGGCGTCGGTGACCTCGATCACGGCGTCCAGCAGGGCGCGCTGGGTGCCCTCGGATTTCACCACTTCAAGGATCATCTGGCGGGCGACCTCCCAGGCGCGGTCGGGGTTGCGCAGATCCTCGCCTTCGGGATCCACGATCAGTTCGTCGCCGATACGGGTATTGAAGTAGTATCTGGGCATCATCGAGATCCAGTTGGGTCGCCTGTACCGGATTGAAAGCTGCACTGCACTCACAACTGCTTTATCAGGACAGGGTTCGCGACCGAATGCGCCGAACGCAAGGCAGCGCCCCAGAAGTGAGCGTTCCCGAAGGCTTTTTTTTCGCGGCGCAACATGAGATTCTCGGGAAAATTTCACTGGCGAACTTCCCGGCGCGCATTAATTTAACGGGTGGGCGATACGTCCGAATTCGCGAAAATGGAGTGCCAAAATGGCTTGGAAAGCCCCGAAGATCGTCGAAGTGCCCTGCGGCATGGAAATCAACATGTATGTGAGCGCCACCCGCAAGTAAGCGGTTGGTGATCTGCGTTCAGCGCAGGTGGGTCTTTCGGTCACGACCGGTTTCCGAATGAGGGAAATCGTGTCGGCCTGAGATCCACCTCGCGACGTTGCTTCCAGGAGACGGATCATGCTTCGCGTCGTCGTCCTGGGCGCCGCAGCCGGCGGCGGAGTGCCGCAATGGAATTGCGGCTGCGAGGGCTGCCGGGCGGCCCGTGAGAACGGCCATGAGCTCTTGAGAACCCAGGCCTCGGTCGCCTTCAGCGGCGATGGCGAGCACTGGTTCCTGATCAACGCCTCACCGGACCTCCGCCAGCAATTGAATGCCACGCCGCAGCTGCACCCCAAGGCCGGGGCGCTGCGCCATACGCCGATTGCGGGCGTGATCCTGACCAACAGCGAAGTGGATGCGGTGGCCGGCCTGCTCTCGATGCGCGAGAGCTCGCCGTTCACGATCTATGCGCATGAGAAGGTGCTGGCGATCCTTGCCAGCAACAGCATCTTCAACGTGCTGAACGAGAAGCACGTGCGGCGCCAGCCGATGGCAATCCGCGAGCCATTCGAGCCGCGCCTGCCCGACGGCACCCGCTCCGGACTGGAGGTGCTGTCCTTCGCAGTCTCTGGCAAATCGGCCTGGTATCTGGAAGGCAAGGCGCATCCCGGCGGGGACAGCGGCGACGGCGACACGCTGGGCCTGAAGGTCACCGACAAGGCGACCGGCAAGTGCTTCTACTTCATCGCGGCCTGCGCCGAGGTGACCGACGCGCTCAAGGCCGAGATCGACGGCGCTTCGCTCGTGTTCTTCGACGGCACGGTCTGGCAGGACGACGAGATGATCAAATGCGGGCTCGGCCAGAAGACCGGCAAGAGCATGGGACATGTCGCCATGTCCGGCGAGGACGGCGCCATCGCACGGCTGGCCGACCTCGCTATCGACAGGAAGATATTTCTGCATATCAATAACTCGAACCCGGCGCTGCTACCTACCTCATCCGAGCGCAAGGCCGTCGAGGCGGCGGGCTGGCAGATACCGGCGGATGGAACGGAGATCGTGCTGTGAATGCGGCGTCAATGACTGGAATGACTGCGCTCTCGATCGGCAAGGATCTGAGGCTCAACTCGGCCGAGGAGCTCGAGGCGACGCTGCGCCATATCGGGGCGACGCGCTATCACAGCCTGCATCCGTTCCACAAGCTGCTGCACGGCGGCAAGCTGAACAAGGGCCAGGTGCAGGCCTGGGCGCTGAACCGCTACTATTACCAGAGCACGATCCCGATCAAGGACGCGGTGGTGATCTCGCGTTTCCGCGACCGCGCCACGCGCCTGGAATGGCGCCACCGCATCGAGGACCATGACGGCGATGTCGGCAGCGAAGGCGGCATCGAGCGTTGGCTGAAGCTGACCGAAGGCCTCGGCCTCGACACGGCCTATGTGGAATCGACCGAAGGCATCCTGCCGGCGACGCGCTTCGCGGTGGAGGCTTACGTTCACTACTGCCGCGAAAAAAGCCCGCTGGAGGCGATCGCCTCCTCGCTCACCGAGCTGTTCGCGCCGAACCTGCATGAAGAACGCATCTCCGGCATGCTGGAGCACTATGATTTCGTCAACCCCGACATCATGAGCTACTTCAAGCGCCGCCTGGCGCAGGCGCCGCGCGATGCCGGCTTTGCGCTCGACTATGTCAAGGCGCATGCCACGACGCCGGAGCAGCGCGCGCAAGTGTGCAACGCGCTGATCTTCAAGACCAACGTGCTGTGGGTGCAGCTTGACGCGCTTCAGCACGCCTATGTCGAGGGCCACATTCCGCCGGGCGCGTTCGTGCCCAAGGCGAGTTGAGGGACAAGAGCAATGGCCGGGCCGCGGAACATCAGTGTCAGCGAGGCAAACCGCCCGGTGCTGCCGCGGCATGCCAAGCTGAAATATGACGAGACGCGGAAGGTCTGGGTGATCCTGGCGCCGGAACGCGTGCTGGCGCCGGACGAGATCGCCGTTGAGGTCTTGCAGCTCTGCAATGGCGAGCGCAATGTCGGCGATATTGCGGACGCGTTGGCGGCAAAATACGCCGCGCCACGCGAGGCGATCCTCGCCGACGTCATCGTCATGCTGCAGGATCTCGCCGACAAGGGCTTTCTCACGGAGGCCCGGGAGAAGGCGTCATGAGCGATGTGCTCGGCAACCCCTTGATCCCCCCTGATGCCAGCGACAGCCTCGCGGTGCTGGAGAAGCAGCGCTCGACGGCGGAGACCTTTGGCATTCCGCTCGCGGTGCTGCTCGAGATCACCCATCGCTGCCCGCTGCAATGCCCCTACTGCTCCAACCCGGTCGAGCTCGATCGCTCGGGCAAGGAGCTGACCACCGAGGAATGGAAGAAGGTCTTGAGCGAGCTTGCCGAGATCGGCGTGCTGCAGGTGCATTTCTCCGGCGGCGAGCCGACGGCGCGCAAGGACCTCGTCGACCTCGTCAAGCATGCCAGTGACGTCGGCCTCTACACCAACCTGATCACCTCGGCCGTGCTGCTGACGCGCGAGAAGCTCAGCGATCTCGCCGATGCCGGGCTCTGCCACGTGCAGATCAGTTTCCAGGGCGTTGAAGAAGGCCTCGCCGATCGCGTCGCCGGCTACAAGAACGGGCACCGCAAGAAGCTCGAGGTCGCAAAGTGGACGCGCGAGCTCGATCTGCCGCTCACCGTGAACGCGGTGATGCACCGCCAGAACCTGCACCAGTTGCCTGACATCATCCAGATGTCCGTCGATCTCGACGCCGACCGGCTCGAGGTCGCCAATGTGCAGTATTACGGCTGGGCGTTGAAGAACCGCGCCGCGCTGATGCCGACGGTGGCGCAGCTGGATGAGTGTACGCGTCTCGTCGAGGAAGCGCGCGAGCGGCTGAAGGGCACGCTCGCGATCGACTACGTCGTGCCGGACTACTACGCCTTGCGGCCGAAGAAGTGTATGGGCGGCTGGGGCCGGCAGTTCTTCAACATCTCGCCCGCCGGCAAGGTGCTGCCCTGCCACGCCGCCGAGAGCATCACCGGGCTCGACTTCGAATCGGTCCGCTCCAACCATTCGATCGCCTGGATCTGGCAGAACTCCGAGGCCTTCAACCGCTATCGCGGCACCGGCTGGATGAAGGAGCCGTGCAAGTCTTGCGAATTCCGCGAGATCGATTTTGGCGGCTGCCGCTGCCAGGCCTTCGCGCTGACAGGGGACGCCGCCAACACCGACCCGGCCTGCGCGCTGTCGCCGCTGCACGAGACCATCTTCAAGCAGGCCGAGCGTGAGGCCGAGGGCGAGACCAGCCGCTTCCTCTATCGCAACTTCGCCGGCGGCACCCTGGAATCCGAGAATGGGGCCTGACGCCGACGCAGGTACAGCGGCGAGGCGTGCCGATCCCTTTGCGCCGCTGACCTCCGACATGCTCGACGTCGGCGACGGCCATGAGCTCTATGTCGAGAGCGTCGGTCGCAGCGACGGCATTCCCGCGGTCTACCTGCACGGCGGGCCCGGCAGCGGCTGCCAGGCCGATCATCGCCGGCTGTTCGATCCCGACCGCTTCTGCGCCGTGCTGTTCGACCAGCGCGGCTGCGGCCGCAGCCGGCCGAAGGGATCACGCGAGCACAACACCACGGCACATCTGATCGCGGACATGGAGAAAATCCGCGACAAGTTCGGCTTCGAACGCTGGATGGTGGTCGGCGGCTCCTGGGGCGCGACGCTGGCGCTGGCTTACGCGCAGGCCCATCCCGAGCGCGTCTCCGGCATCGCGCTCCGCGCGACCTTTCTGGGCACGCGGGCCGAGGTCGAGACGGCCTTCACGGGGCGCCTGCCGCAATTCTATCCCGCGCTCTACGAGGATTTTCTGAGCGTGCTGCCGCCTGAGGAACGTGCGCGCCCGGTGGAAGCCTATTATCGCCGCATCCTCGATGCCGATCCGGCCGTTCACGGACCTGCGGCCCGCGCCTGGCACGACACCGAGCGAGCCCTGTCGGAGCACAAGGCCGCCAAGATGCGGCTGGACCTGGCGTCGCTGAACGTCTGGCGCACGCTGCCGGCGACGCCGTTCATGGAGGCGCATTACTTCATCAACAACTCCTTCATGAACGAAGCCCAGCTGCTGCGGAACGCGGACCGGCTCGCCGGGATTCCCGGCATTGTCGTGCAGGGCCGCTACGACCTGTTGTGCCCTCCTGAGACATCACACGCGCTCGCGAAAGTTTGGCCGGGTTCCGAGATTCGCCTCGTGGAAGAAGCCGGACATTCGCTCTATGATGCCGGCGTGAGGGATGCGGTCATGAAGTCGATTGCCGACCTTGCGTCGAAGGCCGCGCGCTAATGCGCGAAAAAGGACAACAAGAAAATGCCGCTCGCCGGAAAGGGCATGCTGCTGACGTCGATGAATATCGACGCAGCCAATGAGGCCGATTTCAATCGCTGGTACGATCGAGAGCATCTGGAAGAGCGCGTCGCGATCGACGGTTTCCTGGAAGCGCGGCGCTATGTCGCGCATGCCGCCAATCCCAAATATCTCTCGCTGTACTCGACCGCGACGCTCGACGTGCTCGACAGTCCCGCCTATCGGGCGCGCCTGGCCAACCAGACCGAATGGTCGCGGCAAAGCATGGCGCATTTCAAGGACATGCTCCGTGTCGTCGCGCGCATTACCATCAGCAACGGCACCGGCCGCGGCGCTGCGCTCGGCCTCGTGCGGCTGCGGCCCACAGCCGACAATGCTGGCGCATGGCGTGATGCGCTGCAAGAAAAGCTGGCGCCGGAGCGGCGCGACGGCATCATCTCGATGCACCTGCTCGAAAGCGAGCCGGAATTGTCTGGCGCGACCGCGGACATTCCGGCGGTGCGCAACGAAGGCGCACGCGACTGGTTCGTGCTGATCGACGGCACGCATGTCGGGGCGGTCTCGGCCGTGATCGCCGAGCGCTTCACCGGCCCTGCGGCATCGCCCTTCCCGCTGCCCGTCTCGGTCGGGACTTACAGCCTGATGTGGGACCTCGCAAAGAGCGACATCGCGCGCGGCTGAACAACCATCTGCATCGCAACATATTGCACCGCACGCGCATCGCGCGCGGCCGTTAATGCTGTGCGCGCGTAGCTCCCATGAAAGCGGGGACGCACCGAACTTTGCCGTTGTACTTCGGAAAGGTTCTAATAAGCTAACCCAATGACGTCATTCAGAAACCAGATCGCAGCGCGTTAAGCGTTCGCCAAGCTCAGAAGAGGCCGCCGGGTCTTTGAGCCTGCGCGGACAGGGTAGGAATGAAACCGACCGATATCGCGGCCCCCGACTACTTTCACAAAGTGGTCGATTGCCAATGGGCCTGTCCTGCGCACACCCCGGTTCCCGAATATATCCGACTGATCGCACAAGGCCGCTACAGCGACGCCTACATGATCAATTGGAAGTCGAACGTGTTTCCCGGAATTCTGGGACGCACCTGCGATCGTCCCTGCGAGCCGGCGTGCCGCCGCGGACGCGTCGAGGAGACGCCGGTCGCAATCTGCCGGCTCAAGCGTGTCGCCGCCGATTTCAAGGACGACATCAAGCAGCGCCTGCCGCGCCCTGCACCGAAGAACGGCAAGCGCGTTGCCTTCGTCGGCGGCGGTCCGGCCTCGCTGACGGTGGCGCGCGATCTCGCGCCGCTCGGCTATCACTGCACCGTATTCGATGCCGATCCGGAAGCCGGCGGCATGATGCGCACGCAGATCCCGAAATTCCGCCTGCCCAATTCGGTGATCGACGAGGAGACCGGCTACATCCTGAGTCTCGGCGTCGAGTTCAAAGGTGGCCACCGCATCGAGAGCATGAAGTCGCTGCTCGCGGAGAAATATGACGCGATCTTCGTCGGCTCCGGCGCGCCGCGCGGCCGAGAGCTCGACATTCCCGGCCGCAAGGAAGCGGCTGGCAATATCCATATCGGCATCGAATGGCTGGCCTCGGTCTCGTTCGGCCATATCGACAAGATCGGCAAGCGCGTGATCGTGCTCGGCGGCGGCAACACCGCAATGGACTGCTGCCGCACCGCGCGCCGGCTCGGCGGCGAGAAAGTCACGGTGATCGTGCGTTCCGGCTTCGAGGAGATGAAGGCCTCGCCGTGGGAGAAGGAGGACGCGCTCCACGAGGATATTCCGATCCTCAACTACATGGTGCCGGTGGCATTCAAGCACGTCGCCGGCAAGCTGATCGGCGTCACCTTCCAGCACGTCAAAGCCGAATATGACGCCAAAGGCCGCCGCAACCTCGTGCCTTCGGGCGATCCCGATCAGACCATTCCCTGCGACGACGTGCTGGTCGCGGTCGGCCAGGAAAACGCCTTCCCCTGGATCGAGCAGGACTGCGGCATCGAGTTCGACAAATGGCACATGCCGAAGGTCGATCCCAAGACCTTCGTCTCGACCAATCCAAAAGTGTTCTTCGGCGGCGATGCCGCGTTCGGCCCCAAAAACATCATCTGGGCGGTCGCGCACGGCCATGACGCCGCATTGTCGATCCACAAGATGCTCTCGGGCGAGGACATCACCGAGCGGCCACTGCCTGAGGTGCATGTCTCATCGCAGAAGATGGGCATCCACGAATGGAGCTATGACAACGACATCTCGATCGACAAGCGCTACAAGGTGCCGCATCGCGACAAGGTGATCGCGCTGAAGGACATCCGCGCCGAGGTCGAGCTCGGCTACGACGTCAAGCTGGCGCTGGGCGAAGCCGAGCGCTGCCTGAACTGCGACGTGCAGACCGTATTCTCGACCTCGCTCTGCATCGAGTGCGATGCCTGCGCGGACATCTGCCCGATGGATTGCATCACCTTCACGGGCAACGGAGAAGAAAGCGATCTGCGCCAGCGCCTGAAGGCGCCCTCGCCGCATCCGGACCAGGACCTCTACGTCTCCTCGGATCTCAAGACCGGCCGCGTGATGGTGAAGGACGAGGACGTCTGCCTGCATTGCGGGCTGTGCGCCGAGCGGTGTCCCACCGGCGCCTGGGACATGCAGAAGTATTTCATCGACATGACTCACGCAGGTTCGACATGCCCGACAAAAAGCCGATCAGCAGCGTAAACGACTTCGTCGTCCGCTTCGCCAACGTCAACGGCTCGGGCTCGGCCAGCGCCAACGAGATGTTCGCGCGCGCGATCCTGCGCCACGGTGTTCCGGTCTCCCCACGCAACATCTTCCCCTCCAACATCCAGGGCCTGCCGACCTGGTACGAGGTGCGGGTGACCGAGGACGGCCATCTCGGCGCCCGCGGCGGCGTCGACATGATGGTGGCGATGAATCCGCAGACCTGGGACAAGGACGTCGCCGGCATCGAGCCGGGCGGCTATCTGTTCTACGATTCCACCAAGCCGATGCCGTCGACGAAATTCCGCGACGACATCACCGTGATCGGCGTGCCGCTCACCGCCATCACCAACTCGACCTATACCGATCCGCGCCAGCGCCAGTTGTTCAAGAACATCATCTATCTCGGCGCACTCTCGGCGCTGCTCGACATGGACCCGAAGCTGATCGAGCAGCTGATCGGCGAGCAGTACAAGGGCAAGGAAAAGCTGCTCTCCTCCAACGTCCACGCGCTGCATCTTGGGCGCGACTGGGCGCTGCAGAACCTGAAATGCCCGCTCGGCCTCAGGGTGAAAAAGTCGGACAAGGTCGGCGACCGCATCTTCATCGAAGGCAACAGCGCCGCCGCGCTCGGCGCCGTCTATGGCGGCGCCACGGTATGCGCCTGGTATCCGATCACGCCGTCCTCGTCGGTGGCGGAGGCCTTCACCGCCCATTGCAAGAAGTACCGGCACGACCCTGAAACCGGAAAGGCGAAATACGCCATCGTGCAGGGCGAGGACGAGCTCGCTTCAATCGGCATCGTCATCGGCGCCTCCTGGAACGGCGCCCGCGCCTTCACCGCGACATCGGGCCCCGGCATCTCCCTGATGACCGAATTCATCGGCCTCTCATACTTCGCCGAGATTCCGGCCGTGATCATGAACATCCAGCGCGCCGGCCCCTCCACGGGCATGCCGACCCGCACCCAGCAATGCGACATCATCGCCTGCGCCTATGCTTCGCACGGCGACACCAAGCATGTGTTGCTGTTCCCCGAGGATCCCGCCGAGGCCTTCGAATTCGCGGCCGCCGCGTTCGATCTCGCCGAGCGGATCCAGACCACGATCTTCCTGATGCTCGACCTCGACATCGGCATGAATCACCGGCTCTGCCGTCCGCTGAAATGGGACGATGCCAAGCAATACGACCGCGGCAAGGTGATGACCGCGGAGATGCTGGAGGAAGGCCGCGACTTCGGCCGCTATCTCGATGTCGACGGCGACGGCATCCCCTACCGCACCTATCCCGGCACGCACCCGACCAAGGGCTCCTATTTTACCCGCGGCACCTCGCGTGATCGCTATGCGCGCTATTCCGAGGAAGGCTCGGTCTATGCCGACAACATGCAGCGCCTGATGCGCAAGTTCGAGACCGCGCAGGACCTGGTGCCGCGACCGCTGCAGGCCAATGCGGAACGGCCGACCAAATACGGCGTGATCTATTTCGGCTCGACGTCGCCGGCGATGGACGAGGCGATCGGCCTTCTGGAAGCGCGCGGGCATCAGCTCGACCGCCTGCGCATCCGCGCCTTCCCGTTCCATTCGAGCGTGGCGAGCTTCCTCGCCGAGCACGACTTCGTCTACGTCGTCGAGCAGAATCGCGACAGCCAGCTGCGCCAGCTCATCGTCAACGAGAACGGCATCGACCCGGTGCGCCTCGTGCCGATCGTGCATTACGACGGCTCGCCGATCACCGCCCGCTTCATCGCAAAAGCCATTGGCGACCACCAGGATCACCTCAAGGTGACC
This sequence comes from Bradyrhizobium sp. ERR14, assembly GCF_014198235.1. Lineage (NCBI taxonomy): Bacteria > Pseudomonadati > Pseudomonadota > Alphaproteobacteria > Hyphomicrobiales > Nitrobacteraceae > Bradyrhizobium > Bradyrhizobium sp. ERR14. Next base: position 259,031 of record NZ_JACIHD010000007.1, on the reverse strand, counting down.
CCGCTCCGCAAGGCCGTGTCATGACCTACATCGCAAAGCCAAAATTCCATCATCCGGGGCTGAAGAAGAACGAGCTCGGCTACACCCATCGCGACTACGAGGGCAAGATCTCGACGCTGTGTGCCGGCTGCGGTCACGATTCGATCACGGCTTCGATCATCGAGGCCTGCTACGAGCTCTCGATCGAGCCGCACCGGGTGGCGAAGATCTCCGGGATCGGCTGCTCCTCGAAGACGCCGGATTATTTCCTCGGCAATTCGCACGGCTTCAACTCCGTGCACGGCCGCATGCCATCGGTCTTGACCGGCGCCAACCTCGCCAACCGCGATCTGATCTATCTCGGCGTGTCCGGCGACGGCGATTCCGCCTCGATCGGCTTCGGCCAGTTCGCGCACTCGATCCGGCGCGGCGTCAACATGACCTATATCGTCGAGAACAACGGCGTCTACGGCCTGACCAAGGGCCAGTTCTCGGCCACCGCCGACCGCGGCTCGAAGTCCAAGAAGGGCGTCACCAACACCGACAACGCCATCGACCTCGTTGCGATCGCATTGCAGCTGGGCGCCACCTTCGTGGCGCGCAGCTTCTCCGGCGACAAGACCCAGCTGGTGCCGCTGATCGCGGCTGCGATCCGCCACAAGGGCGCGTCCTTCATCGACGTCATCAGCCCCTGCATCGCTTTCAACAACCACGCCGGCTCGACCAAGAGCTTCGACTATGTCCGCGAGCACAACGACGCCGTGAACCGCCTCGACGTTCTGGTCGGCCGCGATCCCATCGCGGTGGACTATGCGCCGGGTACCGTGCAGATGGTCGAGCAGCATGACGGCAGCAAGATCGCGCTGCGCAAGATCGACGCCGACTACGATCCGCATGACCGGCTGGGCGCCCAGACCTTCCTTGCGCGGCACGCCGCCAAGGGGCAGATCGTCACCGGTCTCCTTTACGTCGACCCCGACGCGGAAGATCTGCACGAGCATCTCAACACGGTCGAGACGCCGCTCAACACGCTGGAAGCGGACACCCTGTGCCCGGGCTCGGCGGTGCTGGACAAGATCAACGCCAGCCTGCGCTGATCATTTGCTCCGCGCCGAAGCCGGCGACCTGACGCGTATCGTGATCTTCTCCGACACGACCGGCGGTTCGAACGGATAGTGCTTGGCGTCGCCGAGCACCAGTTGCAGGGTGTGAGTCCCCGGCGCAAGGTCCAGCATGGTCTCGGTCTGCCCTGCGCCGAAATGCAGGTGCGACTTGTCCTGCGGGATCGGCTCCTTGGGATCGATGGGATCGTTGACGTCGACCAGCAGATGATGATGACCGGCATTCTGGTAATCGTCGCCGGCATGCGTCACGCCCATGTTGCGCAGGCCGAACCGGACCCAGAATCCACCGCGAACCTTCTGCCCATCGTGCGGCGTGATGAAATAGAGTTTTGCGTCCTTTGGCGCCGTCTTTCCCTGCGAGCAGGCTGCGCCCGGGTGCACTGCGATCGCAGTCGCCAGTGCGACACAATGAATGATCTTCATCAAATCCACTCCAGCACTTACGGACTGAGCGCGACGCGGAATCCATGCGTGGGGTAACGGACATTGGTGTCGTAACCATCGCGGTTGGATGGCCTCACATATCTCGCATCATTCTTCCACGAGCCCGAGCGCAGAACGTGCGAGCTGCAGTCGCCGCCACCCCATGCCGAGCCGTCAGTGGGTGCGCCCTGATAGGTCCTGTGCCAGCAGTCCTCGACCCACTGATCGATACCGCCACCCATGTCGTGGAGGCCGAACGGATTCGGCTTGAAGCTGCCGACCTTCGCCGGCTGCTCGGCCGCGAGGTCACCGCAATCCTTGCAGCCGGCCATGCCTGGCTGAAGCTTGTCGCCCCACCAATATTTGCTCTGCGTGCCGCCGCGCGCGGCATATTCCCATTCGGCCTCGCTCGGAAGCCGGTAAGGCTTCTTCGTCGCCTGCGCGAGCCAGGCGGCATATTGCTGCGCGTCGGTCCAGCTCACATTGCCGATCGGCGCATCCTCTTTGCCGGTGGCGGTGAAGCCGCACGCCTTTGCGGCCGCGCATTCGTTCCATTCCTGCACCGTCACCGGATATTTGCCGATCGAGAACGGCTTGACCGTGACCTGGTGGACAGGACGTTCGGTCGGATCGTCATTGCTTCCCATCGCAAAGCTGCCGCCGCGAATGGGGATCATCTCGGGTTCTCGGACCGCCGTCACCGATGGAGCGGATGCCGGAGATGGTGAAGGCGATGCTGCGGGCGACGGCGTCGTTGTGGGCAAGGGAGAAGACGCGGGTGCAGCTTGAGGCGCCGGTACCGGCGGGCTCGGTAACGACGGAACGGATTGCGGCATCGGCGAAGCCGACGGCGCCGCGATCGGAGGAGCGGCAGCCTGTTGCCCCACCTGGCTGCGGTGCTGCACCAGCACGTACCAAAGCACGTAGCCGGCAATCACCAGCAATGCCATGATCAGAAGAAAGAGCAGCATGCTCTCGCGCCGGCCGCGCGTCCTGCCGACCGCGTCTGCGTCCGGTAGCACGCGATAGACGCGCACCGGATCCGTGATGTTCTTGACCTTGCGGTCCCCGAGCGACTCATAGCCGCACACCACCTTGTGCTTGATCTGCTCGTAGATCGCGCCTGAGATATAGACGTGACCGGGCTCGGCGATACCCTCGATACGTGTGGCGATGTTGACCCCGTCGCCGTAGACATCGTCCGGCTCCACGATGACGTCGCCGAGATTGACGCCAATCCGGTATTCGAGCCGTGAATGCTTGGGAAGCGGGGCGTTGCGGCCGATGAGATTCTGCTGGATGACGATGCTGCATCGAACGGCCTCGACAGGACTGTCGAAGATGGCGATGAAGCCGTCGCCCGTCGTCTTCACCAGCGTGCCATGGTGCTCGACGATGCTGGGCTGGATGATATCCCGCTCGATCCGCTTGACGCGGACATGCGTGCCCTCCTCGTCGGCCTGCATGATACGACTGTAGGAAGCGATATCGCCGACAATGATCGCCGCGAGGCGACGAGGCATGGGGCCGTGTGGAGGTGGCCCGTCCTGATTTCCGGATCTGAAGTTGCGAATTTCGCCCATTGCGGGGGACTCCACAAACCTACAAAGGCAGCCCCAGCTTACGACCGCTAAAGGCGATCGTCTGTGAAGGCTATCACATTGATGAAATGGAGCAATGTCGAAGGACTGGCAGGGATCGAGTTCCGGAAGACGAAGGCTTCGCATCGGTTGAACCTTCCTCGCCCTCCCGGTGACTAACGCCGTGCCTGGAACTGTCCATCCCGCTCCGCGCTGTGATGATCATGTACGACTTGCGCGGGTTGAACGCGTCGCACCTGGGCCGCGTCTAAAGCCTACAGCTCGGCTCCTGCGCTAGAGGCCATCATGAAGCTTTCTCTCCTGACTGCCCTCGCCGTTGCCGCACTCATCAGTACGGCCCACGCGGAAGAAGCTGATGACATCCGCGAAGCCAGCAAGGCCGAAGCCGGGACCTTCAACACGCGCATGTATGCGGGCGCCCCCGGCAACAAGGCCTATGCCTGCTTCGTCCGCCGCTACGATGCGGAGCACCTGGCGCGGCATCCGAAGCAGAAGGTCGCTTCGATGAAGCTGCTGATCTCGGCCGAGTTGGACAAGGAAGACAAGGAGCTGCACAATTCCTTCCGCCTCGGTTTCAGGTACCGCCATCGCTCCGGCGATTTCGACTCCAGCGGTTCTTGCAACCACGCCGTATTCACCAAGGACGGCAACGAGGTTCGCCTCGGTTGCGGTGTCGATTGCGAAGGCGGTGGCATCGGCGTTGCGCTGTCCAAAGACGACAAGTCGACGATCGTGCGGCTCGAACGGGTCCGGGTCTGGCAGAACAACAAGCCGGATGACGAGGCCGAGCGGTCGCTGGTCGGCGGTGCCGACGACAGGATCTTTCGGCTTGATCGCACCGACAACAGCGAGTGCGCTTCGCTGGTGACCGACCGCAAGGAACTCGCCGCGCTCCGCCACAAATGATGATATGTCTCCGGCAAAGTCAGTCGAGGGAGATCGCCATGAACCGGCGGAACATCTTGTGGAGCGCAATCTCGGCCCTCGGCGCGGCATTCGGTGCCTCCGGCGCGAAAGCCGCGACGGGAGCGGGCGCGGGCAACAAGCTGAAAGTGGTCTACCATCTCAGCGATGCCGAGAAGGTCAACTTCGTGCTCGGCAACATCCAGAACCACATCGACGGTGTCGGCGGTCCTGATCACGTCAGGATCGCGCTGGTGATCCACGGGCCGGCGCTGAAGGCATTCCACTCGGCGCAGGCGAACCCCGACATCAGCAAGCGCGTCGGCGAATTCTCCAAGGACGGCGTCGAGCTCGCCGCCTGCGGCAACACGATGAAGGCGCAGAACGTGACGTTGACCGAGCTGCTGCCGGGCTTCGTCAGCGCGGAAAAGGGCGGCGTGGTTCGTTTGGCTGAGCTGCAGTCGCAGGGGTATCTTTATCTGCGGCCGTAGGGGCTGCTTCTTACCCACACGACAAGTGCACTCCCTCCCCCGCCTGCGAGGGTTGGGAAGAGGGTGGCTCCGCAGAGGGACAATCCCCTAGAGGAAAAAGCCCTCACCCGGCGCGCGGGTCGATGCTTTGCATCGCCCGGAGGTAAGGCGGAGCTCGTAGCGCCCTCCAAACTCATCCTCATCCCGCTTGACTCACCCATAACCTCGCGGTTATGAGTTAACCCATAACTTCCTGGTTATGGATTCCCATGTCTCTCGCCCCCGACCTCCTGTTCCGGACGCTCGCCGACCCCACAAGGCGGGCGATCTTCGAGCGGCTGTGCCGCGAGGGGGAGCAGACGGTCGGGGCCCTGACCGTGAGATCCGGCGTTTCCCAGCCGGCCGTCTCGAAACATCTCGGCGCGTTGAAGCTGGCCGGCCTCGTGCGGGACCGCCATGAGGGGCGGCAGACCCACTACAGCGCGCAGCCCGGCGCACTCGATCCGCTGCGCGACTGGACCAGCCAGATGACCGGCTTCTGGCAGAGGCGGCTCGACGCACTCGACGATCTCCTGAAGAGGATGGACCAATGACCGAAGCCTCAAGCGAAACACGCTCCGTCGTCGTCGAGCGCGAATTCGCCTTCCCGGCCGAGCGGCTCTGGCGCGCGCTGACGCAGCCGCATCTGATCGAGGAATGGCTGATGAAGAACGACTTCAAGCCGTCAGTCGGTCATCGCTTCAATCTTCGCGGTGAATGGGGTGGCGTGCTGGACTGCGAGGTGCTCACCATCGAGCCGCAGAAGACGCTCGCCTACACCTGGAATTTCTCGCATGAGGACGCCGCGTTCGACCTCAGGAGCGTCGTGACCTTCACGCTGACGCCGACCGGCGCGGGCACTCACTTACGCGTCGAGCAGGCGGGCTTCAGCCCGACGCAAAAGCAGGCTTACGGCGGCGCGCATGCCGGCTGGAAGCAGTTCCTTGCCAAGCTGGACGAGGTGCTGGCGCGGGTTGAATAGCTCCGGCCGGCCGTATCCATTCCAATCATTTCTAGAGGGAGACCCCAGTGAGCACAGACATGTGGATTCGTCAGATCCATCGCTGGTTGTCGATGGCTTTCACGCTCGCCGTCATCGCCAACATCGTCGCCATGACCATGCAGCTCCAGGCGGTCTGGATCGGCTTCCTGGCGCTCGTCCCGCTGATCCCGCTGCTGGCGACCGGGCTCTATCTGTTCGCGCTGCCCTATCTCGGCCGCCGCGGCAACGCGTGATGCGAGGCGAGACGATGAAGAAGGCAGTAGCGGCGAAGAAGAGCAGCACGAAAGACGCGACTGGGCCGTCGCCCTCCAAGCTGATCGACGGCAGGATCAAGGAGCTCGGCGACTGGCGCGGCGAAATGCTGGCGCGGGTCCGCGGCCTGATCAAGCAGGCCGATCCTGAGGTCGTCGAGGAATGGAAATGGCGCGGCGTTCCCGTCTGGGAGCACGACGGCATCATCTGCACCGGCGAGACCTACAAGGAAGTGGTGAAGATGACCTTTGCCAAGGGCGCCGCGCTGGACGACCCGGCCGGCCTGTTCAATTCCAGCCTCGACGGCAACGTGCGGCGCGCCATCGACATTCGCGAGGGCGAGAAGATCAACGAGAAAGCATTGAAGGCGCTGATCCGCGCGGCGGTTGAGCTGAATGGGTCGAAGAAGAAGGCGGCGAAGAAGCGGCCGGCGTAGAACAGCCGTTATCCAACCGCGAATCTCTTCCTTCTTCCCTTGTGGGAGAAGGTGGCACGAAGCGCCGGATGAGGGGTCTCCTTCGACACGTAAAGGTGCGGAGAGATACCCCTCACCGAAGTGAGCTTGTGTCTGCCGTCCTCCCTGCCCTCTCCCACAAGGGGCGAGGGCACATCAACGCGCATCTCGCCTTATTGCCGCGCAGACGGCAGCCTCACGCCACCGCCGCCGGTATCGGGCGCGGGCTCACGACGTATTCGCGCATGACCTTGTCGTTGGCATCGACCTCGATCAGCGCGACGTCGTAGGTCCAGAGATCGGCCAGGTGCTGCAACACCCGCTTGGCATCGGTCTCGTTGAGTTGCGAGCCCTTGATGACGTGGTGGTGCAGGATCAGCCGGCGGTCGCCGGAGAGATCGACGTCGACCACCTCGATATTGGCGTCGATGAAGCCGACATCATGCTGCCGCGCCAGCTCGCGGCGGACGCGGCGGAAGCCGCGCTCGTCGTGGATGGCATCGACCCGGATGCCGGCGCGCTCCTCGGGATCGTCGTGCAGATGGAACATGCGGAAGTGCCGCATCAGCTTCGGGCTCAGGAACTGGGCGATGAAGCTTTCATCGCGGTAGTTGGCCCAGACGTCGCGCAGCACGCCCATCACGTCGCCCTTGCCGGCGATGTCGGGGAACCATTCGCGGTCCTCGTCCTCCGGTTTGGTGACGATGCGCTCGATGTCCTGCATTACGGCAAAGCCGAGTGCATAGGGGTTGAATCCGGAGAAGCGCGGGTCGTCGAATTCAGGCTGGAACACCACATTGGTGTGCGATCCCAGGAATTCGAGGAAATTGCCGTCGGTGATGCGGCCCTGCTCGTGCAGCTTGGTCATGATGCGATAGTGGACGTAAGTCGCCGTCCCCTCGTTCATCACCTTGGTCTGGCTCTGCGGATAGAAATATTGCGCGATGTGGCGGACGATGCGCAGCAGCTCGCGTTGCCACGGCGCCAGTCGCGGCGCACTCTTCTCCAGGAAATAGAGCAGGTTTTCCTGCGGCAGGCCGAGCAGCTTGCGGCGGCGCTCGATGCTGAGCGCGGACCGGCTCTTGGCCGCGCCCTTGGGGACGGTGCGCCAGAGGTCGTTGAAGACCTCCTCCTCGTGCTGGCGACGGCGCCCTGCCCGCTTCTCCTCGGCGCGCAGATCCAGCTTTTTCTTCCCGGGATAGCGGTCGATGCCGTGCGACATCAGCGCATGCGCGGCATCGAGCGTCCGCTCGACCTCGACGCGGCCGTAGCGCTCCTCGCATTGCATGACATACGTCTTGGCGAAGTCGAGATAATCCAGGATGCCGTCGGCGTCAGTCCACTGCTTGAACAGGTAATTGTTCTTGAAGAAGTGGTTGTGACCGAAAGCGGCGTGCGCGATCACCAGGGTCTGCATCGTCGCCGTGTTCTCCTCCATCAGATAGGAGATGCAGGGCGAGGAGTTGATCACGATCTCATAGGCGAGCCCCATCAGGCCCTTGCGATAGGACGCCTCATGGTAAGCGAATTGCTTGCCGAACGACCAGTGCTTGTAGAACAGCGGCATGCCGACGGAGGAGTAGGCATCCAGCATCTGCTCGGCGGTGATGACCTCGATCTGGTTCGGATAGACGTCGAGCCCGAGATCCTTCGTCGCCACCGCCTCGCAGGCATCGGTGATGCGCTGCAAGGTGTGGAAATCCCAATCCGCGCCTTCGAACAATCGTTCCGTCATGGAGCGGCTTTCTCCTGGGCAGTTTCGCGGCGCTGGAACAGATCGTGGAACACCGGAAAGATCTCGCTGCGCTCGCTGACCTTGCGCATCGAGAGCGGTGCGCCGCTGTTGCGCAGGCGGTCGTAGAGAGTCCAAAGCGAGGAGTCGGAGAGATCGAAGGCGCTGCCGCCGGATTCCCCGACCTCGAGATAGGCAAAGAACTGACAGACCGGCAGGATCTTGTCGGTCAGCAGCAGCCCCGTGAGCTCGCCGTCGGAATAGGAATTGTCGCCGTCGGAGGCCTGCGCGGCGTAGATGTTCCAGTCCGACGGATTGAAGCGCTCGCGCACGATCTCGTGCATCGCCTGCAGCGCGCTCGAGACCAGCGTGCCGCCCGAGGCCGGGCCATAGAAGAAGGTCTGCTCGTCGACCTCCTCGGCGCGGTCGGTGTGGCGGATGAAGACGATCTCGACATGCTTGTAGCGGCGCTTCAGGAACACGTAGAGCAGCATGTAGAAGCGCTTGGCGAGATCCTTCATGTGCTCGGACATCGAGCCCGACACGTCCATCAGGCAGAACATCACCGCCTGCGCCACCGGCTTCGGCACCGTCTCGAAGCGGCGGTAGCGGATGTCGAGCGGATCGATGAAGGGAATCCGCTTCGTCTTCGCCTTCAGCTTCTCGAGCTGGGCGAGAAGCACCCCAAGCTCGTCCTCGTCGGTGCAGGCGGCGATCGCGGCTTCCAGTTCCTCGATCTCTTCCTTGCGGGGACGCTTGAGCGCGATGCGGCGGGCGAGCGCCAGCTTCACCGTCCGGCTCACCGAGATGTTGGCGGGCGAGCCCGACGTGGTGTAGCCGGCGCGCTGAATGCCCTCGCTCTCGGTCTGCGCGATCTTGCGCTTGGCCAGGTCCGGCAGCTCGAGATCGTCGAGGAAGAGGTCGACGAACTCGTCGCGGGAGAGCACGAAGCGGAAGGCATCCTCGCTGTCGCCTTCGCCCGGGCCGGAATTCTTGGCGCTGCCCTGGCCGGAGCGCTGCAGATAGTCCCCCTCGATGAACTTCTTGTTCCCGGGCAGCACCATGTCGCGCGTTCCGCCTTCGCGGCGGAAGCGCGGCTCGTGCATGCCGTCCAGCGGGATCGTGACCTCACCACCCTCCAGGACGTCCTTGATGTCGCGTTCCTGCGAGGTCTTCTTGACGGCGCCCTGCACCAGGGATTTGGCCCGACGCAAGAACCGCTGGCGGTTCTCAAGACTCTTGCCGCCTGGATTCAGGCGCCTGTCAATAATGTGAATGGGCACTTTACCATCCGCCTCAACCGGCCTGCTTCACACGCATGTACCATTCGACGAGCCGGCGAACCTGACGCTCGGTGTAGCCACGCTCCACCATGCGTGCGACGAACTCGCCGTGCTTCTTCTCCGTCTCGCCGTCCTTCTTCGATCCGAAAGAGATGACCGGAAGCAGGTCCTCGACTTGCGAGAATATCCTCTTTTCGATCACGTCGCGAATCTTCTCGTAGGAGGTCCAGGTCGGATTTTTGCCACCGTTCTGGGCCCGCGAGCGTAACGAGAATTTGACGACCTCGTTGCGGAAGTCCTTGGGGTTGGCGATGCCCGCCGGCTTCTCGATTTTGGTCAGCTCCTGGTTCAAAAGCTCGCGATCGAGCAGCTGGCCGGTGTCGGGATCCTTGAAGTCCTGATCCTCGATCCAGGCGTCGGCATAGTCGACGTAGCGGTCGAACAGATTCTGGCCGTAATCCGAGTAGGATTCCAGGTAGGCCTTCTGGATTTCGTTGCCTATGAACTCGGCGTAGCGCGGCGCCAGATCCGCCTTGATGAATTCGAGATAGCGTTTCTCGACTTCCTCCGGCAGCTGCTCCCGGCGGATCGACTGCTCCAGTGCGTACATCAGATGCACGGCGTCGGCGGCGACTTCCTGCGGATCGTGGTTGAAGGTCGCAGCCAGGATCTTGAAGGCGAAGCGGGTGGAGACGCCGTCCATGCCCTCGTCGACGCCGGCGGCGTCGCGATATTCCTGGACGCTGCGCGCCTTCGGATCGGATTCCTTCAGGCTCTCGCCGTCGTAGACCCGCATCTTGCCGAACAGGGTGGAGTTCTCGTGCTTGCGCAGGCGCGACATCACCGAGAACCGCGCCAGCGTCTCCAGCGTCGAAGGCGCGCAAGGCGCCGACGCGAGCTCGGAGCCCTGGATCAGCTTCTCGTAGATCTTCTGCTCTTCAGTGACGCGCAGGCAGTAAGGCACCTTGATCACGCAGATGCGGTCGATGAAGGCTTCGTTGTTCTTGTTGGCCTTGAAGCTCGCCCACTCGGCCTCGTTGGAGTGCGCGAGGATGACGCCGGTGAACGGGATCGCGCCGATGTTCTCGGTGCCGATATAGTTGCCCTCCTGCGTCGCGGTCAGCAGCGGGTGCAGCATCTTGATCGGCGCCTTGAACATCTCGACGAACTCGAGCACGCCCTGGTTGGCGCGGTTGAGGCCGCCGGAATAGCTGTAGGCGTCGGGATCGTTCTGTGCGTAGGTCTCGAGCTTGCGGATATCGACCTTGCCGACCAGCGAGGAGATGTCCTGGTTGTTCTCGTCACCGGGCTCGGTCTTGGAGATCGCAATCTGGCGCAGCCGCGACGGCTGGATTTTTGCGACACGAAACTGGGAGATATCGCCGCCGAAGGCTTCCAGCCGCTTGTAGCACCACGGGCTCATCAGGCCGGTGAGACGACGGCGCGGAATGCCGTATTTCTCTTCCAGCATCGGCCCGAGATGATCGGGATCGAACAGGCTGAGCGGGCTCTCGAACACCGGCGAGAGCTCGTCGCCGGCCTTGAGCACGTAGATCGGATGCACTTCCATCAGCGACTTCAACCGCTCGGCGAGCGAGGATTTGCCGCCGCCGACCGGCCCGAGCAGATAGAGGATCTGCTTGCGCTCCTCCAGGCCCTGCGCCGCATGGCGGAAGAAACCAACGATGCGCTCGATGGTTTCTTCCATGCCGTAGAAGCCGGCGAAGGCCGGATAAGTGCGGATCGTGCGATTCAAAAAAATACGGCCAAGGCGTGGGTCCTTGGCCGTGTCAATCGTCTGGGGCTCGCCGATCGCCGCTAGTAGTCGTTCGGCCGCGTTCGCGTATTTCATGGGATCGCTTCGACACGATTCCAGATATTCCGCCATCGACATGTCGTGCTGGCTTCTCGCCTCGAACGACCGAGCGAAAGCGTTGAATAGAGAATCGTTGTACATGATCCCTCTCCGCGTGAGTTCCGCTACAAGCTGAAACGAAAGCAGTTACCGGACCGTTCCTCAGGCCGTTTCGAATCAGCGTGAGCACATGACGATCATTGGACACCCGGGTGCCGACACCACGCAACGCACAACGTAGGCACTCGTTGAGTTACGAACAGGCACCTGCCCGTATTTTGTGCGAATCTCTGTCTATATTGGCTCATTTCCAGAAAATGTCACTCAGTCGCAACATCCGGGCGTTACCGGGGATGAGTCCATCCGGCGTTGCAGCATAGCGATCTGCGAGCGGCGATCTTATGACGCTTGTACGGCGAAGCCTTGAGCGCCGCCTTGGTTTCCACCTTGGGTGCCGCGTTCATCTTCCTGCTGCAATGCGGCGCGCGGAGTGCTGGCAGCGTGACAGTCGCGGCAAGCGTGCAGCAATGTATCAAAATCGGTCGCCAGGCCGTCCGACAGGATGACGATACGATCGTTTCGCACGCAACGGGCCAAATCGCGGATGCCGCAGAGCTGCTGCTGCAAGGCCGGCGTCGGCGTCAGCACGATCATCTTGTGGCCGCGGCTTTCCTCAGCCGAAATCTCTGCAATCGAATCCCACGGCAGAAATTCATTGCCGATGCGGAGATCGCGGATGCCGTAGGGGGTGACGACCACCACCGCCCCCCGTTCTGCGGGCAGCATCCAGATCAGCCAACAGGTCACCAGGCCGAACAGCGCGACGCCGGCATAGCCGAGCGTCGTGTCGTAGTCGCCCAAACCGTCCCACAAGTCGAAGGCGAGGCTGGCGCTGAGCAGGGTCATCGCAAAGCCCGCCGCGACCAGCAGCCGCAACCGCGTCGCGCATCGCCTGATTTCGAGATCGCGGGATGCGTCGATGGTCATGGCAGATTGCTGGCTGTCGGCGACACCAAACGCCAGACCTTCAGGATGGGCGTGCATGCTCTTCCCCAGCATGGCCATTCGCGGCCGAACCACGATGCACCAGACGGACCGGAATCCGCTGATGGCACTCCACGCAGCCACTGGCTGACGACGAAGCGGCCGGCGTTACGCAACGAGACCCGGCCGAACCTTCGGCCAACGACTTTTTACGCAACAACCGCTACTCCCGCCCGGATCGCCATGATCGCGACGGAGTTACACTGGAGGTATGACGCCTGTACCCTTGATTGGTTCCCTCCCGGGTGCATGTAAGCTAGAGGATAGCGCGTCAGGACCGGCGCGGAAACCCCTCGCCCGCAGGCTTGGAGATAAATAAGCATCATGAATCCCGTCAAAGAACTGGAAAAGCACGGACAAGCCGTCTGGCTGGACTTCCTGGCCCGCGGCTTCATCGCCAAGGGCGACCTGAAGCGGCTGATCGAGACCGACGGCGTCAAGGGCGTCACCTCCAACCCCTCGATCTTCGAGAAGGCGATCGGCAGCTCGGACGAGTATGACGCCCCGATCGGCAAGGCGCTGAAGCGCGGCGACCGGACCGTGGCCGACCTGTTCGAGGCCGTCGCGATCGAGGACATCCAGAATGCAGCCGACGTGCTGCGCCCGGTCTATGACCGCCTCGAGGGCGGCGACGGCTATGTCAGCCTGGAGGTCTCGCCCTATCTCGCCATGGACACATCAGGCACGGTCGCTGAGGCTCGCCGGCTCTGGAAGGATGTTGGTCGCAAGAACCTGATGGTGAAGGTGCCGGCGACGCCGGAAGGCCTGCCGGCGATCGAGCAGCTGATCGGAGACGGCATCAGCATCAACATCACGCTGCTGTTCTCCAAGGCGGTCTACCTCCAGGTGGCCGAAGCCTACATCGCCGGCCTCGAAAAATACGTCGCAGGCGGCGGCGACCCCTCGCATGTCGCGAGCGTGGCCAGCTTCTTCGTCAGCCGTATCGACAGCGTGGTCGACAAGCAGCTCGACGACAAGATCGCCCGCGCCAACGATCCGTCCGAGAAGGAGCGGCTCGCCGCGCTCAAGGGCAAGGTCGCGATCGCCAACGCCAAGGTCGCCTACCAGGACTACAAGCGCCTGTTCTCGGGTCCCCGCTGGGACAAGCTCGCCGCCAAGGGCGCCAAGCCGCAGCGGATGCTGTGGGCCTCGACCGGCACCAAGAACAAGGATTACAGCGACGTCCTCTATGTTGAGGAGCTGATCGGTCCAGACACCATCAACACCGTGCCGCCGGCAACGCTGGATGCGTTCCGCGACCACGGCAAGCCGCGCGACAGCCTGGAAGAGAACGTCGAGGACGCCTACCGCGTGCTGGAAGAGCTGGAGCGCTCCGGCGTCTCGCTGGACGCCATCACCGAGGAGCTCGTCAAGGACGGCGTCAAGCTGTTCGCGGACGCCGCCGACAAGCTCTACGGCGCCGTCGCCCACAAGCGCGCCACGGTGCTTGGGCCCGCGCTGGACCGCCAGTCTCTCTCGCTCGGCGACGGGCTCGACAAGGCCGTAACCAAGAGCACGGAGGAATGGCGGGCGTCCGCAAAAATCCGCAGGCTGTGGCAGCGCGACAAGTCGGTCTGGACCGGCACGGACGAGGACAAATGGCTCGGCTGGCTCGACAGCGCCGCCAAGGCCGACGTCGCCGATTACGAAGACTATGCCGGCCGCGTGAAGGGGCAGAAGTTCTCCGACGCCGTCGTGCTCGGCATGGGCGGATCGAGCCTCGGGCCGGAGGTGCTGGCCGAGACTTTTGGGAAAAAGCCCGGCTTCCCGAAGCTGCATGTGCTGGATTCCACCGATCCGGCGCAGGTGCGGGCGATGGAGGCCCGGATCGACATCTCCAACACCGTGTTCATCGTCTCCAGCAAGTCCGGCGGCACCACCGAGCCGAACGCGATGAAGGACTATTTCCATGAGCGCGTTGCGCAAGCACTCGGCCCGAAGGCGAAGACCGGCTTCCGCTTCATCGCGGTGACCGATCCCGGCTCATCGCTGGAGAAGGCCGCCAAGAAGCTGAACTACGCCCGCATCTTCCATGGCGAGCCCTCGATCGGCGGACGCTATTCCGTGCTGTCGCCGTTCGGCCTCGTGCCGGCGGCGACCGCCGGCATCGACGTCAAGACCTTCGTCAAGCATGCGCTGGCCATGGCGCGCTCCTGCGGACCGGACGTGCCGCCGAGCGAAAACCCGGGCGTGCAGCTTGGCCTTGCCATCGGCCTCGCCGGCCTCGAAGGCCGCGACAAGGTGACGATCCTGTCGTCGAAGAAGATCGCCGATTTCGGCGCCTGGGCCGAGCAGCTCATCGCGGAATCGACCGGCAAGGAAGGCAAGGGCCTGATCCCGATCGAGGGCGAGCCGCTGGGCGATCCTTCCGTCTACGGCAACGACCGGTTCTTCATCGACATCCGCGTCGAGGGCGAAGCGGACGCCGCCCATGACTCCAAGCTTGCCGCGATCGAAGCGGCCGGCCACCCCGTCGTGCGCATCGTGATGAAGTCGATCGACCATCTCGGCCAGGAGTTCTTCCGCTTCGAGATGGCGACCGCTGTGGCGGGCTCGATCCTCGGCATCAACCCGTTCGACCAGCCGGACGTGGAAGCCGCCAAGATCAAGACCCGCGAGCTCACGGCGTCGTTCGAGAAGACCGGCGCCTTGCCGGAAGAGCAGCCGGTGGTCAGCACCGATGAGGCCGATCTCTACACCGACGAGGCCAACGCCACCGCGCTGCGCGCCGCCGGCGCCAACGGCGACCTCACCTCGTGGCTCAAGGCGCATCTCGAGCGCTCCAACCACGGCGACTATGTCGCCCTGCTCGGCTACATCGCCCGGGACAAGGTGACCATCGACGCGCTTCAGGCCATGCGGCTAGAGGTCCGCGAGAAGCGGCAAGTTGCAACCTGTGCCGAATTCGGACCGCGCTTCCTGCACTCCACGGGGCAAGCCTACAAGGGCGGGCCCGACACTGGCGTGTTCCTCCAGATTACCGCCGATGATGCCAAGGACCTGGCGGTGCCGGGCCAGAAGGCCAGCTTCGGCGTGATCAAGGCGGCGCAGGCACGCGGCGATTTCGACGTGCTCACCGAACGCGGCCGGCGCGCGCTACGCGTGCACCTCAAGGGCGGACTCAAGAAGGGTCTCGCGGCACTCAATGCGGCACTCAACGACGCGCTGAACTAAGGGAATATCGCAGATGCAACTCGGCATGATCGGCCTCGGCCGAATGGGCGGCAACATCGTTCGCCGCCTGATGCGCCAGGGACATTCGACCGTGGTCTATGACAAGGACGCCAAGGCCGTAGCGGGCCTTGCCGCGGACGGCGCGGTCGGCTCGGCGACGCTCGAAGACTTCATCTCGAAGCTCGAGCGGCCGCGCACGGCCTGGGTGATGCTGCCTGCGGGGCACATCACCCAGACCACGATCGACACGATCGCGGGCGTGATGCAGCCAGGCGACGTCATCATCGATGGCGGCAACACCTTCTGGCAGGACGATGTCCGCCGCGGCAAGGCGCTGAAGGAACGCGGCATCCACTATGTCGACGTCGGCACATCGGGCGGTGTCTGGGGCCTCGACCGCGGCTATTGCATGATGATCGGCGGCGAGAAGCAGGTGGTCGACCGGCTCGATCCGATCTTCGCCGCGCTGGCGCCCGGCACCGGCGACATTCCACGCACGGAAGGACGCGAGGGCCGCGATCCCCGCATCGAGCAGGGTTACATCCATGCCGGCCCGGTCGGCGCCGGCCACTTCGTCAAGATGATCCACAACGGCATCGAATACGGCCTGATGCAGGCCTATGCCGAAGGTTTCGACATCCTCAAGAACGCCAACATCGCGGCTCTCCCGGCAGATCACCGCTACGATTTCGATCTCGCCGACATCGCCGAAGTGTGGCGGCGCGGCAGCGTGATCCCGTCCTGGCTGCTCGATCTCACCTCGACGGCGCTCGCCGACAGTCCGCAGCTGACGGAATATTCCGGCTTCGTCGAAGATTCCGGCGAAGGACGCTGGACCGTGAATGCGGCGATCGACGAGGCCGTGCCGGCCGAAGTTTTGACCGCGGCGCTCTACACACGTTTCCGTTCCCGCCAGGAACACACCTTCGCCGAAAAAATACTCTCCGCGATGCGCGCAGGTTTTGGCGGTCACAAGGAGCCGAAGCAGCCGGGCGCCGCGAAGCCCAAATAAGAGCTCAGTAAGCGTAACTAAGCGAAGGCCGACAATTCGTGACAAAAGACCCGCAAGTAAAGCGCAAGCCGGAAAATTGCGCCTTCGTCATCTTTGGCGTGACCGGCGACCTCACTCATCGGCTGGTGATGCCGTCGCTCTACAATCTGGCGGCCGAGCATCTGTTGCCGGAAAAGTTCTGCGTCGTCGGCGTGGCCCGCAGGGGGCAGTCGGATGACGAACTGCGCAACAGCCTGTTGAAGGGACTGCGCCAGTTCGCGACCCGTCCCGTGGACGACGACATCGCAAAGAAGCTGCTGGAATGCGTGACCTTCGTCGAGGCCGATCCGAAGGACCCGCCGTCGTTCGATCGCCTGCGCGAGCACCTGGATTCGCTGGAATGCGCGCAGGACACCGGCGGCAACCGGCTGTTCTATCTGGCAACGCCGCCCACTGCGTTCGCACCGACGGCGCGCGAGCTCGGCCGCACCGGCATGATGAAGGAGAACGGCGCCTGGCGGCGGCTGGTGATCGAAAAGCCGTTCGGGACCGACCTCGCCTCGGCCAAGGCGCTGAACGCCGAGTTGCTGAAGATCATGGACGAGCACCAGATCTACCGGATCGATCATTATCTCGGCAAGGAGACCGTGCAGAACATCCTGGTGCTGCGCTTTGCCAACGGCATGTTCGAGCCGATCTGGAATCGCAACCACATCGATCACATCCAGATCACCGTGGAAGAGAAGCTCGGCGTCGGCCATCGCGGCGGCTTCTACGATGCCACCGGCGCGCTGCGCGACATGGTGCCGAACCATCTGTTCCAGCTGATGTCGCTGGTGGCGATGGAGCCGCCGGCGCGCTTCGACGCCCATTCCGTGCGCTCCGAGAAGGCCGAGGTGCTCACTTCGATCCAGCAGCCGAGCCGGGAGGATGCGCTGAAAAACTCGGTCCGCGCGCAATATCTCGCGGGCCGCGTCGGCGACGACGATATCCCGGACTACCACAAGACCCAGGACGTCAAGCCCGGCAGCAGCACCGAGACCTTTGTTGCGCTGAAACTGATGATCGACAATTGGCGCTGGGCCGGCGTGCCGTTCTATTTGCGCACCGGCAAGGCGCTGGGCCACAAGCGCACCGAAGTCGCGATCAAGTTCAAGCAGGCGCCGCTGTCGATGTTCTCAGGCACGACCGTCGATCGCCTGTCGCAGAACTTTCTCACCATCGGCATCGCGCCGACCGAGACCATCGAGCTGCAGTTCAACGCCAAGATCCCGGGGCCGAGCGTCACCATCGACGGCGTCGAGATGAAATTCCGCTACGGCGACTATTTCCGCGCCGATCCCTCGACCGGCTACGAGACGCTGATCTACGACTGCATGATCGGCGACAACATCCTGTTCCAGCGCGCCGACGGCATCGAGGCCGGATGGCAGGCAGTGCAGCCGTTCCTGGACGCCTGGAAAAGCGCGGGCACCAACGGCATCGAGACCTATGAAGCCGGCAGCGACGGCCCGGCCTGCGCCGACGAGCTGCTCCGGCGCGACGGACGAAGCTGGCGGAAATTTTCGTGATGGCGGCGGCCGGACTGCCGGAGCTGATCGTCGCGGCCGACGCCGGGGCGCTGGCGCAAGCCGCGGCCGAACGGGTGATGGCGCGGATCACGGCCAACCCCTCGCGCATCGCGATCTGCCTCACCGGCGGCTCCAGCCCGAAAAAGCTCTATCAATTGCTCGGCAGCGACCCCTGCCGCGGCAAGATCCCGTGGGACCGCGTACACTGGTTCATCGGGGACGAACGTTTCGTGCCTGAGAGCGATCCGCTCAACAACATGGCGGTCGCGCGCGCGGCCTTTCTCGACCGCAATGCGCCCTCTGGCCATATCCACCCGATCCCGACCACGGCTGACAATCCGGACCGAAGCGCTGAGGCCTATGCGCGCGAGCTGCAGGCCTTCTACGGTTCTGAAAGTCTCGATCCGGCGCGGCCGTTGTTCGACCTGGTCCTGATGGGCGCCGGCCCTGACGGCCACACCGCCTCGCTCTTCCCGGGCTTCCCCGAAATCGAGGAGACCGAACGCTGGGTCGTCGGGGTGCCCAAAGCCAATGTCGCGCCGTTCGTGCCGCGGGTCTCGCTCACTTTGCCCGCTTTGGCGTCCTGCCACGAAATGCTGTTCGAGATTGCCGGGCATGACAAGCAGCCGATCTTGACGCGCCTCGTCAATGGCGAGACTCTGCCGGCCTTACGCGCGCGCTCGAATGGTGAGACCGTCTGGCTGGTCGACAGGGCCGCGCTTCCGGAGGGAATTCGTGGCGGGCGTTGAAGCACCTTGTGCATTGATCGTGATGGGCGTGTCGGGTTCGGGCAAGAGCACGGTTGCGGAAGCACTCGGCGAGCGGCTCGGCTGGCGCTTCGAAGACGGCGACAGCTTTCATCCCGCCAGCAATGTCGAGAAGATGCGGGCCGGCCATCCCCTCACCGACGAGGACCGCTGGCCCTGGCTCAACGCCATCGCCGACGAAATCGCACAGGTTTGCGACAAGGGCGGGCATATCATCATCGCCTGCTCGGCGCTGAAGCACACCTATCGTGACGTGCTGCTGCGTGGACGCGACGACGTCCGCTTCGTGTTCCTGAAGGGAACCAAGGAGCTGATCGCCGAACGGCTGGCGCAGCGCAAGGGGCATTTCATGCCGCCTGGGCTACTGACGAGCCAGTTCGACACGCTGGAGCCGCCGGAGGCGGGCGAGCACGTCATCACCGTCTCAATCGACGAAACCGTCGAAGCGATCGTGGACGGCGTGGTGCGGCAGCTGAAACTGGGTACTGCGAAACGCTGAGGCAAAACCGTTAGGTCCTGTCATGACGCAAATCTCACTCGTAGTGTCCGACGTCGACGGCACGCTGCTGACCAAGGACAAGACTCTGACGGAACGCGCGAGGAGTGCGGTGCAGCGGCTGCACAAGGCCGGCATCGGCTTCACCATCACCTCCAGCCGTCCCGCCATCGGCATGCGCTTCCTGATCGAGCCGCTGGCACTCTGGCTGCCGGTCGGCCCGTTCAACGGCTCCTCGATCGTCGATCCGGAGATGCGGCCGGTCGAGCAGCACCTAATCCCGGCCAGCGCGGCCGAGCGGTCCTTGCAGATCCTCCGCAAGTTCGGCGCCGACATCTGGCTGTTCACCACCGACAAGTGGCTGATCGACAACCCCAGCGGTAAATACGTCGCGCACGAGCAGCATACGATCCGCTCCGATCCCACCATCGTGACGGACTTTTCGCCTTACCTTTCGAGCGCCTGCAAGATCGTCGGCGCCAGCGCCGACGCCGCCAGGCTCGAGGCTTGCGAGAAGGCGATGCAGGAGGCGCTAGGCAACGAGGCAACGGCAGTGCGCTCGCAGACCTATTATCTCGACATCACCCCGCCCGGCTTCAACAAGGGCACCTTCGTCGAGGCGATGGCCAGGCGCCTGGGCATTGCGACCGGCGCCGTCGCCACCATCGGCGACATGCAGAACGACCTTGCGATGTTCGCCGTCAGCGGCATCTCGATCGCCATGGGCAACGCCACCGACAACGTCAAGGACCAGGCGACGCACGTCACCGCGACCAATGAGCAGGATGGTTTTGCCGAAGCGATGGAGATGATCTTGAAGAGGAATGGGGTGGGCTGAGGCCGAGTTTGCTGTGACTTGATGGATCGAGCCGCGAGCTCTCTTACCTCTCCCGCTTGCGGGAGAGGTCGCCGCGTAGCGGCGGGTGAGGGCTCTCTCCTCTCGGGGGCTCTCGCCCAGCGGAGGCACCCCCACCCCAGCCCTCCCCCGCAAGCGGGAGAGGGAGCGCACCTCCCTCGCGGACGCAACTCTCCCTTACTTCGACCGCTGCACCGCCGGCTTCTCGCTCTCCTGTCTTGCCGCCGACAGATTATGCGCGGTGTTGATCAGCGCGATGTGCGTCAGCGCCTGCGGGAAATTCCCGGTCTGGCGCCGGGCGACTGAATCGTATTCCTCCGCCAGCAAGCCGACATCGTTCGCGATGCCCACGACGCGATCGAGCAAGATCTGCGCCTTGTCGAGATCGCCGGCGAGCACGTGGGCATCGGCGAGCCACAGGCTGCAGGCCAGAAACGCGCCTTCGAGCGGCGGCTGCCCCGCAGGCAGCTCGCGCGGATCGTGCCGCAGCACGAAGCCGTCGCGCATCAGGCATGTCTCGACCGCGGCGATGGTGCCACGGATGCGCGGGTCCGACGGCGGCAGGAAGCCCACGGCCGGCAGGAGCAGCACGCTGGCGTCGAGCAGCTTCGAGCCGTAGGATTCGACGAAGGCATTTTCCTCCACGTCGAACCCCCGGTTGCAGACGTCGCGATGAATGGCCTCGCGCAAGGTACGCCAGTGCAGCAGCGGCGCCTTGAAGCCGAAGGTCTCGGCGCTCTTGATGCCGCGGTCGAAGGCGACCCAGGTCATCACCTTGGAGAAGACGTAGTGCCTGGGCTGGCCGCGCCGCTCCCAGATGCCGTGATCGGGCCGGTCCCAGACTTCGGCCAGATGATTGAGCACGGCACATTCCAGCGCCCATGTCGTTTCATCATCGAGCTTGAGCTTGGCCATGCGCGACTGGTGGAAGGCGTCGATCAGCTCGCCGTAGACGTCGAGCTGGAGCTGCGCATGCGCGGCGTTGCCGACGCGCACCGGCCTCGCGCCCTCATAGCCGTCGAGCCAGCCCGCCTCCCATTCCAAGAGCCGCCGCTGGCCCCAGATGCCGTACATGATCTGCATGTTCGCCGGCGAGCCAGCCGCCGCGCGCAGCAGCCAATTGTGCCAGGCCAGGGCTTCCTCGGTATAGCCCGAGTTCATCAGCGCCAGCAGCGTGAAGGTGGCGTCGCGCAGCCAGCAGAAACGATAATCCCAGTTCCTGCTGCCCCCGAGCTTTTCCGGCAGCGAGGTGGTGGGTGCCGCGACGATGCCGCCGGTCGGAGCGAAGGTCAGCGCCTTCAGCGTGATCAGCGAGCGCATGACGAGGTCTTGATAGTCTCCGTCGCGGGTGCAATGGCCGCACCAATCCTGCCAAAACTTTTCGGTATCCTGAAGCGCGATCTCCGGATCGATCGGCGCGGGCGGCTCCAGATGCGAGGGGCCGTAGGTCAGCACGAAGGGTACCGTCTCGCCGGCCTTCACCTCGAAATCGGACACCGTGGTCAGATCCTCGCCGCGGGTCTCGACCGGCGTGCGCAGCACCGTCATGTCCTGGCCGGCGATTGCCATCAGCGAATGGTCGATCCGCCGCACCCAGGGGATATCGGTACCGAAGCCGAAGCGGATGACGAGCTCCATCCGCATCTTCACCGCGCCGCTGACGCCGCGGACCAGCCGCACGATGTCGGACGCCTTGCCGCGCGGCGGCATGAAATCGATCAGCGCGACGGTGCCGCTCTTCGTCTCGAAACGCGTTTCGAGGATGAGAGTGTTGCCGAGATAGCGGCGCGAAATCTTCGTGACGTCCTCGCCCGGTGCGATCAGCCAGCGGCCATTCTTGTGGGTGCCGAGGATGGCGGCAAAGCAGGCATCGGAATCGAAGGCGGGCCAGCACAGCCAGTCGATCGAGCCGTTGCGCCCGACCAGCGCCGCGGTCTCGCAATCACCGATCAGCGCATAGTCCTCGATCCTCTGAGACAATGTCGTGCGAGCCTTGAAAGAGCCCTTGTAACCCTCGCGCGTCAACTCCCGCCATTCAGCGAACGTTCCCGCGTCGCGGCTCGCAAGGCCGTGAGGTCGACCTTCGCGGCGATCTTGTCGAGCGCGACCGGCAAGCGCTGACGCCAGTTCGGATGTTCGTCGATCGTGCCGGGAATGTTGGGCTGGTCGATCACGCCGAGCAGATCCTCCATTGAGACCGCGAGCAGCCGCGACGGCGTGCGCGACAGGAAGGCCAGCACGGAATAGAGGTCGTTGGCACGAATGCCGTTCTGGCGCAGGATCTCGTCGAGCCTGCCGAGCGCATCCCAGCGCGCCTGGTCGTTCTCGCCGGGATCGAGCCCGAGCGAGCGCTTCATCTTGAGGTCGCTGAAGGAGCGCCAGCCGGCATAGGTCGACAAATCATGCGTGTTCAGCGTGACCAGCGCGTTGGGACGGTAATGGTCGACGTTGCGGAAATGGCCGGCATCGTCGCGCTCGAACATCATGACGAGATAGGACCAGATACCGAAATCCTGCATCATCTCGCGAAAACCTTCCGGCACGGTGCCGAGATCCTCGCCGATCACGATGCATTTGTGGGCCGCACTCTCGCGCGCCACCGCGCCAAGCAGCGCCTCGAACGGCATCTGCACATAGGCACCGTTGTCCGGCTTGAAGCCGCGCGGCACCAGATAAAGCCGCTTCAGCCCGAGCACGTGATCGAGCCTGATCGCGCCGGCATGGCGCATTGAAGCGGCGAGCATGTCGGCGAACGGCACGAAGGATTGCGCTTCCAGGCCGCCGGCGTTGAAGCCGGCAAGGCCCCAGTCCTGGCCGATGGTGTTGAGCACGTCGGGCGGCGCGCCGACGGCGAGATGACGGGAGATCGCCATCTGCTCGTTCCAGGCATCGAAGCCGTTGGACTGCACGCCGACGGCGACATCGAGATAGAGCCCGACGCGCATGCCGAGCTGGCTGGCAAGCTCCTTGGCAGCATGCAGCTGGCTATCTGCGGTCCATTGCACGAATTCGACGAACTCGACCTCGCGCTTGTCAGGCCCATTGCGCAAGCTGGCGCATTTTGCCTCATCCGGTTGCTGCCATTCAACCGGCCATTCCCACCATGGCGCGGTGAAACGATGGCGCAGCACCTCGAAGCAGGCGAAGCGGGACAATAGGGGCGCGCGGGCGGCGCGGAAGGCGTCGAACGCCTTGCGGCGCGCCGCGCTTGCCGTCGTCACGAAGCTGTCAAAGGCGGCGCGCAGCCCCAGCCATTTCAAAGCCGCCATATCGGCATAGGGGACGCGGTTGCCTTGGCGCAGACGCGCCGCGGTCGCGGCTGCGTCGGGGACGAGGTCTGGGGAGAATTCGGGAATGGCCTCGACGTCGATATAGAGCGGATTGAGGAACAGCCGGCTGTTCGGCGAATAAGGGCTGCAATCGGCCGGGTGGTCGTCGAACAGGACATGCAGCGGATTGAGCCCGACGCCGTCGGCCCCGAGCTGCTTTGCGAGCCGGACCAGATCGGCGAGATCGGTGAAATCGCCAATGCCCCAATTGCGGTCCGAACGGACGCTGTAGAGCTGCACGGCAAGCAGCCAGCCGCGGTCGAAATCGCCGCCGAAGGCGCGCTCGGGCGCCACGATCATCGGCACCTCTTCCGTCACACCTTCCGCATCAGTCAGTGTCAACCGGTGATAGCCGAGCGGCAGGCGGGCAGGCCAGGCGATCACGGGCTCGCGGGCCTCGCCCTCGGCGATCACCTCCGCCTTTGCGGTCAATTTCCACTTCAGTGGCGGCGCGCCGATCGTCGCCAATTCGGTGCGCGGATGCCCTAAGGCCCGGACCACGACCGGCCCGCTGACGAACCGGTAAACCCGCTTCTCCGGCAGGGCATCGAGGATGGATTTGAGGGCCACGGGATCGGTGACCCGCAGCTTTCCGAGGGCGTCGATGAATTCGGATTGAACGGCCTTGATGCGGGCTTGAGCTAA
This sequence comes from Bradyrhizobium sp. ERR14, assembly GCF_014198235.1. NCBI lineage: Bacteria > Pseudomonadati > Pseudomonadota > Alphaproteobacteria > Hyphomicrobiales > Nitrobacteraceae > Bradyrhizobium > Bradyrhizobium sp. ERR14. The sequence continues at coordinate 235,040 of NZ_JACIHD010000007.1, read as the reverse complement.
AAGATCCATTCGGCACGCAGCTTGCAGGCCACCCTTTTGCCGGGGGCATCAATTTTAACGAGACGGTGGAAGACGTTAGTCAGCCCTAACTCGCAGACCGCGCTACCCGTTCCCGAGGGAACTAATGACACACAACCGGCTTTCTATATAGGTATCAAGCGTAGGTTCCCGACAAGGGAAACGGGCTCCTGCTTTCTTGTCAATGGCATCACCGTGAACAAGACAATTCAAACTGTCGAAAGTGCCGCAGCCGGCAGCGCTTTCCTGATCGAGGACGTCTATCCCGCAATCGATGCCGGCCGCTTCGCCGTGAAGCGGATCGCGGGTGAGCGCATGGAGGTGTGGGCCGATGTCTACCGCGATGGCGATGCCGTGGTCGGGGCCGCGCTGATCTGGCGCCGCGAGCAGGACCGCGACTGGAAGCACGAGCCGATGGACCATCGGGGCAATGACCGCTGGTCCGGCGGATTCACACCCGTTGAGCCCGGCCAATATGTCTATGCGATCGAGGCCTGGACCGACGAGTTCGCCACCTGGTCGCACGGGGTCGCGCGCAAGCAGCGAATGGGTGTTGATGTCAGCCTCGATGCGATCGAGGGGGCCGGGCTCCTGACCAAGGCGCATGGCGCGCGACGGGACGCGGCGGCCGTCATCGTCAGACAGTGCGAGGATTATCTTCAGACCGGCGATGTCGCCTCGCTGCTTGCCGCCGAGCTCGGCAATGCCATGGCGGAAAGCCAGTCCCGGCCGGACCTGACCCGCTCGCAGCCCTTCCCGCTGACCGTCGACCGCGACAAGGCGCGCTTCGGCGCCTGGTATCAGATGATGCCGCGCAGCCAGAGCCAGGTCACCGGCCAGCACGGCACGCTGCGAGACTGCATCGCCCGCGTGCCTGATATCGCCGCGATGGGTTTTGACGTGCTCTATTTCACGCCGATCCACCCGATCGGCCGTCGCCGCCGCAAGGGCCGCAACAATGCGCCGGTGGCAACCGAAGGCGAGCCCGGCTCGCCCTACGCGATCGGAGCCGCCGAGGGCGGCCACGATGCGCTGCATCCCGAGCTCGGCACCATCGAGGATTTCCGCGCACTGGTCGCGACCTGCCTGGAATATGGTCTCGAGCTCGCGCTTGATTTCGCCGTGCAATGCTCGCCCGACCATCCCTGGCTGACGCAGCATCCGGAATGGTTCAAATGGCGGCCGGACCGCTCGGTGCGGACGGCCGATGGACCCTATTCGGACATCGTGATCCCCGATTTCAATTCCGTCGACCGGGCCGGGCTATGGAATGGGTTTCGCGACGCCATGCTGTTCTGGATCGACCAAGGCGTCACCATCTTCGCCATCGACAACCACGACACCGCGCCGCTTGCGTTCTGGGACTGGCTGGTCCGCGACATCCGCCGCCGGCATCCCGAGGTGATCCTGTTCTCCAAGACGTTTGCCCGGCCGAAGCTGATGAAGGGCCTCGCCAAGCTCGGCTTTGCGCAGTCCTTCACCTATTTCCCCTGGCGCACGACAAGGTGGGAGCTGGAGCAATATCTCGGCGAGCTGACTCGCTATCCCGAGCGCGACTTCTATCGCCCGAACCTGTTCGTCAACACGCCCGACCTGCTGCCCTATCATCTCCAGAGCGGCGAAGCCTGGGTGTTCAAGTCGCGCGTTGCGCTGGCGGCAACATTGTCGGGCAGTTACGGCGTCTACAGCGGGTTCGAGCTGCTCGAACACGAGGCGATGCCCGGCCGCGAGGAATATCTGGATTCCGAGAAATACCAGATCCGGCAACGCGACTGGGATCGGCCCGGCAACATCAAGTCCTACATTGCGGGTCTAAACCGAATCCGCAATGATAATGCCGCGCTCCAGCAAACGGCGAACTTGCGGTTTCTCGGCGTTGAAGACGGCGAGACGATCGCCTTCGTCAAGGAAGCGGCCGAGCCTGCCAATACCGTCCTCAGCGTGATCGCGCTTTCGGGCCATTTGCGCGAGTGCTGGCTGCCGCTCGGCGACGTCACCGTTGACGCCGGCGGTCAGCGGCACCATGTGACGACACTCGAAAACCTTCTCACCGGCGAACAGTCCCGCATCGAATGGGGCGGGATCAGGTTGCGTATCGATCCCGACCGCGATCCGGCGCTCTTGTTCCGCTGCTTGGCGTAAGGGGTCACGCCATGAATGTTCTGTCTTCCGTCGACACCAAGAAGCTTGAGGCTGCCGAGATCGTGGATGAGCTCTGGTACAAGGACGCCATTATCTATCAGCTCCACGTCAAGGCCTTCGCCGACAGCAACAATGACGGCATCGGCGATTTCGCCGGTCTGACCGAGAAGTTGCCCTATCTGCAGGAGCTCGGCGTCACCGCGCTGTGGCTTTTGCCGTTCTATCCCTCGCCGGGGCGCGACGACGGCTACGACATCGCCGACTACGGCTCGGTCAATCCCGATTTCGGGACCATGAAGGACTTCAAGCGCTTCATCCAGGAAGCGCAGAAGCGCGGCCTGCGCGTCATCACCGAGCTGGTCGTCAACCACACCTCGGACCAGCACAAATGGTTCAAGCGCGCGCGCCGCAGCCATCCCGGCTCCAGCGCCCGCAACTGGTATGTCTGGAGCGACACCGACCAGAAATACCAGGGCACGCGGATCATCTTCACCGACACCGAGAAGTCGAACTGGACCTGGGATCACGAGGCCGGTGCGTTCTACTGGCACCGCTTCTTCTCGCACCAGCCGGATCTCAATTTCGACAATCCGCGCGTGGTCAGCGCGCTGATCCAGGTGATGAAGCGCTGGCTGGACGCCGGCGTCGACGGCTTCCGGCTCGATGCCATTCCCTATCTGTGCGAGCGCGAGGGCACCTCGAACGAGAACCTTCCCGAGACGCATGCGATCATCAAGCGCCTGCGCCACGAGCTGGATTCCTACTCCAAGGGCAAGCTGCTGCTGGCCGAGGCCAATCAATGGCCGGAGGACGTGCAGGAATATTTCGGCCGTGGCGACGAGTGCCACATGGCCTACCACTTCCCGCTGATGCCGCGCATCTACATGGCGATCGCGCAGGAGGATCGCTTCCCGATCACCGACATTCTGCGCCAGACGCCGGACATTCCGGCAAGCTGCCAATGGGCGCTGTTCCTGCGCAACCATGACGAACTCACGCTGGAGATGGTCACCGACGTCGAGCGCGACTATCTCTGGACCACCTACGCCAACGATCCGCGCGCCCGCATCAATGTCGGCATCCGCAGGCGCCTTGCGCCGCTGATGGACAACGACCGGCGCAAGATCGAGCTGATGAACTCGCTGCTGCTGTCCTTCCCGGGCACGCCGATCATCTATTACGGCGACGAGATCGGGATGGGCGACAACATCTATCTCGGCGACCGCAACGGCGTGCGCACGCCGATGCAGTGGAGCCCGGACCGCAACGGCGGCTTCTCGCGCTGTGACCCCGCCCGCCTCTACGCGCCGCTGATCATGGACCCCGTCTACGGCTACGAATCTGTGAACGTCGAAGCCCAGTCGCGCAGCCTGTCGTCGCTGCTCAGCGCCACCAAGCGGCTGATCTCGGTGCGCAAGTCGACGCTCGCTTTCGGCCGCGGCACCATGACCTTCATCCGCCCGGCCAACCGCGCCGTGCTGGCCTATGTCCGCCAATATCGCGACGAGGTGATCCTCTGCGTCGCCAATTTGTCGCGCGCAGCGCAAGCGACCGAGCTCGACCTGTCGCCCTGGAAGGATCGCATCCCGCAGGAGATGCTCGGCCGCACCCGCTTTCCTGCGATCGGCGAACTGCCCTACATGATCACGCTGGGGCCTTACGGCTTCTACTGGTTCCAGCTTCAGGAACGCGACAAGTCCGAGCCGGTGACGCCGCGCGCGGTGCCGGAGTTCGAGACGCTGGTGGTGCCGGTGAACTCGAACTGGGTGTCGCTCGCCCGCGAGCGCGGCGTGTTCGAGCGCGACGTGCTACCGGGATTCTTGTCGCGGACGCGGTGGTATCCCGAGCACAATCCCAAGCAGATCAAGACTACGCTGACCTCGGCGGTGCCGTTCTGCGACATCGGCGACAACAGGCCCTGGATCGCTTTTTTCCAGAAGGCCGACCAGGACGCCGCGTCGCGCTACGTGCTGCCGATGCAGATCGAGTGGGTGCGCTTCGACCGTGAGCGCTTCAACCCGAAGGCGCTCGCCGCCGTGCGCCAGGGCGCGCGCGAAGGCACGCTGCTCGACGTGGCGACCGATCAGATCTTCATCGGCCTGTTCCTGCGCAACTTGTCGCAGAATTTGGTGGTGGAAGAAAACAATCTGCGGCTGGAGTTCAAGGCGACCAGCCGCTTCGCCGATTACACCATCAAGGAGCCCGAACGCATCCGCGCGATCGAGCAATCGAACAGCACCGCGCTGGTCGACAACCAGTACGTCGCCAAGCTCTATCGCCAGCTCGAAGGCGGCATCAACCCCGAGATCGAGATCGGCCATTACCTCACCGAGGTCGCGCGCTTTGCCAATACGCCGGCGCTGCTCGGCAGCGTCGAGCTGGTCGAAGGCGATCAGCGCAGCACGCTCGGCGTGCTCCATGCTTATGTCGAGAACCAGGGTGACGGCTGGACCGTGACCACGGGCTATCTCGATCGCTATATCGACGAGCAGCGCGTGCTATCGGCAGGCGAAGCGCCGCGCGAGACCCAGGAGCAAGCGCCTTATCTGCACTTCATCGCGCAGATCGGCCGGCGGCTCGGCGAGTTGCATGTCGCCTTGGCGGCGGCAGAGCCGCACGATCTTGCTCCAGAGCCGATCGGCTCTACGCACGCCAAACGATTTGTGTCCGACCTCAAGGCACGGGCCGAGCGGGTTTTCGAGCGGCTGGCCGACAGCCGCGACGGCCTGCGGGAGGCGGACCGACCGTTGATCGACCGGCTCGCCGCCGTGCGCACGTCCCTGCCCGACCACCTGAATGCGCTATTGCCTTCCGGGATCGGCGGGCTGAGCATCCGTCATCATGGCGACTTCCGCCTCGGGCAAACTCTGATCGTGAAGGACGATATCTTCATCATCGACTTCGACGGCGATCCGCGTCTGCCGCTGGCCGACAAGCGGCGCAAGGCGCCGGCCGCGCGCGACGTCGCCGGCCTGATCCGCTCGATCGATCTCTCGGTTAACGCGGCGCTGAGCCGTGCGCTCACGGGTGCTTCCGACGAGCAGGGCCGGATCACCGCCGCGCTCGACGAATGGCGCGAGCGAGCCGCCGCAACCTTCCTGTCCGCCTATCGCGAAGCCATGACCGATCGACGGCTGTGGCCGGAGGATCGGCAATCCGCGGAAGGCCTGTTAAGGTTTTTCCTGCTTGATCAAGCCTTCGATGAAGTAGAGTACGAGCTGTCCAACCGGCCTGAGGGGCTCCATGCGCCGCTGACCGGACTGCTTCGCATTCTGTCCAGTGCCGGGAGCGAAGCCCATGCCTAAACTGCCAGCCGAGGCCTATGCGATCATCGAGGGCCGCCACTCCGACCCCTTCCACTATCTCGGGCTGCACCCCGAAGGCGATAAAAGCGTGGTGCGCGCTTTTCTCCCCGAGGCCTCAAATGTCGAGGCAGTTGGCGAGCATGGCGAAGTCGCTCCGCTCGACCGCGTGCATGATTCCGGCCTGTTCATCGGCGCCCTGCCCAATGGCTCGAAGCACTATCAGCTGCGCGCAAAATTCGGCGGCAGCGTCGTCGAGTTCGAGGACGCCTACCGCTTTCCGCCGATCCTGACCGATTTCGACCTCTATTTGCTCGGCGAAGGCACCGATCAGCGCCTCTACGACAAGCTCGGGGCGCATCCGATGCGGCTCGAGGGCATCGACGGCATCGGCTTCGTGGTACTGGCCCCGAACGCACGCCGCGTTTCCGTGGTCGGCGATTTCAATTTCTGGGACGGACGGCGCCATCCGATGCGGGTGCGCGGCGCCGGGTATTGGGAATTGTTCATTCCGCATGCCAAAGCCGGCGATCACTACAAGTTCGAGATCATCGGGCCGCACGGCCATCTGCTTCCGCTGAAATCAGACCCGATGGCCTTTGCCAGCGAAGTCCGTCCGAAGACGGCCTCCATCGTGTTCGACGAAACGCATTTGCCACGGCCACGCCCGGCGCCCGACGGCATCAACGCGCTGTCGGCGCCGATGTCGATCTATGAGGTGCATCTCGGCTCGTGGCGTCGCAAGAACGGCGATGAATGGCTGACCTATCGCGAGCTGGCCGAACAGTTGCCGGCCTATGCCCGCGACATGGGCTTCACCCATCTCGAATTCCTGCCCGTGAGCGAGCATCCCTTCGATGGCTCCTGGGGCTATCAGCCGACCGGCCTCTATGCGCCGACCAGCCGCTTCGGCACGCCGGAGGATTTTGCCGCCCTCGTCGATGCCTGCCACCGCGAGGGTGTCGGCGTGCTGCTCGATTGGGTGCCCGGTCACTTCCCCGACGATCCGCACGGGCTCGGCAGTTTCGACGGCACCGCGCTCTACGAGCACGCCAACCCGCTCCAGGGCCGCCACCTCGACTGGGGCACCTTGATCTACAATTACGGCCGCACCGAAGTGACGAACTTCCTGGTGTCGAACGCACTGTTCTGGATGGAGCGCTATGCGATCGACGGCTTACGCGTCGATGCCGTCGCGTCCATGCTCTATCTCGACTACAGCCGGCCGCCCGGCGCCTGGATCCCGAACCAGTATGGCGGCCGCGAAAACATCGAGGCGATCAACTTCCTGCGCCGCTTCAACACCGAGGTCTTCGCGCGCTTCCCGCAGGCGACCACGGCGGCCGAGGAGTCCACCGCATGGCCGCAGGTCTCGCGCCCCGTCGAGTTCGGCGGGCTCGGCTTCGGCTACAAGTGGAACATGGGCTGGATGCACGACACGCTGAACTACATCAGCAAGGACCCTGTTCACCGCAAGCACCATCACGGCGAGATCCTGTTCGGCCTGCACTACGCGTTCTCGGAAAACTTCATCCTGCCGCTGTCCCACGACGAGGTCGTGCACGGCAAGCGCTCGATCCTCGGCCGCATGCCCGGCGACGAGTGGCAGCGCTTTGCGAATTTGCGCGCCTATTACAGTTTCATGTTCGGCCATCCCGGCAAGAAGCTGTTGTTCATGGGCGCGGAAATCGCCCAAAGCCGCGAATGGAATCACGACCAGTCGCTCGACTGGCACCTGCTCGAATACAAGTATCATTCCGGCATTCAGTCACTGATCCGGGACCTCAACCGGCTCTATCGCGCGGTGCCGGCGCTGCACCAGATGGACTGCGACCAGGCCGGCTTCGAATGGCTGATCACGGATGACGCCAACCGCAACGTGTTCGCCTGGCTGCGCAAGGGATTTGACGAGCAGGCGCGGTGTCTCGTCATCATCAACTTCTCACCCAATGTCTATCGCAACTATCGCGTTCGTGTGCCCTTTGCCGGCAAGTGGAAGGAAGTGTTCAATTCGGACTCCGCCCATTACGGCGGCAGCAATGTCGGGAACATCGGCGAGGTTCATGCCGTTGAAGGCAAGGCGCCCGAGCTCCGCCTCACCATTCCGCCGCTCGCCGCGATCTTTCTCGTTCCGGAAAGCTGACACATGCGCCTGACTGCCGGATCGCCTGCACGCCTCGGCGCAAGCTGGGACGGACGCGGCACCAATTTCGCGCTGTTCTCCGCGAACGCACAGAAGGTCGAACTCTGCCTGTTCGACACGCAAGGCCGCCGCGAGCTCGAGCGCATCGAGCTGCCGGAAAGAACCGAAGATGTCTGGCACGGCTATCTCAACGACGTCTCGCCCGGCCAGCTCTACGGTTATCGCGTGCACGGCCCCTACGAGCCCGAGCACGGCCACCGCTTCAACGCGAACAAGCTGCTGCTCGATCCCTATGCCAAGCGGCTCGCGGGACGCCTGGTCTGGAGCGATGCGCATTTCGCCTACCGCACCGGGAGCCCGCGCGAGGATCTGTCCTTCGATCGGCGCGACAATGCCCGCGGCATGCCCAAGGCCGTCGTGGTCGACGAGACCTTCAACTGGGGCCGCCGCGAGATCCGTCCCAATATCCCCTGGGAAGACACCGTCATCTACGAGGCTCACGTCAAGGGTTTGACCCAGAAGCGCGACGACGTGCCGCCGAACCTGCGGGGCACCTATGGCGGGCTGTCTTCGCCGGCGATGATCGAGCACCTGAAGAAGCTCGGCGTCACCACGGTGGAGCTGCTGCCGGTGCACAGCTTCGTCGACGACCGCATCCTGGTCGAGAAGAAGCTCGCCAACTACTGGGGCTACAACTCACTCTCCTTCTTCGCGCCGGAGCTGCGCTACGCCCAGGACAATGCGCTCGACTCCTTCCGCACCACGGTGGCGCGCCTGCACGATGCCGGCATCGAGGTGATGCTCGACGTCGTCTACAACCACACCGCCGAGGGCAACCATCTCGGCCCGACGCTGTGCTACCGCGGCATCGACAACGCCTCCTATTACTGGCTCAACCGCGAGAACCCGCGCTATTACGACGACTTCACCGGCTGCGGCTCGTCGGTGAATCTCACCCATCCGCGCGTTCTGCAGATGGTGATGGATTCCCTGCGCTACTGGGTCGAGGTCTGCCACGTCGACGGCTTCCGCTTCGACCTCGCCACCACGCTCGCGCGCGGACCGAACGGTTATGATCGCGGCATCTCGTTCCTGACCGCGATCCGGCAGGATCCGGTGCTTGCGACCGTCAAGCTCGTCGCCGAACCCTGGGACCTCGGCCTCGGCGGTTACCAGGTCGGCGCATTCCCCTCGCAATGGTCGGAATGGAATGATCGCTATCGCAGCGCCATGCGCCGCTACTGGAGCGGCGAAGGCAGCCTGATCGGCGACATCTCCAGCCGGATGACGGCATCGTCCGACCTGTTCAACCATGACGGACGGCGGCCGCGCGCCAGCATCAATCACATCACCGTCCATGACGGCTTCACGCTCGCCGACCTCTTCAGCTACAACGAGAAGCACAACGAGGCCAACGGCGAGGACAACCGCGACGGCTCCAACGACAACCACAGCAACAATTGCGGTGTCGAGGGGCCGACCGATGATCCTCAGATCCTCGCCCTGCGCCGTCAGCTTCGCAAGAACGTGCTGGCTTGCCTGATGCTGGCGCAGGGCGTTCCGCTGATCCTCGCCGGCGACGAGGTCGGCAACTCGCAATCCGGCAACAACAACGCCTATTGCCAGGACAACGAGATCGGCTGGGTCGGCTGGGACAATCTCGGCAAAGAGGGCGACGACATGGTCGATTTCGTTGGCCATCTCGCCGACATCCGCCGCCGGTTCTCGCAGCTTCGCAGCCATCGCTGGCTCGACGGCCGCCCCGCAGACGGCGTGTCGTACGGCGCATTGTGGCTGACACCTGCGGGCGACGAAATGACTGAGAACGACTGGAAATTCCCGGAGGGAAGATTCCTCTCCTATGTGATGGGCCCGGTGGAACCGGGTGGGGCCGCGATCTTTATCGTACTGAACGCCGCCCCCGAAGAGATCGCATTCAAATTGCCCAAAATGACCGAATACAAGAGCTGGCAGCAGATCTTGAACACGACCGATGCCAAGCTGAATACGGTCGAGTTCCCGCCCGGGAGCGACAGCAAGGCGCCGCCGCGCTCCGTGCTCGCCTTCGCGGGGGCGCTATGAGGCCATCCTTCGGGGCGAGGCCGACAAAGGACGGCGTGTCGTTCCGCCTGTGGGCGCCTGGCGCGCGGCGTGTCGACCTCCTGCTCGACCGAAGACACGCGATGCAGCGCCGGCAGGATGGCTGGTACGTGGCCGAGATTTCCGGCCTCACCGCCGGCAGCCCCTACAAGTTCAGGATCGACGACGAGATCGAGGTACCCGATCCCGCCTCGGCCTTTCAGCCCGAGGATGTTTTCGGGCCGAGCGAGGTGATCGATCACGACGCCTTTTCGTGGCGTGCGCGCGATTGGCGCGGCCGCCCCTGGGAAGAGACGGTGCTGACCGAGACCCATGTCGGCACCTTCACCTCCGAAGGCACTTACCGCGCCATGATCGACAAGCTCGATCATCTCGTCGCAACGGGCATCACCGCGCTGGAATTGATGCCGCTGGCCGATTTCGCCGGGCGCCGCGGCTGGGGCTATGACGGCGTGCTTTGGTATGCGCCCGACAGCGCCTATGGCCGGCCCGAAGACCTGAAGACGCTGATCGACGAAGCGCATCTGCGCGGTCTGATGGTGTTCCTCGACGTCGTCTACAATCATTTTGGGCCCGAGGGGAATTATCTCGGCCGCTATGCGCCGGCCTTCTTCACCGACGCCCACACGCCCTGGGGCAGTGCGATCGACTATCGCGTGCCGCAGGTGCGCGCATTCGCGGTCGAGAATGCGCTGTCCTGGCTCAGCGACTACCGTTTCGACGGCCTGAGGCTGGATGCCGCCAATCACATCATGGCGATCCCCGGCGAGCAATCGATGCTGCAGGACCTCAGCGTCGCCGCAGGCGAGCTTGCCAAGGCCACGGGGCGGCACATCCATCTCGTGCTGGAGAACGGCGACAATCGCGCCAGCCTGCTCGACGCGGCGCAGGAGCCGCCGAACGGGAAATATCGGGGACAGTGGAACGACGACTATCACCACGTCTGGCACGTGATGCTGACCGGCGAGCTCGCCGGATACTACGCGGATTATCAAACGCCGCGGCTCGATCTCGCCCGCGCGCTGGCCTCCGGCTTCGTCTACCAGGGCGAAGTTTCGGAGTTCTGGGGCAAGAAGCCGCGCGGCGAGCCGAGCGGCAAGCTGCCGCCGGCGACCTTCGTCAATTTCCTGCAAAACCACGACCAGATCGGCAACCGTCCGCTCGGCGACCGGCTCGAGAGCCTGGCGTCGCCGCAGCAGATCGAAGCGGCGCTTGCAGTGACACTACTCGCGCCGATGGTGCCGATGCTGTTTCAAGGCGAAGAATGGGGCTCCACGGCCCCTTTCCCCTTCTTCTGCGATTTCCACGGCGAACTGGCCGATGCCGTCCGCAAGGGGCGCAAGCAGGAATATGCCTGGGCTTACGAGAAGTACGGCGACGAGGTGCCCGACCCGCTCGATCCGGCAACGCTGCAATCAGCCGTGCTCGACTGGACCGGCCGCACGCCGCAGCAGGACGCGCGGCTCGCGCTGGTCCGGGAGCTGCTCGCGCTTCGCCGCAAGGAGATCATGCCGCGGCTGAGGGGCGCGAGCTTCGGCGAGGCCGAGGCGGCCGACAGCGGCCTGCTCACCGCGCATTGGCGCATGGGCGACGGCACCGTGCTTCGCCTGTCCGCCAACCTGTCGGACCAAGAAATCATCTCCAATATCAGCGCGGGTACGCCGATCTGGGGCGGCGAGATCGGCGACCGGCTTGCCCCCTGGTCGGTGGTCTGGCGCCTCGGAGGTTAGGATGCCTCCCGCCATTCCGCTCGCGACCTACCGGCTTCAGCTCACCGCGGATTTCGATTTCGACAAGGCCGCCGCGGTGGTGCCCTATCTGAAAGCGCTGGGGATCACGCATCTCTATACCTCGCCGGTGATGAAGGCGCGCAAGGGCTCGACCCACGGCTACGACACCGTCGATCACAGCCAGTTCAGTCCGGAGCTTGGCGGCGAAGTCGGCTTCGCCCGGCTGAGCGAGGCACTGACCAAGCACGACCTCGGCCTCATCATCGACTTCGTGCCCAACCATGTCGGCGTGCATTTCGCCGACAATCCCTGGTGGCTCGACGTGCTGGAATGGGGCCAGGCTTCGCCTCACGCGGTCTCCTTCGATATCGACTGGGATCAGCTCGCCTACCGCGCCCGCGGCGGCGTGCTTCTGCCGATCCTGGGGGCGTCCTATGGCGAGGCGCTCGAGCGCGGCGACATCGAGCTGCGCTACGATCCGGACCAGGGAAGCTTTTCCGCCTGGTATTTCGAACATCGCCTGCCCGTCGCGCCGGAGCGCTATGGCGAGATGCTGCGCATGATCGTCAAGGAAGCGGATGCCGCCGAGACGGAGGCCGGCAAGCGCCTGCTGTCGCTCGCAGCGCGCTATACCGGATTACGCCGCCCCAACCGCAAGGAAGCCCCCGCGTTCAAGGCCGAGCTCAGGGAGATCCCTGGTGCTGCCGAAGTCATCGCACGCGGCCTCGCCGCCTATCGTGCCGCCAAGGATCGTCCCGCACCGACGCTGGCGCTGCATCATCTGCTGGAGCGCCAGCACTACAAGCTCGGGCACTGGCGGCTTGCCTCCAGCGATATCAACTATCGCCGCTTCTTCGACGTCAACGGGCTCGCGGGTCTGCGCGTCGAGGACGCGAGCACCTTCGCCGCCACGCACCGGCTGGTGAAGCAGCTCATCGCCAGCGGCAAGCTGCAGGGCATCCGGCTCGATCACATCGACGGCCTGCGCGATCCCGCGCAATATTGCCAGCGGCTGCGCCGGCTGGTGCGCGACGCGCAAGGAAATACAAAGCCCTTTTACACGGTGATCGAGAAGATCCTGTGCGAGCACGAACGCCTGCCGCACTTCGCCGGGGTTCAGGGCACCACCGGCTATGAATGGATGAACGTCATCACCCATGCGCTGGTCGAGGCCGGGGGACTGGGGGCGCTGGACGAGACCTGGCGGCAGGTCAGCAACCGGCCGCCGCGGCTTGCGCCTTACGTCAAGGACGCCAAGCGGCGCGTGCTGGAGACGCTGCTCACCAGCGAATTCACCGTGCTGACGCGCCTGCTCGCGCGCATCGCCAACGGGCATTACTCGACGCGCGATTTCTCCGCCGACAGCCTGCGGCAGGCGCTCGAGCTCTATGTGCTGCATTTCCCGGTGTACCGCACCTATCTGACCAACAGCGGCCCGACCGCGCCCGACCGCAAGCTGATCGACGACACCATCGCGCGCGCCCGCGCCGAATGGTTCGCCGCGGACGAAGGCATCTTCGACTTCCTGCGCGACGCCTTGACCATGGACCTGCTCAAGCCCGGCCGCCCCCCGCACAGCGCCCCGCGCGTGCGCCGTTTTGCGCTGAAAGTGCAGCAATTCACCGGGCCGGTGATGGCGAAGTCGCTGGAAGACACCGCGTTCTATCAATTCCACCGCTTGCTCGCGCTGAACGAGGTCGGCGGCGATCCCGCCAGCACCGGGCTCACGATTTCCGCCTTCCACGAGACCATGCAGGCCCGCGCCAGGGAATGGCCGCTGGGAATGACGGCGACCGCCACCCACGACACCAAGCGCGGCGAGGACGCCCGGGCGCGCATCGCGGCGATCAGCGAGATCCCCGGCGAATGGACCAGCGCGGTGGCGCGCTGGAAGGTGCTGAACGCGCCGCACCTCACGCTCCACGGCAATTACCGCGCGCCGTCGGCGACGTTCGAATACATGCTCTACCAAACCCTGCTCGGAGCCTGGCCGCTGCACGGGCCGGTCGATGCCGGCTTCGTCGAGCGCATCCAGGCCTATGCGCTGAAGGCCGCGCGCGAGGGCAAGGAAGAGACGAGCTGGCTCAACCCGCATGAAGCCTATGAGAACGGCATCAAGAGCTTTATCGACAAGATCCTCGATCCTGCACTGTCAGGGGAATTCCTGGATTCGCTGCAAACGCTGGCCCGACGCGTGGCGCTGCTCGGCGCCTTGAATTCTCTAAGCCAGCTCACCCTCAAGGCGACGCTGCCCGGCGTGCCCGACTTCTACCAGGGCACCGAGTTCTGGGACCTGTCGCTGGTCGACCCCGACAACCGTCGCCCGGTCGACTTTGGCGCGCGGCACGCGGCGCTGGATTCGTTGGACGATCCGGATTGGCGTGGCCTGATCAAGAGCTGGCCCGACGGCCTGCTCAAGCTGGCCTGGACACGGCGTCTTCTCAAGCTGCGCAATGAACTCGCCGACGTCTTCGCTCAAGGCGACTATCAGCCGCTGGCGGTGCGCGGCGCACATGCCGACCATGTCATTGCCTTCGCCCGCCGCCATGGCCGCGCTGCGGCGATCGTCGTGGTCGGGCGTCAGTTCGCGCCGTTCACCCAAGCCGGCCGGGAATGGCCCGCGCTGGAGGGATTTGACGCGACCGTCGATATCACAGGCTATGCCGCGACGGGCCATGAGGGCCACGAACTGCCGGTCACCCAGGCTTTCGGTGATCGTCCCGCCGCTGTCATCGAGGCCCGCACGGCAAGCGCCATCAGGCCCGCGCGGCCGCGCGTGCGCGCCTGAAGCTACTTTCCGTCGTCCTTGGTCAGCAGCAACTGCCCGCGCTTCCTGATCGTGGCCTGCGCCATCTCGGCAAAGCGCTGCAACAGCCAGGGCAGCACCACCTGGACCTTGACATGGTCTTCAGCGACGTCGACCTGACCCGTCGCGATCTGTCCGAGCGCGCGAATGCGAAACGCCATGCTGTCGCCGGTCCAGCGCTCCTCCTCGACCTGCATCACGGGAATGCTGGCTGCCGCCCGGCCGAGCCCGGCCTTGAGCCGGCGCACCGCCTCCTCGCGGCCGAGACGGTGCGGAATAGAAACGACAAGCGGTGCTGACATGGCCCTGCCCCGTGATGATCAATCCTCACATAGTCATGCCGGACGAAGCGGCAAAGGTTCCATGCAACTTGGACCTGTGGCCCTGTTTCAAACCCGGAACTTAAAAACCTGCGGCAAGTTGCCCTCGCACAAGGGGACAGGTGCAAACGACCCTTTCAACAAAGGGCTGAGGAGATTCGCATGTCAATCGGTACGATCATTCTGATCATTCTGGTCATCGCCCTGCTCGGCGGCTTCAGCGGCATCGGCGGCGGCCCGTTCTACGGCACCGGCTATTACGGCGGCGGCGGCCTCGGGCTGGTCATCGTCATCCTGTTGATCCTGCTGCTGATGGGACGGATCTAGGACGAGAACTCGTAGGTGGGCAAAGGCGCTCTTGCGCCGTGCCCACCTATTCGTCGTAATGAAAAAGATTCGTTACAACGAAAAAAACGTGGGCACGCTTCGCTTTGCCCACCCTACAGGCGCGGTGCCCGGAGCGCGACCTACTTCTTTTTCCCCGCAAGCTTCTTGATCGCCGCCTTGATCGACGCGGCCGCATCGTCATAGTCCTCCCACGCCTTTGACCGCGGCAGCAGGCCCGGCACGGTCCGGAGCGTATAGCGCTTCGGATCGAGATCGCTCTTCACCTGCGCCCAGGTGACGGGCATCGAGACCGTTGCCCCGGCGCGCGCCCGCGGCGACAGCGGGGCCACCGCCGTCGACATCCGGTCGTTGCGGAGATAGTCGAGGAAGATCTTCCCCTTGCGCAGCTTCTTCGACATGTTGAGCAGATAGCGCTCTGGATCGTCGTCGGCCATCCACTGGCAGACGCCTTGCGCGAAGGCCTTGGCTTCCTTCCAGCTCACCTTGTCGCGCGCGCCGTGAAGCAGCGGCACCACCACATGCAGGCCCTTGCCGCCCGTGGTCTTGCAGAAGCTCTCCATGCCGACATCGGCCAGCCGCTGCCGCATCTCCTTGGCGGCCTCGACGACATCGGCGAACTCCACATCCGGCGCCGGATCGAGATCGAACACCAGCCGGCCCGGCGTATCGTAGGCATCAGGTGCGCAATTCCAGGGATGCAGCTCGACGCCGCCGATCTGCGCGACGGCGGCCAGCCCTTCGACGCGATCGATCTGCAGATACGGTTTGCGATCGCCTGAGACCTTGGCCAGCTCGAGCAAATTCGAGGTGCCCTGCATCGCGTGACGCTGGAAAAACGTCTCGCCGCCGATGCCATCGGGCGCACGCACGATCGAGCACGGGCGCCCTTTCAGATGTTCGATCATCCAGTCGCCGACCGCCTCGAAGTAGCGCGCGAGATCGAGCTTCGTCGCGCCCTCGCCGTCACCGCCGTCCGGCCACAGCTCCTTGTCCGGCTTGGAGATGACGACGCCCATCACCTCGGCGGTGCCGGTGTCCTTCGATCGCTTGGCCGTCTTTGCCGCGCGCTTGCTGGGGGTGGGCTCGGCAAGCTCGGTGTCGACAGGCGTCTCGGCCTCGACCTCCTCGGCCGGCTTGTCCTGCCGCAAGCCCTTGAACGCGGCCTGGCGGATATTGCCGTCGGCGGTGAAGCCGGCGAACTCGATCTCGGCCACGAGCTCCGGCTTCAGCCAGTGCACCTCGCGGCTCTTCTTCGGCGCGTTCTTGCCACCGAAGGGGCTCTCCTTGGCCTCCATGGCCTTCAGGGACGGCATGATGCGCTTGACCTTGTCGGCGCCAAAGCCGGTGCCGACCATGCCGACAAAGACGAGATGATCGCCGCGATGCACGCCCGCCATCAGCGAGCGGAATTTGCCGTTGGTGGTCTTGTAGCCGCCGATCACGACCTCGTGGCCGGCGCGGCACTTTGCCTTGGTCCAGCTCTCGGTGCGGCCGGAGCGATAGGGCGCGTCCAGCTTCTTCGACACCACGCCTTCCAGCTCAAGCTTGCAGGCCGATTGCAGCACCGCATCGCCGCCGCTTTCGAAATGCTCGACATAGCGGATCTGAGCCGATTTCCGCTTGCGCGCTCCCAGCAGCTGCTTCAGCCGCGCCTTGCGCTCGCCGAGCGGCAGACGCCGAAAATCGAGATCCTCCGCGAACAGGAGGTCAAAGGCAAAGAAGATCAGCTCTTCGGTCTTGCCGTCCGACAGCGCGGCCTGGAGCGAGGAGAAATTCGGCGCACCGTCGTGATCGAGCGCCACGATCTCTCCGTCGATCATCACGTCCGGCAGCGCAGCCGCCTCCTTCGCGATCGAGGCGAACTTGTCGGTCCAGTCGAGGCCCTTGCGCGTCTTCAGCGTCGCCTTGCCGTCCTCGACCCGGAGCTGCACGCGGTAGCCGTCGAACTTGATCTCGTGGCACCAGCCTTCGCCGGCCGGCGGACGCTCGACCGACGTGCAGAGCTGCGGCGGCACGAAGTCCGGTATCTCGGCGATCTTCTTGCCGTTGGTCGCAGTTGTGGCTTTCTTCCTCGCCGTCCTGGTCTTGACGATCTTGCCGCCCTTCAATGCCGTACGTGGCGCCGGCTTGACCGTTTGCCCTTTCGCTTCCTCGGCCCGGTTGGATTGCCAGACCGCGTCGGCTTTGGTCTTCGCACCCTTGGCCAGCATGAACGGCTTTGGCGCGCGCCCCTTGCCCTCGGCGATCTGCTCCATTGCACGGCCGGAGGCGACGGACTTGTCCTCATCGAGAATGTCGTTCTTGGCCCCTTCACGGACAAATTCGTCGCGGTGCTTGATCAACAGCCAGTTGGTGCGCTTGCCGCCGGTACGGTCGTTGCGCATGCGGACCAGGACCCAGCTTCCGTGCAACTTGTCTCCATGCAGGGTGAACTTCAAATCGCCCTTCTTGAAGCCGCGTTCGGGATCTTCCGACTCCCAGGTGCCGCGATCCCACAGCATCACCGTGCCGCCGCCGTACTGCCCTTCCGGTATCGTGCCTTCGAAATCGCCATAGTCGAGCGGATGGTCCTCGACCTCGACCGCCAGCCGCTTGTCGTGCGGATCGAGCGAGGGACCCTTGGTCACCGCCCAGGACTTGAACACGCCGTCGAATTCGAGCCTGAGATCGTAATGCAGCCGGCTCGCGTCATGCTTCTGGATCACGAAGCGGCGCTGCTTCGACGGCGTCACCGCCGTTTTGCCCGACGGCTCCGGCGTCTTCTCGAAATCACGTTTCTGTCGATAGGTGGAGAGTTTTTGCAGCACGACCGGTCCCGCTTCTCTTTCGGGGCTTCAAGCCTATCACGGCCAAAGTCCCATCCGGAACCAAAACCCCGCGGGGCGGTTGGGGTTCCAAAACGCCTTGAAAACGCTGGAGAATGGAATGGCCCCGCGCGCCTATTGGAAGGGAACGTTGAAGCTCTCGCTGGTCAGCTGTCCGGTCGTGCTTTATCCGGCGACCACGGCGGCCGAGAAGACGCGGTTTCACCTGATCAACCGCGAGACCGGCAACCGGCTCAAGCAGCAGATGATCGATGCCGAGACCGGCGATGTCGTCGAGAGCGACCAGAAGGGCCGCGGCTACGAGCTGCGCAAGGGCAAATATGTCGAGATCGAGCCGGAGGAGCTCGAGGCGGTCCAGATCGAGAGCAACCATACCATCGACATCGAGAGCTTCGTGCCGAGCGATGAGATCGACCAGCGTTACCTCAACCATCCCTATTATCTTGCACCCGACGGCAAGGCCGCCGTCGATGCGTTTGCGGTGATCCGCGACGCCATGAAGGACCAGGAGCGCGTGGCGCTCGCCAAGATCGTGCTCACCAACCGCGAACACATCATGGCGATCGAGCCGCTCGGCAAGGGCCTGCTCGGCACCACGCTGCGCTTTCCTTACGAGCTGCGCGACGAGGACCAGTTCTTCGACGACATCAAGAGCCCGAAGATCACCAAGGACATGGTCGAGCTTGCCGGCCACATCCTCCAGACCAAGGCCGCCCATTTCGACCCCGGCAAGTTCAAGGACGAGTACGAGAACGCACTGAAGGCGCTGGTGAAACTCAAGGCCAGCGGCAAGAAGATCGAGCTGCCGGAACCCGAGGAACGCCCCAGCAACGTTGTCAGCCTGATGGATGCGCTGAAGCAGAGCCTGAAGGGGCGTGGCGGCAAGAAGACGGCGGCGAAGTCGCATGCCCGCCGCGCGACCGGACGGCAGCGAACCGCGAAGAAGGCGCATCGGTCCACGGCGCGACATCGGAAGGCGGGTTGAGGAAACTGCTCGCCCAGCACTTCGATATCGTAGGGTGGGCAAAGGCGCAACGCGCCGTGCCCACCAACTTTCCATGATCGCGACAGATCGTGGGCACGTTTCGCTTTGCCCACCCTACAGCTCCTCAGGATGAGGATCGACAGCTAATCCCCCGCCTTCAACCGGTACCCGATCCCCGTCTCGGTCAGCACATATTGCGGCCGTTCCGGATCGGCTTCGATCTTCTGGCGGAGCTGGCGGACATAGACGCGCAAATACTGCGCGTCGGTCAATTCGTCCCACAGCTCCTTCAGCAGAAAGCGGTGGGTGAGCACCTTGCCGGCGTGCTGCACCAGCACGCGCAGCAGGTCGTATTCCTTCGGCGACAGTTTTATCTCACGCTCGCCGGTTTTGACGATGCGGCGGACGAGATCGACCGAGAGATCGCCGGTGCGAAACACCGGGCGCTCGCCCTGGACCTGGAGCTGGTGCCGCAGCGCGGCGCGCAGGCGGGCCAGGAGCTCGTCCATGCCGAACGGCTTGGTCAGATAATCGTCGGCGCCGAGATCGAGCGCCTGCACCTTGCCGGCTTCGTCGCCGCGGCTCGACAGCACCACGATCGGCACGCCTTCGTTGCGGGCACGGATGGTGCGCAGCAGTTCGTGTCCCTGCACGTCGGGCAGGCCGAGATCGAGGATGATCAGCGCGGGCTCCTCAACGAGCTTCTCCAGCGCGATCTTGCCGTTCGACGCTTCCAGGATCTCATAGCCTTGCGTCGTCAGCCCCATCCGCAGCAATTTGCGGATCGGCGGCTCGTCGTCGATGACCAGGACCTTGATCGGCGCAGCGCTCATGCGGCGGTATCCAATGCGCGGCTCTCTGCCGGAACGGGAAGACGGATGGTGAGGACGGCGCCACTGCGGTCGCTGCGGTTGGCGGCCGAGATCGTGCCCCGCATCGCCTCGACGAAGCCGCGCGAGATGGCGAGCCCGAGCCCCGTGCCGGGACGGACATGATCGCCTTTCTGCACACGGTAGAACTTGTCGAACACGCTATCGAGCTCGTCAGGCGGGATGCCGGCCCCCTCGTCCGCGATCTCGAGCACGACATGATCGCTGTCGCGCCGGCTGCGGATCGAGATGGTGGTCTCGGGTGGCGAATATTTCGCGGCATTGTCGAGCAGGTTGAACAGCACCTGCTCGAACAGCACCGCATCGAGCTGCAGCATCGGCAGATCGGCGGCCAGCACCAGCTCGACCTCGTGCACGGTGAGAATCTTGGCTGCACGCCGCAGCGCGCTACCCACGATCTCGCTGAGATCATGTAGCGCAGCATTGGGCACGATGGCGCCCGATTCGAGCTTGGTCATGTCGAGCAGGTTGGCGATGAAGCGATTGAGCCGCTCGGATTCGTCGATCACGGTCGCGAGCAGGTCGCGCTTCTCGGTGTCGGAGAGGGCGCCGGCGAGATCGCGCATGGTGGAGGCCGCCCCCAGCACCGAGGCGAGCGGCGTCTTCAGATCATGGGAGATCGAGGTCAGGAGCGCCGCGCGCAGCCGCTCGGACTCGACGGTGCGCTTGACGCGGTCCATGTCCTCGACCAGCAGCACGCGCTCGACCGCCAGCGCGCCCTGATCGACCAGCGCGTCGAGCAGGCGGCGCTGGTCCGGTGTCAGCAGCGGACCGGTCCGGTCGTCGTCGATGCCGATGACGCCGATCGGGCCGCGCCCGGTGCGCATCGGCAGGAACAGCCGTTTTGCCCCCGGCAGCGTGTCCGAGCCCCGGCCGGCGGGGCGGTCATTGCTCCAGGCCCAGTTGGCGGCGGCAAGATCGGCCTGATCGAGCTCGTCCTCGGGCGGATAGCCGGATTTCACCGTGAGCATGCCCTCGTCCGGCAGCAGCAGCACCACCCGGACTTTCAGCATCAATGCGATCTGGTAGGCCGTCGCCCACAGCACGTCGTCGAGCGTCGCGGTGCCGGCGAGCTTGCGGCTGAAGGCGTAGAGCTGCTCGCTCATTCTGATCCGGCCGATGGCGGCATCGGCCTGGGTGCGCACGCGCGCTGCGACATTCGATACCACGAATGCGATCAGCATGAAGAAGAAGAACGCCGCGACGTTGGTCGGATCGGTGATGGTGAAGGTGTAGACCGGCGGCAGGAAGAAGAAGTTATACGCCAGTGACGCAGCAACGCTTGCCAGCAGCGACGGCCACAACCCATAGCGGACGGCCACGGCAACCACCGCGGTCAGGAACATGAGATCAACGTTCTCGATGCCGAAATACGGCTTGATGGCCACCGCTGCGGCAAGGCCGAGCGCGGTGATCCCGAGCGCCTTCAGATAAGGAATTGCATCGAACGGCTCGGATCGTGCCGCGGTCTGCACCGCCGTCTTCGGCGCCGGCTCACTCGTCAGCTCGTCACCTGGAATGACGTGAACGCTGATATTGCCGGCGCGGCGCACCAGATCATGCACCACCGAGCCGCGCGTCATCTCGAACCAGCGCGAGCGCGTCGACTTGCCGATCACGATCTGGGTGACATTGTTGCCTTGCGCGAAATTGACGACGTCGTCGGCAATACGGCGGCCGACAGCCGGAATCGTCAACGCCTCGCCGCCGAGCGATTCCGCGAGCCGAAGCGTATCGGCCAGCCGGTCGCGCTGCTCATCGGACAATTGCAGCGATCGCCGCGTCTCGATCGAAACCGCAGTAAATGGCGCATGCAGCCGGTCCGCCAACCGTTTGGTGTAGCGCACGAGACCGGCCGCGCGCGGATCCTCGCTGACGCAGACGAGAATGCGCTCGCCGACGGCCCAGGGCCCGGGAATCGCGTTGGCCTGCATGTGGTTGAGGAGCTGCTCGTCGACCCGCTCGGCCGTACGTCGCAAAGCGAGCTCGCGCAACGCCGTCAGGTTCCCTGGCGAGAAATAGTGCTCCAGTGCCCGCTCGGCCTGCTTGGGCACATAGACCTTGCCCTCCTTCAGGCGCTGGATCAAATCGTCGGGCGTGAGGTCGATCAGCTCGATCGCGTCGGCGCGATCGAACACCGAGTCCGGCACGGTCTCGCGCACCCTGACATGGGTGATCTGCGCGACGACGTCGTTCAGGCTCTCGATGTGCTGGATGTTGACGGCGGTGTAGACGTCGATGCCGTGGGACAGCAACTCCTCGACGTCGAGATAGCGCTTGGGATGGCGGCTGCCGGCCGCGTTGGTGTGGGCGAGCTCGTCGACCAGAGCGATCTGCGGCCGGCGCGCGATCACCGCATCGAGATCCATCTCCTCGACGATCTGCCCGCGATAGTCCAGCCGCTTGCGTGGGACCATCTCGAGACCGCGCACCAGCGCCTCGGTCTCGGCGCGGCCGTGGGTCTCGACGAAGCCGACCACGACGTCGATGCCGGACTTGCGCTTGGCGTGGGCGCTTTGCAGCATCTCGTACGTCTTGCCGACGCCGGGGGCGGCGCCGACAAAGATCTTCAGCTTGCCGCTCGCGCTCCCTTCCCGCCGCGCCGCTTCCAGCAGCGCCTCGGGCGACGGACGTTGTTCGGGATCGCGGCGCTCTCGGACCATTTTTCCAATATAATCATCTGCGTGACGCGAGCCTAGACCGCTACTTGGCGGCGGCGCGATCCAGCGAGAGATTCAGTGCCAGAACGTTAACCCTGGGTTCGCCAATCAGGCCGAGCAAGCGGCCTTCGGTATTGGCGGTCACGATCAGCTTGACCTGATCCTCCGGCATATTCCGCGCCTTGGCCACGCGCGGCACCTGGAATTGCGCCGCTTCCGGCGAGATATCAGGATCGAGGCCGCTGGCCGACGTCGTCACCAGGTCGACCGGCACGGTAGCGCTCGGATTCTCGGCCTTGAGCTTGTCTACATCTTCCCTGAGCCGGTCGGCCAGCGCCTTGCTGGTCGGGCCGAGATTGGCGCCGCCCGAATTGGCGGCGTTGTAGGGCGCGGGCACCGTCTTGGTCGAATCATTGGGGTCCGGCGCAACCGTCGCCGAGGGACGGCCGTGGAAGTATTTGTCGTCCCTGAACTCCTGCCCGATAAGGGCGGAGCCGATCACCTTGCCGTCCTTCTCGATCAGGCTGCCTTGGGCCTGCGCGGGGAAGAGCGCGCCGGCGATGGCCGTCATCGCCAGCGGATAGGCAAGGCCTGTGATGGCCGTGAGCACCAGCAAGAGGACGATGGCGGGGCGGATTTCTCTGAGCATGTTGGTCTCCTAAGTCTTCGTCATGGCGCGCGGCGCCTTGCGCCGCGCCAGGACGGTTAAGCCAGGTGCAAGGCGGTGACGACGAGGTCGATTGCCTTGATACCGATGAAGGGAATGACGATGCCGCCGAGGCCGTAGATCAGAAGGTTGCGCCGGAGCAGCGCGCCGGCACCGACCGCGCGGTAGGCAACGCCCTTCAGCGCCAGCGGAATCAGCGCGATGATGATGAGTGCGTTGAAGATGATCGCCGACAGGATGGCGCTCTGCGGGCTCGACAGGTTCATGACGTTGAGTACGTTGAGCTGGGGATAAAATGCCAAAAACATCGCCGGAATGATCGCAAAATACTTTGCGACGTCATTGGCGATCGAAAACGTCGTCAGCGCGCCGCGCGTCATCAGAAGCTGCTTGCCGATCTCGACGACCTCGATCAGCTTGGTCGGGTTGGAATCGAGATCGACCATGTTGCCGGCCTCGCGGGCGGCCTGGGTGCCGGTGTTCATGGCGACACCGACGTCGGCCTGCGCAAGCGCCGGCGCGTCATTGGTGCCGTCGCCGCACATCGCAACCAGCTTGCCCTTGGCCTGCTCGTCGCGGATCAGCTTGAGCTTGTCTTCGGGGGTGGCTTGCGCCAGGAAGTCGTCGACCCCTGCCTCCGCTGCGATGGCAGCCGCCGTCATCGGGTTGTCGCCGGTGATCATGATGGTGCGAATGCCCATGCGGCGCAGCTCGGCAAAACGCTCGCGGATACCGCCCTTGACGATGTCCTTGAGCTGGATGACGCCGAGCAGCTTGCCGTCCCTCGCGACCGCCAGCGGCGTGCCGCCGGACTTCGATACTTCATCAGCAATGGCCTGGATCTCGCGACCGAGGTCCGACAATGCCGCCGGCTGGATCGCCCGCGCGGTGTTGCCGGAGGCGACCGCCATCGGTGCGCCGCCGCCGACATAGCTCAGCATGGCATCGACCGCGCCCTTGCGCACCGACGAGCCGCCGGCATCGACGCCGCTCATGCGGGTCTGCGCCGTGAACGGGATGAAAGTCGCGCCAAGCTCCGCCATGTCGCGGCCGCGGATACCGTATTTCTCCTTTGCCAACACCACGATGGAACGGCCTTCCGGCGTCTCGTCGGCAAGCGAGGCGAGCTGGGCTGCGTCGGCGAGCTCCTGCTCGGTCACGCCGCGCACTGGGCGGAAGGCGGTCGCCTGGCGGTTGCCGAGCGTGATGGTTCCGGTCTTGTCGAGCAGCAGCGTGTCGACGTCGCCGGCAGCCTCGACGGCGCGGCCGGACATCGCCAGCACGTTGAAGCGCACCAGGCGGTCCATGCCGGCGATGCCGATCGCCGACAACAGCGCACCGATCGTGGTCGGGATCAGCGTCACGAACAGCGCGACCAGCACGATCACCGAGATCGAGCCGCCGGCATAGGCCGCGTAGCTCGGAATGGTGACGGTGGCGAACACGAAGATGATGGTGAGGCCGGCGAGCAGGATGTTGAGCGCGATCTCGTTCGGCGTCTTCTGCCGCTCGGCGCCCTCGACCAGCTTGATCATGCGGTCGATGAAGGTCGAGCCCTGGGCCGCGGTGATGCGGACTCGGATCCAGTCGGACAGCACCTGCGTGCCGCCTGTTACCGCCGACCGGTCGCCACCGGATTCGCGGATGACGGGCGCAGACTCGCCGGTGATGGCGGCCTCGTTGACGGAGGCGACGCCCTCGATCACCTCGCCATCGGACGGAATGGTGTCGCCGGCCTCGACCAGCACGATGTCGCCGACCTTCAGGCTCGTACCCGGTACCAGCTCGAAGGCCTGGCCGACACCCGTCAGGAGCTTGGCCTGGCTCTCGGTGCGGGTCTTGCGCAGCGAGTCGGCCTGCGCCTTGCCGCGGCCTTCGGCCACCGCTTCGGCGAAATTGGCGAACAACACCGTGAACCAGAGCCAGACGATGATCTGGAAGGTGAAGCCGAGGCCTGAGCCGCCGGTGACGACGTCGCGCAGGAAGATCACCGTGGTGAGCGCGGCCACGATTTCGACCACGAACATCACGGGGTTCTTCATCATCAGCCGCGGGTTGAGCTTGGTGAATGAGGCGCGGATCGCAGGCACCACGATCTTGGGATCGAGCATTGCCGAGACGGCAGCACGTTTTTGCAGTTTCATCGTATCCATGGAGGTCACTCCAGACAATCAAAAGAGGTTTCCGGCGTTCATCGCCAGATGTTCGACGATCGGGCCGAGCGCGAGCGCCGGGAAGAAGGTCAGGCCGCCCATGATCAGGATGACGCCGACGACGAGGCCGACGAACAGGCCGCCGGTGGTCGGGAACGTGCCTGTCGACGGCGGGATCGACTTCTTCTCCGCGAGCGAGCCCGCGATCGCCATGGCCGGGACGATCATGAAGAAGCGGCCGACGAACATCGCGCATGCGAGCGTGAGGTTGTAGAAGAAGGTGTTGCCGGTGAGGCCTGCGAAAGCCGAGCCGTTGTTTCCGGCCGCCGAGGTGAAGGCATAGAGCACTTCGGTGAAGCCATGCGGCCCGGCATTCGCCATCGAGGCGACGGCCGCCGGATAGACCACGCCGACGGCGGTCCAGCCGAGGATCATCAGCGGCAGCACCAGGATGGCCAGCATCGCCATCTTGACCTCGCGCGCCTCGATCTTCTTGCCGACATATTCCGGGGTGCGGCCGACCATCAGTCCGGCGACGAAGATCGCGAGGATGACGAACAGCAGCATGCCGTACATGCCGGCGCCAACGCCGCCGACGATGATCTCGCCGAGCTCGATATTGATCAGCGGGATCATGCCGCCGAGCGCGGTGAAGCTGTCATGCATGGCGTTGACCGCGCCGCACGACGCGGCCGTGGTGATGACGGCGAACAGCGAGGACGCGACGATGCCGAAGCGGACCTCCTTGCCTTCCATGTTGCCGCCGGTCAGGCCCAGCGCATGCAGCATCGAGGTTCCGTTCGCTTCCGCCCAATAGGTGATGGCGACGCCTGCGACGAACAGCACGCCCATCACGGACAGGATCGCCCAGCCCTGGCGCTGGTTGCCGACCATACGGCCGAACACGTTGGTCATTGCGGCGCCGAGGGCGAAGATCGACAGCATCTGCACAAAATTCGACAGCGCGGTCGGATTCTCGAACGGGTGCGCCGCGTTGGCGTTGAAGAAGCCGCCGCCATTGGTGCCGAGCATCTTGATCGCCACCTGGGAAGCGACCGGGCCGACCGCAATGGTCTGCTTGGCGCCTTCGAGCGTGGTCGCCTCGATATACGGGCCGAGCGTCTGCGGGATGCCCTGCCAGACCAGGAACAGCGTGTAGACGACGCAGATCGGCAGCAGCACGTAGAGCGTGCAGCGGGTGACGTCGACCCAGAAATTGCCGACCGTGCGCATCGAGGCGCGCGAGAAGCCGCGGATCAGGGCCATCGCCAGCGCGATGCCGGTTGCGGCCGACAGGAAGTTCTGGTGCGTCAGGCCGAGCATCTGGACGAGATAGGACAGCGTGCTCTCGCCGCCGTAGTTCTGCCAGTTGGTGTTGGTGATGAAGGAGACCGCGGTGTTGAAGGAAAGATCCTCGGCGACCGCGCCCTGCCCGGCCGGATTGAAGGGCAATACGGCCTGGAGCCGCATCACACCGTAGATGACGAGGAAGCCGCCAACATGGAACAGCAGCATGGCGACCGTGTAGGTCAGCCAATGCTGCTCGCGCTTCTCGTCAACGCCGGAAATCCAGTACACGCCGGCCTCGATCGGGCGCAGCACCGGCGACAGGAACGTCCGCTCGCCGTTGAATACGCGCGTCATGTACCAGCCGAGCGGCTTGGTCAGCGCAACAATAATGGCGCAGAACAGAATGATCTGGAGCCAACCGATCACAGTCATGGAATCAACCCTTCAGGCTTGGTGTCCGGCGCAACAGGGGCGGGAGCACCGTCAGCAGGCAGGCGACGAGCACAGCGTCCGCCAGCAGGAATTCGACGAGCAGCAGCACGGGTCAGAACCGCTCGGGCCGCAGCAGCGCATAAGTGAGGTAGAGCAGCAGACCGAACGAGACGGCACCGGCGAGCGCATAATCGAAGATCATGGTTTGCTCCGTCACAGCCGTTCGCAGGCGTAGGTGTAGCCGATGGCGAGGGCGAAGAAGACGAAGCCCAGCGCCAGCATCAGAATGTCCATCATCGGATTGCTCCTCGTTGCGTCGCTTAAGTCCGGCGCAACCTTCTCTCGGTGACCCGGCTGGCTCGCGAAGGACATGGAAGGCACGTCCACGCACGACAGCCGGGACTTTTGACCGTGCTGAAATGCCAGCGCAGGCATAGGTTTTCGAGATGAGGCCTATGGCGAAGATATAGGAATCTCATAAAAGCGGCGGCGCTGCTCGCGAGGCAACCTCACTGTCGTCCCGGACAAGCGAAGCGCAGATCCGGGACGATGATGGAGAATGGCGCGCCACCCCGCCCCTCCCGCATTTATGAAATCCCTATATCTCACGCCCGATCCCCATCTCGTTTTCAAATGCCTTTGGGGCCCATCCTGGCAATGCCGGCCGACTGACCGACACCAATTCCAGGAGGCCTGACATGACCGCCCCTCTCCGACGCCTCGCCCCACCTTCCCTCGACCAGCAGCTTCGCGCGGCACCGGCGATGACCCGGCCGTTGATGCTCGACATCATTGCGCACGCCTGCCGGCGCGTCCCCTCGCTCGGCCAAGACGAACGCGCCGCACGCATCATGCGCCTGATCGACGTTGAAGCCTGGGCCGATGTGGCGCTGGCGCTGATCGAGCTCGAGCTGCCGATGTGGCAGGTCCGCCGCATCGCCTATGACGAGGGCGAGTGGCATTGTGCGCTGTCGCGCGAACGCGAGCTGCCGGACTGGCTGGATGCCGCGGTCGAGGCGCGCCATTCCGACCTCGCGCTTGCTCTGCTGTCGGCCTTCATCGAGGTGCGGGCATTGGCCGCGGACGTGCCGCGGCCGAGCGTTCCTTCCGTTCGTCCCCTGCTGGATCCGCTGTGCGAGCCAGCCGTCTGCGACAATTTCAGCTGAAGCCGCCTTACAGAAGGATCATGGAAAATGCCGATGCTGACACATGGCTTTGAACAACCGCTGCACTGGGCTCAACGCCAGCGAGGGTTCTCGAAGATGCGCAGGGCCCGGCTCGAGCGCCTCGCGCTGCACGCGCTGACCGTACTCTCGATGGGCAGCGTTCTCACCGCCCTGATCGCGCTGAGAGCCGCCATCTATTTCTGGCATCTCGGGGATTGACCACCATGCCGCTCCTCAAGGGAAATCTCGAGCATGTGGTCACAATCACCATCCTGACCATGACGCTGAGCCTGATCTGGGGCGCGATCCTGACGCTCGTGATCACGCTTGTCGCGCGCGGGCTCGGCGTCTAGTTCCTCGCTTCCCGCTCGATCAGCCCCGCCAATTCCGCCGCGGTGACCTCGATCGGCCGGCCGCTGCGCTCGACCCGGGCCTGGATCAACGCGCCCTGGAGCGCCGACGTGCAGAGCACCGCAAGCGTTTCCGCGCGAGATCTGACGAAGCCGTCGGAGACAAGCTTGTCGCGCAGGATGGACAATCGCGCCGCATAGGCCTTGCGGCCGGCATCGGACACGGCGCGCTCGCGCGGCGCAAGCTCGAGCAGCACGGTCGTGATCGGGCAGCCGTTGCGAAAGCCGGAGCCCCGCATCCAGCCCGCCAGCAATCTTGCATGCGCTCGCAAGAGGTCGGCGGTCGAGCCGCACTCTTCCGCGAGCCTGGCGACCGTCGCCGCGACGCGGCGGCCCGCCTCCTCCACGGCCGCCACCGCGATCGAGGACTTTCCATCCGGAAAGTAATGGTAGAGCGAGCCCTTCGGCGCACCGCTGACGTCGACGATGTCGTTCAGCCCGGTCCGGGCATAGCCCTGGCGGCGGAACAGCGTCACGGCGGCATTGATGATGGGCTGGCGGTGTTTTGGCACGGCCGGCATGGCGCTCTCCCCCCTCGCACGAAATTATATTGATTGGTCTACATCAGCCTCCGACAGTCAAGCCTGGTTCATGACAGGAGAGGCAAATGCCAATGGGAGTGAGTCTTGAGGTGAGCGACGGCGTCGCGCGGATCGGGCTCGACGACGGCAAGGTCAATGTGATGTCGACCACGATGCTGGGCGAGATCGGCGCAGCCTTCGACCGGGCCGAAAAGGAAGCCGAGATCGTGGTGCTGCGCTCGGCAAGGCCCGGCATCTTCTCTGCGGGATTCGATCTCAAGGTGTTCGCCTCGGGTGATGCCGCCAAAAGCCTCGAGATGGTCCGCGTCGGCGCCGAGCTTGCGCTGCGGCTGATGTCGTTTCCGCATCCGATCGTCGGCGTGATGGAAGGTCACGCCTTTCCGATGGGGACGTTCCTGCTGCTCGCCTGCGACGTCAGGCTGGGCGCGCGCGGACCGCATCGCATGGGATTGAACGAGGTCGCGATCGGCATCGCGCCGCCGAGCTTTGCCATCGAGCTCGCGCGCAGCCGCCTGCATCCGGCCTGGCTCAGCCGCACCGTCACGCTCGGCGAGATGTACGAGCCCGAGGAGGCGTTGACCGCCGGCTTCCTCGATCGGGTGGTTGCGCCCGAAGCCGTCGACAAAGCCCTTGAGGAGGCCGTCACGGCGTTGCGCGCGATCCACAAGCCGTCGCATGCGACCGCGAAGCAGCGCCTGCGTCAGCCCGCGATGGACGCGATGCGGATGGCGATCGACCGTGAACTGACCAAGGCTGCCTATGAGGCGAGCAGCCGGGCGCGCAGCGCGGTGGCGATGCCCGGTTGACGCCGCCTGTCCGACGGAAAAGACCCGGCCGATCTGGCGCAATTCCAGGGAAACGTGTAGAGCGGTTTCATGAGCACCAGCACCGTCAACGTCGTCGCCCACCCCCTGGTCCAGCACAAGCTCTCGCTGATG
Source organism: Bradyrhizobium sp. ERR14 (assembly GCF_014198235.1). NCBI lineage: Bacteria > Pseudomonadati > Pseudomonadota > Alphaproteobacteria > Hyphomicrobiales > Nitrobacteraceae > Bradyrhizobium > Bradyrhizobium sp. ERR14. The sequence continues at coordinate 205,173 of NZ_JACIHD010000007.1, read as the reverse complement.
CGGGAGAAGGATCGCTCGACCAAGAGCTTTCGCGAGATCCTGAACGAGATCGGGATGCTGCTCGGCTACGAGGTGACGCGTGATTTGCCGCTGGAGCTGGTCGATATTGAAACGCCGATCGCACCGATGCAGGCGCCCAAGATTGCCGGCAAGAAGCTCACGCTGGCGCCGATCCTGCGCGCCGGCGTCGGCTTCCTCGACGGCATGCTGGCGCTGATGCCCTCGGCGCGCATCGCCCATATCGGGCTCTACCGCGACCCCGAGACGTTGCAAGCCGTGGAATATTACTTCAAGGCGCCGCAGGACCTGTCCGACCGGGCCGTGATCCTGATGGATCCGATGCTGGCGACCGGCAACTCGGCCTGCGCCGGTGCCTCCCTGCTCAAGGCCCGCGGCGCCCGCGACATCCGCTTCGTGTGCCTTCTGGCCGCGCCCGAGGGCATCGCCCAGTTCCAGAGCGAACACCCGGACGTGCCGATCTGGACCGCCGCGATCGACGAGCGGCTCAACGACCACGGCTACATCGTGCCGGGCCTGGGCGATGCCGGCGACCGGATGTTCGGCACCAAGTAGACAGGTTGGCGCGATCGGGTTACTCCCCTTGCCATGAGTGCCAACGCGTCTTCGCTGCAATCGCTGATCCGGACCGAGGCCGCCGCCGATCCCGCCTTCGTATGCGACGGCACGCGGGTCTCGCGCGCTGAGTTCTCCGAAAGGATCGAGCAGACCGCGGCCTGGCTTGCGGCACAAGGCATCGGCAAGGGCGACGTGGTCGCAGTCTGGCTGGTCAACCGGATCGAATGGGTCGCGCTGCTGTTCGCCGCCGCAAGATGTGGCGCGATCGTCGCGGCCGTCAATACACGCTACCGGAGCGCGGAGGTCGCGCATCTGCTCAAGCTATCCGGTGCCAGGCTGATGGTGGTCGAGGCCGCATTCCGCTCGGTGGATTTTGCCGCGATCCTCGCCGACATCGCCAAGGACGAGGTGCCGGCGCTGCAACGGCTCGCGGTGATCGGTGCGGATGCGATCCCGGCGCACTGGCCCTGCGTGCGGTTCGATGCTTTCGACAGACGCTATCCGCCGGCGCCACCCGCGCAGGACGACGTGGATCAGCCGGTCCTGCTCTACACCACGTCAGGCACCACCAAGGGGCCGAAGCTCGTGGCGCATTCGCAGCGGACGCTGGCGGGCCATGCCATCTCCGTGGCCAAGGCGCTTCGGCTCGATCCGCAGCGTCATTCGCTGCTGGCCATGCTGCCGTTCTGTGGCACCTTCGGCATGACGAGCCTGCTCGGCTTTGTCGCGGCAGGTGCGACCGTCCACGTGCTCGATGCCTTCGAGGCGGCGCCGGCGCTGAAGATCCTCGGCGAGCACAGGATCACGCACTCGTTCGGATCGGACGAGATGTTCCGGCGCATCCTCGCCCTCACCGATGCACCCCGGCCATTTCCGCATCTGGAAGTCTGCGGCTTCGCCGCGTTCCAGCCTGGCTGGCGCGAGCTTGCCGCGGAGGCCAAGGCGCGCGGCCTGCCGCTGTTCGGCCTCTACGGGTCGAGCGAGGTTCAGGCCCTATTCTCGATCGCCCGCCCCGTCGATGCCTTCGCCGACCGCATCGAGGGCGGCGGCTGGCCGATGTCGGCCGACGCAAAGGTGCGCGTGCGCGACACCGAGACCGGCGAGCTTGCGGCTAGCGGCATTTCCGGCGAGATCGAGATCAACGCGCCGTCAAGTTTCCTCGGCTATTTCAACAATCCGGATGCGACGCGCGATGCGCTCACCGCGGACGGGTTCTTCCGCACCGGCGACATCGGCCGGCTGCGGGGCGACGGCTCCTTCGTCTACGAGACCCGCGCGGGCGATGCCATGCGGCTCGGCGGCTTCCTCGTCGCGCCCGGCGAGATCGAGGACGAGCTCAAATCATGCAACGGCGTGGCCGACGCCCAGGTGGTTGCAGTCGATCTCAAGGGTCAGGCGCGCTGCGTCGCCTTCGTGATCCCGGCGAAGGAGCCGCCAATGCAGGAGACGCTGGTCGCGCGCCTGCGCGAGCGGCTCGCCGGCTACAAGGTCCCGGCCCGGATCTATGTGGTGGAGGCCTTCCCCGTCACCGACAGCGCCAATGGCGTGAAGATCCAGCGCGCCAGGCTTCGCGCCATGGCGATGGAGCGGATCGCCGCCGAATAGGCGAGCCCATTTGGTTTGCGCCACAAGGCTCGTTCAGTACGACTTCGCGAGCCCCAGCACCTTCTCCGCGATGAAGCTGAGCGCGAGCTGCGGGCTGACCGGCGCGATGCGCGGGATCAGCACTTCTCGCAAGTAGCGCTCGACGTGGAATTCCTTGGCGTAGCCGAAGCCGCCGTGGGTCATCACGGCCTGCTCGCAGGCCGAGAAGCCCGCTTCGCCCGCAAGGTATTTTGCGGCATTGGCCGCGGCGCCACAGGGCATGCCCTTGTCATATTGCCAGGCCGCCGACATCACCATCAGCCAGGCCGCCTCGAGTTCGACCCAGTTCACCGCGAGCGGATGCTGGATGCCCTGGTTCTTGCCGATCGGACGGTTGAACACCACGCGCGTCTTGGCATATTCAGTGGCGCGCGCCAGCGCCAGCTTGCCGAGGCCAACCGCCTCCGCCGCGATCAGGATGCGCTCGGGGTTCATGCCTTCGAGGATGTACTGAAAACCCTTGCCCTCCTCGCCGATGCGATCCTCCATCGGGATCTCAAAATCTTCGAAGAACAGCTCGTTGGAATCGACGATCTTGCGCCCCATCTTCTCGATCTCGTGGACCTTGATTCTGGTGCGGTCGAAATCGGTGTAGAACAGGCTGAGGCCGTGGGTCGGCGAGCGCACCTCTTCCAGCGGCGTGGTGCGGGCCAGCAACAGGATCTTGTGCGCGACCTGCGCGGTCGAGATCCACACCTTCTGGCCGTTGACGATGTAACGGTCGTTCTTGGCGACCGCACGGGTCTTCAGCTGCGTGGTGTTGAGGCCGGTGTTGGGCTCGGTGACGGCAAAGCACGCCTTCTCGCGGCCCTCCACCATCGGCGGCAGCATGCGCCTTCGCTGCTCCTCGGTGCCGAACACGACCACCGGATTGAGGCCGAACACGTTGATGTGCACGGCGGATGCGCCAGACATGCCGGCGCCGCACTCGGCGATGGTGCGCATCATGATCGCAGCTTCGGTGATGCCGAGCCCCGAGCCGCCATATTCCTCCGGCACGCAGATGCCAAGCCAGCCGGCGTCGGCAAGTGCTTTATGAAAATCGTGCGGGAAGCCGCCGTCATGGTCCTTCTTCAGCCAGTAGGCATCCGGAAAGCCTTCGCAGATCTTGGCGATGGCATCGCGAATGGCTTCCTGCTGATCGGTGAGCGCGAAATCCATGATCTTGATCTCCGTCTTGGGAGCCGCGACCGCGCCATCTCCCTTCTCTTCGCGTTCCCCGCTCAAAGGCCGTGGCCGCTTGCGTCGCGCCCTGACGTGTCCTTGCCTGGGTTCTTAGCTCGAAAAACCGCGTACAGATACGTGAATTTGTCTATCAACTGTGTCTACCATGCATAGGGTCATGCGACGTAAAGCTATGAGCGCGCCGTTATTTCGCAGGGAGGAAACCGCGATGGCCGGACTTTATTTCGAAGACTTTTCCGTAGGCCAGGAGTTCAGGCATCCGCTGACCCGGACCGTCACGGAGATGGACAACACCATGTTCAGCCTGCTGACCCTCAATCCGCAGCCGCTGCATATCGATGCGCATTTCGCCGAAAAGACCGAATTCGGCCAGCGCATTTTCAACAGCCTTTACACCCTCGGCATCATGATCGGCATGACGGTCTATGATACGACCATGGGGACCACCGTTGCCAATCTCGGCATGACCGACGTGACCTTTCCAAAACCGGTCTTCCATGGCGACACGTTGCGGGCTACGACAAAGGTGCTCTCGGTGCGGGAATCCAAATCGCGGCCCAAGGCCGGCATCGTCGAGTTCGAGCACCATGCCTTGAACCAGAACGACGAGATCGTCGGCAAATGCCGCCGCATGGCGATGATGCACAAGAGGCCGGTCTGATGCGTTCGATGCTGTTCGTGCCGGGCGATTCCCCGCGCAAATTCGAGAAGGCGAGCGAAGGCAAGGCCGACGCGCTGATCATCGACCTCGAGGATTCCGTCGTCACCGAGAAGAAGGCGGAGGCGCGCGGGTTGACGCTGACGATGCTGAAGGGCCGCCCCGGCCCGCACCAGCTCTATGTTCGCGTCAACGCGCTCGACACCGGCATGACGCTCGCCGATCTCGCCGCGGTGATGCCGGGCAAGCCCGACGGCATCGTGCTGCCGAAATCGCAGGGCGGTGATGACGTAAGGCAGGTCGCAACCTGGCTCGAAGCCTTGGAAGCCGCGGCCGGCACGGAGGTTGGCTCAACCCGCATCGTTTGCGTGGCGACTGAAACCGCAGGTTCGATCTTTGGCCTCGGCAGCTACAAGGGCTGCTCCCCTCGCCTCGCCGGCTTGATGTGGGGCGCGGAAGATCTCTCGGCTTCGCTCGGAGCCACCGAAAAGGCGTCCGGCGGCGTGTTCCACAGCCCCTATCGTCTCGCGCGCGATCTCTGCCTGATGGCGGCGGCCGCGGCCGAGGTCGCGCCGATCGATACCGTCTATACCGACATCGATAACCTCGCGGGCCTGGAAGCCGAAACACGCGCGGCACGCCGCGACGGGTTTTCCGCCAAGGCGCTGATCCATCCCAAGCATGTCGACGTCGTCAACGCCGCCTTCGCGCCGACCGAAGCCGAACGCACCTGGGCGGAGAAAGTGATCGCGGCGTTTGCCAGCAATCCCAATTCCGGAACGCTGCGGCTCGACGGCCAGATGATCGACAAGCCGCACCTTCGCGCCGCCAAGAAGATCCTCGGCCAGCCCTAGGGCAGGCCGGGGGCTGCGGCCGAAGACGTCGGCTTGAAGCTGCGGCCTTAGTCGAACCCCTGAACCGGCGGCGCCGAGGCTTGCGCCGGAGCGGCGGGAGCGGCCTGAACCGGCGGAGCCGGATTGCCAGCAGCTCGCATCTGACCGTTGGCTGCCATCGCCTCGCGGGTGCGCGTCGGGCTCCTGGTCGCGGCCGCGCGGCGCGGCGGCGGCCGATGTCCTGCCGAGTGCGAACCTCTCATACCCCAGGACCGAGCGATCGAAGGTCCGGCAGTGTAGCCGATCAAGGCTCCGGCAACCGCCCCGACCGGGCCCAGCACGACCGCGCCGGAGACGGCACCGAGTGCTGCATCGCCGGCGCGCTCCTGCGCAACCGCGCTCACGGGCACACAGGCCAGCATTGCGACAGCAGTAATTAGAGCCTTGGTCATCGGAGCGCCTCCCTCGCGGAAAATCACTCGTTCCCAAATATGGCCACAGGAGGTTCGCTTGCCGGCCAACAAATGGCAATCGGCGGGTGGAACTCCCTTGGCGCAGGGCTGCCGCCGCCAACCGGCGGTTGCGACGGCGGCGTGGAGCTACACGATCTTGATCGACATATCAGGCAAGCCCTCGAGCTTGCACAGCAGCACGTCGCCCTTCACGACGGGACCGACATTCTCCGGCGTGCCGGAATAGATGATATCGCCGGCTTTCAATTCGAAGGCTTCCGACAGCTTTGCGATCTGCTCGGCCACGTTCCAGATCATCTTGCTGAGATCCGAGTTCTGCTTCACCGTGCCGTTGATCGCCAGCGAGATGGCGCCCTTCTCGAAATGGCCGGTCTTGCTGGCCGGATGAATCGGGCCGATCACCGCGGCGTGGTCAAAACTCTTGCCGATCTCCCAGGGCTTCTTCTCCGCGGCCATGCCATTCTGGAGGTCGCGCCGGGTCATGTCGAGGCCGAGCGCGTAGCCATAGACGTGGTCGAGCGCCTTATCGACCGGGATATTGGTGCCGCCTGATTTCAGGGCGGCGACAAGCTCGACCTCGTGATGATAGTTCTTGGTCAGTGACGGATAGGGATGATCGGCGACCTCGCCGACCGCGACGTTCTGGATCGCGTCCGTCGGCTTCTGGAAGAAGAACGGCGGCTCGCGGTTGGGGTCCGAGCCGCGCTCGATCGCGTGCGCTGCGTAGTTGCGCCCGATGCAGTAGATGCGGCGGACCTGAAACACCTGGCTCTCGCCGACGATCGGGATCGTCACCATCGGCACTGGAAAGATCGGCTTCGGTCCGGCCTGCGCTGCGGCCGGCGCAGCTTCGGCGATGCCCGCCGCTGTCATCGCGGCTGCGGCAGTGAGCACGTCGCGTCGAGACGTCTTCGTCATGGTTCTGTTCCCTGGCTTGGGGGAGGTTTCCTCAGGGGCGTTCTTAGAACCAAACGGTCCGCAGGCCAATGGCCCGGCTGCTGCATCTTGAGTCGCGAGACGATCGACATCAGGATTTCAGCGAACTCCGCGCCGTCTCCGGCGCCATCAGCGTCGCGACGATCGTGATGATGGAGAGGGCGATGATGTAGACGGACACGGCCCAGTACGAGCCGGCCCACGCCAGCAGCGCAGTCGCAATCAGCGGCGAGAAGCCGCCGCTCAGCGCCGCCGCGACATTGGCCCCGAGCGAGGCTCCGCTGTAGCGCACCTGGGTGCGGAACAACTCCGGCATGAACGCGGCCTTCGGCCCGAATAGCAGCGCATGGGTCAGCGTCATCGTGACGACGAGCGCCAGCGTGATCAGCGCCGGCTCCTTCGTATCGAGGAACCAGAACAACGGAAACGCCAGCGCCACCGAGAACACGCCGCCGGCAAGGTATAGAGCCTTGCGTCCGAAGATGTCGGACAGCCAGCCGGCGAGCGGCAGCGTCGCGAACTCGACGAGGGCGGCATAGACCACGGCATCCAGGATCACCTGGCGCGGCAGCCCGAGCTTCGTCGTGGCATAGACCACGGTGAAGACGGTGAGGAGATAAGCAAGCCCGACCTCGGACACCGTGATGCCGATCGCCAGCAGAAAGCTGCGCCAGTCGCGGCGGAGCACTTCCAGCACCGGCTGCGCCAGCACCTCCTTGCGCTCGACCACCTCCTTGAAGTGCGGCGTCTCCGCGAGCTTGAGCCGCACGATGAAGCCGACACCGACGAGCAGGATGCTGATCAGGAACGGCACGCGCCAGCCCCAGCTCAGGAAATCGGCTTCGGGCAGCTTGGTCATCAGGCCGAAAATGCCGGTCGATGCGGCAACGCCGACGGGAAAGCCGATCTGCACCAGGCTGCCATAGAAGCCGCGGCGATTGCCGGCATGCTCGATCACCATGACGACCGCGCCGCTCCATTCGCCGCCCAGGCCGATGCCCTGGACGAAGCGCAGCACGATGAGCAGGATCGGCGCCCACACGCCGATCTGGCTGTAGGTCGGCAGGCAGCCGATCAGGAAGGTGCCGAGCCCCATCGCGATCATGGTCGCGACCAGCATGGTCTTGCGGCCGAGCCGGTCGCCGTAGTGGCCGATGATGGCGCCGCCGATCGGCCGCGCCACGAAACCGACCGCATAGGTCGAGAACGCCGCCAGCGTGCCGACGAAGGGATCGAAGCTCGGGAAGAACAGCTTGTTGAAGACCAGCGCCGCCGCCGTGCCGTAGATCAGGAAGTCGTACCATTCGATGGCGGTGCCGAGCGCGCTCGCCCACACCACATGCGCCGTCGTCGATTTCTCCGCCGCCGCGGAGACTCCCGTTGCTGCCGTCATGCCCTGCCCCAGAGATTCCCGCGAGCATCATGGCCAATCGTGCCGAGGGTTGCAACCTGCAGGGGTGATGGCTCTCACAGGATAACAACGCGGGATTTTGTGCGCGCCCGTGTCGCAACATCCGTCATTGCGAGGAGCTCTTGCGACGAAGCAATCCAGGCTGGCTCCGGGAGAGAGTCTGGATTGTTTCCGCCTTCGCCAAGGCTTCGGCGGACAAGTCGCTGAGTTCGCAATCACGGGCGCTGAAGCAGCGGTGCCCCCTGTCGTCTCATCCGCCGAGAGGAACTCATTCCGGACCCCGAATTCACCATTGACAAACTTATTTGCTTATATCTAATTCCACTCAAGGACAGCCAGCCGCGCCATGCGGTCAATAAGAGAGAGGAAACAACGATGAGAGGGCTTCTGGCCTGCGCCATGCTCGCGGCCATGACTTCGGCAGCCATGACCACAGTCGCCACCGCGCAAGTCTCCGACGACGCGGTGCGGATCGGCGTGCTGACGGATCTGTCGAGCTGGGGCCGCGACAACTCAGGGCCGGGCTCGGTCGAGGCCGCGAAGATGGCGGTGGAGGAATTCGGGCCGACCGTGCTCGGCAAGCCGATCGAGATCATCAGCGCCGATCACCAGATGAAGACCGACGTCGGCGTGCAGATCGTGCGCGGCTGGTTCGACAACGGCAAGGTCGACGCCGTCGTCGACATCCCCAACTCCGGCATCGCGATCGCCGTCCACAACATGGTGCGCGAGCGGGGCAAGGTCGCGTTGCTTTCCGGCCCCGGCGCAAGCTCGCTGACCGACGAGCTGTGCAGCCCGAACACCGTGCACTTCACCTACGATACCTACGCGCTGTCGAAGGTGACGGCCTCCGCCGTGATCAAGGAGGGTGGTAAGTCCTGGTACTTCATCACCGCGGACTACGCCTTCGGCCAGCAGCTCGAGAAGGACGCCACGCGCTTCGTCAACGAGATGGGCGGAAAGGTCCTGGGCGGCGTCAAGCATCCGACCAACACCGCGGACTTCTCCTCCTTCGCGCTCCAGGCGCAAAGCTCGAAATCCGACGTCGTCGCCTTCGCCAATGCCGGCCAGGACACCGACAACGCGATCAAGCAGTCCGGCGAGTTCGGCCTCGTCCAGGGTGGCCAGAAGCTCGTCGGCCTCCTGATGTTCGACACCGACGTACACGCGATCGGCCTCAAGGCCGCGCAGGGCACCTACATGACCACGGCCTCGTACTGGGCCATGGACGAAGCAACGCGCGCCTGGTCGAAGAAGTTCTACGAGCGCACCAAGGTGATGCCGACCATGATCCAGACCGGCGTCTACGGCTCGGTGCTGCACTATCTGAAGGCCATCAAGGCGGCCGGCACCGACGATTCCGCCAAGGTGATGGCCAAGATGCGCGAGCTGCCGATCGAGGATACATTCGTCCATGGCGGCAAGTTGCGCGAGGACGGCCGCGTCATCCGCGACATGTATCTCGCCAAGGTGAAGAAGCCCGAGCAGTCGAAGGAGCCGTGGGATTACCTGGACATCGTCAAGACCGTGAAGGGCGAGGACGCCTTCCGCCCGGTCTCCGAGTCCAAATGTCCGCTCCTGAAGAAGTGAGGCCAAGATGACCGGCAGCGAGCATAGCGCAATTGAGACTTACGAGTGCGATGTGCTCGTGGCCGGATCAGGCTGCTCCGGCATGTCGGCCGCGATCACCGCGCGCCATCGCGGCCTCGACGTGCTGATCGTCGAGAAGGAACCGCGCTTTGGCGGCACCACCGCCCGCTCCGGCGGCTGGCTCTGGATTCCCGGCACGTCGCTGGCAAAGGCCTACGGCATCGCCGAGACGCCGGAGCAGGCCCGCACCTATTTGCGGCACGAGGCCGGCAACAATTACGACGCGGCACGCGTCGATGCATTTCTCTCGGCCGGTCCCGAGGCCGTCGATTTCTTCACCACCAAGACCGCGCTGCGCTTCGACATGCCGCTGGTGTTTCCCGACTACCACGCCGAAGCACCCGGCGGCGCACAAGGCGGTCGCTCCATGGTGACGCGCCCGTTCGACGGCCGCGAGCTCGGCGACCTCATCAAGTCGCTGGGCATGCCGCTGCCCGAGCTCACCGTGTTCGGCATGATGCTGGGAAGCGGCAAGGAGATCATCCACTTCATGCGGGTGACGAAGTCGCTGACTTCCGCGGTCTACGTCGCCAAGCGCTTGTCGCGTCACCTGATGGACGTGCTGCGCTACGGCCGCGGCATGACGTTGACCAACGGCAATGCGCTCGCAGGGCGGCTGGCGAAATCCGCCCAGGATCTGAACATCCCGATGTGGCTGTCCTCGCCCGTGCGCGAGCTGACGGTCGAGAACGGCGCGGTGACGGGTGCCATCGTTTCGCGAGAGGGACGCGAGGTGCGCGTCCGCGCAAGGCAAGGCGTGGTGCTGGCCTGCGGCGGCTTCCCGCATGATGTGGAGCGGCGCAAGAAGATGTTTCCGCACGCCCCGACCGGCAACGAGCATTTCTCGCCGGGGCCGACCGGCAACACCGGCGACGGACTGCGTCTTGCGGAGCGCGCCGGCGGACATATCGAGGACCGGCTGCCGAACGCGGCGGCCTGGGTGCCGGTGTCGCTGACCACGCGCAAGGACGGTTCCAAGGGCGTGATGCCGCACTTCATCGACCGCGCCAAGCCCGGCGTGATCGCGGTGATGCGCGACGGCAAGCGCTTTGCCAATGAGGGCAATTCCTATCACGACTTCGTCCAGGCCATGATCAAGGCCGCCAAGCCCGGCGAGGAGATCGCCGCCTTCCTGGTCTGCGATCACCCAACGCTGCGCAAATACGGTCTCGGCTGCGTGCCGCCGTTCCCGATGCCGCTGGGTCATCACCTCAATACCGGCTATCTCATGCGCGGCGACACGCTGGAGGCGCTGGCGGCGAAGGCCGGCATCGATGCCAAGGCATTCGCCGAGACCGTCAAGCAGTTCAACGCCACCGCGCTGCAAGGCCATGACGCCGCGTTCGGCAAGGGCTCGAAGGCCTATAACCGCTACCAGGGTGACGCGATGCACGGCCCCAACCCCTGCGTGGCGCCGATTGAGAAGGGGCCTTTCTACGCCATCAAGATGGTGATCGGCGACCTCGGCACCTATGCCGGCATCGTCACCGACGCGAACGCGCGCGCGCTCGATGCCGAGGGCAGCGTCATTCCCGGGCTCTATGCCGCCGGCAACGACATGGCGAGCATCATGGGCGGCAATTACCCGGGGGCCGGCATCACGCTTGGGCCGGCGCTGACCTTCGGCTACATTGCCGGCCGTCATCTCGCCGACAGCGCCGCCAAGCGCGACGCGGCGTAAGCCAAGCGCATCGGAGGCGCATGAAGAGGGAAAGCCGCGGCATCCAGTCCATCGAGGTCGGCGGAGAGCTGCTCCGCGCGCTCGCAAGGTGCGGCGAGCCGATGATGCTGCGCGATCTCGCGCGCGAGGCCGGCATGTCGCCGGCCAAGGCGCATCCTTACCTCGCCAGCTTCTCCCGCATCGGGCTGATCGAGCAGGACGAGACCACCGGCCGCTACGAGATCGGCGCGCTGGCGCTGGAGCTCGGCCTGATCAGCCTGCGCCGCCTCTCCGGCGTGCGCATCGCAAGGCCGAAGATCGCCGCGCTCGCGAGTCAGATCGGACATGCGGTCTCACTGGCAGTCTGGGGCACGTACGGCCCGACCGTCGTCCAGCTCGAAGAGCCGGCCCAGCCGGTCCACATCGTGATGCGCGCGGGCTCGGTGATGGCGCTGCTGGAGACGGCCACCGGTCGCGCCTTTGCGGCGTTCCTGCCGGAGAAGACCATCAACGCCGCGCTGGAGAGCGGGCTCGATCGTCACGGCGTCGGTTACAATCCGAAGCGCACCGTGAAGGGCGCCAAGGTCGCCGAGATGCTGACGGAGGTCCGCAAGCACGGCCTCGCCCGCGCGCTCGGCGATCCCCTGCCCGGCGTCAACGCCTTCTCGGCCCCCGTGTTCGATCATTCCGGCCATGTCGCGCTGGTCATCACGGCGATGGGACCCGAAGGCACGTTCGATGCGCGCTGGGACAGCCCGATCGCGCATGCGTTGCGGGATTGTGCCGGCGGCATCTCGAAGCGGCTCGGCTACGGGATGACGGTTGCGGCGGAGTGAGGGCCTACTTCTCCTTCACCGGCACCGTGTAATTCAGGATCAATCGCCCCCCATCCGGATAGATCGTCTGCCCGGTAATGTAGGACGCATCGTCGCTCGCCAGGAACGCGACGACGGACGCCACCTCGCTCGGCTCGCCGCCGCGGCCGGCCGGCGTGCGTGACATCACGGTCTTGCGCGCGTCCTCCGAGGTGTAGATCGACGACGCCACCATGTCGGTCAAAATCGTGCCCGGTCCGACCGCGACGACGCGGATGTTGTGCGGGGCGAGCGCGACGGCGGCAACCGAGGTCAGCTGCTTCATGCCGCCCTTGGACATCGCGTAGGTCGCCAGCGCCGGGATCGCCAGCAGCGCGTTCACCGAGGACATGTTGATGATGACCCCACCGCCGCCTTGCGCGATCATCTGCTTCGCCGCCGCCTGGACGCCGAAGAACGCGCCCTTCAAATTGATGCCGATGATCTCGTCGAATTCCTCCTCGGATATCTCCAGGATGTCCCGGTTGCGGGCGACGCCGGCATTGTTGACCATGATGTCGAGCCGGCCGAATTCCTTCACGGCGGTGGCGACGAGCTGGTCGACGTCGGCGCGCCTGGCGACATTGCCAACGACGGTGCGCAAGGCCTCCGGACGTCCGAGCTCGGCCGCCGTCGCGGCGAGGCCCTCGGCATCGACGTCCGAGATCACGACCTTGACGCCGTCATCCAAAAATCTCTTCGCGCAGGCCTTGCCGATGCCGCGTGCGGCGCCGGTGATGGCGGCGACCTTGCCGGATAACTTCATGGGCTCGCTCCAGGACTTGTGACGATCTCACGGACGCGTTCACGCAAAGACGCGCGGGCGCAGTCCGGCGTGAAACCAGGTGATCATGGAATAGATGTCGTAGACCGGCAACCCGACCTCGGCCTGCAACGCTGCCGCATAAGGCGGCATGTTGGTGCATTCGAGCACGATCGCGCCGACATCGGGATTTTTGGCGACAAGCTCCTTGCCGGCCTCGACCACGTCGCGCTCGGCCTGCGCGATGTCCATATCGTCCTTCTCGGCCTTGATCAGGACGCGGAAGAATTCCTTGCCGTTCTCGGTGCCGACCAGCGGCGTGTCGAGCGGCACGCCGGCGCCCTCGAGATGAGCCGGCGTCAAGGTCGAGCCCGACACCGTGACGAGGCCGACGCGCTTGCCCGGCGGCAAGGTCGCCTGCACCCACGGCACTTGCATCAGCGACGAGGTCGCAACGGGAACGCCGACCGCGGCCGCGATCTCCTTCTGGAACAGCGAGAGGAAGCCGCAATTGGTGGTGATGGCTTCAGCGCCGAGCCGCACCAGATCCTTGGCGGCATCGATGAAGTCGGGCAGCAGGCCGGCCGCGCCCTTCAGCACCACCTTCTCCGGCGAAGCCCCGCTCACCACGCGATAGAGCACGGGGAATGGCCAGGTCGTGCCGTTGCCCATGTCGCCGGGAATGCGGGGGAAGCGCGCTTCCAGCATCAAGATGCCGAGCGGCGCGCCATAGATGGCCTTGCCGCCACGGGCGATGCGGGAGGGTAAATTGGCCGAACTGGTCATGCTGCGACCTCAGAGGAAACGTTCGGGCGCAAACGGCGCCAGCGGAATCTCGGGCGGCTTGCCGCTGAGCAACTGCGCGACGAGCCGGCCGGTACGGGCCGAGCCGACCAGCCCGACGTGGCCGTGGCCGAAGGCATAGACGATGTCACGCGAGGCGCGCGCATAGCCGATGCAGGGACGTCCATCCGGCATGCTCGGCCGATGGCCGAACCAGGTTTTGATGCGTGAGGCCGGAATGTCTTTCGGCAGTTTTGGAAACATGCTGACAAGGTGGTTGCGCAGGATTTCGGCGCGCTTCCAGTTCGGCGCGGCCTCGAGGCCCGCGATCTCGACCGTGCCGGCGGCGCGCAGGCCCTTGTCGGTCCAGTTCACCACCATCTTGGCGTCGGATGCCATCATCGAGCTGCGCGGACCTGACTCCGGGTTCTCTATCATGACATGGTAGCCGCGCTCGGTCTCGAGCGGCAAGGGATCGCCGACCGATGCGGTGAGCTGTTTTGATCGGGCGCCGGCCGCGACGACGGCAGCATCGCAGGCGATCTCGCCGGTCTCGGTGAGGACAGCGACCAGCTTGTCGCCGTTCAGCCTCAAGCCAGTCGCCTTGGCGCGCACATGCTTGGCGCCGCTCGCCAGCGCGTGGTTGGCAAGCGCCGCAACATAAGCGCCGGGATCGCGGCAGCGCCCGGCCTCTTCCACCACCACGCCAAAGGTGTAGCGCGGATGCAGATCGGGCTCGCGCTGGCGCATCTCGTCGGCGTTGAGCTCCATCCATTCGACGCCGACCTTCTTGCGCAGGCGCCAGCCGAGATCATTGTCGAAATTGCCGCGCGACGGAAACACATGCATCACGCCATTGCGCTCGATCAGCTCGGGGACGCCAGCCTCCTCCGCCAGCTTCCGGTGCAGCAGCGGCGCGTCCTTCAACAGGTCGCGCAGCGCAAAGGCCGTTGTCTCGACCCGCGCCTCGGTCCAACCCGAGAGCAGATATTTGATCAGCCAGGGCAGCGCCTTCGGCAAATACGACCAGCGGATCGCAAGCGGCCCGAGCGGATCCATTAGATAGCCCGGCACCTTCTTCCAGATGCCCGGCTCCGCCGGCGGGATCACCGAATGCGACGACAGCCAGCCGGCATTGCCATAGCTCGCCGCCTGTTCGCCGCCGGGCTCGCCCGGATCGATCAGCGTGACGCGATGGCCCTCGCGCAAGGCCTCGATGGCGCTGATGACACCGACCGCGCCGGCTCCGACGATCGCAACGTGGCGACCGGTCGTCATCGCTTACGCCTTCACCGCGGGCGCAAAGTCCTTGCCGACCGAGATCGCGCGCGGATCGATGATGCAGTGGAGGATCGACGGCTTGCCCGAGGCCAGCGCACGCTCGAACGCCGGCGCGAACTCTTCGGTGCGCTCAACGCGCTCGCCATGGCCGCCGAATGCCTTCGCGTACATTGCGAAATCAGGGTTCTTGAGCTGGGTGCCCACCACGCGGCCGGGATAGTCACGCTCCTGGTGCATGCGGATGGTGCCGTATTGCGAATTGTCGACCACGATCACGACCAGCGGCGCGTCATACTGCACGGCGGTCGCGAACTCCTGGCCGTTCATCAGGAAGCAGCCGTCACCGGCGAAGGCGACGACGGTGCGATCCGGATATTGCCGCTTGGCGAGAACTGCCGCCGGGACGCCGTAGCCCATCGAGCCCGAGGTCGGCGCCAGCTGCGCGGCAAAACTGTGGAAGCGATGATGGCGGTGGATCCAGCCGGCATAATTGCCGGCGCCGTTGCAGACGATCGCGTCCTTCGGGAGCCTGTCGCGCAGCCAGGTCATGACCTGGCCGTACTGGAACGTGCCCGGCAGCTCGCGCGCCTTCTCGGTCCAGGCGAGATAATCGTCATGCGCCTTGGCGGCCTCGCCCTTCCAGGCCACCGCGCCTGAAGGCTTCAGCGTCTCGACGGCGGCGGCGAACGCGGCGGGCGTCGCCTGGATCGCGAGCGCCGGCTGATAGACCCGGCCGAGCTCTTCGGAGCCGGGATGCACATGGATCAGCTTCTGCTGCGGGGTCGGAATATCGAGCAGCGTGTAGGACGAGGACGGCATCTCCGACATGCGGCCGCCGACGAGGAGCACGACATCGGCGTTGTCGATGCGCGCCTTCAGGCCCGGGCTCGGCCCGATGCCGAGATCGCCGGCGTAATGCGAATGGTCGGCATCGATCAGCGAGGCCCGGCGGAACGAGGTCGCGACCGGCAGGTCGAAGCGCTCGGCAAAGCGGGCGATGCTCTTGGTCGCCTCATCCGTCCAGCGCGAGCCGCCGAGGATGACGAGCGGCGCCTTGGCGCTCGCGAGCATCGCGCCGAGCTTCTCGATATCCGCTGGCGCGGGCCAGCTCACGGCAGGCTCGATGCGCATGGCATCGGCAACGGCGGCGGTCTCGGTCAGCATGTTCTCGGGAAGCGAGATCACGACGGGACCGGGGCGGCCCTGCATGGCGACGCGGAAGGCGCGCGCCACCAGCTCCGGAATGCGATCGGGACGATCGATCTCGACCGCCCACTTCGCCATGGTGCCGAACACCGCCTTGTAGTCCAGCTCCTGGAACGCCTCGCGCTCGCGCATGCCGGTGTCGACCTGGCCGACGAACAGGATCATCGGCGTCGAATCCTGCATCGCAATGTGGACGCCGTGGCTGGCATTGGTGGCGCCGGGGCCGCGCGTGACGAAGCAGATGCCGGGCCGCCCGGTCAGCTTGCCGTAGGCCTCCGCCATCATCGCCGCGCCGCCTTCGGCGCGGCAGATCATGACGTCGATCGGGCTGTCATGCAGCGCATCGAGCGCGGCCAGATAGCTCTCGCCCGGCACACAGGTGACGCGCTCGACCCCTTGCGCGACCAGCTGGTCGATCAGGATCTGGCCCCCGGTACGGGTGTTGCGGATGGTCATGACGGCTCCCTCAAGGCTCTGGCGATGCGCTATTATTCGGAGACTGCGTAGGACAGGCCGAGAGGGCGCGCAAGATCGAAAGGCTTCTCGCAGCCTGCGCAGACGTCATGCCCGTCGGTGCCGTTTGCACGACGCCTGTTCGTCGGGCTTGGTGCAGGGATTGCGGTTGGCACGTCATTGCGAGGAGCCCGCGACAGAATTGCGTAGCAATTTTGCGCTGGTGCGACGAAGCAATCCAGTGCCGTAGGGTGGGTAAAGGCGCACTTGCGCCGTGCCCACGATCTCCCTCCATAAGCAACAAGAGCGTGGGCACGCTGCGCTTTGCCCACCCTACGATATCGGTTGTGACTCGCAGACATGCCTCCACCTTCTCGCGGCGCTTCCGCCCGAGTTTTGCTGTCCGCTTCACGCCCTCTCCGAAGAAAAAGGGCGCAGGGAAGGCCGGGTGCCGGCTGGCACCCGCAAGACCCCCGTGCGAAGACATTGCACACGCAATGCACGAGGGAGACACAGGGCAGCCGATCATCCGGCCTTCCCTGCGCGATGTTTGACGGCCTATGGCGCGCTCTCCCCGGAGACGAGTTCCTGCTTGCCTCCGTCACCCCGCGGATTGGCGGCGCGCTTCGCCCGGTCGGGCTCGGCGCACCTCCGCAAGGCTTGGCTGTAGCAACGACAGCCAGGACCACGCGATTTGGCCGTACGCTTCAAGCGCCGTTCGTCCGCACGAAGCCTGGACCTCACGGGGTTCTCCCGCCCTGCTCCCGCCTCTCGTGCACGACGCCGCCTGCGTCCACCGCTCCCCGATCCGCGGCTCGTGACGACGTACGACCGCCCCTTTCGCCGGATCAGGATGACCGACACATACGCCGAAACCGAATTTCGGTAAAGTGGAATATTTTTGTGCGCGGCAATTGACAGAGGGCGACACAGGACGATGGCGTAGCCCGGATGGAGCGCCAGCGTAATCCGGGACGGTGTGAGATGCCGGGCGAAGGCCCCGGATTACGCTAACGCTCCATCCGGGCTACGAGCGCTGAAATAATTAGGCCTGACGCTGCATCAAGCCGCAATCAAGCGATGGCTACCGCGCTTCGACGTCTTCGTTTACGATCCGGACGAAACCAAATCGTCGAGGACACCGGAATGCAAACCATCGGCCTGATCGGGGGCATGAGCTGGGAGAGCACGGCACTCTACTACAAGCTCATCAATGAGCGGGTCCGCGACCGCATGGGCAAGCTGCATTCGGCGCCGCTCCTGCTGTATTCCTACGATTTCGAGGAAATCAAGCAGATGCAATACGCCGGCCGCTGGCGCGAGGCAGCGGCCAGCCTGGCGGAGGTCGCCCGGCGTCTTGAAGGCGCCGGCGCGCGGGCGATCGTGCTGTGCACGAACACGATGCACAAGCTGGCGCCCGACATCATCTCCAGCGTGACCGTTCCGTTCATCCACCTTGGCGACGCGACGGCGCAGCGGATCCGGGCGAAAGGTTATCGGCGGGTTGGGCTGCTCGGCACCAAGTTCACGATGGAGGAGGACTTCTACATCGACCGGCTGCGCGCGCATGATCTCGACGTGCTGGTCCCTCACCCTGAGGCGCGCGCCGACGTGAACCGCATCATCTACGACGAGCTGTGCCTCGGTATCGTCGCCGACCCCTCGCGCCGCCGCTATCAGGAGGTGATGGCAGCGCTGGTCGCCGCCGGCGCCGAGTGCATCATCCTCGGCTGCACCGAGATCACGATGCTGGTCGGCCCTGACGACACATCGGTCGAGACGTTCGACACCACGGCCATTCACGCAGAGACGGCGGCGGATTTCGCCATCGGGTGATGCGATGTCGGCCGTCGCCGAGCCCCGCCTCTATCACCGATGCTCGATCGCGCGGATCGCGCCGCGGAGCTCGGCGAGACCGCGCAGGCGGCCGATCGCGGTGTAGCCGGGATTGGTGCGCTTGGTCGCGGCGAGGTCGTCGAGCATGCGGTGGCCGTGATCGGGACGGAACACGATCTGCTTGTCCGGCGCGCGTCGCGCGTTCTCCTTGAGCAGCGCCTTGAGCACCGCGACCATGTCGACGTCGCCGTCGAGATGATCGGACTCGTAGAACGACAGCCCGTCGGCCTCGCGCTTGGTGGCGCGGAGATGGGCGAACGCAATACGCGGGCCGAAGCGTTCGGCCATTTCAGGCAGATTGTTTTCGGCGCGCACGCCGAGCGAGCCGGTGCACAGGCAGATGCCGTTGGCCCTGGACGGCACGGCGTCGAACAGCGCCTGGTAGTCATCAGCGCTGGAGGCAATACGCGGCAGGCCGAACAGCGGCCGCGGCGGGTCGTCCGGATGCAGGGTCAAGGACACCCCGAGCTGCTCGGCCACCGGCGTCACGCGCCCGAGGAATTCGGCGAGATGCTGCCGCAGGATCTTTGGCGTGATGTCGCGATAGGTCTCCAGCCGATCGCGGAATTGCGGGATGGTCATCGGCTCGGTGGTCGAGCCGGGCAGCGCGCTGGCGATCACCATGACGAGATAGTCAATATCGGCCTGGCTCATCTGCTCGAACAGCGCTTTCGCACGCGCCTGCTGCTCGGGCGAATAATCCTGCACGGCCGCAGGGCGCTTGAGGATATGCAGCTCGAAGGCGGCAAAGCGGTCCTGGTCGAAGCGCATGGCGCGGGCGCCGTTCGGCAGCTCCCATTCCAGATCGGTGCGGCACCAATCGACCACCGGCATGAAATTGTAGCAGATGATCTTGATGCCCGAAGCCGCGACGGCTTCGAGGCTCGCGATCCAGGCCTCGATCGACTTGGTCGCCTTGCCGCCGAGCCGCTTGACGTCGTCTGGGATCGGAATCGATTCCACCACCGACCAGGTCAGCTGCGAGCGGCCGGGCTGGCCGCGCTCGATGAAGTTCTTGCGCTCCTCCACCGCCTTGCGTGTCCAGGCTTCGCCAATCGGCACCTGATGCAGCGCCGAGACGATATCGCTCGCCCCGGCCTGCCTGACATCGTCGAGCGAGACAGGATCGTCGGGCCCGTACCAGCGCCAGCCTTCGAGCATCATGCGCAATCTCCTAAAGCGTTTTCGAGCGAAGTGGGTATCGGTTCGCGTGAAGAAAACGCGTCAAAACAAGAGTCAATTCGCGGTCAGCACGACCTTGACGCTCTGCGAGCGGTCGAGCGCCAGCCTGAGCGCATCCGGCGCGGTCGACAGCGGACGCTCGGCGGTGACCAGCGACAGCACGTCGACGCTGCCATTGGAGATCAGTTCCACCGCGGTTGAGAATTCGAAGCCGAAGCGGAACGAGCCGCGCAGGTCTATCTCCTTCGCCATCACCGCATTCGACGGCGTCGGAATCTGGCCGCCCGGCAGATTGCCGATCTGCACCACGATGCCGCCGCGCCTGACGATGCCAATGGCGCTCGCAAGGCCCGCGGCCGTTCCCGAGACCTCGAACGCGACGTCGTAGGGACGCGACGCGGCCTGCGCCTTCAGGCCCTCTTCCCCTGCCGACACGTTCTCGACATGCGAAGCACCGAGCTTGGTCGCGAAGGCCAGCGGTGCCGGCGCGATGTCGGCCACCGTGATATCGGCCATACCGGCGCGGTGCGCGGCGAGCATGGTCAGAAGCCCGATCGGGCCGGCACCAAAGATGATGCCGCGCTTGCCCTCGATATTGCCGGCACGCGCGACC
Source organism: Bradyrhizobium sp. ERR14 (assembly GCF_014198235.1). Classification (NCBI taxonomy): domain Bacteria; kingdom Pseudomonadati; phylum Pseudomonadota; class Alphaproteobacteria; order Hyphomicrobiales; family Nitrobacteraceae; genus Bradyrhizobium; species Bradyrhizobium sp. ERR14. The sequence goes on along the minus strand of NZ_JACIHD010000007.1, from coordinate 185,116 downwards.
GCGTGCAGGCAGACCGAAAGCGGCTCGGCCAGCGCCGCGGCCTGGTAGGACACGTGGTCGGGAATCTTCACGCACTGCGCGGGGATCGCGTCGAAGTAATTGGCAAAGCCGCCCTGCATGTGCGGCGTCTTCGAGGCCGAGCCCATGAAGTAGATGTTCTCACACAGGTTCGGCCGGCCCTCGCGGCAGGCGACGCAATGGCCGCACCAGCGCGAGGGATTGACGGCGACGCGGTCGCCGACCTTCAGGTTCGCAGCCGCGCCGGAGATCTCCACGACCTCGCCCGAGATCTCGTGGCCGAGCACCAGCGGCGACTTCACCACGAAATCGCCGGTCCGGGCATGGCGGAAATAGTGCATGTCCGAACCGCAGATGCCGCCGGCGCCGAAGCGGATGCGCACCATGCCGTCTGCCAGCTTGTCGAGCGGATGCTCGACCATGCGCAGATCTTCGGGACCGAACAGGGTAGCGGCGAGAGCAACGGAGGTCATTTGGAGAGTCCCATGTATTTTGGCAGCCAGAGGGTCAGTTCGGGAATGTAGGTGATCGCGATCAGCGCGAGCATCAGCGGCACCAGCCAGGGCAGGATCGCGACCGTGGTGCGCTCGACCGAGAGCTTGGCCACGCGGGCGAGCACGAACAGCACCATGCCGAGCGGCGGATGCAGCAGGCCGATCATCAGGTTCAGCGTCATGATCAGGCCGAAATGGATCGGGTCGATGCCGAGCTTGAGCACGATCGGCAGCAGGATCGGCACCAGGATGGTGATCGCCGCCGTGGTGTCGATGAAGCAGCCGACGAACAGGATCAAGACGTTGGCGAGCGCCAAAAACACCCATTTGTTGTGGGTGACGCTGAGCATCCAGTCCGACAAGGTCTGCGCCGCCTGCGACACCGTCAGCAGCCAGGCGAAGATCGAGGCTGCCGTGACGATGAACAGCACCGAGGCCGTGGTCTCGATGGTGTCGAACGTCGCCTTCGCCACCGTCTGCAGCGTCATGGTGCGGTAGCGGACGAGGCCGAGGAACAGCGACCAGATTACGGCCGCGACCGCGGCCTCCGTCGGCGTGAACCAGCCGAGCGTCATGCCGCCGATCAGGATCACCGGCGCCATCAGCGCCATCACCGCCGAGAAGTCGAAGTACCAGTCGATTGCCAGCAACGTGCCGAGGCCGATCACCACGGCGACGTTGACCGAGAGGCCGGCCAGCACCATCAGCCAGATTGCCATCGGGAAAGACAGCACGATGAGGATTTCGAGGCCGGCCGAGCCGAGTTGCGGCCAGGAGAACGGCGTGTCGCTGCCCCATTTGTTCTTGTGCGCGAAATAGGTGACCGTCGCCATCATGAACAGCGTCAGCACAACGCCCGGGATGACGCCGCCCAAGAACAGCGCGCCGATCGAGACGTTGGCCATCATGCCGTAGATCACGAAGGGCAGCGACGGCGGGATGATCGGCCCGAGCGTCGCCGAGGCCGCGGTGACGCCGACCGAGAACTCGGTGGAATAGCCGTGATCCTTCATCGCCTTGATCTCGATGGTGCCGAGACCGGCGGCGTCCGCGATCGCGGTGCCGGACATGCCGGAGAAGATCACCGAGCCGATGATGTTGACGTGGCCGAGGCCGCCGCGCATCCAGCCGACCAGGGCGACGGCGAATTTGTAGATGCGGCCGGTGACGCCGGCGATGTTCATGAGGTTGCCGGCCAGGATGAAGAACGGCACCGCGAGCAGCGGAAAGCTCTCGACGCCGGCGATCATGCGCTGCGCCAGCGTGACGTCGGGCGTCACGCCGCTGACCAGGATGTAGAGCAGCGACGACGCGGCCATGGCGATCGCCACGGGAACGCCGAGCAGCATCAGGATGAGAAAGCCTCCGAGCAGCAGCAGCATGATGTCAAATCTCCGATCCGTCGTAGGCGCCGGGTCGTTCGAGGACCGAGTAGCCCTGCCGCCAGTGTTGCAGCGCCGCCTGCACCGAGCGCAGGAACATCAGCACGAAGCCGAGCAGCACGGCGTAATAGACGTAGTTCTTGGGAAAATTGATCGTCGTCATCTGCTCGTCGCCGATGATCTGGATGTAAGTCCAGACCAACTTGATGGCGTAGCCGAAGAAGGCGATCCGGATCAGGTCGATCACCGTCGACAGGGCGCGCGCCACGAGGTGCGGCAGATAGCGATAGACGAGATCGACCTGGATGTGCCGAGACAGCCGCACGCACATCGAGGCGCCGATGAAGACGACGCCGATCAGGCAATAGGTCGCAATCTCCTCGGTCCAGGCGTAGCTGTCGTTGAGCACGTAGCGGGTGAAGAACTGGAGGAAGACGGCGAGTGCCATCACCCAGAAGATCGCGAGCGCCACCCAGTCCTCGAACGCGTAGATGCCGAGGTCGACCTTCGGCGTCGCCTCCTCCTCGAAGGTATGGGCGATCTCGTCCGCGGTGATCTGCCGGTGTATTTCGGCGGTGGACATGGGTTACTCCTCAAATCTCTCGATCGTCATTCCGGGGCGGCTCGAAGAGCCGAACCCGGAATCTCGAGGTTCCGGATTCGACGCTTACGCGTCACTCCGGAACGACTTGGCATCGATTACTTGACCGCCTGGATCTTTTCCCAGTCGGCTTTGCGATAGCCGAAGGTCTCGAACGCGACGTTCTTCAGCACGGTGTCGCGGAACTCGTTCTTGTCGACCTCGGTCACGCTCAGGCCCTTCTCCTTGAAGAAGGCGACCAGCTTGGCCTCGTTCTGCTTGATCTCCGCGGTGGCCTTGGCGGCGGCTTCCTGGGCGACGTCGGTGAAGATCTTCTTGTCCTCGTCGGAGAGCTTCTTCCACAGCGCGCCCGCAACCACCGTGTTGAGGTGATCGACGATATGGCCGGTCAGCACGATGTGCTTCTGCACCTCGTAGAACTTCTTGGCCTCGATCGTGGTCAGCGGATTTTCCTGCGCCTCGACGGTGCCGTTCTGGAGCGCGAGGTAGACTTCGGCGAAGGCGATCGGCGCAGTGTTGGCGCCGCAGGCGCGCGGCATCGCGAGATAGGCCGGCACGTCCGGCACGCGCATCTTCAGGCCCTTCATGTCGGCGCAGGTCTTGATCGGCTTGTTCGACGAGGTCTGGCGCACGCCGTAATAGGTCACCGCGACGATGTGGTGGCCGCTCTTGTCCTCATAGCCCTTGGCGAGCTCCTTGAAGATGTCGCTCTTGGTGTAGGCGAGCAGATGATCGGCGTCGCGGAAGGTGTAGGGATAATAGGTCACGCCGATCGGCGGGAAGCTCTTGGCCGCGAAGCTCGAGCCGGAGATGATGATGTCGACCGAGCCGAGCGACAGGCCCTGGTTGATGTCGGCTTCCTTGCCGAGCTGCGAGGCCGGATAGACGTCGATCGCATAACGCCCGTTGGTGCGCTTGCCGATCTCCTGCGCGGCCCAGACCGAGGCGGTGTGGAACGGCTCCGAGGTCTCGTAGACATGGGCCCATTTGAGCTTGGTCTGCGCCACACTGGCCTGGGTGGCAGCCAATAGCGCGGCGGCGGACATCACTGCTGCAATCGTCATTTTCTTCAACATCGACTTTTCCTCCATCGTTCAAGTCTGCTTCTTGTTCGCCCGCCCCGGCACGGATGCGGGCTGTACAATCTCATCGCCGCCGCGCGCTGCCGCTCTTGGCCTGCTTCTTCGGGGGACGCTTTGGTGTCGCCGGCTTCGCCGGGGATCGCACGGCGCGGCTCCGCCCCGAAGATGATCCCGCCGCTTTCTCGGCGCCGAAATTCTGCGCGAAGCGCTCCTGCGACCGCGCCAGATGCGCGCGCATCGCATCGCGCGCGGCTTGCGGATCATGCGCCGCGATCGCCTCGCGCACGGCGCGATGCTCGTCGAGCGCGGTGCGCCAGGTGCCCGGGCTTTCGAAATAATGCGCGAGCTGCGCGAAATAGGGATTGAGGCGCTGGTCGAACAGCTCGCCGACCACGCGCACCAGAACGGCATTGCCGAGGCTGCCGGCGATCGCGACGTGAAACGCGCGGTCATGCACCATCGAGGCTTCGCCGGGATGCTCGACGTTCTCCATCGCGATGAGCGAGGCGTCGATGCGGGCGATGTCGTCCCTGGTCGCGACGCGCGCAGCCTGTTCGGCGATGGCGCTTTCGAGGAATTCGCGGGCGCGCAGCAGCTCGAACGGCCCCTCGATGACGGACGCGGCTGCGGGCGCGGCGATTGCGGCGGGCTCGATCACATAGATGCCGGAGCCGACGCGGATGCGCAGGCGGCCCTCGACCTCGAGTGCAATCAAGGCTTCGCGCACGGTCGGCCGGGACACCCTAAGCTGCTCGGCGAGCTCGCGCTCGGTCGGCAAGCGGCTGCCGACCGCGTACTCGCCGCTGTCGATCAGGCTTCGCAATTGATCGGCGACCTGGCGGTAAAGCCGTCTCGCCTCCACAGCTTCCAGCGGCACGCTGGTCCTCCCGAAAGGGTCGCGCGGGGCACCCGAAATGCCCGCGGCCCGCCAATTTTGGAAAATTGGTCTTACCAATTGACCGGAGCATTGACCTGATACGGGCGCCATGTCAAGCAGCGGCAAAGCAAAGGGGAGACGTCCATGCGCCCAGGTTCAATGCGCCTTGGCCGCGCCAATCTCGACCGGCTGCCGCCAGCTGTCCGCCGCCCGGCCTACGACCGGTCGCGCATCACGCCCGGCATCGTGCATCTCGGCCTCGGCGCGTTTCATCGCGCGCATCAGGCCGTCGTCATCGACGATTGTCTTGCCGCAGGAGCCGCGTCCTGGGGCATCGTCGGCGCCAGCCTGCGCAGCCCGGATACGCGCGACGCCCTCGCCCCGCAGGATCATCTCTATACCGTTGCCGTGCGCGCCGCCGAAGGCGCCGAGCACCGCGTCATCGGCGCGCTGCTCGACAGCGTCGTCGCACGCGAAAGCCCGTCAGCGTTGGTCGAGCGGATGGTCGATCCCGCCATTCGCATCGTCTCGCTGACGGTCACCGAGAAGGGCTATTGCCACACGCCGCAGACCGGCGATCTCGACGAGCGGCATCCTGACATCGTGCATGATCTCAACAATTTCGACGCGCCGCGCTCGGCGCCCGGCTTCATCGTCGCTGCGCTGGCGCGGCGGCGCGCGCTGGGGGCCCCGCCGTTCACCGTGCTGTGCTGCGACAATCTCGCCGCCAACGGCCACACCGTGCAGCGGATCGTGACGCAGTTCGCTGCGCTCCGCTCCAGGGAACTCGGCAAGTGGATCGTGGACAATGCCGCTTTCCCCTCGACCATGGTCGACCGTATCGTGCCGGAGACGAATGATGCCGACCGCGATGCGGTCGCGAACGCACTCGGCATGCGCGATGCCTGGCCTGTCATGACCGAGCCGTTCACGCAATGGGTGGTCGAGGATCGTTTCACCGCGGGCCGGCCCGACCTTGCTGCAGCGGGCGTCGAGCTCGTCGCCGACGTCAAGCCGTTCGAGCTGATGAAGCTGCGGTTGCTCAACGCCAGCCATTCGGCGCTGGCTTATCTCGGCTATCTCGCAGGCTATGAGACCATCGCCGACACCATGCAGGATCCGCATTTCGCGCGGCTTGCCGCACAGGTGATGGAGGAGGCCGCGGTGACGCTGACGATGCCTGCGGGCACTGACCTTGCCGCCTATCGCGCCTCGCTGCTGAAGCGCTTTGCCAATCCGGCGCTGCATCACCGTACCTGGCAGATCGCGATGGATGGCTCGCAAAAGCTGCCGCAGCGCCTGCTCGGCGCGATGCAGGACCGCCTCGCGAGGGGCCTGCCGATCGCAACGCATGCGCTCGCGGTGGCCGGCTGGATGCGCTATGTCGCCGGCCTCGACGAGCAAGGCCGCGCCATCGACGTGCGCGATCCCCTTGCCGCCGAATTCGCCGCGCTGGCGCGCGAGGCGGGGCCTGTTGCCGAGCGGCTCGCGCCTGCACTGCTCGGGGTTCAGAAGGTGTTCGGGCCGCTGGGTGCTGATCCGCGCCTGCGCGAGGCCGTGACCACGGCGCTCGGCCGTCTTTACAAGGAAGGTGCGCGGCGGGCCGTGGAGACGCTCGTCTCGGCCTGACCACTGAGCGGGCAATGCTGCACTGCGGTCTAAATCGGACACAAGGTCGAACGGAAGTCGCGCTTGATTTTTGCCTGTCCTTGCCCCACCCGAGAGCGATGGCAAAGGACAGCAAGATCATCGCCGCCAACGCGGCCTTTTATGCCGCGTTTTCGACCGGCGACTTCGACGGCATGGAACGGATGTGGGCGGACGACGACGGCATCTCCTGCATCCATCCCGGTTGGCCGGCCATCATCGGGCGCGCGACGGTGATCGGAAGCTGGCGCGACATCCTGCAAAGCCCGGAGCGGCCGCAGATCGTCTGCGCCGAGCCGCAGGTCATCGTCGACGGCGACAGCGCCCGCGTGCTCTGCATCGAGATCGTCGACGGCACCGCCCTGGCCGCCGCGAACCATTTTCGCCGCGTCGGGGATGAGTGGCGCCTGGTGCACCATCAGTCGAGCCCGATCGCGCAGATTGTGGAGCAGGCTGAAGACGATAGAACGAGCCACCGGGTCCACTGAACGTGGCGGACACGCGGGCGTGATCTACTGTGCATGGGGTTGTTTTTCAGTTTCTGGTTTGGCGGCCCCGAGTTCCGACAGGTCATCCAGCACGGCCCGCGCCGCGGAAAAATCATCATCCGCAAAGAACATGCTCCGCGTGATCAGAACCGGAATGCCGGCGCGTGAGGCCGCCATCAGCCCGTTGGCGGAATCCTCTATTGCCACGCAGTCGGCCGCGCCGAGCTGCAGCCGCGCCAGCGTTTCCAGATAGACGTCCGGTGCCGGCTTCTTGTGCCTGACATCGTCACCGGCGACGATGGCGTCGAACTCCGCAGCCCAGTTCGCCCCCAGCGCCTGCGACAGCAGCGCATCGATGTTGCCGTGCGAGGTCGTGGTCGCAATCGCCAGCCGCTGGCCGCGCGCCTTCGCCGCAGCGAGCAGCTCGATCACGCCCGGCCTTAAGGGACAGCAACCGGTCTCGATCAGCCCGGCGTAATGCGCGGTCTTGATGTGGTGAAGCGCGGCGATGGCCTCGTCCGGCAATGGCGGGCTGATCCCTAGCTTTTCGTGGTAAGCGCGCATGCGCTCCTTGCCGCCGGTCACCCGCAGCAGGTCCTTGTAGAGAGCGCGGTCCCACTGCCAGTCGAGACCGTGGCGGGCGAAGGCATGGTTGAAGGCCTGCCGATGCAGCTCCTCGGTCTCGGCGAGGGTGCCGTCGACGTCGAAGATCAGCGCGTTCGCGCGCCGGATCAGCGAATCCGCCGGGGCGAAAGCGAGCGCCTCTGCCTGCATGATCGATGCCTCCCTGTGACAGGCGAACATCGCCCGAGGCAGAAGGCGAGACAAATCGCAATATCTTTTGCCGGACCCAAAAATCTCTTATGAGCAAACGACGCGCGACCGCGCGGACGGGAACTTTCGACCTGCACGGGAGACGCATGCGGCTCTTCATCCTTGGCCTCGGCTATAGTGCCCGGCATTTCGTCCGCAAACATGGCGGCAGCTTCTCGCATATCGCCGGCACCGTGCGCGATCCCGCGCAGCGGAACGGCCTTGCCGACATCGAGGTCCACGCCTTCTCCGGCGAGCCCCTCGCACGCGAGACGATCGAGCAGGTCCGCGATGCCGACGTCCTTGTGGTGTCGATCCCGCCCGGTAGCGGCGGCGATCCCGCCATCACGGCGTTCGGCGACGTGTTGGCGGCGGGCCGCCGCAAGATCGTCTATCTCTCCACCATCGGCGTCTACGGCGATCACGGCGGCGGCTGGGTCGACGAGAGTACCCCGCCGCAGGCGACCCTCGACCGCGCCCGCATGCGGGTTGCTGCCGAGCAGGCCTGGATGGACATTGCGCACGGCGATGCCGCGATCCTGCGGCTTGCGGGCATCTACGGCCCCGGCCGCAACGCGCTGGCGACATTGCGAGCGGGAACGGCGCGTTGCATCATCAAGCCCGGCCAGGTCTTCAACCGCATCCACGTCGACGACATCGCGAGCGCGATCATGGCCGCGATTCAGCACAAGGGCGGCGGGACCTGGAACGTCTGCGACGACGAGCCGGCACCGCCGCAGGACGTGATCGCCTATGCGGCGAAACTGATGGGCGTTGCGCCGCCGCCGGAAGAGGCGTTCGCCACCGCCGAGATGTCGGCAATGGCGCGCAGCTTCTATGCCAGCAGCGCCCGCGTCTCCAATGCGAGACTGAAGCGCGAGCTCGGCGTCGCGCTTGTCCACCCGACCTATCGGCACGGCCTCGATGCGCTGTGGCACGCAGGCGAAGCACGATAGGGTTCCGGCGTCCCGGCGCGTCCCAGACATGCTTTGCCCGCGCTTGACTTCGCGCCGGTGCAGTCGTGATCTAGGCGTGCAACGAGCCGCTCACACAACGAGCTCTTGCGGGAGGACATAATGAACAAGACGATCGCCATGATCGCGGCGGCGGCTGCCGTCATCACATTCGGCACGGCCATCGCCGCGCCGCTGCCCGAAGCCAAACCCGACGATGTCGGCTTCTCCAGTCAGGGCCTTGCGCGCCTCGACAATTTCTTCGCTCGCGAGATCGCCGCCAAGCGCGTGCCCGGCGCGGTGGTCGCCATCGCGCGCGACGGCAAGCTCGTGCACTACAAGGCTTACGGCATGCTCGATCCGGACAAGGGCACGCCGATGCCGATCGATGCGATCTTCGCGCTGGCCTCGATGACCAAGCCGATGGCCGCGGTCGCGGGCCTGACGCTGATGGAGCAGGGTCGGCTGCCCCTCCAGGCCAAGCTGTCCGATTACTATCCCGGCTTTGCCGACATGAAGGTCGGCGTGAGCCAGGCGGACGCTTCGCTCAAGCTCGAGCCGCAGGCTTCGCCGATCTTCATCCACGATCTCTACCGGCATACGTCCGGATTGATGTATGGCGGCCGTCCCGACAGTTCGAGCCCGGTGGCGCGGCAATATCTTGACGGCATCGCGCCGGCGATCGAAGGCGACACGCAGGCCTTCATCGACCGCATCACCAAGCTGCCGCTGGCGCATCAGCCCTCGACCGAATTCGAATACGGCTTCTCGATCGACGTGCTCGGCGCCGTCGTCGAGAAGGTGAGCGAGCAGAAGCTCGGCGAGTATCTCGCCGCCAATGTCTGGCAGCCGCTCGGCATGAAGGACGCGACTTTCCATCCGACCGACGCGCAGCGCCCTCGCCTCGCCCGCCCGTTTGCCAACGATCCGCTGACGGGCAAGCCGCAGGCGATCAAGCTGCTCGACACCCCGACCAAGTTCGACTGCGGCGGCGCCTGCTCGTTTGCGACGGTCGGCGACTACGCCCGCTTCGGGCAGATGCTGCTCAACGGCGGCGAGCTCGACGGCCAGCGCATCCTCGGTCCGAAGACCGTGCATCACATGACGACCAACCATCTTGGCCCCGAGATCAAGAACAACGTGGCCAATGTCGAGCCGCATCGCGCCGGCTTCGGCTTCGGCCTTTCGGTCGCGGTTCGCACCAGCGAAGGGCTGTCGTCGGTCCCCGGCAATCCCGGCGAGTTCACCTGGAACGGTGCCTACGGAACGCAGTTCTTCTGCGACCCGAAGGAGCGTCTCGTCGTCGTGGTGGGAACGGCTGCGCCGGGCGAGCTCAGGAAGTATTATCGCGAGCAGGTTCAGGACATCGTCTATGGTGCGATGGTGAAGTGAGATCGGCACGCACTGAACGAAAAAGGGCGGCCGATCGGGCCGCCCTTTTGTTTTGACCCAGCGCTCAGCTCAACACGCCGTACTTCTTGAACCAGGCCTGCGCCTGCTTCCAGGCATCTTCCGCGGCGTCCTTGCGGTAGCTGCCGCGGTAGTCGGCATGAAAGCCGTGCGGCGCTTCGGGGTAGATCTTGAATTCGGCCGTCTTTTTGCTCTGCTCGAGCGCGGCCTTCATCTGCTCGACCTGGGCGACGGGAATGCCGGTATCGGCGCCACCATAAAGGCCGAGCACCGGCGCCTTCATCTCGGGGACGAGCTGCATCGGGCTCTTCGGCAACAGCGGATTTTCGGGGTCGACCAAGGTGCCATAGAAGGCGACGCCGGCCTTGAGCGCGCCGCTGTGGGCGGCATATTCCCAGACCGTGCGACCGCCCCGGCAGAAGCCGATGATGCCGAGCTTGACCGTGTCACCGCCCTGCGATCCTGCCCATGCCACCGTCGCGTCGAGATCGGACATGAGCTCCGCGTCCGGCTTGGCATTGACCACCGGCAACAGATCCTTGACCTCGGCGACCTTGGTCAGATCGATGCCTTTGCGGAAGTAATAGTCAGGCGCGATTGCGAACGCACCAAGCTTGGCGAGGCGCCGCGTCACGTCCTTGATGTATTCGTGCAGGCCGAAGATCTCCATCGCCACGATGATCACCGGCGCCTTGGTATTGCCGGCGGGACGGGCGAAATAGACGGGCATCTCTTCGGAGCCGACCTTGATCCTGGCGTCACCGACCTGGAGACCATTGGCGTCGGTCGTGATCGCCTCGGCGCGCACGGGCCCGGCCGCAAGCGTGTAGCCGGCGGCGACGGCCGCGGTGGCGCTCATGAATCCGCGACGCGAAACCGGGGCGGCTTTCGTCAACCCGACGACGTCGGATGTCATGGTGGTTTCGAAGCTCATCGGTCTATCCCTTGCTGCTGCCTGTGCTGATGCCCCCCGGGGGCGACGCATTCGCCAATAGTTGCCGGCGAGATGCAAATCACCAGCCTGCGAGCACGCGCGCTTTCAGGCTAGACCGTGCCAGGCGACCGTGGCTGCCAATGCTGCACGACGTTGAATGGCGCTGACTATTTCGAGTCCCAACGACACTCTGACACCCATCGCTCGTGCGCCGGACTTAACCGTCTAGCTGCACTGCATCGCAACATCCATTAACCGAAAAAGACGGTTCTCTCACGGCTGCCCGCACCGCCAATTGCTGCGGCTGATGCGCATGTGCGCGCATTCGACGCGCTCACCCGCAACAAATGGACACCGCAGCGGCAATAATGACACATCATGTTGCTCGCGCATCGGCACATCACCGTCAATCACGTGCGAGCCGTCGTCATTTGATTGAAATTTTCAGCGGACTTGAGCCGTGCGATTTACTCGAACTTTCTTTGTGACGCCCTAGTTCCACGGCCGGAAGTTCCATCTCTGCAGAGAGAGCTTCTTCCCCACGCGCGGTCCGCCGTCCGGCAACGGACGAAGGGTCACGCGAGGACTTCATTCTCGTGCACACAGATTGCGCACCCAAGGCTCAATTGAATAAAGCTTTATCCGATCTGGAATTGAAATGAATTTGGCTCGCGAATCGATTGAACTGTTGGAGCAAGTCGCACGAATCCTGTGGTTCGAAGGCACCAAGCACGGCCTGCGCGACCGCGAGTGGATGGCGCTGCGATTCCTTTCCCGCGCCAACCGTTTTTCCCGGACGCCTTCGGCGCTCGCGAGTTACGTCGGCACCACGCGCGGCACCGCCTCGTTCATCATCGGGGAGCTCGAGCGGCTGGGTTACATCGAGCGAAAACGCTCGGCCACCGACAAGCGCTCGGTGATGCTGAGCGTGACGCAGCAGGGCAAGAAGTTCCTGGTGCGCGACCCCGTCAGCGTTCTGATCGATGCGATTGCCGTTCTCGACGACGAGGTCAAGATCCGCTTCCGCGACACGTTCCGGCACGTGCTGGATCAGTCGGACGCGGCCGAGCAGCGGCACCACACCGACGTCTGCAAGCGATGCATCTTCCTCCGCGAGGAGCGCACCACCACAGACAGCAAGGCAGCGGCCGAGTTCAGCTGCCGCCTGTTTCGCTCGCCGATCGCGGAGGCGGAGGTCGATCTGCTATGCACCAGCTTCGAGCATCACCGCCAATAGAGGACAGCCCTCGATCAGGGCGTCGCCTTGCGTGACGAATAGATGACACCGCCGCTCGCCTCCACCACCAGGCGCCCGTTCTCGCTCCTGATCTCCTCGATGCGGCCAAGGCCGGGCACCTGCTGTCCCAGCACCGCCTCGATGACGCCGTTCGGACCCTGCAGGATCGCAATGCCTTCATAGGCCTGGCGGACCGACCAGCCCTTGATCACCTTCCGCGGCGCCGGCGCGCGCTCCGACGGAGACACCGAGCCCGTGAACTCCGGTGCTGCGGCCGAGGCCAGCATCGATCCTTGCTGTGGCGAGGGCTGCGATTGCACCATGGCCGGCGCCGGAGCCGGCGTCTGAACCTGCGCTTGAGCGAGCTTGTCGAGCTTCACCGTCGAGGACGAGCTCACCCGCTCGATACGGTCCAAATTCTCGGCGAACCTGCCGAAACGGTCATTGGTCGCCTTGCTCGATTGATCCACCGCGGTGCGCAGGCCGTCGAGATTTTCCGACACGCCCGACACCTGCTTGCGCAGATGCGCGACGGTCTCGCGCAGATTCCTGATCTCCGTATTGGCTGCAACGTTGTTCTGGGCGGGCTGCGTGGTGAGATAGGCGATCACGCCGGTGCAGGCGCAGACCACCAACATGGCGGCGACCGCCAATGTTGCGAGCGGCGCAACCCATGTCGGACGGGGCGGCGGGGGCTTGGCGACGATCACGGCCGGCTTGATCACTGTCGGCGCGGGCTTGGGGATCGCCATCTTGTCGAGACGCGCCTTGGCGCGAATACGTTTCAGCCCCTCGAGTGCCTCCTTCGCGAGAGCTTCATCGCTTGCCGCGGCCGATGCCCGCTTTGCGCCCGCAGCGGGCCTGGGCGCTCGCGCCATATCGTCCTTCGTATCGCGTGCTTCGGGAGTCGGCTTCGTCGTCGCGGAAACATCAGCGGTCGCGTTGGGACGAGCTTGTCCATCGGACAACATGTGAAAATGCTCCGTTCGGTTCGATCTGTCGAACGGTGACGTTATTTGCCGAAGCTTGCCTGAAACGTGCGCATCGAAAACTTTTCCATCGCGCGCGATGCGACGTCACATGAGTCAATCGCGTCATGCACGTGGCGAGAGTGCGACTCGAAAGACACACACTCGCCAAGATTTCGCCAAGCTGGAGACTCGCCGCCACACGTGAGTCGAATTGTCGCACGGGGAAACACGTCCATGAGAGTCAATCCCGGGTTGAAAACCCCTCGGTATGCCTCATCCCCCACACCACCTAAAATAGCTGTGATTGTACGGGGATGCGGAACCTTAGACCCATCACGATGCAGAACTAGTTTAGTTTCCAAATCAACTGATGCGTTTGAATATATCAAGAAACAACCCGAAACAAACCAACAGCATCAAGCACACGTAGCAATCGCTTTGTTACGCACGCTTGATCGGAAATCGGCAATTGTTACGGTCCTACTCAAGTGATTCTCGCCAGTTGGCGAGGAGATCGACACAGATTCAGTGGCGTTCGGACGCGATGAGCAACTTGGCGCAACTGTTCTAGGTCGTTTCTCAATCCGCCCCGCGAGGTGATCCGTAAGACACCCGCCGGGCCTCACGCAGTAAGCGTTCAGTATCGAGTTGAAGTAACAGGCCTGCGAGACGCAGGCACTGAATGCGTAGGGCTGCCCGCGAATATCGAAACCATAACAACGGTTCGCGGGAAGGAATGTCGTCAAACAGCATCGTTGCCGAGCCGGGCATCACAACAACCAACCGGCGGCGACAGGTGCGAAACAGGGGCGAAAGACTGATGTATATTATCGTTGATGATCGCGAGAGCGTCGCGAACAGCTATGTCGGAGGGCTCGTTCGCGAAGGCGTATCGTCGATCGGCTTCTCCTCCGGAGAATTCTGGTACTGGCTGCAATCCGCCAGTGAATCGGATCTGGCGGCGGTGGACGCCTTCCTCCTCGGGGATTGCGATGCCCGCGGAAGCCTGCCGCGGGCGATGCGCAAGCGTTCCTCGGCTCCCATCATCGCCATGAGCAGCCAGAAGATGCTCAAGAACACGCTGGAGCTGTTCGAGTCGGGCGTCGACGACGTCGTGCACGTGCCGATCCACCTGCGCGAGATCCTGGCCCGGACGGCCGCGATCACGCGCCGCCGGGTGGGCGAGCTGCCGAGGCCCTGCGAGAGCAGGATCCAGGTCTTCTTCAACGGCCGTGACCCCGAGATCGCGGGCCACGCCCTCACCCTGCCCCGCCGCGAACTGCGCATTCTCGAGTATATGGTCAGCAATCACGGCAAGTGGATCACCAAGACGCAGATCTTCAACGCGGTCTACGGCATCTTCGAGTCCACCTTCGACGAGAGCGTGATCGAGAGCCACGTCAGCAAGCTGCGCAAGAAGCTCCGCGACCGCCTCGGCTTCGATGCGATCGTGGCCCGGCGTTACGTCGGCTACCGCCTCGACATCCCCGCCGGCGAGAGCCTCGACGTGCCGATGCAGGAGCTCGACGAGGTCGGCATCATCCTGAACAGGGCGCATGCCGTCCCGGCCGCCTATCCGGTCAACAACTGACACGGCACAAGCCTGCGGGCGAAACCAACAACGGCCTCTGCAAAGCACCTTCGCAGAGACCGTTGCACGTTCGGGGCGGGAAGACGGATGGGATGAGCCCTACGAATGCCCCGATGGAGCTGCGTTCCCCTACCCTACCCCTGGTGAGCAGGGCAATCGCATATGGGCGCGCTTTCGCCTGTGGCCATCCTTCGAGACGCCCGCCGTTGGCGGGCCCTCAGGATGAGGACCGAGAGCGTTGCGCCAGTTTTGACGAGTGTCGATGCCCGCTTAGCCTCATCCTGAGGAGACCGCGAAGCGGTCATCTCGAAGGACGAGGCGCGCGCTCAGCTCGCGCAAAGCGCCAAATGCGATAGCCCCTGCATCACGTTCTACGGCTTCTGCTGAAATTCTTCCTTGGAGACGTAATTGAAATCCTCGACCAGGACGTCCTGGACGACGTCAGCCTGCATCCGCTCGTTGACGCGCTGCTTGATGGCGGCCGTCAGGATGGAGAGGTCGTAGCGGGCGAGCTTCCTGAAGTCGAGACGGTCGTCGGCATAGATCCTGCGAAAGGCCTCGTCGACGACGAACGGCTCCGGCGGAACGTTGAGCTGGTGCATCGTCCGCGCCTCCACGGTGTAGACGAAGCGCGCGACGATATAGCCCTGCACATTGCCGTTCTCGACCATGGGCACGCTCAATGCCCGGGTCTTCTGGTATTGCAGCCCGTCGAGATATTCGTCCTTCGCCGGCAGCAGGCTGCCGTTCTCCTTCCAATAGGCCACGCCATAGCTCGTGCCCGCGGTGAGGATGCATACCCAGAGCCCGGCCAGCACCAGTCTGATCATTTTCCGTCCTGTGCTGCGCGGCCGGTATAGGTGCCGTCCGACTCGGCCTCCTTGATCGCCTTGACGATGATGCCCGCGACCTCGCGCACCGCGTCGTAGTGCATTTCGAGGATCGAGCGATTCCGCTCGAGCTTCTCGCGCAGCCGCCGAATTTCCTCGGTGACCTCGACGTCGCCGCCGAGATGCATCCGCGCCCGCATCAGGCGGACGAATTCGAGCATGCTCCGGCTCTTCCGCGCGCTGAAGTCGTCGAAATCGATCTTCTGACGCGTCGTGAGCGCGACCGTCTCCTCCTCGACGATGCTCTCGAGCCGGCGGATCGCTGCCAGCAGGCCGCGCACTTCATCCGATCTCGCCGCATCCGCGCCGTCGACCACGGCCTCGCCGCTCATGATCGGCAGCAGCACCGGCAGCAGCGCATCGGCTTCTGCTGCTTCCGTCGTCATCACCCCGGTGTCCACGACCGGCTGCTCGATCACCATGGCCGCCGCGCTGTCTTGTGCCTGCATAGGAAATTCACCCTTCAACTTCTGTCACCCGTTCGAGGATCATCATCCGGCCTTGCCAGCACCGTTCGGCCCCGCCGGATTGGCGGCGGCCAGCTGCTTGGCGATGCCAACGCCGTTGCCCTTTGCCAGCTGGCTGCCGAGCTGCTCCGCCAGCATCGACTTCCAGACGCCGCCGGCCGTGCCCTTGCCAAAGACCTGCTCGGATTCCTTCGGCAGCATCGTCTCGACGAAGGTCTGGAGGATGAAAGCTTCGAACTTCCGGTACACCTCGCCGGACGCCGGCGCCTTGATCATCCGCACCGGCGGCCCGTTCACCACATCCGACTGCGCCTCGGAAACCTTCGTGGCGGGCTGCTCGGCAGCCGCCGCCGCCTTGCCGGCCTCCGCGTCCATCGTGGCGGCGAAGTCGGCATCGGAGGATTTCAGTGCATCGAGTTTCGCGGTCGCCGCGCGCTGGGTCACGGGATCGGCGGCCTCGAGGACGTCGAGAACGAGGTCGGGCGTCGCGGTCACGATCATGGCTTGTTCCGATTGGCTGGCCGTGGCGTCCACGCGCGCACGGCTGGGCTTATTCCCGTCATCTCCTCGAGGGAGCGCTTCTCGGCGTCACGGAGCTTGTCGGCCAGCGCCGCCTTCGCGACCTGCTCGAGCTGCTTCACGCGGCGGCTCTCGGCGCGGACCTGGTCGAGCTGCTGCGCGGCCTGCGTCTGGATCGCGCGCGCACCGACGCTCGTCCTGTTCAAGCGCCGCGCGATCGAATCGCTCGACGATCCCGCCGGCGGCTTCCCATCATTCAGGGCTCCCACCAGCCATTCCTGCTCGTCCCGCAGGCTTCTCTCCTGCTGCCGCAGCTGCGCGAGCTGCCATTCGGACAGCCGGAGCTGGAGCTTCACCAGCGAAACCATCCGGCCGAGCTTGTCCGCGCGGGACGTCATCACAGGCTCACTCCGCCAGCCAGGACGAGAGGCCGAGCATGAATTGCGTCAGCAGCTCGTCGCTCGTGAGGTAGAGCAGCAGGAAGCCGCCGAACAGCACGAAGGGCACGGAGATGAAATAGACCGGAATCGCCGGCGTCAGCTTGTTGATCAGGCTGACCGCCAGGTTGACGATCACCGAATAGACGATGAACGGGCTGGCGATCCGCAGCGTCAGCACGAATGCTTCCGACAGGCGGCCGACGAGCAGGTCGAGTGCCATGCCGCCGCCGAGCCTGTCGCCGGGACGCCAGACGTCGTAGGAGTTCATCAGCCCGCGCAGGACCTGCCAATGCTGGTCGGTCATGAAGAACAGCGTGGTGACCGACACCATGATCAGCGGCACCAGCGCCGGCGCCGGATCGCTGTCGGCAACCGGCGTTCCCGGGATGTTGCTGAGCCCGATCGCGCTCGCCATCACCGTCGCCATGGTCTGGAGCGCGAGGAAGAACACCCGCCCGCCGAGCCCGATGACGCTGCCGACCACGAGCTCGGAGCAGATCAGGAGCGCCAGCGTCAGCGGCGCGGCGTTGTCCGTGAGCGGCTTCAGCACCGCGATCAGGATCGGCGTCAGCGCGAAGGTCGTGACGAGCGCGACGAACAGGCGGACCTGGGCCGGAACGTTGACGCTGGAAAAGCCGGGCACCAGCATCAGGCAGGCGCCGATGCGGCAGAACACGATGAACGTCACCAGCACGCTGTCGGCAAGGCCGCTGATCACGACACCGCTCCGAGCGCCCTGATCTCGGCGCTGCGCGCGACTTCGACATGCGACAGGATCGGCAAGGTCGGGAACACCCGCTCCAGGATCATCCGGACATAGGGCCGGGCTTCCGGCGTCACCGCCAACACGACGCTGGTGCCGTTCTCGGTGAACTTGCGGATCGCGGCGCTGGCTTCGGTCGCGAACTGCTCGATCAGGCGCGGATCGGCGTCGAACTCGACGACGTCGCCCTTGGCGTCGCGCTTCAGGCTCTGATGGAACGCCAGGTCCCAGCGGTTGCCGAGCCTGACGACGTTGAGCACGCCGTTGTCGGAGAGATCGCCGCAGATCTGCTGGGCTAGCCGGGTCCGCACGTGCTCCGCGACCTGCTCGGAGCGCCGCACATGAGGCGCGATCTCGGCGATCGCCTCGAGGATGAGGTGAAGGTTGCGAATGGAGACGCGCTCGGCCAGCAGGATCTTCAGGATCGCCAGCAGGCCGGAATAGGAGATCTGCGACGGGCAGAGATCCTCGACGAGGCGCTTGTACTCGGGATCGAGCCGGTCGAGCAGCGCGCGCATGTCCTTGTAGGACAGGAGCTGGGCGAGGTTCGCCCGGATCACCTCGCTCAAATGCGTGAGCAGCACCGACAGATTGTCGACCGGCTTGCAGCCCTGCCGCTTGACTTCGTCCGTGAAGGCTTCCGTCACCCACAGCGCCTTCATGCCGAAAGCGGGTTCGACCACCTCTTCGCCGGGCACGTCGGGCTTGCCGTCCTTGTCGACCAGCACCAGCACCTCGCCGAGCCTGAGCTCGCCATGGGCGACGCGGGTGTCGTGGATCCGGATCTGGTAGCCCTTGGGGTCGATCGACAGATTGTCGCTGAGCTTGATCTCGGGAATGACGAAGCCGTACTGCTTGGCGAACTTCTTGCGGATCTTGGCCACGCGGTGGGCCAGCTCGGTGCGCGAGCCCAGCAGATGGACCGAAAGATGGCCGCCGAGCGCCAGCTCGATCTCGGCGGTCTTGAGCTGGTCCTTGACGGATTCCTTGGCCTCGGCCTGGGCGCGCTCGTCGGCCTTGCGCGCGTCCTCCTTCTGCTTCAAGGCCGCCTGCTGCTTCGGCAGCGAGTAGCCGACGAAGGCCATGACGCCGCCGAGCAGCACGAACGGCGCCAACGGCAGCCCCGGCATCAAGGCGAGCACGAACATCATCAGCGCGGCGGCCGACACAGCACGGGGATAGCCGCCGAGCTGGCGCAGCACGGCCTGCTCGGCCGATCCTCTCGTGCCGCCCTTGGAGACCAAGAGGCCGGCCGACAGCGACACGATGAGCGCCGGCATCTGCGACACCAGACCGTCGCCGACGGAGAGCTTGGTGTAGACGTCGGCGGCGCGTGACAACGTCAGGCCGTGATGGGTGACGCCGATGATGATGCCGCCGAAAATGTTGATCGCGGTGATGATCAGGCCGGCGATGGCATCACCTCGAACGAATTTCGAGGCACCGTCCATGGCACCGAAGAACGCGCTCTCTTCTTCGAGCTCGCGGCGCCGGCGCTGGGCTTCCTTGTCGTCGATCAGGCCCGCCGACAGATCGGCGTCGATCGCCATCTGCTTGCCGGGGATGGCGTCGAGGGTGAAACGGGCGCCGACTTCGGCGATACGCGTCGCGCCCTTGGTGATCACGACGAAATTCACGGTGACCAGGATGGCGAAGATGATCAGGCCGATGACGAAGTCGCCGCCCATGACGAACTTGGAGAAGCCGGCGACGACGTGGCCGGCGGCCTGCTCGCCCTCCCCGCCGCGCGACAGGATCAGGCGGGTGGTCGCGACGTTCAGCGCCAGCCGCAGGATGGTCGCGATCAGCAGCACGGTCGGGAAGGCCGAGAAGTCGAGCGGTCGCTGGATCCACAGCGCGACCATCAGGATCAGCGCCGACAGCGCGATCGAGAACGCAAGGCCGAGATCGATCAGGATCGGCGGGATCGGCAGGAACAGGATCGTGAGCATGGCCACGATACCGCCGGCGAAAAAGGCGTCGGCCCCCAATCGTCGTGGGGTCGGCAGGCTAGCAGCTAACGTATCGGCCATGGGTCACCGGCAGGGGGTCCACCCCTAATCTGCCCGGCAAAGCTTACGCGGGGATGGTGGCAGATCGCCCGCGCGGATCAGAAGCCGCGCTCGATCCGCGAATAGACCATCTCGGTGAAAGTGGACAGATGCGCGCCGATGAAGGAGCCGGAGACGGCAACGACCAGGAGGATGACAATGATCTTCGGAACGAAGGTCAGCGTCACCTCCTGGATCTGGGTCAGGGCCTGGATCAGCGCAATGATGGTGCCGACCAGCATGGCCGCGCCGACCGCGGGCCCGGAGGCGACGATGATGGTCCAGATCGCCGCCTGGACGATGTCGAGAGCGTCGCGTTCGTTCATGACTGGCTGATCGTGAGTCCCGGCCCGACCGCGACCTTGGTGCCGTTCTCGAGGGTCGCGATGGAGCCGTCGGCGTTGATGGAGACCGAAACGACCTTGCCGCTGAAGCTGGCGCCGGTGGCGTCGGTGAAGCTGACGGTCTTCCCGATCAGGCCGTTGGCCTGTGACAACGACTGCGAGGACAGCAGCGCATCTAGCTTCGAGTTGGTCTGCATGGCCTGCTCGACCGTCGAGAGCTGCGCGAACTGGCTCATATATTGCGAGGTATCCATCGGATTGGTCGGATCCTGGTTCTTCATCTCGGCGACGAGAAGCTGAAGAAACGTGTTGTAGTCGACGCTGTTGCTCGAGGTCGAATTGGTGGAGCCGGTCGAACTGGACGACTTGCTCGTGCTGTCGGTCGCGCTGTTGACGTTCATGTAGCTCTCCGCTGTCAGGCAGCCTGGAATGGGGACTCGGTGATGGCGCCGGCCAGGATGGCCTGCTCCACCGGGAACAGGGCCCGGATCCGCTTCAGCGCCTCGAAGTAGCGGGTCGCCTCGACCAGCTCGTCGACCGCGCCCAGTCCGTCCAGCATCTCGCGGCTCTCGCACACCGCACACAGAGCCGCGTGATGCTGGGCGTAGAGCGCCGCGGCGTCGCGGATGTCGGTCGGGTTCATCAGCATGAGCTGGACGATGAAGTAGAGCTGCCGCAGCGCCGTGGTGGCGTCGGACGCCTGCATGACCTGCCCTTCGAGCAGGAACATCACGTCGTTGACGAGCTCGACGGAGACCTTGCGGTCCACGCGCAGCACCGCGCCGTTGATGTAGATCCGTTCGCCCGCCCGCAATGAGATCTTCATCAAAGAGCGTCTCGGATCAGGCGGTTGATTTCGATGAGCTGCATCACGTCGTTCGACCTCTCCTCGCGAAGACGATCGGCCTCCTTGACGACCCACAGGCCGATCGAGATGATGTCGGCGCGCAGCTTGTCCGGGAGCCCGTTCTCCGGATGCGAGAGATCCTCGATGAAGATCGTCCATAGCCGCCGCACATAGAGCAGGCTCTCGACCAGATCCTCGAGGCGGAACACGCCTCGCTGAATCCGCTCGAGCCGGTCGATGCCGAGGCTGAGCGCCTGCCGCTCGCGGCCCCGCGCCTCGTAGCCGCTCTCGTCGACGACCGATTCATAGGCTTCAAACGTCATCAGCATCACTCTGCGCAGGAGACCGGTTAACAAGACGAGGTTGCGAGCCTCGGCTCTAGAGATAGTTGATGAGGCTGATCTGCTGGAGCTGCGAGGTCAGCGCGAGCGCCGTCTTGATCTGGGTCTGCAGGGTGTTGACGCGGACCGAGGCCTCCGTCGGGTCGACCGCCTCCAGCTTGACGATCTGGTCGTTGAGGATGTCCTTCTGGATCTTCAGCTTCTCGGTCGCGCCGGTGACCCGCTGCTGGATCGAGCCGACGGTACCGCCGAGCACGGCGAGATCGTTGATCGCGCCGCTGACCAGACTGATGGCCTTGTCGACGACGACCTGAAACGTGTCCTTGCTCAGGCTCGTGTTCCCGAGATCAGTGAGCATGGTGTAGGCCTCGGCCAGCTTGCGGAAGCCGGGCTGGTTGGCGCTGACCGAGCTGTCGACGACCTCGGTCGTGGAGATACGGCTCGACAGCGTCTGGTCCGTGGCCGACGACCAATTGGCGTTCCAGGCCGGGCTGGCGAACTCGGGGTCGAGGGTGTTGTCGAGGAAATTCTGCATCTGCGCCGGCGTGATGGTGCTGACACCGGCCGCAGCCTGCGAAAAACCGAACGTCGCCAGGAAATCCGCATCGACCTGGTTCTTGCTGGCCGAGCCGGCCGTGTAGTTCGTGATGGGCACGGTCTGCGTATCGATTCCGCCGAACAGATACGACCCGTTGTAGGAGACGTTGAGCGCGCCGATGACGTCCTGAAGGTTCGCGGACGCGCTCGGCAGGATGATCTTCGCGCCGCTGTCGGCGTCGCGGGCCGCGATCAGGTTCTTGAGGAATTCAGACGCGGTCTTGCCGAGCTGCGTGATCCGATTCTGGGTTACGTCGAGGCGTCCCGCAACCAGCTCGTTGGTGTCGACGAGCTGATCGGCGAAGTTGAAATCGGCGCGCAGCGCCACGTCGCGGCCCGTTCCCGTGCCGAGCTCGAGGCCGACATCGGCGAAACGCCCGGTGGTCGCCTCCTTCGAGGCCTTGGTCAGCGCGCTCTGGTTGTTCGTGATCGACGACCTCAACGATGAAGACAGCATCAGGGTCGAGATGTAGTTCGCGCTCATCATGACTTAATTCCCCACGGCAGCCAGCAGGCTCTGCAGCATCTCATCGACGGTGGAAATGATCTTCGACGACGCCGAATAGGTGCGCTCGACCTGGAGCATCAACGCCATCTCGTCGTCCATGTTGACGCCGCTGACGTTGGACAGCGCCGCGGTGCTGCGGTCGAGCAGCGTATTCTGATACTGGACGTTGTCGTCGGCGGTCTTGCGCTGGCTTTCGATCCAGCTCGCCGAGGAGGAGGCGAACTCGATCACGCTGCCGCTCGGCTTGCCCTGGGCCGTGGCATCGAACGGTTGCGGCGCTTCCATCTTGTTGATGAGCTGCTGCAGCCGCGCCGAGAAGCCGGCATTGCCGGTCGTGTTGTAATTATAGGCGGCAACGCCGCTGATCGCGCCGTCGCGCAGCAGGTTCGGGTTTCCGCCCACGGCCGGATCGACCGAAGCGGCAACCGAGATCCTCCCGGCGAGGCCCACCGAGATCGTGGCGCTCGCGGGCATCGCGGGCGCGCCGGGATAAGTGAACAGGCCGGGCCGGTCCGCCAGCGTCGGGACAGCCGACTGGTCGCTTTCCTTGAAGGCGTCGATCAGGCCGCGCGCGATTTCGTCGAGCTGGCTCTGATAAGTGACCGTGTCCTTGTCGCGCAGCTGGGCCAGGCCGGCGAGCTTGCCGGACTTGAGCGGCATGACGGAATTGGCACCGGTCACGGGAACGCCGTCGATGAAGACGGCATTGCCCGTGGTGCCGGCGGTATAGGCGTTGGTCGGCGCAAAGCTCACGGCTCGCGCCGTCTTGTCGAACAGCACGACGCCGCTGTCGGTATAAAGCGCGGCATCTCCATTGGTCCGGATCGACATCGAGACGCCGACCTCCTGCGACAACCTGGAGACGATGCTGTCGCGCTGGTCGAGATAGTCGGTGACGTCGTCGCCGGAGATCGTACCCTTCACGATGGCGGTGTTGACGGTCTGGAACTGGGACAGCAGCTGGTTGATGTTGGCGACCGAATTCGCCATGTCGGCGTCGGCCCCCTCGCGGACCGACTGCACCGTCCTTGTGGCCTGGTTGAGCCCGGTCACCATGTCCTTGGCGGACGTCACGGCGGCCTGCGCCAGGGTCGCATTGTCGGTGGAGTTGGCGAATTGCTGCAGCGCCTGCTTCAGCTTGTTGAGCTGGGCGGTCGGTGACTGCTCGAGCTCGGGATCGTCCACCGTCGCGGCCGCGATCTTCTGCAGGCCGTCATAGATCACGTTCTGCTTGGCCGACGAGGAGGTCGCGGTCAGCACGTTCGAATAAAGGCCCGAACTGGCCGCGCGCTGGATCGCCGCGACATAGACGCCGGTGCCGGGTAGGTTGTCCAGCACGGCGATCTTGCGCGAATAGCCGGTGGCGCTGGCACCGGCGATGTTGCGCGAGATCGTCGACGACTGGATGCCCGACGCCATGAGCGAGGCGCGAGCGGAGTCGAGGGCGGCGGTAAGGGACATGATCTGCTCTTGCCGGGGGTGAGCGCTGGAGAATTCAGCGCTTCAGGTTGACGACGACGTCGAGCAGGTCGGCGCCCGTCTGGAACGATTTCGAGTTGGCGGTGAAGCCGCGCTGCGCCTCGATCATCCCGGTGAGCTCGTCCGCGAGATCGACGTTGGAGTCCTCCAGCGCACCGGACTGGACCGTGCCGAGCCCGCCGGTGCCGGCATTCCCGGCCTGCGCATTACCGGAATTCATGTTGGTCGAATAGACGTTACCCGGCTCGGGCGTCAGATTGTCGGGGCTCGCGACGTCGGCGAGCATGATCGTGTAGAGCGTCAGCTGCTGCCCGTTCTTGAGGATCGCCGTCACGTGGCCCGCCTCGTCGACATCGACCTTGTCGATCGCCGCGGGGACGCTGCCGTTGACGGTGGCCTTGAAGCTGAAGTCGGCTCCAACCTGCGTCATGTTCGACAGGTCCATGGTCATCGCCGCGCCGCCCGGGACCGTGAACGTAAGGCCCGTCGGGCTCGCCGCGGCCAGCGCGCCCTTTCCGGTCGCGGTGGTGTCGAAGGTGAAAGTGGTGGCCGCGGCGAGCGAGGTGCCCGTCGCGGAATTGTAGACCTGAACCTGCCAGGTATCCGAGCCGGCCGCCGTCGCGGTGTGGGACATATAGACGTCGAGCGTAACGGCCTGACCGATATTGTTGTAGGCGACGATCGAGCTTTTCGACGAATATGACGCCGGACCCGGCGGACCGGCAATGACAGCCGCCTTCGGATCGAGATTGCCGGTCGTCAGGGTGCCCGCAGTCGACGGCACCGGCACCTGCGAGACCTGGGCGATGTTCACGATCTGCATTCCAGCCAGGCTGTTCTGCGAAAAATTGGTCACTTTACCGGGCTGGCCCAGAAGGTAGTAGCCGGCCGCGTTGACGAGGTTGCCCTGAGCGTCCGGCACGAAGGAGCCGGCGCGCGTCAGATATTGCTGCGTGTTGGTGGCGTTCGAGACCACGAAGAAGCCGTTGCCCTGCACGGCAAGGTCGGTGGACGAGGTCGTGAACTGGGTATGTCCGGCGTCGCTGATGGCGTAACGGACGGTCGTCTCGACGGCGCCGGAATCGTAATTGCCGGAGCCGCTCTTCAGGATCAGCGAGGAGAATTCGGTCGAAGCCCGCTTGTAACCGGTGGTGTTGACGTTCGCGATGTTGTCCGAAACCGTCGACAGCTTGTTGGACTGCGCGCTCATACCGGAAACGCCGGTGCGCATAACACCATACAGGCTCATGAAGTGGGCTCCTTTGGTAGGTTGCAGTTACAATGGGGGATCTTGCTTGCGCGGGGCTGATGGTTCGGAACCATGCACAACTTCACGTCGTCATGTCGTTTTCGGCTGACAGAACGAGCGTGCCTTGTCGGTCCAGGCGCCGAAACCGCTCGACACGAGGTGCGCCACGATGTGACAGACATAGCGCTTCTGCGCCGGCTGGTTGTTGGGCCCGGCATTGTAGCGAGCCACCGCCATGGTCCAGCTGCCCTCGCGCTGCTTCAGCTCTTTCAGGAAGCGCGCGGCATATTCGACGTTCTTCGCGGGATCGAACATCGCGCGCACCGAGGCGAACTTGTCGCCGTGATAGTAGTGATTGATCTGCATGCAGCCGAGATCGATCAGCTTGATGCCCTTGCCGCGCATGGCCTGGAAATTTGCGATCGCATCATCCATGTCCCTGGCGAACACGGTCTGGCCGTCGGCGCCGAGGGCATAAGGATGCAGCGCTCCGCGGCGGCCGGTCTCGGTGAGACCGACTGCATAGAGAATGCCGAGCGGAATCCCATGCTGCTGGGCCGCGCGCGCCATCTCGCGCTCGCAGGGGCGCGCGACGTCGGTGGCCGCGTCCGCGGCGCCCGCATTACAGATAAACAGGGCCGCGACGATTCGGCTGACCCACGTCCTGGTCATGACGCGTCTCCTGGGGCTGGCGTTCCCGGCGGGCCTGTTTCGCGCTGCCATCGGATTGCCCCGACGACGTGCCTGCGCCACCGAACGCACCTTGCGACTGCGACGAGGGCTGTTGCTGGCCCGAGAGCTGCGGCTGCGACTGGCCGGAGCCGCTCTGGAATCCATCCAGCGAGCCGTGCTGCACGGGCGCGACGTCGGCGACATAACCCGCCGTCTGCATGAGATCGCGGATCTGGTCGCGCTGCTGATCCAGCATCTGGCTCGTGTCCTTGCGCGCGGCCGCAAGGTGGACGGACACTTCGGTGCCGACGAGACGAAGGCGCACGGTGACGTTGCCGAGCGCCGGCGGCTCGAGATTGATGGTCAGGATCTTGAGCGGCTGATCCGGCGCATTGGTCTGGGATGCTGCGAGATCGGGCGCTGCCGACGCCGCCGGGGCTGCGGAGTCCTTCAGCTCGGCGACGACCGCATTGGCGACCTGTTGCGGGGCGTTGAACTGCGCCGGGGGCAGATGGGTCTCCTGCTGGACCACGGTGACCTTGGTCGTCTCGGGCAATGCATCGCGCGTCGAGACCTTGGCGGCGCGTTCGACATTGGCCGTGACCGCCTCGAAGCCTGAGGTCGCGGGCATGGCTTTGGCGGAAGCATCGCTGCCTGGCTGTGCGGCCGCGGCTTGCGATGCATCGCCTTGTGCACGCGCGCCGGTCGGAACGGCAGCAGACGGCGCGGAATCCGCTGTCGTTGCCTTCGCCATGCCTGCCGCTGCAACCTCACGCCTCGTCCCGGATGAGCGCTCGTCGCGCGCGGGCACGTCTTTCCTGTCGCCCGACTGCGACGGCATTTGCGGCTTCGCGGCCGATGCGGCAACGAGATCCTGTCCCACGATCGCGGGAGCGTTCGGGCGGTTCGAAACGTCCGGCTTCGGATCATGATCGACCGGACTTTGCGTCTCCGACGATTTGTCGGTCGTCTGGTCGCCAGCCTTGAGCAGGTCGGTCGCCTCGGTGCGCTCGTCCGTCTCGTCCTTTGACTTGTCCTTGCCCGCTGGGTGGGCCAGACGCGTGCGCAACGCTCCGGCCTTCGCGGTCGTATCGCTGCCCTCATCGTTGAGTGCCTGCTTGGCGAGGTTCGAGACGGTGTGGAGCAGATCGTTGAACGACGAGCCAGCCTGCGATTTGGCCCCGGCGCTCTTTGCCGAACGCGACGTGCCGCGGATGTTGAGGCTCTCGGCGAGACCCGAGAAGAGCTGTCCGGAGGTTCCACTGAGCTTGGTCATGGGCGGCGGTCCCTGGTAAGGAGTTCGAGTTCGCCGAGCTGCTTCTGCGCGCGCGCGAGCGTCACGGTCGATGACGCCAGATCGAGACGCGCCGGCGTTGCCGGAGGCTTGTCGGCCGAGGCGGCGGATCCGCCCGGAAACGGCTTGCGAACATCGAGCGCGAGCTGCACCGTGGCATTCATAAGGGGCACGTCGCGCTCGGGCAGCTTCGACCGGTCGACGGCCTTCAGCTCGGCAAGACCGCCATCATATTCGTCGGTGAGCGCTCGCGCGGCGCCGCGGAAGAAATGCGCCCGCTCGCGATCCGCCGAGGCGTCGGCGCTGAGCGTCAGCGCCCGCTCGCCGGCAAGCCGCGTCACGGCCATCTGCCCGCGCACCATCGCCGCGCGCGCGATCACGAGATAGAGCTTGAGGCGGCTCGCGCGATCAATCTGCTCGAGCAGCGCTGCGATCCGCGCGAAGCGGCGATCGTCGAGCGCCAGACTCGATTGCGTCAGGCCCGAGGAAAAGCGCTGCCAGAAATCGCCGGCATAGATCGAGTTGCGGTAATGGCGGATATAGGCCAGCGCCAGGAACTCGAACTTGTCGAAATCCTCCGCCTGCCCCACCAGCAGGATCTCGCGCCGCAACGCCGCCTCCTCCACCAGCGTACCGGGCAGGAGCAGGCGCGCGTCGTCCAGACGCTGGATCGCCAGCGATGCCTCGGAACGCGCGAACAACGCGCCCTGGACCAGCGCGACCTGTCCGCCAAGGCCGGAGGACAACGTCCGCGGCTTGACGTCCTTGAGCAGCTCCCGCGCCTCCTCCTGACGGCCCTCGACATAGGCGAGCGCGCCGTTGAACAGCCGCTCGTCGACGTTCATCTTGTCGCGCGGCAGCTTGCGGACGATTTGCGGCGCGCCGCCGCTGAGCAAGTAGATGACTGCAGCCTGGCTGTTCTGCGCATTGCTCCACACGTCCGGATCGGCGGCGAGAAACTTCTCTCCGATCTGCCGGATCAGCGCGACGTGGCTGCCATGCGCGGCGGTGTCACCGTTGGCGATGCCATCCTGCACGGCCTGCAACGCGCGGACGAGCTCATAGGGCTCGCCCGACTGGCGCGCGGGTTGTGCGAGCGCGTTCGCTGCCGTGAACGGCAGGAGCAGCAGGACGGCGCAGAGGAGCGGCCTGATCAAGGGCGCTTCTCACGGATCAGGATCTCGATTCGGCGGTTCTGAGCAGCCGCCGGATCGTTCGGAAGCTTCGGCCGGCGGTCGGCATAGCCTTCGACATGCTCGATCCGCTGCGCGTCGACACCGGAGCGAACCAGCATGTAATAGGCCATCTGCGCGCGGGCGGTCGACAGCCGCCAATTGTCGTAAGTCTCAGAACGATACGGCCGATTGTCGGTATGGCCGCGGACGATGATCATGCCCTGGCGTTTCGTCAGCAACGGCCCGATCTTGTCGATCACGCGGATCAGCTCGGGCCGCGGCTCGGCCGAGCCGACTGCAAACATGCCGAAGCTCGCATCGTCGGTCAGGCTGATCAGGAGGCCCTCCTCGACCTGACGCACCTCGGCCGCCGGCCCGGCGCCCGCCTTGATGTCAGATAGCGCGTCCGCGATCGCGGCCTGAAGCTGCTTCATGGTCGGCTGCTGGGTTTGCGCCGCATCGCGCGGCTCAGACTCCTTCGTCGTATCGTTGGGACGCGCCTGCGCGGCGGCGTTGGCTTGAACGCTCGCTTGCGCGCTGCCCTCGCGCGGGGCTTGCGCCGGCGCGGGCCCCGGCGGCAATAGCGGCGACAGGTTTGCGGACGACGCATCCGCGTTCGGCGCCAGGCTTCCGCCGGCATCGTCCGCCTTGGCACGACGGGCCTGCGGCTCGCCCTGATTTGTGCCTGAGGCGCCGTCGCGCGCGGAGGCATTCGGCTTGGGCTCGCTCTCGATCATGCGATCGGCATCCTTGGATGCTTGCGGCGCCAGCTTCCAATAGCCGGGGTCGAAGGGATCGCGGTAGGCGTCGCCGCCCTTGAGACCATCCTCTTCGGCAGACGTCAGCGCGCCGGCGCGCCGCTGTCCCGTGGACTGGTTCGCGCTGTTCGCGATCTCGGAGAGCGTCGCATAGGGATCACGGAACAGGACTTTCTCTTCATAGGAGGCCGGCTTCTCGGCCGTCGGCGAGTCGCCGCGACGTTCCTCGTTCGAGCCGGCCGGCTGACGCTTGCCGTCCTGACCTTCGAACGAGGTCGGCTCCTTCTTGGAGAGATTCTTCAGGCCCTTCGGCGCGGGGGCATTTTCCGCGAGCTGGATCGGATTGAAATAACTCGCGACGACCTGCTTTTGGTCCTGGTTGAGCGCGTTGAGCAGCCACATGACCAGGAAGAACGCCATCATTGCGGTCATGAAGTCCGCATAGGCGATCTTCCATACGCCGCCGTGATGCGCCTCCTCAGCGAAAGCGCTGCGCCGGCGGACGATCACGAGTTCATGCTTGACCTCTTCCATGGCGGGTTACCGGCGTGCTTCCTTCAGACGTTCGCTCCAGGCCGTGATCTGCGTCTCGATCACGGTCTGGTCGGCCACGACGCGAACCTCCAGGGTGTCGGCAGCCTCGTACTCGATGCCGGTGCGCCTGGACGCCTCGAGCTGCGTCTTCACGAGGTCGAGCAACTCGCTCGGGCCGGTGACCTTGAACGCCGGCACCGACGAGTTGCCGGTCAGCGCCGCGATCTGCTCGACCAGCGATCCGATCGCTTTGTCGCGGACCGCCTCGGTGAGGAACGGCAGCAGTATCCGCGCCACGGAGCTTGCGATGTTGGTCTCGATCTCGCGGCAAGCCGTCTCGAAGCCGCTGACGATCGCAACCGCCTGCTGGTCGGACCATTTGGCGCGCTCCTCGCCGAGCCGGATCGCGCTGCGGACGCGCTCCTCGGCAAGCCTGGCGTCGCCTTCCGCGACGCCGGCCGCATGACCGCGGCGGTAGGCGTCGTCCAGGACATTGGCCGGCGGCGCTTCCGCCTTCGGCGCCGGAGACGGCGACTGCGGCAGCGGCTGCGAATGGGCCTGGGGCTGCGGCGAAGGCTCGCGCATGACCTCCTTCGGCCTCGTCAGCACGTCCTGGATCCTGGGCGGCGGAGGCGGCGGTGATTTGGCCCGGCCGTTCGCGTCGAACTGCGTCAGGAACTTTCCGATTGCCGCGTTCATGCCGCCTCCTCGCGTCGCATCCAGTCTTTAAGGATCGCTGCGGCCTGCGCCTGGTCGAGCCGGACGATCTGCTCCAGTCGCTTCTGCGGCGTTCGCTGCATCTTGCCTTCGAGATCTTCGACGAGATTGAGCTCGGGGTCCTGACTCTCGGCCAATGCAAGGGCCGCAGCAGCCTCGATCTCAGCGGCCTCGGCGGCCTCCACCTGCTCCTGCTCCGCGCGATGGGTCAGAATGCCGTTGACCGCCGGCCGCAAGCCGAACCAGACCAGCATCGACGCGACGGCCAGGATCGTCACCGCGTTGATGACGCTGCCGAGCTGCTTGTTGATCATCTCGACGAAGCTGATCGGCGGCACCGGCGCCAGCTCGCGCGAGCCCTCGATGAAGTCGACGGCCGTCACCTGGATCTGGTCGCCGCGCTGCTTGTCCAGTCCGCCGGCCGTCGCCGCGAGCTGGCTGATCTCGGCGAGCTTACTGTCGACGATGGCCTGGTTGCTCTTGTCGCCGAGATCGGCGACCAGCCGCGCCCGATTGACCAGGACGGCGATGAAGAGCTTCTTCACCGAATAGCCGTCGCTCACCGTCGTCGTGGTCTTGGACGAGACCTCGAAGTTGGTGATGTCCTCGCGGCGGGTCTTGTCCTCGCTGGAGTTCTTGCCGCCGCCGGCGTTGACCTGCTGATCGGGAAGGTTCTGCTGCACCGTGGTCGGCGTCGAACGGTCGGCGTTCTGCGAGGATTCCTTCTCGCGCACGTTCCGCACCGAACGCTCGGCCCGGCTCTCCGGATCGTAGACGGTCTCGTTGATCTGCCGCTTGTCGGTGGAAAGCTGCGGCGCGACGCTGACTTCGAAATTGTCGAGGCCCAGATACGGCGTCAGCGCCTTGCGGATGTTCTCCTGCACCATGCCGCCGACCGTCTTCTGCAGGCTCGCCATCTTGGTCGGGGCGGCGCTCGCCTCGTCCTCCTCGGCGAGCAGCATCGAACCGTCGGCATCCAGCACCGTCACCTTGTCGCGGTTCATGCCCGGAATGGCGGCGGCGACGAGATGGCGGATCGACTGCGCGGTGCGGGCCTCGATCGCGCCATCGGTGCGCAGCACGACCGATGCCGATGGCGGCTGCTGCGTCGCGCGGAACGAGCCGCGCACCGGCAGCACGATATGCACCCGCGCCGCCTTGACTCCCTTCATCAACTGCACCGTGCGCGCGATCTCGCCTTCCAGCGCCCGGAGCTTGGTGACCTCCTGCATGAACGAGGTCAGGCCGAGCGAGCCGATCTTGTCGAACAGCTCGTAGCCGGAATTGGCGCTGGTCGGCAGCCCCTTCTCGGCCAGCAGCATCCGCGCCTGCATGGTCTGGCTCGGGCGCACCGAGAGCGCGTCGCCGGCGGTATTGACGTCGAAGGTGATGTTCTGCTCGCGCAGCGCGGCGCCCATGCGCGTCACGTCTTCGCGCGTGAGGCCGGTATAGAGCGTCTCGAATTCAGGCCGGCTCAGATAGTACGCGCCGCCGACGACGGTCACGAGAACGGCAAAACCGATCAGGCCCAAGGCCATCAGGCGTCGCGGCCCAAGCTCCAGCAGATTGTTGAGCAGTTGCTGTACCTGCGCACGACTGAGCATATGACCTCGTACCAATGCGAACGTACGGGACACTCCGCTGCCAACCTTGTCTGAAGGTTGCGCGAGGACACGAATGTGTCAGTTCGCAGGCGAGGCGTTGCAATTTTACAAGAAGGCTTACAAGAAGGCCTACTTTACAAGAAGCCCTGGCGAGGCAATCGGGCCAGCGGCTACGTGCGCCGGGACGCATGGCCGCACGATCGGCCGCGGCGTATCGCATGAAATTCAACGGCGGGAGATCGATTGCGGGCGTCTGGTGCCGCCACCTCCGCCGGTCACGGCGGGGACCGTGCTCCCTTAAGGGAGCACGGTCGTTTTCGAAAGCGCCGCTTAGCCGCGGAACAGCGACAGGATGCTCTGGCTGTTCTGGTTGGCGATCGAGAGCGCCTGAACGCCGAGCTGCTGCTGGGTCTGCAGCGCCTGGAGCCGGGTCGATTCCGCGTTCATGTCGGCGTCGACGAGCTGGCCGATACCGCGATCCACCGAGTCCATCAGCGACTTCACGAACTCAGTGTTGTTCGAGATGCGGTTCTTGATGGCGCCGAGGTTGGCGGCGGACTGGCTGACCGTGTTGATCGCGGTGGTGACCTGCGCGATGTAGCCGTCGAGGATGGTCTGGTCGGCCGTCGAGTCGGTCAGCGAACCGATGCCGATGGTGTTGACCGACGCGCTGCCGGTCACCGTGTCCAGGATACCGCCCGTGGTCGCGGTGTAGAGCGAGTAGTTGGCGACCGTCACCGTGATGGTGTTGATCGTCGGCGTGCCGCCGACGCGCGAGAACGACGACACCAGGTTGACGGTGGTCGGCGTGGACGCGTTGGTGCTCAGCCAGTTGACGCCGTTGAACGTCGCCGCGTTGGCCACGTTCTTCATGTCCTGCTGGATCTGGGTGATTTCGGCCTGGATCTTGGTGCGGTCGATGCCGGCGGTCTTGGCTTCGACCAGCAGCGCCTGGAGCTTGGTCAGGCCGGAGTTCTGGTCGCCGATGACCTTGTTCAGAGCGGTGTATTCGGTGTCGACCGTCGCAGCCGACAGACCGAGCGAGTCGGAGACGGCGGAGAGCGCGGCGTTGTCGGCGCGCATCGAGGTCGCGATCGACCAATAGGCCGAGTTATCCGAAGCGGTCGAGACGCGCTGGCCGGTGGAGATGCGGTTTTCGGTGGTCTGCAGGCTGGCGCTGACATTCCGGAGGGTCTGGAGCGCAGTCATTGCAGCGGAGTTGGTAAGCAGGCTGGAAGCCATCTTTGATGTCCCTTTGAAAACAGATTGGATGGGGACATACCGGGCTTGCACCGGTACGACAGGGCGGCATCATGCCTTTGGGCTGCGGAAATGCGCGTAAACCCAATCCGTCGTAACGGCCAGACTAGCCGGCGAAGCTTGTGCGGGGCTTGTGGCGCTGTGCCCCCGCTGCAACAGGGCAGCCGAAATCACGGTGCGCGGGTCAGGCAAACGAAAGGGCCGCGCTTCGCAAGAAGCGCGGCCCTCCCGAGATCGTCGAAGGCTTAGCGGAACAGCGACAGGATGCTCTGGCTGTTGTTGTTGGCGATCGAGAGCGCCTGAACGCCGAGCTGCTGCTGGACCTGGAGGGCCGCCAGGCGGGTGGACTCCTGGTTCATGTCGGCGTCGACGAGCTGACCGATACCGCGATCCACCGAGTCCATCAGCGACTTCACGAACTCCGAGTTGTTCGAGATACGGTTCTTGATGGCGCCGAGGTTGGCGGCGCCCGAAGACACCGTGCCGATCGCTGCGGTGACCTTCGCGATGTATCCATCGAGAATGGTCTGGTCAGCAGCCGAGTCGGTCAGCGCACCGATGTTGAGGCTGTCGACCGACGCGCTGCCGCTCACCGTGTCGAGGATGCCGCCCGTGCTGGAGGTGTAGAGCGAGTAGTTGGCGACGGTCACCGTGATCGAGCTGGTGGTCGGCGTGGAGCCGACACGCGAGAACGACGACACGAGATTGACGGTCGTCGGCGTGGAGGCGTTCGTGCTCAGCCAGTTGACGCCGTTGAAGGTCGCCGCGCTTGCGACGTTCTTCATGTCCTGCTGAATCTGAGTGATTTCCGACTGGATCTTGCTGCGATCGATACCGGCGGTCTTGGCTTCGACCAGCAGCGACTGCAGCTTGGTCAGGCCGGAGTTGCTGTCGCCGAGGACCTTGTTCAGAGCGGTGTACTCGGTGTCGACGGTCGCGGCCGACAGACCGAGCGAGTCGGAGACGGCGGAGAGCGCGGCGTTGTCGGCGCGCATCGAGGTCGCGATCGACCAATAGGCGGCGTTGTCGGCGGCGGTAGCCACGCGCTGGCCGGTGGAGATCCGGCTCTGCGTGGTCGAGAGTTGCGAGCTGACAGACCGCAGGGTCTGGAGCGCGGTCATGGCGGACGAGTTCGTGAGCAGGCTTGACATTGCGAATGTCCCTTTATGTACGCGTTACATTTTCATCAGGGGACATACCGGACTTGCACCGGTACGGAGGGGCGGCATCATGCCTTTGGACTGATGTGGGTGAGGTCCAACCCGCCGTGACGCCTTGCTAACACGTCGAATCTTGCCGGCGGATTAAGATCGGCCTTAATTCCGCAGCAATATCATATGGTTAATATTACTTTCCGCTAACCATAACGCGCCGGGCCGCCGGTCACCGCCGCTACGAGAACGAGCGCACCAGTCCGGAAGCGAGCAGATTCCAGCCGTCGATCAGCACGAAGAACAGCATCTTGAACGGCAGCGCCAGGATCGTCGGCGGCATCATCATCATGCCCATCGACATCGTCAGCGTCGCCACGATCATGTCGATGACGAGGAACGGCAGGATGATGAGAAATCCGATCTCGAACGAGCGCCTCAGCTCGGAGATCATGAAGGCCGGAATGATGACGCGCAAATCGACGCGCTTGTCGTCGAACTTCTTGCGAAAGCTCTCCGCGGCGAGCGACTCGAAGGTCTGGAGATCCTTGTCGCGGACATGGGCCAGCATGAACTCGCGGAACGGATCCGTGATCTTCAGATAGGCCTGCTCTTCCGAGATCTCGTTCTTCATCAGCGGCTGGACGCCGGTCTCCCAGGCGCGATCGAAGGTCGGCGCCATCACGTAGAAGGTCATGAACAGCGCGAGGCTGATCAGCACCAGGTTGGCCGGCGTGGTCTGCAGGCCGAGGCCGGCGCGCAGGAACGACAGCGCCACCGCAAATCGCGTGAAGCTCGTCACCATGATGAGCAGTCCCGGCGCCACCGACAGCACCGTGATCAGCGCCATCAGCTGGATGATCCGGCCGCTGGTCGAGCCGTTTCCGGGCGGCAGCAGCGAGTTGAGGTCCGGAATCTGGGCGAGCGCCACTTCGGGCAGCACGACCAGGACCAACGCGAGCAGCAGGATTTTCACTCTCACTGAATCACCAGGGTCTCAATGATCAATTCGCGCACCTTGCCCGACGAGCGGATATTGGCGCGCTCGGTCAGGTCGTCGCGCAGATGCTGAAGCCCGCGCGATCCCTCGAATTGCGTCACCGTCGCCGACCGCAGATAGGTGACGATGTCCTCGCTGATGTGGGCGGCCAGGATGCCGGCATCCTCGTCGCTCATGCTCTCGGTCACCATGGAGGCCTCGATGCGGGCCCAGTTGTTGGCCGGCGCGGACAGATTGGTCACGATCGGGGACAGCTTCCTGAGCCGCGCGCTGCCGGCGTAGCTCGAGGCAAGCGGCGGCGGCGTGGCGGTCTTCTTCGCGTCGGCGACGCGCTCGGCGGCCGCGAACAGATGCAGCCCGGCCAGCGCGCCCGCACCGATCGCGACAAGGGTCAGCACCACGATGGCCGCAATCAGGCGCATCACGTCCCCTGCCCTCGCGGCGCGGCCAGACCGGCGCGGACTTCAGAATGGTGCCACGGCGTCATAGATCCGATGTCCCCATCCAGGCTGCTGCACGTCGGACAGATTTCCGCGACCGCCATAGGACACGCGCGCCTCGGCGATCTTGTCGTAGGAGATCGTGTTGGCCCGCGAGATATCGCGCGGACGCACGATGCCGCCGACGTTGAGCACGCGCATCTCCGTGTTGACGCGAAACTCCTGCGAGCCGCTGATCATCATATTGCCGTTCGGCAACACGTCGGTGACGATGGCCGCGATCGAGAGCTTGATGTCCTCGGTGCGGTCGATCTGGCCGTTGCCCTTGATCTGGGTGTTGGTGCTGAGATTGGCGTTGGCCGATCCCTTGTCGCTCCACCCTGCGACATCCATCAGCCAGTCGAGCCCGAACTTGACCTGCGAATCGCGCGAGCGGCCGGTCTTGTTGTCGAGCTTGGCCTTGTCCTGCATCGAGATGATCACGGTCACGACGTCGCCGGTGCGCCGGGCGCGGGGATCGCGGTAGAGATCGGTGCCGTCGTCCCAGGTCGAGCGATAGCTGACAGGCGTGCGCATGCGCGGCGTCACCGGGATCGGATCGGCCTGGGTCCGGAGGCCGCTGCCGACCGGCGACATTTGCGGGCCGGTCAGGACCTCGGACGGATCATGGAAGCATCCGGCCAAGGGCACGGACGCCAGCACGAGCGAGAGGATGAGGATCGGCTTCTTCATCTATTTGGTCTTTCCGTCATCCACGCGACGCATTCCGCCAAGCAGGTCGGCGAGGTGCGCCGCGCGTGCCGTATCCATCTCGTTGAAGATCGCGCTCGAATTCCTCGGGCTGAGCTTGGCGAGCACGGCGGCGGCGGTCTCGTCCGCCATGCCGGCAATCTGGGTCGCCGCAGCTTCGGGCTTCATGCGCGAATAGATCTCGACGACGCTGGCTTCGGCCTTCTTCAGGAAGTCATCGCGCAGCGCCATCCACTTCTCGTACTCGACGCGCTTGGCCTCGACCTCGGCGATCCGCTCGCGCAGCAGGCTCTCGGCCTTTTCCAGCTCCTTGAGCTGCCAGGCCAGCCTCGCATCGACGGCGAGATCGGCGACGTTGCTGCAGAACAGGGCGACTTCATTGTCCGCGGATACCGCGGCCTGTGGCGGCGCAGGTTTCGGCGGCGCCGTGACGCTGCCGGGCTTGGCCGGACGTGCCGGTGGTGGTGCAGGTGCAGCCGCTGGCGTCTGGGAAGCAGGCACCGCGCCGGTGGTCGCAGGTCCCTGGTCTTCGGCCGCCCATGCCGTCGCCCGGATCGACGCATCGTCGCCAGGCATCGCCGTGACCGGCTGCGGCTTCTGCGGGCCGGAGGCGCGGGCGCGCGCGAAGGAGAGCAGGTTGAGCGGCTTCGATTGCTTGGCCTCATCCAGGGCCAGCACGGGCGATGCGCCCGCGAGCACGGATGCCGCAACCAGCAGGAAGAGTTTGGCTTTGTGATCCAGCTTCAGCATCGGGCGGCGTGCGATTCTCGGTGGAGACACGAGCATTGAGCGACCAAGCTTGCACGACGCTTGCGCATCATTGGACGATGACATCGGCCTGGAGCGCACCAGCCGTCTTGATCGCCTGCAGGATCGCGATGATGCCCGACGGCTTCAGGCCGATCTGGTTCAGCCCGCGCACCAGGCGCTGGAGATCGACCCCGCTGAGGATCGCCACCTGAGATCCGGCCTCGTTGGCCTCGACCACGGTCTGCGGGACCACCACGGTCTGCCCTCGCGAGAACGGCGCCGGCTGCGACACCACGGGCATCTCCGTGACACGAACCGTCAGATTGCCGTGCGTCACGGCGACGGTCGATATCCGCACGTCGCGCCCGATCACGACAGTGCCGGTGCGCTCGTTGATCACCACCCGTGCCGGCGTGTCAGGCTCGACCGTCAGTTCGCCGATCTCGGCAAGGAAGCGGACAGGGCCGATGTGGCGCGGCTTCGACAGCACGATGGTGCGGTAGTCGCGCTCGAAGGCGATCTGCGCGCGGTAGCGTCCACCGGCGTAGCGGTTGATGGCGTCCAGGATGCGCGTTGCGGTGACGAAGTCGGGGTTCTTCAACTGCAGCACCAGGAACTCCATCTCATGAAGACTTCCCTGCACCTCGCGTTCGACCAGCGCACCGTTCGGGATGCGCCCGGCCGTCGGCGTACCCTGACTGACGTTCTGCGCCTGGCCTCCGACGCTGTAACCGGCGACCGTGATCGCGCCCTGCGCCACCGCATAGACGGCACCGTCCGCCGCACGCAGCGATGTCATGACCAGCGTA
Source organism: Bradyrhizobium sp. ERR14 (assembly GCF_014198235.1). Classification (NCBI taxonomy): domain Bacteria; kingdom Pseudomonadati; phylum Pseudomonadota; class Alphaproteobacteria; order Hyphomicrobiales; family Nitrobacteraceae; genus Bradyrhizobium; species Bradyrhizobium sp. ERR14. The sequence goes on along the minus strand of NZ_JACIHD010000007.1, from coordinate 147,209 downwards.
CCGCCGAGCAGCGACGTCGCATCGCCGAGCGACGACACCGTCACGTCCATGCGCTCGCCAGGCCCGATCGAGGGCGTCAGGTCCGCAGTCACCATCACGGCCGCGACGTTGCGCGTGCGCAGCGTCGTCGGTCGCGTCGGATTGTTGGTGCTCGTGGTCTCGTTCCTGACGTTGATGCCCATGTTCTCGAGCATCGATTGCAGGGACTGCTCCGTGAACGGCGCGTTGCGAAGCGTGTCGCCGGTGCCGTTCAGGCCGATGACGAGGCCGTAGCCGACGATCTGGTTTTCGCGCAGACCCTTGATGTCCGCGATGTCCTTGATGCGGACGGCGGCATGGGCGCTGGCGGCCGAAAGCAGCAGGACGAGCGCAAGCAGGATCCTGGTCATGACCCGTCCACGACCTTCACGGTGCCGTCTGGCTGGACCACGCCCCTGATGATCACCCCGGTATCCGTATTGCGCACCGGGATGAGCGCGCCGGACGCACCCGATTGCATCGCCGAGCCGTAAGTGACGATGGACAGGCCGCTGTCTTCCACCACGACCTTGACCATGGCGCCGCGGGCGACGGTCCAGGGGTCTTCCACCGAGTTGGTTGGGATGGGCTGGCCCGGCAACAGCGCGCGCCGCGCCATGCGGCCGACCAGGACCTGGCGCCCTTCGACAAACATGGCAACGCCGAGCAGGCTCGGCGCGAAGGCGCGCTCGGTGATCATGTCGTCCCGGATCAGCTCGCCGGCGCGGATCGCAACCGCCGGCACGGGAAGCCGCTTCTCCTCGGCCATGGCAAGGCGCACCGAAGCCAGAACCAGCAGCACGGCGGCCAACCCGCGCACGATCAGGCCCACCCTGTTCAACATCGAGACACCGGAACTAGCGCATGCCCTTCGATACTGTCTGGGCCATTTCGTCCGAGGCCTGGATGACCTTGGCATTCATTTCGTAGGCGCGCTGCGCCGAGATCAACTCGGTGATTTCCTTGACCGGGTCGACGTTCGAGGCTTCGAGCCATTTCTGGTTGATCTTGCCGTATCCGGAATCGCCCGGCAGGCCGACGACCGGCGTGCCCGACGCCGTGGTCTCCTTGTAGAGATTGCTGCCCAGCGGCTCGAGGCCCGCCTCGTTGGCGAAGTTGGCGAGGTTGAGCTGGCCGATCTGGCGCGGGTTCACCTCGGTATCCAGCTTGGCGAAGACCTGGCCGGTCTGGTTGACCGTGACCTCGACCGTGCCCTGCGGTATTGTGATCGCGGGATCCAGCAGATAGCCGTCGATCGTGACGAGCTGGCCGTTGGCATTGGTGTTGAACGAGCCCGCGCGGGTGTATTGCACCTCGTTGTTCGGACCGAGCACCTGGAACCAGCCGCGGCCGTTGATCGCCATATCGTAGGGGTTGCCGGTCTGCGTCAGCGCGCCCTGGATGTGCAGCTTGCGGATCGCGGCCGACTTGACGCCGAGACCGAGATTGGCGCCTTCCGGGATTGGCGAGGAACCGTTGACGTTCGCGACGCCCTGCATGCGGTCCATCTGGTAGAACAGATCGGTGAACTCGGCGCGGGCACGCTTGTACGACGTCGAATTGATGTTCGCGATATTGTTCGCGATGACTTCGATGTTGGTCTGCTGGGCGTTCATGCCCGTGGCCGCAATGGCGAGCGATTTCACAGCTTCATTCCTTCAGATCAAATCGACATCCGGACGACTTCCTGGTAGGCCTGCACGACCTTGTCGCGAACCGCGACCGCCGTCTGCAAGGCCTGCTCGGCCGACATCAGCGCCTCCACGACCTTGCGCGTCGATTCCTTGCCCTGCATCGCCGAGATCGACGCCGCTTCGCCTGCCTTCAGCGTCCCGATCGCGTCGGTCGTCACCTGCTTCATCACCGATTCGAAGCCGACATCGCCGGTGGATTGAATGGCGGTCGGAGCCGCCGGCGAGATGGCCTGCGCCTCGGTCGCACGGCTCGCCGCTTGCCCGGCGGAAATCGCAGTGGATGAAATTGCCTCAAGCATTGTCAGCTCCTCAAGAGGTCGATGGTCATGCCGAGCATCGACCTCACCTGTTTCACGACCTGGAGATTGGCTTCATAGGACCGGTTGACTTCCCGCATGTCGGCCATCTCGATCATCATGTTGACGTTCGGCAGCTTGACGTAGCCTGCCTTGTCGGCAGCGGGATGTCCCGGGTCGTACTCCACGCGGTACGGCGTGGTGTCGACCCCGATCTCCTTGACCTTCGCCAGCTGCGAGCCCGAGGCACGATCCATCGCAGCATCGAAGGTGATCGTCTTGCGCTGATAGGGATCGGCGCCGGCGGTGCGCCCCGTCGAGGTCGCGTTCGCCAGATTCTCCGAGACGATGCGCATACGCGTCGACTGCGCTTCGAGCCCGGAGCTCGCGACCGTCAGCGACGCTTGCAGTGAGTCCAGCATCTCAATTCACCTCAGCTCTTCGCGCTCGACAGCAGCATGCGGTGAAAAGACCGCACGATCGCCGAGTTCATCGAGTAATCGCGACTGACGTCGCTGCCCTTGATCATTTCCTGCTCGAGGCTGACCGAATTGCCGGAGTGAACCACTTCCCAGCTGTCCTTCTTCGCGGTCGCCCGCGTGTCGGTCTCGGCCGCGGCCAGCTGCATGTGCGACGGCGACGTCATCGCAAGCCTCACCGGCAAGCCGTCGAGCACCTTGTTGAAGGGCTCGACGTCGCGCGCCTTGAAGCCGGGCGTGTTGGCGTTGGCGACGTTGGTGGCGATGGTCGACTGGCGGAGCTCGAGGTACCGCGCCTGCGACGATGCGAGTTCGAAGAGATAAAGCGGTCCCACGACAGCCCCGTTCTGGTCCATTCGGGAGAAGCCTAGGGCGTTAAGCTTTCGTCAGGCTGTTGGGCCGGACGTCGTCCTCTGAATTCTACTGGACCTTCTCGGTGCGCGACGCCTGCTTCGACTGGAGGAAGTAGATGATCTCGGCGACGGGGCGGAAGAATTCCGCCGGGATCACCTGATCGACCTGGACCGCCTCGTAGAGTGCGCGCGCCAGCGCCTTGTTCTCGATCACCGGAATCCGGTTCTGCTCGGCGACCTCGCGGATCTTCAGCGCGATCACGTCCATGCCCTTGGCCACCACGAGCGGCGCGGGATTTTCCTCGCGCTTGTAGCGCAATGCGATCGCGAAGTGCGTCGGGTTCGCGATCACCAGCGTCGCGCGCGATGCGCACGCGATCATCCGCTGCCGCGAGCGGTCGCGCGCCAGCGAGCGCAAGCGCGCCTTGATCAGCGGATCGCCTTCCGCCTGCTTGTGCTCGTCCTTGATCTCCTGCTTGGTCATGCGCAACTGGCGCCGCCAGTGGAAGCGTGCCCAGGCGAGATCGATCGCCACCAGGACGATGGTCGCGATGCAGATCGCCGAGACGATCCGCATCGCGATGTTGAGAATCATCTCCGGCAGCGCAACCGGATCGGTGTACATCGCCTCGAACGCCTTCGCCTCCGATGCGCGCAGCACGAAGGCGACCACGGAGGTCACCGCGGCCAGCTTGAACAGCGACTTGGCGAACTCAACCAGTCCCTGCGTTCCGAACAGACGGCTCCAGCCGCTGATCGGAGAGATTCGCGACAGGTCGGGCTTGATGCGCTCCAGCACCAGGCGCGGCGCGTTTTGCAGCAGCGAGGCGGCGAGCCCGAACGCGCCGAGGGTGACGACCAGCGGCACCAGGAAGCGCAATGCCTGGAGGCCGACCACGGTGAGCAGGTTCTGCGCGTCCGCGCCGGTCGAGAGCGGGAAGCCTTCGGGATCGTCCAGCAGGTTCTTCAACGTCGGCGTCAATTGCTGCACGCCCTGGCCGATCAGGAACGCCTGAATGACCATCAGCGCGGCCATCGAGGCGAAAATAGAGGCCTCCCGAGAGACCGGGATCTTGCCCTGTTCGAGCGCATCACGGACTTTCTTCTCGGTCGGCTCTTCTGTCTTGCTCTCCTGATCGGATGATTCTGCCATGCCCGTTCAGCGGTCAGCGGAAGACCAGCTCATCCTCCTGGTCGGGATTGAGCTCGATTTCACCCTTCTCTGCGAGCTCGAGCGCGAGGTCGGTGATGACGCGGCGCGCCTCCAGCACGTCACGCTGGTTCGACGGCTCGCCGATGGCGAGCTCGTGCTCGACGACGCGGCGGACGCGCGAGGCGACCGCGGACAGGATCAGTTCGCGGAAATGCTTGTCGGTGCCCTTCAGCGCGACGACGATGCGATCGGTCGGTACCTGGTCGAAGATCATGGTGCGCGCCTTCGGCGCCAGGTTGATGACGTCGTCGAAGGTGAACAGCAGCTCCTTCAGCACTTCGGCCGACTTCGGCCGCTTCTCCGACAGGCTCTTGAGCATGTCCTCGATATGTCCGCGCTCCATCTTGTTGATGATGTCGGCGACGCGGGCGTAAGTGTCGGCGCCGAGGTTGCGGGCGAAGTTCAGCGTCAGATCCTCATGCAGCGTCTTCTCGAGCACCCTCATGGCGTCGTCGGCGATCGGCTTGAGGCTGAGCACGCGCCGCATCAATTCGTTGCGCAGGCTCGAGGGCAGTTGGCTCATGACCTTGGCGGCGCAGGCCGGCTTGACCTTGGACAGGATCAGCGCCGCGGTCTGCGGATGCTCCTTGGACAGGTAGCTCGCGAGCGAATTTTCGGACACCGACGAGACACGGTCCCACACCGACCGGCTCGAATTGCCGAGCAGGTCCGACATGATCGCCGACACCTGGTCGGCTGGAAGCACGTCGCCGAGCACGGCCTCGAGGCCACCGAGGGTGCCGAGAATGTTCGCGCCCATCGAGAATTGCTGGGCGAACTCCTCGACGATGGATTCGAGTTCTTGCGCCGTGATCGGCCGCAGCTCGGCCGCGGCCTTGGTAACGATGCGAATATCCTGCGGCTCGAATTGCGCAAGCACGCTCGCGGCCGCCTGCCGGCCCATGGCCAGCAGCAACGCCGCGACCTTTTCCGTACCGCCCAGCGTGGCAACGCCTCGCTGCTTGACGGGAGCGATGCCGACCTGTGCCGCCATGGTCAGCTGTCACCCTGCCCCAGCGGTCCGACGATCTCCGTGAGCGAGACGCCGAAGCGGGAATTGTCCTCTTCGACGACGACCACCTCGCCGCGGGCGACGATGCGGCCGTTGACGACGACGTCGACGGGTTCGCCGACCCGATGGTCGAGCGGAACCACCGCGCCGCGCCCGAGCTTCATCAGGTTCGCCACCGGAATGGTCGCGGATCCCAGCACCACCTGCATGGTGACAGGAATACGCAGGATGGCATCGACATTGCCGAACTTGCCGCTCTCCTCCGCCGTGCGCGCGGCGATTTCCGCGAGCCGCTCCAGCGGAGTCGTGTCGGTATGCCCCTCGTCGGCGGCAGGTGCTCGCGTGGCAGAGTCATAGTCGAAGGATTGCGCCATCTGGTATCGCCTCTTGGTATTTCCGCTCCCGGAACGCCTCGGCGTTCCGCTCGTATTGGTTCTGCCGGCTCTCGCTTCAGTGCTTGTTCACCTCAGCGCCACCTGCGGTCGCGGCCGGCGCGAGCCCGCTGCGGGCGTCAAGCGCCGCGATCGCTTCGTGAGCCTGATCGATCTTGGTGGTCAGCACGTTGGCGAGCCGTCCGAGATTGGCGGTGGAATCATGCGCCGCGGTGATGACAGTGTCGAAGGCGCCCGCGGTCTCGTGGACGATGGTGGAGAATTCGCCCTGGTAGCTGCGCAGCCGCGCCAGCTCGCGGTGCATGCGGGTCACCCGCATGCTGGTGAAGGCGAGCGCGATCAGCAGCACGGCATCAACGAGATAGGATATCATCGACGAACTCCCGTTTCTGATCGACGGGATCGGCCACCTGCATGGCGTAATAGCCATCGAGCTGGCCGATCTGACACCAGAACAACACCTGGTTGTTGCTCTCGAGACGGGCCAGCGTGCGCGGCGTCGCCTCGAGCTCGAGCACCTGCCCCACCTTGAACTTCACGACGTCCTCGAGCGAAATCATCTTCTCGTCGAGCACCGCGCTCAGGGTCACCTCGGTCCGGTGGACCTCGCTCTCCATCTGCTCGCGCCAGCGCGGATCGGTCGCGCGACCGTCGCTGGCGGTGACCGTTGCAAGCTTCTGACGCAGCGGGTTGAGCGCGGAGTGCGGAATGATCAGGAACATCTGGCCGCCGCGGTAGAGTGCCTGCACCATCATGTTCGCGCAGATCGACATGTTGCTGGCGCGTCCGATCGCCAGCGAGGCCATCGCCGTCTCGACCCGCTCGACGCGGAAGGTGACGTTCGACGTGCCGGCGAAGGCGTTTTGCAGCGCCTTGGCGAACCGCTCGAACAGTGCCTGGACCAGGCGGATCTCGATGTTCGAGAAAGTGCGTTCGACATCGAGCGGCGGTTCCGCGCCGTCGGATCCGAACATCGCCTCGACCATCGTGAAGACGAAGTCGCGGTCCAGCATGATGATGACGCGCGAGTCCCACTGCTCGGCATAGAGCACCGCCGCGACCGCGTTGCCCTCGTAGTCCTTGATGATGTCGCCGAGGGGATCGTTGGTGATGCCGTTGACCGAGAAATAGCACGGCGTTCCCGCCATCGGCTGCAGGCTGTCGGTACACGATGCCGCCATGCGATCGAAGATCACATTGAGCATCGGCATGCGTTCGATCGATATGCCGGCCGCGTCCAGCAGATAGTTCGGCAGCTGCTTGCGCTGATCGACCTCGACGTCTTCCATCATCATGCGCGGGCAGCCTTGGGTTCGGGCTCGGTGACGACGGCCTTGGGACCTGCGATCGTCTCGTTCTCGACGACGTCGATCGACGGCCGCTCGGTGCTCGCGATCATCTTGCGGCCGTGCTCGACGGCGATCTGCGGCATGGCGCCGTTCATGAACGCCAGCAGCGTCTGCTTGACGATGATGTAGGGCCGGCACTTCTTCTCGCGCGTCATCTTGATCTTGATCGCGAAGGGCGAAAGAACGCCGTAGGACAGGAAGATGCCGGCGAAGGTGCCGACCAGGGCCGCGCCGATGAAGCCGCCGAGCAGCTTCGGCGACTGGTCGAGCGCGCCCATCGCCTTGATGACGCCGAGCACGGCGGCGACGATGCCCAGCGCCGGCAGCGCCTCGGACACCGTCACCAGCGCATGATAGGGCGCCAGCTTGCTCTTCACGATGGTGTGGATCTCCTCGTCCATCAGCGCCTCGATCTCGTGCGTGCGCGCGTTGCCCATGATGATGAGGCGGACGTAGTCGCAGATGAACTGGAGCAGCGAGGGATCCCCGAGCACGCTCGGAAACGCCTTGAAGATCTCGGAGGACGCGGGATCGTCGATATGGGCCTCGACCTCGTTGCGGCCCTTGCCCCTGAGCTCGCGCATCAGGGCGTGGAGCGCGCCGAGCAGATCGAGGTAATAGCGTTGGCCGGGCACCGCGCCGGTGATGGCCTGCATGCAGGCAACGCCGGTATCCACCACCGTCTTCCACGGATTGGCGACGATGAAGGTGCCGACCGCGGTCCCCATGATGATCACGAACTCCCACGGCTGCATGAGCACGGCCAGATGCCCGCCCATGGCGGCAAATCCGCCGAGCAGCGCCGCTACCGTGATGAAAATCCCCACGAAACTGCCCAACGCGCCGCTCCATCGCCAATCCCACCGGGAATATCTAGTCGGCGAGCCTTGCGCGAAGCTGGCTTCCCGCCTCGCCAGCCCCGCGCAAGCAATCGGCGGCAGCTTGGGGCGGCGTCGCAACAGCGGCCAGAGGGGCGCGTGTCATGCTATCCACCATCGCGGACTACACCAGACTGACCAAGGACATGGGCAAGTCGCTGACGCAGGTCGCGACACAGCCGGACGTCAGCCGCGAGACCGACTATTTCCTGAGCCATATTGGCAACGTGAAGACGATCGACGACTTCCTGAAGGACTATCGCCTCTATTCCTACGCGATGAAGGCCTTTGGCCTCAGCGATATGACCTACGCCAAGGCGTTCATGCGCAAGGTGCTGACCGAGGGTGTCGGGAACAAGAACACCTTCGCCAACAAGCTGACCGACACCCGCTACCGGGAATTCGCCACCGCCTTCAATTTCGCCGCCCTCGGCAGCAACGCCACGAAGACCACCCAGGCGACGACCGGGACGGCGACCCATTACGTCACGCAGACGATGGAGCAGAAGGCCGGCGACCAGAACGAGGGTCTGCGGTTGGCGCTCTATTTCACCCGCAAGGCGTCCACGATCACGACCGCCTACCAGGTGCTCGCGGACAAGGCGTTGACGCAGGTGGTGCAGACCGCGCTGGGCCTGCCCTCGACGATCAGCGCGGCCGACATCGACGCCCAGGCCAAGATGATCACGAACAGGGTCAGGCTTACCGATTTCCAGGACCCGGCCAAGGTCACCAAATTCGTGCAGCGCTTTGCGGCGATGTGGGATGCGACCCAGGCCCAGAGCGACAATTCGACCAATCCCGCGCTGGTCCTGATCGGCGGTGCCAGCTCGGCCAGTATGGATATCGACATGCTCTCGAAACTTCAGTCCCTCCGGTTCGGAAAGTAGACCATGCAATCGGCCCTCTATGTGGGATTGTCGGCCCAGGTCGCCCTCGAAAAGCGCCTCCAGACGATCGCCAACAACGTCGCCAACGTCAACACGGCGGCATTCCGCACCGACGTGGTGAAGTTCGAGACCGTGCTGTCCAAGGCCGGCGCAAACCCGGTCGCCTTCTCCTCGCCCGGCGACAACATCATCTCGCGCGAGCAAGGCAACATCACCGAGAGCGGCAATCCGCTCGACGTCGCCGTGGTCGGCCAGGGCTGGATCGCCTTCGCAGGTCCCAACGGCACGGTCTATACCCGCGACGGCCGGCTCCAGATCGCCGCCAACGGCGATCTTCAGACCGTAAGCGGCTTTCCCGTCGTCGATTCCGGCGGCGCGCAGATCACGCTGGACCCGAACGGCGGACCGATCTCGATCTCGCGCAGCGGCGCGATCACCCAGGACAACAACGAGATCGGCACCATCGGCCTGTTCAACATTCCCGCTGACGCCAATCTCGAGCGCTACGGCAATTCCGGCGTGACGCCGGACCGGCCTGCGAGCGCCATCGCCGATTTCTCCCGCGACGGCTTCAAGCAAGGCTATGTCGAGGGCTCCGGCGCCAATCCGATGATGGAATTGACCAAGCTGATCGCGGCCTCGCGTGCCTTCGACGGCACCAATTCGATGATCGAGGGCACCGAAAGCTCGCTGCAGAACGCAATCCGGACGCTGGGCGAACCCGGCAAGTAGACCGCGCCCCGCGCGCATTGAGATTGAGGTTGGACGGTTTCCTTGAACGCTCTTCGGCAACTCGAGTGGGCGCTGCTGGAGCTTCAGCAGAGCACTCCCCTGGCAAGCGTCAGCGGCGCGATCTCCGAGATCGCGCCGACGCATTTCCGTGTCTCCGGCCTGTCGCGCTTCGTCAGGCTCGGCGAGCTCATCGGCGTCAATTCGGGCGGCAAGCCGCAGATCGGCGAAGTCGTGCGAATCGACAGCGAGGGCATCATCGCCAAGCCGTTCGACCGGCAGTTCGCCGGCGGCCTCGGCTCGGTCGCCTACCGGATGCCGCCCTTGTCCTTTGCGCCCGATCCGAGCTGGAAGGGTCGCGTCATCAACGCCCTCGGCGCGCCGCTGGATGGATTGGGGCCCCTCACGCCGGGCCCACAGGCGGTCTCGGCGGAGGCTGAGGCGCCCTCGGCCATGAAGCGCGCACGCGTGCACAAGCCGCTGCGCACCGGCGTACGCGTCATCGATTTGTTCGCACCGATCTGCGCCGGCCAGCGCGTCGGCATCTTTGCCGGCTCCGGCGTCGGCAAATCGACGCTGCTTGCGATGCTCGCCCGCAGCCAGGGTTTCGACACCGTCGTACTGGCCCTGGTCGGCGAGCGCGGCCGCGAGGTGCGCGAGTTCATCGAGGACGTGCTGGGCAACGATCGCCAGCGCGCCGTCACCATCGTGTCGACCGGAGACGAAAGCCCGATGATGCGGCGGCTGGCGCCGAAGACGGCCATGGCGGTCGCGGAATATTTCCGCGACCGGGGCGAATCGGTGCTGCTCATGGTCGATTCGATCACGCGTTTCGCCCACGCCGCCCGCGAGGTCGCGCTCGCCGCCGGCGAGCCTGCGGTGGCGCGCGGCTACGCGCCGACGGTCTTCACCGATCTGCCACGCCTTCTGGAGCGCGCCGGGCCCGGCGAGGAAGGTGCCGGCACCATCACCGGAATCTTCTCGGTGCTGGTCGACGGCGACGATCACAACGAGCCGATCGCCGACACCATCCGCAGCACGCTCGATGGGCACATCGTGCTCTCCAGGCACATCGCCGACCAGGCGCGCTATCCGGCTGTCGACGTGCTGGCTTCGGTCTCGCGCCTCGCCCACAACGTCTGGGATCCCGAAGAGCGCGAATTGGTCAGCAAGCTGCGCGCCTTGATCGCCAAATACGAGGACACGCGCGACCTTCGCCTGATGGGCGGCTATCAGTCGGGACGTGATTCGGGCCTCGACCAGGCGGTCGACATGGTTCCGAGAATCTACGGCGCGATGCGGCAGGACGCTTCGGCTCCGCCGAGTGCCGATCCGTTCCGCGAGCTGCGAGACATGCTCAAGGGCGAATAGCAGCGCGAGAAGCCGCGACCGCCCGCAACATGCGCCGCTATCCTGCTCCTGCCCGTTGTTTTCGACAGGAGATTGCGCATGCCGCCACGCCGCCGGCGCATGCGCCGCACGGCCGTCGCCGGTTTTCCGCCCTGAGCGCGGCCACCACTCGGGTGAGAGCAGCGGACGACCGCGCCGGAAGCGACCGCACCGGCGATTCTGCGAGCAAACGATCAACAACCGGCGCGTGTAATTCCTCCGAGTTCCCTTGACGATTCTCCGGCTCCACCCACAAGTTGTGGATGACCTGCCGAACTCATCGTCGTCATGCACAAGCTTCGATCAATTTGCGTCGATCATGGACAGCAGAACGCCGTGCAATCATGGCGTCGCAGAGTTGAGTGCATGTTGCTTGCCGGACAGCGTATTGCGTTCACTATCATGTGTCCCGATGAGCGAGATTGTCTTGAACGTTACATTCGCCTGCAACGACATCTGGGCTCCGCGAGCGTCTCTACTTGATTTTGTTGAGAAGCTCATTCATCGTTTCGACGGAATATAAGAAACGTCTGCGTGTGACTTGAACTCAGGGGCTTCGGTTGAACTATTCCGATCCATCGTCTGCTGGCGACGGCAACTCGGGCTCCCGTGCGACGACGCTGTTGGCATGCCAACGACGCAGTTCGTCACTCCGAAGCGCGCGACGCGCATCGGTCCAGGTCGGCCGCGCTATAATTCGTTCCTACGAACGAGAGCGCGACACGACGCATTCGCCGGACAGCTGCAGCCGTTCGATGTCTTTCGAAGGTTTCGCGGGCCAGGATGCAAAGCGGCTTCGGGGCGCCGCAGACGAAGTTCCGGGGACGAGGTAGATTCATGCCATTGGCACGGGAAGCCGTCGAGCTGCTGGTTCAGGCGGCGAGGGCTTGGTATTTCGAAGGCAATCAGCATGGATTGCGCGATCGCGAATGGATGGCGCTGCGCTTTCTCGGCCGCGCCAACAGGTTTTCGCGCACGCCGTCCGCGCTGGCCGGCTTCATCGGCGCCACCAGAGCAACTGCATCGCAGATCGTGAAAACGCTGGAGAGCAAATCCTTTCTGGTGCGCAAGCCGTCGCAAGAGGACAAGCGTTCTGTCGTCCTGCACGTCACCGCCCAGGGCGAGAAATGCCTGAACCAGCACGACCCGATCAATCACGTGGTCAATGCGGTCACCTCGCTTGGAAACGACGAATGCGTCAGGCTGCGCGACTCGCTCCGCGAAGTTCTCAATCACCTCGACGCGGCCCATCAGCGGCTCGATGCCAGCGTCTGCCGCGACTGCATGTTTCTCGCCGAACGCGGCCCGGCTATTTCCAAAGGACGCGCGAGCGCCGAATTCATGTGCCGGCTGTATCGCGCTCCGGTCTCGCTCGATGAGACCGAACTGCTGTGCACCAGTTTCGAGCGCACCCGCGACCGCCCCAAGATCGAGGAGCATCTCGACCGCGCGCGGATGGCAAGCCAGGGCTGAGGCGCACGCAATTTCCGCGCGAGTGGTTGCGGCACAGCCCGCGGACAACTTCGCAGCGTCGGTCTCTGAACGACGCATGCAGTTCCCTCCTGTCCCGGACAAGCCGCAACGCTGATAGCGTTGCTGCGCAGATGCTACGCATCGCCGGGGAGACGCTGCGCTGCGTCCGGGGCACGCGAGCAGTGCTATGACGCCCGCTCCCTCCACGCCGTCATTGCGAGCGCAGCGAAGCAATCCAGGCTCTTTCCACGGAAGGATTCTGGATTGCTTCGTCGCAAGAGCTCCCCGCAATGATCGAGCGTCCTGCAATCACCTCTGTCGCCGAAACCGAATTTCGGTAGATCGAAATATTTGCACCGCGATTCTCAGCGCAGCGAAACAGGCTCGGTTGCCGTAGCCCGGATGGAGCGCCAGCGTAATCCGGGATGGCCCGCGATGCCGGACGAGCGGTCCCTACACCATCGGGCAGCGCATTCACTCGACCCGTTGGCTCGATCCGGGCAACACGGGGCGTCAGGCATCACGCGGGCGCACAAAAAAACACCCGGCGGTTTCCCGCCGGGTGTTCATCACGTGGTTCGAAAGATCTTACCAGTTGCGCTGGGCGCGGAGCAGCAGGGTGACGCTGTCCTGATCCTTCAGCTCGTACAGGGCGGCCGGCTTGGCCGTCGTGCCGGCACCGGCGTAACCAACCGTGCCCGAGTACTTCTGGTCGAGACGGGTCCAGTTCAGGTCGCCCGAGAACGTCAGGTTCTTGACCGGGGTCCAGCGGGTGATGATACCGACCTGGCCGACGGCGAAGTCAGGGTTACAACCCGTGACACCGGCGAGACCGCCGAACACGCCGCCTGCACCGCCAGCGCCGCAGAGAGCGGTCTTGGCGACCGAGCCGTACTGCGCCTGAGCGTAGGCGCCGTACAGCGCGGTGTTCCAGTAGGGATCCCAGTTGTGGGTGTAAGCGCCGCGGAAGCCCCAGGTCTTGACGGTTTCCTGCTGGCCGCCCGTGACGAACACGGTGTCCGGAGCATAGGCAAAGCCGACGCTCTGATAGGCAACGCCCGAGCTGCCGAACATCGAGTAGCTGCTGCCCGCCAGGTTCTGGAAGTTGTAGCGGGTCGCACCGTCGGTGTAGACGCCCGAAATGTTGATCACGTCACCCGCACCGGTCGGGATGTTCTTGATCGACAGAGCGAGCTGAACCGCCCAGCCCCACTTGTCGTCGGGGTGGCCGGTGGCCTCGTTCGCGCCATAATAGGCGACGTGGTTGTCATGCGCAGCGACCGACGCCTGGAACATGCCCCAGGCCTGGTCGACACGGACCATACCGACGAGGTTCGGCGAACGCGAGCCGCCGATGGCGTTGGTGCCGTACGTACCGCCGACCATGCTGCCGACGGTCGCGCCGGTCAGGTTCACGTTGCCGGCCTGATAGTAGGCCGTCGCGTCTTCCGCCGAGAACGAAGCCGTGACGCCCTGACCGAAGTCAGCGGTGTAGGTGAACTGGTTGACACCAGTGACCGTGCCAGAACCGCCGACGAGGCTGTCGATGTTGTTGCCGGGATAGTTGGTCCAGGGCGCATCGAACTGCGACACGGCCTTACCCATGGTGAAGCCGGCGAACTGGATGAAGGCGTAGTACACGCCGAGCGAACCGCCCGAGGTGTTGCCGTCGGTGCCGTTGATCGACGAACCAACGAGCGCCGGGGTGGCGCCGGAGGTGTTGAGGCCGAGGTTGCCGGTATAGACCGTGCCGCCCGTCGCGGAGCCGGAGCCCTGATAGCCACCGGTGGTCCAGGTGAACACGCCGTCGAAGAAGGTACGGACGACGCCGTATTCGGTCGCGGTGCGCGTGTCGATGTTGAGATCCTGACGAGCGCGCATCTGGTAGTAGTTGCTGAGGCGGTTGTGCGCACCAGCCGGGGAGCCGTTCGAGATGCCGTAGTTGCTGTTGGTGTTGAACGCGACTTCAGCGCGCAGGTAACCACCCAGCTTGATGCAGGTGTCGGTGCCCGGGATGTAGTAGAAGCCGGCGCCGTACAGCGAGCAGATCTTCACGTATTCGACGGCCTTGGCCTTCACGGGGAGATCGGCTGCGAACGCCCCGGAGACGGCCATCAGGCCGGCAGCCGAGCCGAGAAAGAGCGTCTTCGTCAACTTCATTAGTAAACCTCCAGGTCGGTTCAGGGGGCTCGGCTCCTCGGAGGACGCCGCTTGACCCACTTAATTTCCGTTCAATTCAGGTCCGCACTGAAGGTCCGGACTGAAACGACAGTGAGGTGCCCCCCCTCCGTCGTAGCTTCACGTATAGTTTATAAAAACAACGGCCTCAATTTATTGATTTAGTGAATCGTAACTTCCGTCGGAGATGTTGCCCGATGGCAACAGAGGCGATCGGAACGGCAACTAACTCTTTAATCCAAAACGAAAAAGCCCTCAGGGGGCATCCCGAGGGCTTTCTTGGAGGTCTCACATCGCTGTCCATCGACAGGGTCAAGAGCAGCAAAGATTGAGTGGGAGGAGACGTAATTTAATTAATTGCTTTTTGCAAGTACTAAACCGCGAACCGTTTCCGCCGTGCGGTGTCCGCCACAATTGTCCACGCGCGATATGCGAGACGATTCCCCAATATCCCATTAAAAGAGTGAACTGAGGGAAACGGGGGGCAGCCACATGATCGAGAAGAAACTCGACAGGGCGATTACGGACTTCATCTGGAACGTCGTCGAAATTCACTCCCAGCTAGAGGACATCCATACCTGCTGGGCCGGACTGCTGGGCATCACCGAGCCGCAGTGGCTGATCCTGATGGCGATCACCGAACTGGACGACGGGCGCGGCGTCGCCGGCATCGATATCGCGAACAAGTTGCGGGTCCACCCGGCCTTCGTGACCAACCAGACCAAGAGCCTCGAAAAGGGCGGCTTCCTGTCGCGGCGGCCGGCACCGGACGATGCCCGCTTCGTTCTGATGTCGCTGACGGAGAAGGCCACGACGGAAATCGAAAAACTATCCAAGAGAAAGCTCGCCTTGAATTCGACCATCTTCAACGAGCTCGACGAGAAGACCCTGGCTGAACTGAATGCCGCGCTGGCAACGATCGCCAGGAACGCGCGGCTGGCGGCACGATTGCTGGCTATCGACGTGTCGTGACGCGCGCCTCGGCTTCGAGGCGACCGCCCGAAGCATGGCGGCAAACACCGCGCTCAAATGCGATTCTCCCAAGGGCTAGAGATAGGTCACGGGGTCAAGCTGACGGGCCGTTCCGAGCTTGCTGCCGAGCCATTCGAAGACGAAGTCGTCGACAGCAATGAAATTCTCGACCTCGCCGAGCGGGTGCCGGACATTGTTGGGCACCACGACCGAGCAATCCGCTCCGGTCTGCCGATAGCCGGCTTGCAGATCGAGGGCATCCTGCTCCCATATCATGGAGCGGCTCCCGACGACCATGAGCAGCGGGCACGGGAGTCGACGCGACGGCGGTAGCGAACCCGTCGCGGCCCCGTCGGGGACCGCTTGCCCGAAGCCGGTCATCCAGCGAAGCGATGCTCGACGCATCACCGGCGTCAAAAGGCCACCGTCGCACACGGCGGCCGCTATCCTGCGATCCGAGAGGGCAAGGCGGGACGCATGAGAGGCGCCCTCCCCTTCGCCATAGATTGCGATCCGCCGCGCATCGACATCGGGGCGAGCCTCCAGATAGTCCAACCAGCACTGAAGCCTGTGCTCCGGCTTGAAGGAGCGATGCACCGTTGAATTGCCGGCATCAACGAACAGGAGCGACATGGTCCCGCAGAGTGAGGCCGGCAACAGCCTGCTCATCATCGAGCCCAGGGTGATGTCCTCGTCGCTGAGGCAGATGACCGTCGGCGCGGAAGTCCCACGACGGAGCGCCGGCAGAAAGAAGCCGGCCAGCGCCCCTTGGTCGAAGCAATCGATCCTGACCCGCTCGATCGCCAGACCGGCTTCCGCTTCGAAACCTCTCAGGCTGATGCAGACCTCGTCTGCGAGGCCGGCACTTTCGACATCTCCCGGACAAGACAAGCGTCTGACGACTTCGAGGGCCGTCAGCGAACACAGCCACGCTTCCCGCGAAACCCAGGCGGAACGGTCTTGGTGCGCGGATTCGGCCAAGGTCCGGTAGTCGTCCGCGACCTTCAACCAGTCCGAAATCCACAGATGCCGGTGCGTCTCACGCCCAAGCTCCGCGACGGACAGGCTTTGGAAAAATTGGGAGGCGCGATCCCGCAAGCGCGCCAGGCTTTGCCCGGCGCCGTCGCACGAGCCGCGAGGCCAATGATCACCTTCCATGTCAGCCCCCGAGCGGCGCGGTCAACGGTTGCCCGGACTTGCGTCCAGACTAGCCGGCTTTGCATTCTGCGCAGCGCCCCGCGCACCTGCTCGATGCGATCGCCGCCGCCCCTGATCGCGTCCATCGCGCTTGCGTCTGGCGAGGCAGCCCGCCGCGTCGACGTCTTTCGCCGCCATTCCAAACCAGCCCGCTTGAGCCCAAGGTCGAGGCCGGCCCAACTCAATCGTCACGTCCCAGCTCCATCGCTGAACACAGTTGCTTGCCGCGCACTCCGCCAGTCTTGCGATCAGACTTGCGATGCGGGCCCTGACTTTTCTTGTTGCGATCGGCGAACTGAAATGACTCACTTCGCCGACGTAAAATACATGCCTGCGTAGGCCGGCATTGTGAAAGCACGATATGGTGAGAGATGCGGCGGATTGCCGCTTCATCAATGCCGAAAGGCAAATGTGACAGGAAGAAAACAGCGGGACCAACCGACGTGGCGATCATCGGCACGCGACATGTGACGACGTACGACCGCACCTCACGCTGAACCGGGACGAGCGAGACATCCTCCGGCCTACCGGATTCGGTAAAGCCGTATGGCGCTGAGTGAGCCGATTGACAGCCGCAGGTGGCGGCACAGCAAGGATCCATCGGGCAACAAATTGGGGCTCGTAGCGGATGAGCGCGGCATAAGCCTGGTCCTTGCCGGCAGGCCGAAGTATTGCCGGACTTCGCTCATCCGGCCGCCGGGATCCTGGCGCGCCTTGTATGCATTATCCCAGTTGCCATCCCCGCGCACTTCGCTTTACATGCCGGCAACTCGCCCGCGGATGACGGCCGGGGCTCAAGAATCACACACATTGTCAAAGGGACGGAATATGGCGCGCAACATATTGATTCTCGGGGCTTCTTACGGCTCGCTGCTGGGCGCGAAGCTGCTGATGGCCGGGCACAATGTGACCCTGGTCTGCCGCGCCAAGACCGCGGAGCTGATCAACCGCGAAGGTACCGAGGTGCGCATCAAGCTGCGTGACGAGGCGGTGCACCGGGCGATCTTCTCGCGCAACCTGCCCGGCAAGCTCGACGCCGTGACGCCCGCCAATGTCGACCTCTCCCGCTACGACATGGTCGGCCTTGCGATGCAGGAGCCGCAATACACCAACCACACAGTTCGCGTTCTCATGGTCAAGATCGCCGCGGCGAAGCTGCCGTGCCTGTCGATCATGAACATGCCGCCGCTGCCCTATCTGAAGCGGATCCCGGCGCTCGCCGACATGGATCTGGAAGAGGCCTACACCAATGCCCAGGTGTGGGAGCGGTTCGAGCCGGGGCTGGTGACGCTGTGCTCGCCCGACCCGCAGGCTTTCCGTCCGCCGGAAGAAGCCGCCAACGTGCTGCATGTCGGCCTGCCCACCAACTTCAAGGCGTCGGTGTTCGCCGACGAGAAGCACAACAAGGTGCTGCGCGAGCTGGAGGCCGACATCGACGCGGTGACGCTCGACGGCCACGACGTGCCGGTGAAGCTGAAAGTGTTCGATTCCCTGTTCGTGCCGCTGGCGAAATGGTCGATGCTGCTCACCGGCAATTACCGCTGCATCACGCCGCACGATCCGCAGTCGATCCGCGACGCCGTGCACGGCGACCTCAGTCGCTCGCAGACGATCTACGACCATGTCGACGCCATCGCCCGCAAGCTCGGCGCCGATCCGCAGGACCAGGTGCCGTTCGCGAAATACGCCAAGGCCGCCGAGAGCCTGCTCAAGCCGTCATCGGCGGCGCGCGCGGTCGCGAGCGGCGCGCCCTTCATCGAGCGCGTCGACCTCCTGGTGAAGCTGATCTCGCATCAGCTCGGCGTGCCCAACGCCGAGATCGACCGCACGGTCGAGACCGTCGATCTGAAGCTGAACGAGAAGATCGTGCAGGGCGGATCCGGCGCGCAGTAAGCGCGCCGCATCCACCGACGTCGGCGCTCACACGCTCAGGAATGATTGAAGCCAGATCAGGCCGGTCACCGTGACAAGCGTGATCGCGCCGGTGCGCGTGACCAGGTCGGGATGCCCGAGCCGGCGCGCGCCGCGGCCGAGTGTTGCGCCCAGAGTGATCCACGCGGCGCCAGCCGTTACAATCTGAAGCGCGATCGCGCCCAACCAGGGCAACAGTTCAAGCGGCGCAGCTCCAAGCGGCAACAGCAGGAAGGCGAAGACGAGCGCTTTCGGGTTCAACAGGGTTGTGAGCAGCACCTGGCCGAACGTCACCGGTGCACCGTCGCGCAGCTCGCGCGTGTTGACCCGCCAGAGCATGGCGGCAAGGCACAGGATGTAGATGGTCACTGCGACGCGGAGCAGGACGGCCGCGAGCGGGATATCCATGACGATGGGCCCGAGCGCCAGCCGCAACAGCGCGATCGCCAGCAGATAGCCGGCGAGCTCCGCCACAAGCAGATGAAGCGAGCGCACAATGCCGATCCCCGCGCCCGATGTCGCGAGCAAGGTGTTGGTCGGCCCGGGCACGGCCAGCAGGAAATAGGTCGCCGTGAAGAAGGTCAGGAAGCTCATGCGCCTGAGCTAGCAGGCCCCTGGCCAGGCTGGTTTGATCTTCATCATCGAATCCGGTCGTCAAAGCCCGGAATCGACCCGAATCCGCCCACCCCCGTGGTCGCCGATTTGCGAAAACGTTGCATCCGTGCGAGGTCTGGCCTTACGTAACGGAGGCCGCCGAGATGCTTCGGCAGAGACTCCAGATGCCGGCTGCGGGCAGCAGGTTCCAAGCCTGCCCGCGATAGCCGGATTGACGGGCGAAAGAACAAGTCATCGAAGATGGATCAGTCGACGTTGCAGGTCGCTCGCGCGGTGGAGGCCGGCGCGACAACCATGAAGAGTGTCATCGACGCGACCGGATTGTCCCGTCTCAAGGTCGAGCGCGCCTTGAGCACGCTGGAGAAGCAGAAGGTGCTCGTTCGCGACGGCCAGGGCTTCAAGGCAGCCGGCCAGCCGAAGACGGCGCCGTTCGCCCGGCAATGCGGATCGTGCAACGCCTGCTGCGACATTCTCGAGGTGGCCGCCGTCGACAAGCCTGTGAACCAGCTCTGCAAGCACTGGCAGACGGGCACCGGCTGCACCATCTACGACCGCCGCCCCCAGATGTGCCGCTCCTTCGTCTGCGCCTGGCTGCAGGGGCATCTCGACGATGACTGGTTCCCGGCGAAGTCGGGGATCATCGTCCATTTCAGCCAGGATGCCGTGAACGTCACGGTCGACGACCATTGCCCCGATCGCTGGCGCGAGGAGCCGTATTTCAGCAAGCTCGCCGAATGGTCGCTGAATGGCATCAGGCGGATCGGAAACCGCGGCTATGCGACCCTGATCGTCTCCGGCGCCGACCGCTTCCTGCTGCTCGGACGCACCGTCGTTCCCGAGCCGACCCTGTTCGGCACGGCCTTCGTGCCGCTGACGGCCGACACGTTCCGGTTCTGGCGAGCGACATCGCCGGAACATTTGCAACGGTTGCACGAGCGCATCGCCGAGATGGAGCGGATCAGGCAGGAATTCGGCTCTTGCGTCATCCCGGCGAACGAGGACGACGATCCGCAAGCCCCCTATCGGCCCGCACTTTTACGGCTATCGAATCACGCCTGAACGCCGCCGTGGGCAACGCGGCCTGATCAGCGCCGTGCCGCTCGACGCGCCGCGGCGGGATTGATAAGCCCCTGTCCGCGAATGACGGGGACTTGAGTCGGGCATGACGGTTGCAATCGAGATGGGGCAGACCACGGCGGGCGCCGCGGCCGCCATGGACCTCGAGGAACTCTTGGCGACCCGTCTCCTGGTGCAGGGCAATTCGGGCTCCGGCAAGTCGCATCTGCTGCGGCGGCTGCTGGAACAGAGCGCGCCCTGGGTGCAGCAGGCCATCATCGACCCCGAAGGCGATTTCGTCACGCTGGCCGAGCGCTTCGGCCATCTCGTGATCGAGGCCGAGGATCACACCGAGCGCGGCCTTCAGGTCGCCGGCGAGCGCGCGCGGCTGCATCGCGTCTCCACCGTGCTCAATCTCGAAGGCCTCGACGCCGAGAACCAGATGCGCCGTGCGGCCGCGTTTCTCGGCGGGATGTTCGACGTCGACCGCGACCATTGGTATCCGATGCTCGTGGTCGTCGACGAGGCGCAGCTGTTCGCGCCGGCGGTTGCCGGCGAAGTCTCGGACGAGGCACGAAAACTCTCGCTCGGCGCCATGACCAATCTGATGTGCCGCGGCCGCAAGCGCGGGCTGGCCGGCATCATCGCGACCCAGCGGCTGGCGAAGCTCGCCAAGAACGTCGCGGCGGAAGCCTCCAATTTCCTGATGGGCCGCACCTTCCTCGACATCGACATGGCGCGCGCCGCCGATCTGCTCGGCATGGAGCGGCGGCAAGCCGAATCCTTCCGCGATCTCGAGCGTGGGCAGTTCATGGCGCTGGGACCTGCGCTGTCGCGCCGCCCGCTGCGTTTGCATATCGGCCCGACCGACACGAGCCCACGCAATTCCACGCCGCGGCTGATGCCGCTGCCGGAATCCTCGCTTGAAGATATGCGCGCCGTGATCCTGGCCGCGCCGCCGCCCGATGCCAGCCGGCCACAGCGCCGGCCCGCGCCGGATTTGCTCGAGCAGCTCCGCGCCGCGAAGGCCGCCGCCACGCCGGAGATCCGGCCCGACTTGGTCGAGGTGCCCGTCAGCGCCGAAGAGCTCGCGGAGCGGCGCGAGCGCGTGGCTCGTACGCTGCGCGCCGTGCTGGCGGAGCCCGACGCGGGCTTCCGCGCCATCGGCGTGCTCTATCAGGAGTTCGTGGTCCGCTGCCGCATTGAGGGCTTAGGGGCAGCCGTGCCCGATCTGAACGAATTCCGCCGCATGCTGACGCATGCGCGCGCCGGCCTCGGCACCGATCTCACTGATGACGACGCCTGGCAGGACGTGTCGCTGCGCGCATCCATCTTGCCCGACGACATGCAGGGCGTGTTCATGATGATCGCGCGCGCCGCGAAGGAGGGCTGGCCATGTCCCGGCGACGCCGCGATCGCGCGCGCCTATGGCTCGCATTCGCTGCGCCGGGCGCAGCGCCTGCTCGGCTACATGGAGGAGCAGGGCCTGATCGTGGTCCAGCTCGACGGCGGCGGACGCCGGATCGTGACGCTGGTCGAGCTAGCTTGGGCCACGGCCCCCGGCGATCCCAATGGCGATGATCTGCCGGCGGAGCAAGCAGCGAGCGCCGTGTCGGCCTGAGCGTCAGGCGGCCTCGGAGCCGCCGAGATAGGCATCGCGGATTCGAGGATCATCCTTCAGCGCCCGCGCCGGGCCTGACAGCACGATCTTGCCGGTCTGCAGCACATAGGCTTCGTGCGCGATCTCCAGCGCGAGGCTGGCGTTCTGCTCGACCATGAACACCGAGACGCCTTCCTGATTGATGGTGCGGATCAGTTCCAGCACGCGGTCGACATAGAGCGGCGACAGGCCCATGGTCGGTTCATCCATCACGATCATCCTGGGACGGCTCATCAGCGCGCGCGCCATCGCGACCATCTGCTGCTCGCCGCCGGAGAGCGAGCCCGCGCGCTGCGACAGCCGCTGACCGAGCTTCGGGAATAGGGTGAGCATCCTGTCGAGATCCTGCGCCACCGCGTCGCGGTCGTTGCGCACGAAGGCGCCCATCAGGATGTTCTCGCGCACGCTCATGTCCGCGAACAGCCGCCGCGCCTCCGGCACCGAAGCGATGCCGCGACGGACGATCTGCGGCGTGGTCAGCCCGATCAACGATGCGCCGTCGAACGTGACATCGCCCGAGCGCGGCTTCACAAGGCCCAAGATGATCTTCATCGTCGTCGACTTGCCGCTGGCGTTGCCGCCGAGCAGGCAGACGATGTGGCCGCGCGCGACCGTGATCGACAAATCGAAATGCACTTGGGCCTGCCCGTAGAACGTATTGACGTTCGACAATGCCAGCAGAGGTTCGGGGGCGCTCGTCGTCATGCTGCGCTCTCCTGCTCCGACGTCCCCGATAGCCCGTGGCCGAGATAGGCCTCGATCACCTTGGGATCGCTCCGCACCGCTTCGCCCGGCCCTTCCGCGATCTTCTTGCCCTCGTCCATGACGATGACGCGGTCGGACAGGCGCATCACCATCTCCAGCTTGTGCTCGATCAGGAGGATGGTCAGCCCCTCCGCCTTGAGCTCGGCGACCAGCGCCTGCATCTCCGCGGTCTCGGTCGGGTTCATGCCGGCCGTGGGCTCGTCGAGCAGCAGCAGGCGCGGCTTCAGCGCCAGCGCGCGTGCGATCTCGACACGGCGGCGGTTGGCGTAAGACAGACTATAGGCCGGCTGGTCGATCCGCGGCAGCAGCCGTTCGCCGAAGCGGGCGAGAATGGCTTTCACCTCCTCGCGCAGCCGCTCTTCCTCAGCCCTGACGCTGGTGGGACGCAGCAGCGCCAACCCCAATTCCAGCAGCGGGCCGATCACCGGCACCGCCGGCTTCACCGCACGCAGCCGCGTGTGGGCGCCGATCAGGACGTTGTCCATCACGCTGAGATTGCCGAAGACGCGGCCGAGCTGGAACGTGCGCGCGATGCCCTCACCTGCCAGCCGCTCCGGCGACAGGCCGGTGATGTCCTGTCCTTCGAAGTGCACGTTGCCGGCATCGGGCCGGTCGAGCCCGGTCACGAGGTTGAACAGCGTCGTCTTGCCGGCGCCGTTCGGGCCGATGATGCTGATGAGCTCTCCCCTGGCGAGATCGAGGTCGATGGCGTCGACCGCGGTGAGGCCACCGAAGCGCCGCGTCAGCCCACGCAAGGACAGCATGGTCGTGTGCTGCTCCGCCATCACATCGTCCCCAGCAGGCCCTGCGGCCTGAACCGCACGAGCAGCAACAGCACGATGCCGTAGATCAGGATGCGATACTCCGCCGCGATCCGAAAGACCTCGGGCAGGCCGACCAGCGCCACCGATCCGAGAATCGCGCCGACGACATTGCCGAGGCCGCCGAGGATCACGACGGTCAGCGCCAGGATCGATTGCTGCGTGTTGAAGGTCTCGTGGTTGATGTAGGAGTAGAGGTGCGCGGCGATGCCGCCGCTGACGCCGGCGGCGAACCCGCCGAAGATAAAGGCCAGCGACTTGTAGCGGTTCAGGCTGAGGCCATAGGCGCGCGCGGCGATGTCGTCGTCGCGGATGGCGCGAAAGCTTCGGCCGAGATGCGAGGTGAGCAAGCGTCCTTGCAGCAGCGCCAGCACGACCATCACCGCGAAGCTGAACCAGTAGATCGAGGTCGGGCTGATCAGATCGTAGCCGAACAGCGACAGCGGCGGGATGCCGGAGATGCCGATCGGGCCGCGCGTGACGCTCTCCCAGTTCAGGACCACCAGGGACACGATCTCGCCGATGGCGAGTGTCGCGATCGACACGTAATGCCCGCGCAGGCGAAACGACGGCGAGATCAGCGCGGTGCCGAGCGCGGCGCACATCAGGCCGCCGCCGATGATCGAAAGGCCCACGGGAACGGAGAATGTCAGCGACAGCAGCGCCGAGGTGTAGGCGCCGATCGCGAGCAGCGCGGCGTGACCGAGCGAGACCTGGCCGATCGTGCCCGCAACCAGTGTCAGGCTGAGCGCGAGCATGCCGAGCAGCCAGGCATTGATCAAGGTCTGCAGCACGTAGAACGACACTGGGAAGAACGGGAGGACCGCGAAGATCGCGGCCGCAACAGCCAAGGCCCAGCGCGGAATGCGCAGCGGGCGGCTCGGCGCGATGAAGGTGCCGGTGAGCGGCTCGGGCGGCGCCTGCCGCGCGCTCGCGAACAGGCCGTTCGGCCGCAACACGAGCACGACGACGAGCAGCAGGAACGCGAACAGATTGCGGTAGCTGGTGCCGAATACCGCAACGCCGTAGCTCTCGACGAGACCAAGCAGCAGGCTGCCGATCACCGCGCCGGGCACATTGCCGGCGCCGCCGACGACTTCAGCGACGACGCCCTTGAGCGTCGCCTGCAGGCTCATCGCGGTGTCGATCTGGTTGTAGTACATGCCGACCAGCATGCCGGAGACGCCGCCGAGCGCGGCGGCAATGCCGAACACCGCCTGATTGACGCGGTTGACGTCAACGCCCATCTGCATCGCCGCGTCGCGGTCTTGCGACGCCGCGCGCACCGCCCATCCGAGCTTGCTGTAGCGCAGGAAAACGAACAGCAAGAGTGCGCTGGTGAGGCCGACTCCCGCAATGAGCAGATCAAGTGGGCCGATGGTGCCGCCGCCGACCTGGAAGCGGACATCCGGCAACTGGCTCGGCAGCGCGCGCGGATTGGGCGAGAAGGTCAGCATCACCAGCTGATCGAGCACGAAGCTGATGCCGATCGTGGCGAGCAATGGCGCGATCCGCACCGAGTTCTGCAGCGGACGCAAGCCGAACCGCTCGATGATCAATCCGACAATCGCGGCAGCCACCGCGACCACGATGATGGTGAGCAGCAGCGGCGTATGCAGCTGCACCACCGCGACCCAGCCGATATAGGCACCGACCAGATAGATCGAGCCTTGCGCGAAGTTGATCAGCCGGCTGACGCCGAAGATCAGCGCGAGCCCGACCGCAACGAGGGCGTAGACATTGCCGACGATCAGCCCGTTGATCGTATAGTCGAGCCAGGAAGACAAACGGTGATCCCCGCGTAGAATGAAGTCGGCCGAAGCGGTTGCTCCAGCCTACAGATCAGGTTGGCTTGCCGTCCCAGAGCGCGAACTGGCCCTTGCGCACGACCAGTTCGGCATTCATGGCGCCCTTGACGCGGCGGCTCTCGACGTCGAACGTCGCGGAGCCGAAGATGACGCTGGAGACGTCCTTCACTTTTGCGAAGGCATCGCGGACCGCACGGCGGTCGGTGCCGCCGATCTTGACCACGGCGGCCGCCATGTTCATCGCATCATAGGAATAAGCGTTGAAGGCGTCGGGCTCCTGCCCGCCGTATTTCGCCTTGAAGCCCGAGATGAATTTCTTCACCTCCGGCCTGGGATCCTCGGGGAAATAGCGCGTGCCGAGATGGACGTCCTCGACCGCCTCGCCGCCGAGCTCCAGAAATTTCGGCGAGTAGACCGAGCTCGCGGCGCAGATCACCTGTTTCAGGCCGACCTGCCGCGCCTGCCGGGCGATCAGCGCGCCGTCGGAATAATAGGAGATCAGGATCAGCCCGTCCGGACTGGCGTCGCGCACGCGCACCAGCGTGGAACGGAAGTCGCGCTCCTCCGCGATGTAGCCCTCGGTGACCGCGATTTCGGCGCCGTATTCCTTCGCCGCCTTGACGAAATAGTCGCGGCTGGTGCGGCCCCAATCGGTATTGAGGTGCAGCACCGCGAGCTTCTTGAGGCCGAGACGCTTCACCGCATAGGCCGCCAGCAGCGGCTGCTCGTCGGCCTGGCTGACCGAGGTGCTCCACATGAAGTCGCCGCCCTTGGTGAAGTCGGGGTGCGAGTTGGTGAAGCCGAATTGCACGAGGCCGCCGCGCTGATAGATCGGCGAGGCCGCCATCGAGGCCGGGCTGGAGAAATCGCCGAGCTCCATGACGATTCGGGGATCGGAGACGAACTTCTGGGCGATCGCGACCGACTGGCGCGGATCGCTCTGACTGTCCTCGAACTGGTAGGCGAGCTTGCGCCCGTTGATGCCGCCGGCCGCCATGATCTCGTCGAGCGCGAGATCAAAGCCCTGCTTCCACTGCGTGCCATATTGCGCGTTCGGTCCCGTCAGCGGACCGCTGACGCCGAGCAGGATCGGTTCGGACGATTGCGCGAAGGCGGCGCGTGACGCTGCTCCCGCCATCATGGCGGCGAGCGAGCCCTTGACCAGGCTACGACGATCGATGTTGCTCATGCACGGCTCCATCCACTCAAGTGTTGAAACAAACAGCAATTCTTATGCCGGTGAGAACGCCTATTTCGAGGGCTCGCCGAGCGACAGCATCAGCCGGTTCGCCCAGTTGAAGAACGAGGCGCCGTTGATGACGTCGACGATCTCGGCATCGTCGAGACCGGCACGGCGCAGCTCCGCGATATTGTCGGGCCCGAACGCGATCGGGGTTGCGGCCAATGCGACCGACGCCTTGACCACGGCATTCCAGCGCTCGCCGAGATCGGCCTTGACGCCCTCGTCGAGCAGGCGCTGCACGTCGTCGCGGCGCTTGGAATAGGTGCTGGCGAAACGCGCATGCACGGAGGCGCAATAGATGCAGCCGTTATAGCGTGAGGTCGCCGCCGCCGCGAGCTCGCGCTCGGCGCGCGGCAGGCCGTCGGCGACGTTGTAGAAGATGTCCTTGTCGGTCTTGGTGCGGGCTTCCAGCACTTCGGGATCGCGCACCAGCAGGCGGAAATATTCCGACTTGGCGCGGGAGCGATCGACGAGGCCATTAAAGTGTCGTTCGGTCAGCTCGGCCTCGGGCAGTGGTTCGATCCAGGACACCCAACCGAGCTCATCCTGGGTGAAGACAACGGGCGGATTGACGGTGGCGCTCATGATTGCGGCCTCCTCTTATGCGTTCACGGCGGCGAGCGTGCGCAAGCCGCTGACGACCCGCACCTGGAACGACAGGAACGCGACGAGCTGTGAGAAGGTGACGATGCCGGTGGTCGACCAGCCGGCGTCAAGCAGCGCCTTCATGTCGCTGGCTGCGGCATCGCGGGGCCGGAACACCAGGAGGTGTGCATGCTCGAGTGCCGCTGCGAGTCTGGCGCCGAGCGCCGGCTTGCCCGCCGCGCTGACGCGATAGATCAGGCCGGCGGTGTTCTCGATCGACAGCGGGCCGGCGGGATACGAGCCATAGGGACCCGAGGTCCTGCCCCGCGCGATCTCGGCGTCGATCGCCTCCAGCAGGGGCGCACCGTTCGCGTTTGCGGCAAGCTTGTCGCGATAGAAAGTGGCAACGGGCGACTCGCCATGGAGCCCGGTCACGAAGGCGGCGACCGCCGCGCGTTCGGCCAGCGAGACATCGCCGGCGTCGATCGGCTCGAACAGCGAGAGATAGCTCTTCTGCGCGTTCTCGCGCGCCTGCAGGCGCCGTGCGCGGATGGCGTCCAGAGCCGAGCCCGGCTCGATCCCGGCGAGTGTGTCGATGATATCCTGCGTACTCATCATTCAGCCTCGTGCAACGCGATGCTCTTCATGTCCAATCAGCCCGCCAGCGCCACGTCGGGCGCCGTCCGGGTCCAGCCCAGCGCCGGCGCGACCTTCTCCGCGACGAGATCAATCGAGCGCAGGACGTGGGGATGCGGGGCATCGACCGAATGCACCTGGAACACGAGATCCGTCACCCGCTCCAGCGTGGCATCGGTGCGCAGCGAGGCGATGACCTCGTCGGCGCCGCCGACATGGGTGTCGAACGCCGTGATCATCTCCTCCAGCGTCTCGCCCGGCTTGGCGTGACCGCCCTTCATGAATTGCGGCAGCGCGCGGCGCAGACCGATGTCGGCAAGCCGCAACGCCTCGCGATGATCGTCAGCGACGAACACGCTGCGCGAGGCCATGATGCGGGGTTCTGCCCCCTTGGGCAGCGCTTCCAGATAAGCATCGATGACCGGATTCTGGATCTCGGCGAGCGTCGCCTGCGGCGCCTCCTTGGTTCGCGGCTGGGTGCGCGAGAGCAACAGGCCATCGCCCGCCTTGCCGGCACGCGCGCCACCGGCCACCGAGAACGTGGCCTGCCAGATCCGCTTGTCCAGCTGCGGCCGCTGCGGATAGATCGTGTCGCCGCCCTCGAGCGGCTTGCCGACCAGGGCGGTGCGGACGACCTCCAGATTGCGCGCGAAAATCTCGTTGCGCTGGGCGCTGTCGAGGCCGAAGGCGGCAAAGGCCGACGGATTGCCGCCGGTGCCGACGCCGAGCTCGAAGCGGCCGTCGCAGATCAGATCGAGCACGGCTGCGTCCTCCGCCACCCGCACCGCATTCTCCAGCGGCAGCGTGACGATGCCGGTACCGAGGCGGATGCGCGAGGTCTGGGCTGCGACGTAGCCGAGAAACGTAAAGGGCGACGGCAGGCCGCCTTCACGCTCGTGGAAGTGATGCTGGGCGATCCACGCGGAATCGAGGCCCGCCTTTTCGGCGCGCACGATCTGCTCGGCCGCGAAGCGATAGCGCTCGGCGGGCGGGGCCTCGTCCAGAAGCCGCGTGAAAAACCCCAGGCGTTTCAGATTTGCAAAGCGTTTCATGCGACCCCTGTCGGGCGAGGATGGCCAGGCCGCCGATGATGTCGGTTACTGCGGCTTCCGACAAGCAGGCATTGCGCAAGGCTCATACGCGCAATGGTCCGCCGGGATCGCCCCTGCGCAAGGCTTTACTGAACTTTGGCTGGGCAGATTGCCTACCAGCTCGGCAGCACCGCGCCCTTGAACTTGGTCAGGACGAATTCCTTGACCTCCGGCGTGTGATAGCTGTCGACGAGGATCTTGACCCAGGGCTTGTCCTTGTCGGCGGTGCGCACGGCGATCAGATTGACATAGGGGCCCTTCGGGTCCTCGCGCAGGATCGGATCCTTGACCGGATCGAGGCCCGCCTGGGTTGCATAATTGGTGTTGATCGCGGCGGCGTCGACGTCGTCGAGCGCGCGCGGCGCCTGCGCCGCGTCGACCTCGATGAACTTCAGCTTCTTCGGGTTCTCGGTGATGTCGAGCACGGTCGGCTTGAAGCCGGTGGCGTCCTTCAGCTTGATCAGGCCCTTGTCGCGCAGCAGCAGCAGCACGCGGCCGCCATTGGTCGGATCGTTCGGGATCGAGACCTTGCCGCCCTCGGGGATGTCGGCGATGGCCTTGTGCTTCTTCGAATAGACGCCGATCGGGAAATTCACGGTCAGGCCGACGGCCTCGATCTTGTAGCCGCGGTCGGCTTTCTGGTTGTCCAGATAAGGCTGGTTCTGGAACGAATTGGCCTGGATCTCGCCGGCATCGAGCGCCGCATTCGGCACGACATAGTCGGAGAATTCGAGCAGCTGGATGTCGAGGCCCTGCTTGGCGGCGATCGGCTTCACTGCTTCGAGGATTTGCGCATGCGGGCCCGGTGTCACGCCGATCTTGATGGTCTCGGCGGTGGCTGCTGCCGACCAGGCGGCGAGCGCGGTTGCGAGGATCAGGGGAAGGCGAAACGACATCTTGGTCTCCATGGCACGGCGAGAATGATTGGAACCGTATTCGCTTCTCCGTCGAATGAAATCAATGAAATGGAAAACCATATTTGCCGCCCGGTGCGGACAACGCTTCTCCGTTCGATCCGATGTGGGGAACGAACGCGCCTGCGCAAGCGTGAGGCGCAAACAGCCCCGGCGTTTCGCCATGACCACCCTCGCCGCTCCCGTGCGGCGGTCCGGGCCGTGGCCCGCAAGGGCGTTCCCCATCGTCATTTCGTCGCATGGCCCGGCAGTCACGCCGCCATTGCCGCCCCGTGCATGATGCAACATGATGGCCGCTGGCGACGATTTGTCTTCGAGGTGGAGGGTCATCTGATGAACGAGAACGAAATCCGGGGTCTGGTCGCGGAGGTGAAGCAAGGCACGCTGTCGCGGCGCTCGTTCATTCAGAAGGTGGCCGCGGTCGGAATCGCAGCGCCGATCGCGAGCCAGATCCTGCTCTGGCACGACGTGGCGATGGCGGATGCCACCTTGCCGTACAAGCCGACCAAGGCCGGCGGCGGCGGCTCGCTCAAGCTGCTGTTCTGGCAGGCGCCGACCCTGCTCAATCCGCATTTCGCGATCGGCACCAAGGACCAGATGGCCTCGCGCGTGTTCTTCGAGCCGCTCGCCGGCTGGGACAAGGAGGGCAACCTGATTCCCTGCCTCGCCGCCGAGGTCCCGACCAAGCAGAACGGCAGCCTTGCGGCCGACGGCATGAGCGTGGTCTGGAAGCTGAAGCAGGGCGTCAAATGGCATGACGGCCAGCCCTTCACCGCCGACGACGTCATCTTCACCTGGCAATACGCCGCCGATCTCGCCACCGCGGCCTACACCACGGGATCCTACAAGGACATCAAGGTCGAGAAGATCGACGACCACACCGTCAAGGTGATCTTCAAGGCGCCGACGCCGTTCTGGGCCGATCCGTTCGTCGGCTCGGTCGGCCCGATCCTGCCAAAGCATCATTTCGGCGAATATGCCGGCGCCAAGTCGCGCGAGGCACCGGCCAATCTGAAGCCGGTCGGCACCGGCCCGTACAAATTCGTCGAGTTCAAGCCGGGCGATTTGATCCGCGCCGAACGCAATCCCGACTATCACATCAAGAACCAGCCGCATTTCGACACGCTCGAGATCAAGGGCGGCGGCGATGCGGTGTCCGCGGCGCGCACCGTGCTGCAGACCGGCGAGTACGACTTCGCCTGGAACATGCAGGTGGAGGAGGAGGTGCTCAAGCGCATGGAGGCGGGCGGCAAAGGCAAGCTCGACATCACGCCGTCCGGCAATGTCGAGTTCATCATCCTCAACACGACGGACCCGTGGACCGAGATCGACGGCGAGCGCTCCAGCGTCAAGTCCAAGCACCCGACGCTGTCCGATCCCGCGGTGCGCCGGGCGATCAACCTCCTGATCGACCGCGACTCGATCCAGAAATTCATCTACGGCCGCGGCGGCATCGCCACCGCGAGCTTCGTCAACGCGCCCAAGCAGTTCAAGTCGCCCAAGCTGAAATACGAGTTCGACATCGACAAGGCGAACAAGATCCTCGACGAGGCCGGCTGGAAGAAGGGCGCGGACGGCATCCGCGAGAAGGACGGCAAGAAGCTCAAATACGTGTTCCAGACCTCGATCAACGCGCCGCGCCAGAAGACGCAGGCCATCATCAAGCAGGCCTGCCAGAAGGCCGGCATCGACATCGAGCTCAAGTCGGTCACCGCGTCGGTGTTCTTCTCCTCCGACGTCGGCAATCCCGACACCTACTCGAAATTCTATGCCGACATGGAGATGTACAACACCACGCAGCCGCAGCCCGATCCGGAGCGCCTCTTGAACCAGTGCGTGTCCTGGGAGATCGCCACCAAGGACAACAAATGGCTCGGCCGCAACAACTCGCGCTATTCCGATCCCGAAGCCGACAAGGCCTACAAGGCCGCGCAGAACGAGCTCGACCCGGTCAAGCGCGCCGCGCTGCTGATGAAGGTCGATGAGATCTTCTGCGAAGCCCACGTGTTCCTGCCGCTGCTCTCACGCCCCATCGTCAACGCCGGCGCCAACAACCTCATGATCGACATCTCCGGCTGGGACACCATCACGTGGAATCTGGCGGCGTGGTATCGGGTTTGAAGGGCACGGCGCGGGAGCGGAGTGTGGCGCGCGCTTTCTCCACACCGTCATTGCGATGCTCTGGTGCAAATCCCAGCGGCAGTGCCGTAGGGTGGGCAAAGGCGCATGGCGCCGTGCCCACGATCTCCCTCCATGAGCAACAAGGCGTGGGCACGCTGCGCTTTGCCCACCCTACGAGATCGAGCGTGTGGCACGCAGCTCGGCTCACAGACACGCCTTCGCGTTCTCGCGGCTCAATCCACCCGAGCTTTGCTTCGTCGCTCCACCCTCATAAAGCCAAGAGGGCGCAGGGAAGGCCGGGTGCCAGCTGGCACCCGCGGTCTGCTGCGCGAATAATGCGCAAAGGAGACCGCACAGCAGCATACAGGTGTCGCCGATCACTCGGCCTTCCCTGCGCGATGGTCGGACGGCTTATGCCGTGATCTCCCGGGAGCCGACCTTTCCTTCTGGCCTCCCTCGCCCCGCGAATTGACGATGCCGTCTGCCCGGTTGGGCTCGCGCGCATCTCCGCAGACAGCTTGACCGTAGCAACGACGGCCAGGACCACACGGTTTTGCCGTACGCACGGCCCGCTTGTTCGCCGCAGGATTCGACGACGTTGTGCACGTTGCCGTCGACCTGCAGACGAGACGAACCTAACAGCGCCGCTCGTCGCACGCGGTTACGGACTCACAGGGACTACCCGCCCTGCCCGCACCTCTCGTGCCGACGCTGCCGCGTCCACCGCAAGCCCGGCTCGCGACAGTGACGACACATAGTCGCCCCTCTTGGGTGAGCCGGGATGGACGACACATACGCCGAAACCGAATTTCGGTAAAGTGGAATATTTTTATGGGGAGGGGTTGACGGGGGCGACACAGGGGTAGGGTTCTGCCCGACGCCATCCTACGCACTGCCTCCACTCAGGCTTCGTCAGACACTTAGACGTTTGCGAAGAAACGCCTGCACATTGATCTGACCGTCAGTGAGAACCCGCTTCTCAGGTATTATTCGGCAATTGGTGGAATCAGCGCGAAGGCATTCTCTATACAGCGGCGCAGTCTAGCGAAGCGAAACCCATCTGGGTGTATCCAATGCGAGGGCAAGACGGGTTTCGCAAGTACTCTCTACCTGCCCGCTCTCGCGACATTATCCCAGCCGTCCCCATCCTCTTTTCCACTGTGTGCTTCAAGTCACAGCAGAATCATCCGCCCTCGCCTACAAACACCCCGCATGGCCGCAAACAAGGTAACGGCGGTACGCGTGAGGCTGCGGAGGCGATCGACAGCTAGGGACTTTTGAGGCCGCCAGGGTGAAGAGCCCGGCGGCTTTTTTCTTTGTTGCCGTGCAGCACTGAGAACGTGGATGCCCGGACCTTCGCCGCGCCGAAGGGCCTTCGGCGCCGCAGGCGGGACGAGCCCGGGCGTGACAGCCTTGCAAAGATCCGAATGCTATGCTCCTCGATCGGGCCAGCATCTATCGCCTATGAACCACCCGCCCCCTTCCGATCCTCGCGCTCATCCTCCACCTGCCGTTCCGCTTCGAGCCAGAACTCCAGGTCACGATTGCTCGGCCGGCCCGCCTGCTCCCAGAGCTCGTAGGCGCGTGCGCGCACCTGGCCGCGCCGCATCATGCGGCGGAGCTTTCGCCTCAGCTCTTCGGCAAAACTCCGGAAACGCTGGCCGGTGGTTTCGTCCCTGACGAGCGCGGCCGCTCGCGTGGCGAGTTCGATCTGGTGCTCTATCTTTTTCTGCTCGTCCACCGCCGACACTGCCGTGGGAAAGGAATGTTGTCAGAGCCCGTGCTGTTCGGAGATTGAATTCCTTTCGGGATGGTCTGTTCCCTCGACAACGGCGCGCTGGATGGGAGAGCGGAGCGCAACCCATGGGGTCTGGGCAAGGAGATGCATGATGGGTTTCGCTTCGCTCTACCCAACCTACCCGGCACCATTGCGAGCCGAGCGGGCCGCCGCTAGTGCCACGTCGTGTCGGCTTCGACGATCACCACTCTGATTTCCGGATCCTCAGTCGTGTTGCAAGTGCAGGGCATGCCCTCACCGCAGCGGCAGCCGCCGAGCTTCTCGCTCCAGGGCCGGAGCGGATGGTTTTCGCAGACCCATCCCAGACCCTGGCAGAATGGGCAGGTCTTGTCGGTCACAGCGTATCCGGCGTTCGCAGCGTGTTCGACTTTTCCTCGTTGCGCAGCTCCTGCTCGGCCGCATTCCAAAATTCTTCTTCACGGCCTTCGGGCTTGCCGGCCTGCTCCCACAAGCGGTGCGCGCGTTCTCTGATCTCTTGCTCGGTCGGATCGGTCAATTCTCGTCTCCTCTGGTGAAGCACGGCCCACCCTGGGGGGTATGGGGGGCTTGGAGGCGGGCCGTGCAGGCCAGCGATCGGCGGCGAGGCTGGCCCGCGGATTCAAGCTTCGATCGTGCGCGGGAGTTCCTAGTTGCGCGCGCCGGGCGATAGCGCGCTCATCAATTACTTGAGACAGGAAGAAACAGGGTATCCAGCCAGAACAGGAGGGCGCCGATGCCTAGCACCGCGGCGAATGCAAGCATGAGGCGCATGAGCTGACCATTGGCCGCGTGGAATTCCGGCGAGAGCTCGCTCGCCAACGGACGCCTGAGCGTCAGCAGGCCGCGCCACTCGGGCAACGTCCCGGCTCTCAAGAAGGCCAGTCGTATCGCCATCGCCAAGATTACGACCGCACATCCCCAGGCCGCAAAGGTCAGGACACGCAGCAGGTCGTGCAACGCCTCTTGGAGGATGGACATGCGAAGCTCGGGGATTTTGGTAGCGGGAGAGGGCTACCGCCTTTCCACACACCACCCAACTCTACGATATTCGATCCAATCTTACGCATAGGCAGTTCGTGAGCCCTGGGGCGAAGCTTTACGCTCATACAGAGAATGTTGAAAGACCTCGAGCTACCAGTCGGACGAAAGCGACTTCTGTCGCGGAAGATCGAAAGCGAGCGCAATTCGATGCCGCTATCATAGGTTGGGCGGCCCGCTTCCCTGATCGGAACCTGCCTAGACGGATGCAGGTTCAAATCGCGGACACGCAACACCCGACTATTGCAATTGGTTCAACAGGAAATCCCCCGGCTTGCATGAAGGTCGGAACCTGCGATCCCTTCGTCCCGGATGTACGTAGCAATCGCAAGGACCAATATCATGGAGTTTGCGCTTGTTTGACCTTCTTTTGGCGGAGATTGTTTACGGGATTTCAGTGGTCAACAGGATAGTTGGCGGAGACGGGGCGTCTTGGCCTAGCGGATTTCTACTCCGCGGGTTGCAGGTTCGAGCCCTGCCGGGATTCGCCAATAATTTATCCATCAAATCAATGTCTTGGCTACGTTGTGGCTTCGCTCTGCGAGCGCAAACCGTGTTGCGCGGCGCTCCAAATCGGTCGCGGCAAATTCAAGGTGTTACACGGCACTTCGAACTACTCCACGCAACACGGCACCCCGCGCTTTCGCGGTCTGTTCTTCGGAATGGCCAGCGATTCCAATTTGGCCGAGCGCGACGACGAACTTTCTATTGATCTCGCGCTACGGTTGCTGTTGGGTTCGGCATATATTCCGGGGGCTACTTCATGCGTATTTTTACTGCTGCGGGGGCGCTGTGCGCCGTGCTGGGCGGGTGTGCCACTCAGCCTAAGATGCTTTGGCTTCGAGCGGATGGCCAAAAGGCAGTGGACAATCCAGCACTTCGGACGCAATTCGAGCTGGATGGCACCGC
This sequence comes from Bradyrhizobium sp. ERR14, assembly GCF_014198235.1. NCBI lineage: Bacteria > Pseudomonadati > Pseudomonadota > Alphaproteobacteria > Hyphomicrobiales > Nitrobacteraceae > Bradyrhizobium > Bradyrhizobium sp. ERR14. The sequence continues at coordinate 111,747 of NZ_JACIHD010000007.1, read as the reverse complement.
CTGCCTAGGTGAGCGCAACAAAGCCAATCTGTCGGGTGTCACAGTCTCTGGCGGTGGTCTAGCCGGCGTCGCCGCGTCTATCGAACGGTCCAACGCGGCTGACACGGTTCAACGTGGCTGCATGGCCGAAAAGGGCTACCTGCTCGTCCCTGAGGATCAGGCTGAGGCTAAACAGGCGGAGCTTGCCGCTATTGCCCAGCAGAAACAGCAGCAGGAGTCCGCAGCAGCCGCAAAGCCATTTACGGCTCAGCCGACCCGCAAGCCCAAGGGCGCGGCCGGCACGTAGCGAATCCTCGCAAACAGCCACCCGCACGCTCGACGCGATGGGGATCACCGTGGGCGTCCATCTGCCAGCGCCGCCACGGCGGCCTTCAGCGTCGCCGTGTCGACCGTGCCCGTGATCCGCATCCGAGCCCCGGCCGCAAACTCGATCTCAATAAGAGTGAGACTGCTGCCCTCAAGACCAGTTAGGTTCGAACGATCCAGTACGCCCCCCCCGATTGGCCGCCGTCATCAAACGGCATTCCTCCCGAATGCTCGCTTTATTGCCGTCCCAGAGCGCAACGGGTTAGCGAAGCGCGAGAACGCCAAGATAGTCATTGCTCGTCCTCGACCGCTTCTCCCGTCGGGTCCCCGCCCCAGCATGCCATCGTCCTGTGTGTGGACGAGAAGTCCCAAATCCAGGCGCTCGACAGCAGCCAGCCCATGTTGCCCATGCGTCCCGGTCAGCCCGCACGACGCAGCCACGACTACACGCGCCACGGCACGACCTCACTCTTCGCGGCGCTCGACATTGCGACGGGCAAGGTCATCGGCAAATGCTATTCCCGTCACCGTGCCGCAGAGTTCCGCAAGTTTCTAGACGAGATCGAGGCCGCCGTCCCCCGCGGTCTCCATGTCCATCTCATCATGGACAACTACGCCACGCACAAGGCCCCACTGATCCGCTACTGGCTCGCCAAACGGCCGCGCTCGCATGTCCATCTCACGCCCACCAGTTCGTCCTGGCTCAATCAGGTCGAGCACTTCTTCCGCTCCTCGATAAGAAGATCCGGCGCGGCATCTATCGCAGCGTCCAGCCCTGCGCGCAGACATTATGGACTTCATCAGTCATCACAATGCCCATCCCAAGCCATTCAAATGGACCAAGTCCCCCGACGACATCCGCGCTTCCATCGAACGCTTCTGCCGATACAATACTCAAGCCTAGGCATCGCAATGTCGCGAATTTCTGGTTCAGGACACTAAAGCAGAATGAGGTGGGTGTGCTGACATCTGCTCCTTTTTTGATCTTTGCCATGCGTCCGCTGCCGGCGAGACCGGGTGGATGGTCTCGTTGCTCGATGAGTTGGCCCGACACTTCTCGAGATTACCGCCTACGAAGAAAACGGCCAACGAAGCCCTCCTCACCCAGCGAACCCGGAAAGATCCCGAGCCATTCTGATGGCGAGGACACAATGACGCTCGCGCCCGCCATAGGCAATCCGCTCCTCCCGCCCGGGCGGCAGTCGAAAACCCCGGCTGGAACCTGGGTTTTCTTTTGTGCTATTATAGGCACCAACTCTCGTAAACAGCCGCGGTGCGATCAGTACAGTGCACCTCACCGATTGAGCCGAATTGGCTTCGGCTTCGTTCCGTCAAGGCTCGATCGTAAGCCGCAGGTGTCGCTTGGTCTGCGCTCCTGCTCCACCTCAACGGATTGGTGGAGATCTCACGTCACATAAAGTCTCCATCCGAGTCGGACTCTGATGAAGGTTCATCATCGCTGACTTTGGAGAGATACGCCGAAGAATTGGTTGCGCGCTGCCATTCACCATCCCTATATCTCCACTGTCTGGACTGGGTGGGATCAAGTACCATATCATTGTGATCTACATCAACGAAGCCCATTTGTTCTGCACGGGCTCTCGCTTCGTCATTAGCAGGACGCCAGTTCACCAGCGGCCGTTCGCCGTCTTGCCGTAGTTGGTGCTCGAGCAGAATATCGCCGGCGTTGCCGACGAGCGGATGAGCAACCTGAAAATCCACGATTGATGTGACGTTAGTTCGTCCGGGGAACTGTTCTCGCCACCCTTGGCTGGTGAACTCAGTCGCCATAGGAAATCCGGCTTCCGTTCTTTGGAGGCCGACGCTCCTATTTCCTAGTTGGTAGCTGTAATATCGGGCGGCATCAGAATCCCTTCGGATCCCGAAACTGCTAGCGACATCCGCGGTGCGCCTAGCTCTTTCGGACACAAATTCTGAGTATTCCTGCGGATTGTTGGCGATATGATTGATTTCTTCACCATGAAAGCTCCTCACCCGTTCCCGGAATTCGGCTTGGTCGATCTCAATAACGGGAGGTCTTGAAGTGAGGTAATAACTCGGCTGCGAGGATGAGCCGGCACCCGAATCCTGCAATCCCATTCTACCGAGCGCGTCCGCGAAATCGTCGGAATTCCTGTGCTCCGAGGAGCTTGCGTAATGATACTCATCATCGGATGGAACATCCGACCAATTGTTAATTCGACCGTCCATGACGACCACACTCCTATGGCTGTTGCATTGTGTTCAGGTCATTAGACCTGACTCCGCAGATAAGTAGCTTGGCTGTCCGTAAGCTGACGGCGACAAATAAACGGAATACTAAATTCGCTGAAACGATAGGGCGAGCCGGCGAGAGCGCAGTTCGGCGCCGCGCTCTCCGGAGCGTCTTCATAACTCGGCCGAACTTGAGATCAGCGTGAGCGAAGCTCCGTTCCCACGATGGACGCTCCATCAGGAATAGCCCGCGTCAGCAAACCTTTATTCGCGAGCTGTGTCGCATCTACTGGCGCTTCCGTCGACTGCACTCCGGCCTTTGCGCCATTGGTGTCGAATGAGTTTGGCGATCTGCGCTGCAGGCGGCGTCTCTGCTACTTGCGCAATGGGTGGACCACTGTGCGCCTACGACGAAGGCCGCCGGATTGACGCGTGCGCGCGAGCTATATGATGGCGTTGGGTGAGGATCAGGCGGCTTGCTGATCGCCGGAGTTGCCGGTTTGGCGCAGTAGCTTCCATTCCCAGGGCAGCAGTTCGTGCAGCCGTGATGTACCAAGATCGGCAATACGGGCGAGGACATCGGCTACACAATGATCTCGAAGGATCTGCTTGGCTGCGCGACGTCGCGAAACAAAGGCACCTGCGACAACCGCCTGAACATCCGGCGCGATGCGTTGGAAGCGTCGGTGCTCGGCAGGCTGCGGACGCATCTCATGGATCCCGAGCTATTCAAGGAATTCTGCGACGAGTTCACCCGCGAGGTGCCGGCTGCGCATTGAGCGCAGCGCTGACATCGTCAGTCAACGCAAAGAGTTGGAGCGCGTCCAGCGGGACTTGGATCGAGCGATCCAAGCCATCCTAGACGGCGTGCCCGGCGCTCAGCTCAAGGACAAGATTGGTGGCCTTGAAGCCCGCAAGGCAGAGCTCACTGAACTGCTGGTAAACGCTGAGGTGCCGCCGCCTCTCTTGCACCCGAACATGGCGGAGATCTATCGCCAGCGGATTGCCGCGCTCTACGAGAGCCTACAAAGCGAGAACGGCAGGGCCGAGGCAGCTGAGGTCTTCCGCACGCTGGTCGATCAGGTGACGCTCGTGCCCGATGCGAAAGAGCTGGTCATCGTACTGCGAGGCGACCTGGCCGGGGTTCTGCGCTTCGCGGCGAAGAAAAACCCTGACGTCCTTTCGGAAGTCGGGCTTTTGGGTGCCTTGCTTTCGCAAGAATCGTTGGTTGCGGGGACACGCAACACCCCGACTGTTGCGATTGGCCCAACAGGAAATCCCCCGGCTTGCATGAAGGTCGGAACCTGCGACCCCTTCGTCCCGAATGTAAGTAGCAATCGCAAGGACCAACAAAATCATGGAGTTTGCGCTTGTTTGACCTTCCTTTGGCGGAGTTTGTTTACGGGATTTCAGTGGTCAACGGATAGTTGGCGGAGACGGGGCGTCTTGGCCGAATAGCGGATTTCTACTCCGCGGGTTGCAGGTTCGAGTCCTGCTGGGATCGCCAAGCCTCAAAACAACGCTTGAAATCGCTCACGAAAACACCCCCCAGTTACCCACCTTTTAGAACCTCTGTTCCGGTGGGTAACAAACGAGTTTAAGCGCTTGTGGCGCCCGCGTCGGCGGGGATGACTTTCCGTCAATCGAACAGGTGCCGGCTCGCACTGATGATGAAGCCTGCGGGCACGCCGATCACCGCACCCAGCACGCCATAGCCGACGGCACCCCACCATCCGATCATAACTGAACCGTAAGCCACACCCACGAAGCAGCAGAGCAGTGTTGCCCTGACTAGCGTCTCGTCGTTCCGCTGTTCGCCACGATGTAGACGCCGCTCTTGCCTGCTTTGGATATACGGCCCGCCGGGCTCTCGGGAGCCGCACGTAGGGCAAGCCGCCGCGGAAAATGAGACCGACGCCCCGCAATCGTGACAGGCGATCAACTCCGGCGGCGCCGCGGTTTGGTGTCTGCTATTTTTCATCGGTTCGATCTACCGAGATTTCCCGCAACTCGGCGGCAAGATCATAAAGACTGGGTGCAGTCAGCGCCTGGCGCCGAGGTCACGGACCAGGCCAACAAGATGGCCAACTCCATCGACAACAACAACAACAAGCGGCTGCGCAAAACCTACAACCCGGTCAACGCAGCGTCGGTGCGGCGGTTTGACGAGGCGCGGGTGAAGGGTGCGCAGGTGCTGAAGGGCAAACCAGACGATCAGGCGCCCGTGCCGCCTCTACTGCAGCCGCTCTCGCGATAGCCCCATCGATTGATTGTCGATCACCCGTCCTGATCATCTACCGACAGAGGTCGGACATTCGAAGGTGGCAGCCGCGACGTGACGGCTTTACGTGCCAGTCGCTTGACAACTGCCTTCTTGGCCGCGCGGGCCTTGATGGCCTTCTTAGTCGCGCGCATTTTCACAGCCTTCTTCGCTACCTTGCGCGCGACTAGTCGCTTCTGCCGCCGTGGGGGGCTGGGCTGGTCTGCCGAAACATCTGCAGGCGCGGCTTGCTCAGCCGGCATTTCGGGGGCGGGCGCCGGTGCAGGCGGCATCGGCGCCGGCATCGGAACTGGCGTCGGTGGCATGGGCATCATTGGCATCTGCGGTCCCTGGGCGAGCAGCACCTGCTGCTGGATCGCCTTGACGTGAGCGATGCCGAGATGGTTTTCGATGATCTTAGCCACAGGCGTATTGCCAACGGTGATCATGCACGAGTGGTGCACACTGAGAACCGCGTCCTGCAGATCGTCGTCACCTTCCAGATCCAAAATGTTCAAGCCGCGCTGCGATAACTCGTTTCGGTGCAGATGCCGGCCGTGCGCACGATGAAGGTCGTGGCTGATCAGGAACTCAACGACCTGGTGCGCCTTATCTTCCGCGTCCTCTTGATCGGCAAAGAGCCCTTCTCGGAGCGCCTTCGCTCCGATCTCCTGCGTCCACCTTATGGCGTGCTCGGCGGTGGATAGGAGCGTTGGCGCGTATTGTTGAAGGATAGGCTGCCAAAGCAGCGCGAGGTGCGGGGTCGCCGCGATTTCCGCTCTCGCCTTCTCGAACTCGGCTATGATCGCGATTGCGGGTCGGCCTCCGATTTGAGGATCGATCGGCCCAAGGTTGGAATGCCGGCCCATGATGATCTCGCTCGCGGCCAGCGCGATCATCGTGCCGCCGGACATGCTGATCTGCGGCACGATCGCGCGTATGTCGCGACCGAACTTGCTGCGGAGGTAATCGATGATGCTTTCGGTCGCGGCAACGTCGCCGCCGGGCGTGTGCAGGACGAGGTCGAGCCCTTTTGTGAAATCAAGCCCAGCAAACGCGGCCATGAAGCCGTGTTTGTCTTCGTCATTGATCATGACGCTGGAGAAGTTTTCCGGCCCCGGCTTTTGCAGCCATCCGGAATAGTAGACGACGACGTTTCGGCCAGTGAGGTCGTGGAGCTTCTTGAGGAAGCTACGGCGCACCCGGTCCGTGGGACTGGCGCGGCTTTCGGACTGAATTTGCTCTAGGACTTTTCCAAACGTCGCCATGCGCGAACCTCGCGCAAAGCCAAAGAACGCGTAATGAAATGGCTAGTCGCGGAACGGCTTCGGCGCGTGATCAGAGGTGTAGGACGGCGCCTGCGGAACCCGCCAAGGCCAAGCGGTGCTTTGGGTTTGCTGCAGCTGATGCAGCTCATTTGAGACGGGCGCCATGTCGGCCGCGACTTTCAAGATGCGACCGAGCTCTGCGTCGAGCTTCTCTTCCGTTGTCGCCATGTCCGATCCTCCCTGACGGTAATCGCGGTAGAGCCGTTGTAACCGCAACCACGAGGCGGTGGGTAGCTGGGAACTCGCGTCGTGTCCAGTAGAGTAAACGCCTTGTTAACGGTCGCGGTTGCCGACAGTATCTCGAATTCATGGTTAACGGATGCTTAATAAATGGCCGCAATGCGCCATTTTGGTACTCCGCTGGCCTTACGCCAGGCTGGTGACCCGCGTCGCCGTCCGAGCTGACGCCGGCCCTCGCCGTGACGCTTTCTTGCGACGCGTAAAATGTCAGCTGCCATTGATGGAGCTCGTGTGTCACGGCCTGTCACGCCGGAGGTTATGGGTTTGAGCCCGTCTATCGCGCCATTTCACGACAAAATATCAGTAAGTTGGACGCTGACACTTTTCGCCGCCGCCATCTCCGCAACGAGCTGCAGCGCGACCGCAGCGGCCACGAGCGCGACGAGTGGCCCCGGCCCAATCGGTATGCGTGCCGGCCGGGCCCAACGGTCTATATGAATGGGGCCACGTCGGCCTCTTCCCTGCGTGGAACCCAAATCCGACCGATTCGGCGCGCGTGAAGCGGTTTGCGGCGAATGAGCGTAGTGAAAGCGCGCGCGTTCATCCGCCGATAAAAACAAAGGTGTTGATGACCGAGCGACAATTGCCTGTGGCGGGACACCCCAACAACTGAACCCGGTTATATTTCCTGTCAGGCGGTGTCCGCGCGGCTCCGCCTATGGTCGCCGCCGACCCCGTTAGGGGGCGGCGGCTTCCAAGGTGAACGATCCGTAGAGGGTCGGTTTGGGGCGGTGCTCTTCGCGGGGGACCGCCCCCTTTCTCTTGCGGACGTTGACAATCAACATACGAGAATAATTGTCTCACCCCCATGCGGAAAATCCGCAGGGCACATGTTGTTCACAGTCTGCGAATGCGCAGCCGTTACACCAACCAAGGGCCGCAAGACTGTCAGACAATGCCACTATCGAAGAAGCGTTGATCCACGAGCTCGAGCCCAACGGACCCAACGCGAACCGGTCTCGACCACCTTCGGCGTGGTGGCCTGCGAACGCTGGGAGCAAAGCTACTGATGAAGCAACGCGAAACGACGTCGTGCGCGCTCGAGCTCGCCGTTTCGTCGTGCAGCTCGACATGCTCAAGACCTGTCCCGCCTCCCTGCTGCGGTGGGCCGCCCCGACGGTATCTTCGTCGCGCCATTTCGAGACCAGCGGCAACGGCTGGGCCCCCACTCACCTGCGAGATGGTTTTCCGGGGACCGGCGCCGGAGCGCCCGGGGTCGGGCCTGTCGGCAGCCGCAGTGCATCAGATCAGGAGCGGAATGCGCTGCCCACGACAGGAGAAATTGAGCAGAATCAATCGATTAATGAGGTGTAAATTTATCCGATCAAATGCCCTTGAACTAGGAACCAATCGTTCCCACATGGATTGGGCCTGCCATTCTCGGCAGGCAAAAAATTGGGCCGCTCGGTGTGCAACCACCGTCGGCCCTCCAACCCACTGAGCAGCGGGCTTCGTAATTCGCATGGGGACTAAATAGGAATGGGGGAAACCCTGTCAAGCCCCAATTTTACGAGTCGCTGCCAAACGCCTTGAAACAGGGACTTTTTATGCAGTACTCACTACAAATTTTCGAGCGTCAGGACCATTCGAAGTTCCGGACGTTCAGCATCGACGGCGAGATTTGGTTCAATCTCTCCGACGTCTGCGACGCGATCGGCTTGATGCCGCACAAGCGCAGCTACGCCGAGCACGCCGCCAAGCTCGAAGACGACGAGAAGCGCAAGGTCACTCAGGACTTTGCCAACGGCATGCCCGGTTCTGACCCGGGCTTCTACAACGGCCCTCGCCCCGCGACGCTCATCAGCGAATCCGGCATGTACACGCTCGTGTTGCGATCGGACAAGCCCGCCGCCAAGGTTTTCCGGCGCTGGGTGACCGCCGAGGTCCTGCCGTCGATCCGGAAAACCGGTCGCTACGGCGGTGAGACCCCCGCCTTTATCCGGCGCTACAACGACAACTGGGATCGCGTTTCGACGGGATATTTTTCCGTCATCAACGAACTCGCTGTTCGCCTTTGGGGGCGACTGGAAATGGTCGGCCATATCATGGCTGACCGGGCCCCTGACGGAAAGGAAATCCGCCCGGACGTCAGTGTGGGAAGGCTTTTCTCCGACTGGCTGAAGAAAAAGCATCCGTCTGTCAGCAGCGACTACGCCTTCTACGTACACAAGACGCCCGAATGGGAGGGAGAAGCTCGGCAATATTCGTTGGCCTTGCTTCCTCTCTATATCGAGTTCATCGACACGGTATGGATCCCCGATCATTCGGAGCGGTACTTGCGGACGAGAGACGTCGCTGCGCTCCCGTATCTGCCGAAGCTCCTGCCGACACCAGGCTCGGCAAGACCGGTGGCTTCACGTGTCTCAATCGCTGGCCGCCAGCCCGCCTCCATGAGCAAGGCTAGCTAAAGACGAACCTACGGAGGTCGGTGGCCTGACGGCCACCGGCTTCCAACTCATTGGCACGCGCCCATCTTCTCCCAAACCCGCATGTACTTTGCTCTTTAACGGAGACGGATATTGCTTAAACCCAAGTCGGGAACAGACCATAAACAGCACTGGGCGGAGATCAGTGATGATCAGCTCGCAAGCATGGATCTCATCGTCGACGATCCGAGCGCGCTGCCAGGGGTCGTCACTGAAATTCCGCCCAATCACCAAGACGCATTCATTGAATACACTTACGACCTGCGCGGCTCAGGGCGTGACGATGAATTCGCCTGCGTGCACGGGCATCACAGACACCTCCATGGCGCCGTCATGCGGCTCGGCGAAGCCCGTTTTCTTGTCGGATGGATGTGTGCAGAGACGATCTATGGCGAAAGCCTCGCCGGACGCCGCGCGGATTACGACGCAGCCGTCAGTCGACGACATGCGATTATACGTATAGGCGAGTTACGAGAGGCCATCACGGAGTTCTCCATGTGGGCGGACGCAGTAGTGAAATCAAAGGTGCTGGAAGCCCACGATGAACTGCGACGTCAAATTTCGTCGCGGTTTCCGTTCGTATTCGAGAGCCTTCGCGATTGCGGTGGCCGGATCGGCGGAGTGGTGATGCCTCGGCATCTCTGCGCTCAGTACGGTAACTATCTCGAGGACAGCTTCGCGCGGCTCATGAAGGAAATCGCTTCCGTAGCCCTAGCCTTGGCCGGAGATCATCAGCGAGCGATGAAGTCTGTTGGCAAAATCCGATCCGACATCGAGGGCATCATCCGCCGCGCGGAGATTGCGATGGCTAGGCTCGCGGATGTCGAGCTATTCTTTCAGCCCGCCGTGTTATCGACGATCTGCACGGCGGCCAATAACGCAGTGCCTCGCCGTGCCACCCACTATGCCGGCTTGCTCAAGCTTACCTGCCGAAGCGAGGTGGTCGAAATACCGCCAAGCTTTGCTCTTCCCGACCGGAAAGCGATCGAACGACTGCGGGCCGTTCTTTCGGGGTAGCTCTCGAGCGGAATATCGCTCATCGCCGGCTGCAACGATGACTTCAAATGGGCGTGGGCTTGATTGGCCGCAATACTCCGCAGGCGAATACGTCGAAGCACAGCGGCTGGCAGAATACAGAAGAGCCGGAACGTGGGGCGGCAGCTTCGTCGAGCCGTGGCGGTATCAGTCATGTATTCGGGCGGGCGGGCGACCACCAGAGTGCTCCGACAAGACGCCCTTCCGATGATCGAGCAGGCGGTCGCTTCGGCCTAACGGCCGGGTACACATTTGCCGCTACATAAACGCGCCTGAGTTGCCGCCGAACCAACTCAGGCGTGTCTCCAACCTAGCCTTTTTTATCTTTTTCCGCAGCCTTACGGATCTGATCCTCAGCCGGAGCCCCCGTCCCGTAGTAAGTCGCGGCCGTTACGGGCACTATTGTCCAGATGTTCGTGACCGGATCGAAATTCATGGAATAGGACAAATGGTCATGCAGTACCGCCATCGCATTCATCCCCGGGTACTTGGAGACCGTTATCATGAAATTGCTGGTCTTCCTGCGGCCCAATGACCGGTGCTTCGCCGGGTTTAGCCCATGTGCCTACGTGAGGCCTCATCGGGTCCGTCTTCCGAACGTCAACCTTCGGTAAGCCGCGGGCACGAAAGGCGCGTTATCGATCTGGACTATGGCAGAGCAATTCGTGAGGTGGCGGACCTTGCACCGCAGAGGACTGCCGTCGACCAAGATCTGCGCAGCATAGACATTGCGTCGCCGCTCGTTTGCCACGTCTCGCCGTCCCCCCGCTTATAAACGCGGGGGATGTTGATCGGCGATTCCAGTCTCAAATGAGGCTGGACCATGGTTTCATTGTTAGGCTGCCAGCTTTTTCTCCATCGAAGCCAACGCAGCCAAAGCATTGTCTTGAGCGCGCACAGCCCTCCTCTCTCCTGCCTTGCCATCGCCCTAGCCGTTCGCGGCGCCAATCTCGCGCGCGGTCAGACCGTCTAAGCTGGCTTCCAATACCGCGAGATGATCGCCGAGCGCAGCGGCAACGTGTGGCGCGTCTAGCGTGGAAATAAGGGCGTCCTCCGGGCCACACGCCGGTCCATCGAAGCTGCCCTTGGTCGCGGTATTGTTGCGGTGCTGCCGATATCCCAGAAACTCTGCGCCGCGAGCCATAGGGCTTCAAAGGTTGGCTCTGCTTGGGAGGCCGGCAACTCTTCCACCGCCGACCCGCGCGCTGGGGTGGCCACCAGGCCATCCCCGAGCAGCGGCGCCGTAGGCGGGCGGGTGTCATTCATCCTATCATGTAAGTCGGCCTGTAGGCCGTCCACATGTAGGACGGATTCGGTTACGCCAGCATGACCACTAAGGCCCCTAGCGGTCACGTCAGCATGACCACTAGAGGTCCTGTGCGCAGGACCGCTAGGGAAATCGCCGGCAGTGGTAACGTCAGCATGACCACTAGCGCTCTCGGCTACTTGGTCGAAGTGTAGATTGTATTCGGTGGGCCTGACACCGGAGCCTTTGCGCGCAACGCTAAAAGGACCGTTTTCGCAAAGCCGGCGCAATGACACGATGACATTTTGGCGGGCAGCCCCGGTCGCCTTCTCCAGATAACGAAGGCTAGTTCGGCTGTTGCCGAACTTTGAATATTAGTTGTCAATGACCTCGTATGCGACCGACTTGTCTAGGCCGGTTGCCCAATCGGAACGCTGTACAAGGCCTAGCAACTTCCACTGATACTTCAGGGAATCCGGTGTGTGTTTTTTATCGCTTGTCACTGGCGACACGGCCCCCATTCTCCCAAGCGGCATCGGCTAGAAGGCGAGCATAGTCGCCCTTGAACGTACAGAACCGCTCACCCTCGCGGCCAGGCGAGAACACAAAGCGCTTGCCGTCCGGCGCTAGCGCCAGCTTCAGGCCATTAATCCGAAGTCCGTCTACGACCTCAGCGTCAAATATCGCGACGTCACGAAATCGCCCGCCGCCACGGTTGGCGACAGGCCGCAGGTTTATGATGTTCATGTTTGCTCTCAGGTAAGGCTAGCCGCGTATTGCGGTTTGGGTTGGAAGAAAAAATCGTCGCCCATCCGACATAGCGAAAAGCCACGTCTGTCCATGTCTGCGATCGTCATCGCTAGCCTTTTGTCCAGATCCGTTAGGTGAGCATCCGACTGAACGCGAGATCCCAAGCACGACGAGCGGCGCGATTGCCCATGAAGGTCTCCCCAGCTTGGTGGTTGAACCGGTGATGACTAGTGGGCTTCCGCGGACCCGTTTGCTAAACGGGCACCCCAAAATCTGCTGGAGCCAGGAAGCCAAGCCTGGCCCGGTAAAGGACGGCGCGCTGGAACGTTTGTTGCCGCGGCGCGTCCTTGAGATATCGATCCAGTTGCTTGTGGGTCGACCGATGGACACAGTAGCTGCCTATGCGATCTCGGCCTTTATCGTCGGCTTTGGCATCGGGATCTTCATTGCCGGCCTAAACTCTGGCGCGCCGGCTTTGTGGGCCTGCGTCGCCCTGATACCCGTCGCGATCGGGCTCATCAGCCTTTTCGGTCCCAAATAACAAATCCATCTCGAAAAAAACGGCCCCAGCCGTCTTGGCAGCGACTGGGACCGTTGGGACTACTCCGGGCCACGGGGGGCATGGAGCCGGAGCACAGCACCAATCCAGTCGCTTGCCGGTCGTTCCTGGGCTGTCCGCGGGATTGAGGCCGCCCAACTCAGACGGCCTTACTTCTACGTGTTCCGTTTATAAATACACGCCTGGGGAACAAATGCTGACCTATTTAATTTCCGCGGGTGTTCTTATCCGGAGAACTACGGGGATACACAACTTACAAGCGATTTATTTGGTTGTGCGATTGTATCTTGGACCCGAGGGACCGCCCCAGCCGCGCCCAGCCCGGTTAGGCAATCACCGAATTTACCTATGGGAAACAATGGCTGGAAAACTGCCTAACCTTGGCATCAAGCTGTTGAATTGCTTGATTTCTATCAGTCCTGCTGGGATCGCCAGCAATTTCAACAGCATCACGGTTTCTCGCTGCTGAAATGCATGTTGCGCCTGATGCTGACGAAAACCCTTGAATTCCAGGCTGTCCCGCTCTGTCCCGTCTAGTTGACGCAACACGGACGCTCGCGGCGCTTCTTGATTTGTTCGCGTGAGCGCTCTCCCGCCGCCCCTCACCGGCGGGCGATTGGCGCTTTAGCTAAACCGACTGTTGAGAGATCGTCCGAACGCAATCTTGGGCGCTGACGAGCAAGTTCATCAGGTCGTCCCTATCAAAAGCATTGTCGGCCGGCCGCTTCCGAGTGTTTTCCGGTAGAGACCTCTTCGACTTATGTGAGGACAGCGAGCAGCCCGGCCAACGTCGTCGGCACGCTTGTGGCGAGTTCGTGCCTGACTTCGGCTTCTCGATCGCCGAACGTTTCTTCCTTCTCCGGATCGGGATCGAGTGTCCCCGGCACCAGGTCGCGAATTGCTGCCGAGTAGTCTGCACTCGCTTTCTTTATGAGCCTCGATAGCGTCGATGATCGGGTCTGCCGCCGCTTTCGACGAATAGGATGTTCCGCCGGGCAACATGACGCCGCGAGCCCACAGATCAAAAAACTTGGGTCGCCGAACAGGACCCAATAGATCGACTGGCCATGGGCATGTAAGAATTTCGCAGCGTGGTGAAATTCTTCCGTGTCCTCATCTTCGTCTCTAAAACTAGGCCCCCGGACATGCCGACGAAAGTAGGCCGCAGCGCGATCTGCACTCAAGGTCCAGCCCGGCCGGATATGGCGTGTTCGGAGCACGTCGACAACTTGCTCCATACGCTCCAAGACCGCCTTGTGATCGGTCGCAATCTCCGACGTCCTCGGCGCCGACTCCTGCGGTGCGGCAACGGCTGGCGCTGCGGCGATGGCTGCTGACGAGACGAGCATATTCATGAAGAGCCTCCTGCTCAGAGTTGGTGATCCAGTCCCGTTCAACGAGTCTCCGAACATGCTTCCGAGTTCGGTGCACTCCCCGATGGGCTGGGATGCGCCGCGCTGGCTGGTTAGAATCACGATCTGACCGCACGATTGATCGGCGCCTTTGGCGCCTCCCTTGCGCCTCTGAGCGGCCTTAGGATTCTGCACAATAAGCGCCTGCGCTTTCTGTCCCCACTCGGGGAATTCACGACAACAAACGATCCCTCTCCGTCCCAAGGCCGCGACGCCTCTTCCCGTCTGGAGTGTTCCTGCCGTTGATGGTCGCCGCCAGGGAGAAGCCAGCTTCGAGGCGGGCCATAAACCCGTCTGGATTCTTCAAACCCATTGCACCCTCTCCTAAGCGCAGAATTGCGCTGCAGAAGTGCGCGCCTGAGTCGGGGCGACAGAGTGACCGGGTTGCTTTCGCGGCTCTGGTCAGCTTGAATGCAAAGACTATAAAGGCTCAGCCGGGTGGCGGAAAAACCGACAGACAAGGCAGTTCAGGTATTATACGAAGTCGTACTTGAAATGCTTCAAGAGACGGGCGCTGTTATTCGCGCCATGAATTCTTTGGCGAAAGACTCCGCGCTGTCGATCGACACTCGCAAAGAAATATTGTCCCAAATTGAAAAGTATGATCTTCCCCCGAAAACGTAGACGGGTTTAGGCGGCTTTTAGCTCCATCTCGATCGGGGCGATATACCCGAGGGCGGAATAGAGCCTGGTTCGGTTGTAGAAGCCCTCGATGAAGGCGAAGATATCGCGCTGGGCCTCGGCGCGGGTCTTGTAATCGCGATGATGGACGAGCTCGGTCTTCAAGGTATGGAAGAAGCTTTCCATCCAGCCCAGTGTCTTTCTAGGTCGGGCGTTGAGGGCCGCCGCTACAGCGGATATCTCGTCGGCGCTGTGGATGCTCAGGTCTGTGCCTTTCGGAAAGTACTGCCGCAGCAACCCGTTGGTGTTCTCGTTAGTGCCGCGCTGCCAAGGGCTTTGCGGGTCGAAGAAGTAGACTTGGATGCCCGCATCGATCTTGAGGCGGTCTGCTGAGCCATTTCGGCTCCTTGATCCCAAGTCAGCGTGCGACGTAGTTCTTCGGGCAAAGTGATGATGGTGCGCGAGATCGCGTCACGCACGGCCTCCGCCCCGTGTCCCGCAAGCCAGGTCCGTTCTTCTTGCGCGGAGCTTCCGCCATGCCCCGCTAATCGGGGAAGGTGCAATAGCATTGTGAAGCGCGTCGTGCGTTCGACCAACGTGCCGATCGCCGAGCTGCCAAGACCGAGAATGAGGTCTCCCTCCCAATGTCCCGGCGCTGCTCGATCGGCCGCTTCAGCGGGGCGGTCACTGATCATGATCGCCGGCGAGACGAAGTTCTTGCCTCGCCTGCGTACTCGCGCCCTGGGCACGCGCAACACGCGCCCGGTTCGCAAGCAGGCCGTCAGCTCGCTGCGTAGTACACCGCGGCCCTGTACGAAGAGAGCCTGATAGATGGCTTCGTGGCTGATGCGCATCGTCTTGTCGTCCGGGAAGTCGATCGGCAAGCGTCGGGCAATCTGCTCAGGGCTCCATGCTTTGGCCCATCGTCGATCCTTTCGCCGGCACATGCCGGCGGCCGTTCCACCGAACGGCGGGGCCCCGGAATATAAGCTCCGCTCGGGGCTACAACGCCGCCGGCAAGTCTCTCCGCCACATAAGTGCGCAAGGTTGCGTTGAGCGCAAGCTTGGTCGACTTGGGCCGGCGGGCAGATCGGTCTGCATGCCATTGGGCAGTTGTGGCCCGATAATCCAACCCGCCGCCGCGGGTGGCCGCGTTCCGCCGCAATTCACGGGAGACCGTCGAAGCAGCCCGTCCCAAGCGGCGCCTAATCTCCCGTATGGAACGGCCCTGCACCTTTAGAA
Source organism: Bradyrhizobium sp. ERR14 (assembly GCF_014198235.1). Classification (NCBI taxonomy): domain Bacteria; kingdom Pseudomonadati; phylum Pseudomonadota; class Alphaproteobacteria; order Hyphomicrobiales; family Nitrobacteraceae; genus Bradyrhizobium; species Bradyrhizobium sp. ERR14. The sequence continues at coordinate 96,108 of NZ_JACIHD010000007.1, read as the reverse complement.
GGGCGATTTCCTCGCGTTCAGCCAATGAAAGGTAGCGCCCGGAGAGAGGTTTGGCCGAAGATCTGAACATCGCTGGTGGCATGCCGCCTGCCTTTCGGAACAATCTGCTTCCGACAGGTTGCGATAAGCCGGCCTCAAGTGCAGCATCTTCGCTGCTCTGCCCCGTGGCAATCGCCTTCCAAAATCTATTCTGTTCATCGCGTCCGGCCACAGACGGCCGGCCTGGCAATGGCGCTCGCGCCTGACCGCGCCGAACGTCGAATTACAACTTTCATCGCAACCTCCAACTTCACGGTGTTGCGACGACCGTTTAAATCCGCCTTGCACACCGCGATCGGAGTGGTGGATCAATCCGGCCTGCGGCCGTTGCTGCTGGATGGCCATCGCCAGTGCCGCGGATGCGAGTTCGACCTGCATATGATCGCGCATGGCCGAGCCGACGATCTTCCGGCTGAAGAGATCCATGACGGCCGCCAGATACAACGAACCCTCAGCGGTCGGGATGTAGGTGATATCGGCGAGCCAGACCCGGTTCGGGGCTGCGGCGGTGAAGTCGCGTGCGATCAGGTTCGGCGCGATCGGCAGATTCTGACGACACTGTGGTGCGGACCCGACGTGGCGGCGCCATGATCGCCCGAATGCCATGCCGCCGCATCAACCGTTCGATCCGGCCGCGGCTGGCACCACGTCCCTGCGTCCGCAGGAGAGCATGGACCCGGGGACTGCCGTAGCGCTCGCCGCTCTCGCGATGGACCTGCTGGATCTCGGCCAGCAGCGCAGAATTGGAGGTTGCGCGGGTGCTCTCCGGGCGTTCGCGCCAAGCGTAATAGCCGGCCGTCCGCGTGATGATCCCAGTCTCACACCGGGAGCAGTGCGGGCGCGGCGCGCTAGCGAAAGTCTCACAGGCATCCCACCCGAACCGGTTGCACTCACGCGGCGCCCCTAGAAGAGCGCGTATGCGTGCAGCGATTTTCCGGGCCTCCTTCGGCCCGAGATTGGGTTTCACGCAACGAGTATGTCCACCATTGCCTGAGCCTCGGCGGCATTAGATGTGGCGGCTTCGCGGTCTAATGGGCTCAGAGACTGATCGGCCGCGCGGGCCTGATTGGCTGCAAGCACCGCAAGCGCTTGCGACCGCAGGGACGTGATGTGCCGCTCGAATATGTGCATCCGTTGGCCCGTACTGCTCTATGGGTTTGCGCCACAAACTTCGGTGGCCAGCCCGTCCTCGAAGACTGAGGCTGGCCACCTTTGCTCCCGAGAGGCTCAAATTCTCAAGGGGTGCGATCAAGGAGTATCGTGAGACCTACCGGAAAGCACCTACCAGCACCGGTGGGTTGCCGCATCCCCGCGTGCCTCTCATAGTAAAACCCTCGACCTGCGACTGTTCGAGCTGGCTCTTCATAGCAGTAACCGCCGTGCCTAGGACCGAAGTGGTAGCGGCAATCCAAGCATTCACGGACTACGTCCCGTGGGCCAAGCCATACACCGGAAGACACGTACGGGCCACAGCGAACTGAAGAACAGCTGGCCGATTGGCGATCCCAGGTTGAAGTTATCGGCTCAAAAATGGACGCGGTGGCGGATTGCTCTCTCTCGACCTTATCCGAGTTCGAGGCGCTCAGGCGCTCAGGCGCGAGATGGGGACAGATTTTCCCGCAACGCCACCCGCTTTACTTAACCGTGTAGCGGACGCATTTGGGAACGTTAGCGGCCACGTGACTCGGCGCTTTGAAGTGGACCGATAAAGCGCTGTCCCTGCCACGTGCCGCTAACTTATCAGCTTCAAGCGGGGGCAAGAAGCTGACAGGGGTGTATTCTCAGGACGAATGCCCTAGAGCAACTACCAAAACAAGGCGGTGACTTGGCGATCAGTCTCAGGTGGCAGGCCTTGCGGGCGAGACTCGGCGCTGTTCGGTTGCGTTGGATCAGACGCTGTCCCTGCCCCGCCCGCACTACCATTTGAAGTTAGCGGGAACATGACTCGGCGCTGACCGTTCTGGTGCATTGCGCTGTCCCTGCCACTCGCCACTAACTTCAAAGGCGTTTTACGCGGACTATCTTTCCGAAAGCTGACAAGACGGGCGGCTATAGATGGCCGTCACGCTGCGGGCCTGCTCAGAATCTCACGTAATATGTTTTGTGAACAAACCATGGATTTGTCAAAACACTGTTGCTAACCGCTGGTATTGAGCCGATGACCGGATCGGGCTGGAGGTAACGCCCCAAGGGATGGCATCGGCAGCTGGCTGATCTGCCGGTTGGAGTCGTTGTTGGGCATTGGTCTTCCCGCGCGGCCCCTACCCAACCGTTGCCAATACTTTCAGCCCATAGACGGCCGAGGCTGCGCCGCCCCCTATGGCGCGCAAGCCGAACGACACATGATGGTAGCCGTCCGTTCCCGCCTTCTGGGTCGCGAGGCCAGAGGCTGGGATGCGGTACATCGCTCCTTGAGGATTGACGTCCCAGTTATCTCCGACCGCGCCGTCAAAGAAGATCGCGAAACCGCACGCGCCCGCATTTGTAGAGTTTTGTCACTGTCCCGGTGATTTTAGCGTCAATGACCTCATCGGCCAAAGCGACGAACTCAGCCTTGAAGACTGTCTTCTCAGTGTAGGCGCCCGCTCCGGTGTCCGTGGACACTCCGTCTATCGCACCCGTGACGTCCCGGCAGCCGCGGTTGAACCACGAGGCAACGAGCGGTTTGCGCCGCTGTGTCCGCAAATGCTGGGCCAGTGATGACGCGCGCCATGCCGACCAGCGACCGCGTACCATCGCCGCTCTTGATCTCGGTGCCTTTGTTGCCGGCCCGCGTCGATGTCGCGTGAGCGGTCGTTGACGCTTCAAGCGTCATCGTGCCGGAATTCATATAAGCGCAAATGAGATAAGTCGTGCCCGGCATCAGGCCGGTTGCCGCAAGCGAAACGCCCGCCTCTGGAACGATCTGCGGAGCGCCTGCGATCGTTAGAAGATTTCCATTCCAAGGCGCCAGCACCAGGTTTCCGCCGGACAGTGTCAATCGGCACTGTCCATAGGTCTGCGGCACGCCGAGATTGTCCCTCGCCGTTGCTGCGTTCGCTACTTCCGATAGGTTGTTGTCGCCGGTCATAACGCGGCGCCATGAGCCCCCATGTGCCTGCGACGCAAACGCGCACATATGTTTCGCCGGGAGATTAACACGCGTGGCCAATGCTTGATGTATGTGCTTGCTCCGAACGCTTCTACCGTCAGATACCAGAAGTCACTTGCGGCCGGGGTGTTTGTTCCGGTCGAGTCCGATGAATAATAAGTGCCGGGAGCAACAACGGCATTGAAATCTTGCGACGCGCCTAACTGGACGGTTTGTTTGATACCGAGATTGCTGCGCGCCGTCGCCGCTGTTGCAGTTAGTTCAGACAGGTTGTTCGCGCTCGTCAGATCGCCGGCCCCGAACTGACCGGCAACATTGAAATCCCAATCTACCAGCGTGCCACTGCCGCTGATCTTGTCGACATTGATGGCGATAAACGCACCATCATAGCAGGTCGCAACGCCTTCCGCCCACTTGGTTGTATCGCCATTCGACGTCGCCCGAACGCGCGCGCCGATCTGATAGGCCAGACCGGCCTGGCTGGCGAGATCCTTACTCCCCGTGCCGATCGTGCGTGGCGAGGTCGACGTTCCGCCATAGCCCTTTGCCGGCGCACCGCTCTGAAAGTGCCGTCAATGTAAAATCCTTGCTGCTCTATGGGAGCCATTTGCCATCGATTTTCCACCTGACTTTGCCGGTGGATGGTTGGAAGGCAATCCAGCCGCGTTCGTCCGGTGGCGGGCCCAACGATTCATGCCACCGATGAATGATCCGCGTGCTGATGCCGCTTGCGGCAACGTAGTCTCGCCCGGCGATATCACGCTGAGTTTCCAACACGGTGATGGCGTGTCCCTCAAGTTTTGCCGGTGCGGTGGCAATGCCGATCGTATCTTTTGCTCGTCCGCCTCGGTATTGCTGCGGCACGGACTAAAGCCGCGCGGAAACTCAAATGCTCGCCATGGCTCCAGGTGCTCGCTACCGGCCTCCAGTGACGTAATCCGAAAACCGGACGGGCCATGCTGTTCCGAAATTCCCGCGACCGACACCTCGAATGGACTCGCCGCGCCCATTGCGTCCATCCGGTCGTTCAGCTCCATTAGCGTTGGACCAACCGTCTGCTTAAACTCGGCAAACCCGCCTGCGGTCATCGTCGATAGAGCGAGCCCGACCGCCTGGAAACGACGAACGCCTCCGCTCGAACCGTCGCCGCAGCCCGAAACTGAGGGAGCAAGATCGCCCTGTTGCAGATCGCGGTAATCGTTTGATCTGCCGTATTCCAGACTAGCGCGTCTGAAACGAGATGCGCACCGTCTGAGGCGACGATGAGGTTAGCTGCCGACATTATCAAATTCCTTGAATTGAAAGTTGACTGTCCGTGCGGCGCTCACATGGAACGAACCGCCAATGGCGATGCCCGCGCCGATAACCGTGCCGGCTATGGCTGGGAGGGCAAGCGCGCTCGCAATTGCACCGCCCAACGGACGAGCAACGCCGCTACCGCGACAAGCGCAACCAGCCCAATAGCCTGCTTCGCGCCGCCGTTGCCTCCCGACGTCGCCAATCACGACGCAGCACCGCCTCGCCGTTCATCTCAAGGATGGTCGGCAAACCTTTCTTGAACTGCCAGCCATACTTGCGGCCACGCGTAGCCCAATCAGAGCGGCGCAGGAAGGCTGTCACGGTCTCGCGCGGCAGCGGCGTCTCGCGCGCGACCTCGGCGCGTGGCATCACGACATGCAGAACTGGGCGGGTGTCGACGACGTTATTGCTGGTCGTCATGTCCGACTCTTCTTTCGGAGTTGCGCCTGCAGTTCGAGCACGACCTCCATCGGTTCACAGTCGCAGCCTCAATCGTGGCTGACGATCTAGCGGACTGGCGGCAAACTTGCTGCGGCCCAGCGCAGCAGCCAGGGCGTTCTTTAGGTTGCTCAGTTCGTACGGGTCGTGCGGGCCGCGCTGCAGTTCTATACCCCTCCGGAATAGCACCACTGCTCAGGCGTGATGTGCACACGATGCACAAGCGCCGTTTCGGCGTCGGTGATTTCGCCCGAAACTTCTGCCCGGCGCATTCGGAGGTGGGGCGCAGCATCCTCCGGATCCCCAAGGAGACACGGAACTCCAGCAGAGGCGGTGACTTCGGCTGCTCGGCGAACCTCTTGTCTAGATCGTCAGCTTCCTTTCGGAGGCCGGAAAGAAGGGCGCTGAGTTCAGCCTGTTTGGCAAAGAGCGCCGCGTATCCGGGCTCGAGTCCAGAAGCGTCGGGAGGACAAATGCGTCGGCGGGTTTCTTTTTCAAAATTGCCATTAAAATAGATCCTTCATGAGATTTGCAAAAACCTCACCCTTGACGAGGCCAGCGATGCTATACGGGGCCTGTTGATGCGACGCGAGTGCGCCGGGCAACACGAAACGTGTTACACTGTCTTCCGGCCTATGTGCTGAAAGCTCGCGCCAGCCATGCACGAACTCGAAACGATGGCCGCGAATGTCGTCGACGGCTTCGGGCGCCCGGCCGACGGCGATCTCGGATTTCAAATCCAGAAATTCGAGCGCGGAATGCTGTCGGGTGCATCGGTCGACAAGACCGCGCCGCCTGGCGTCATGGCGGAATAGGCGCGTGCGTGCTCCGCCGCCTCGTGCAATTTCGGAGCCGACATCAGCGTGGCAAGCAGGGGGCCGGCGTCGCGTTGAGCAAGTTCTGGTGCGTAGCCAGGACCACCGAGTGGTAGCAGATCGGCTTCTTGCAGCCGCCGAGCGACGCTATAGCCGCGCGATCGGCGAAAGCCAATGGTTCGCTCGATGCGTCGAGCACGCTATCTAGCGTGGCCAATTGGCCATCCTCCATAAATGTCAAGTTGCGAATGTTGGTGGAAATAATAAGCCGATTGGCGGCTTCACGGCTCAAGAGGTGGCGACGCCGGTTGGGTGGCCGGCGCGCCAAAGTTTTGCACGTCACGTCGAGATAAGCACATCCCTACATGTCAATACGGTCCCACCGGCGCGCGGGGACGCGTGTCCAGAAAGAAAGTTGGCGGTTAGTTCAGAATGTCACACCAAGGCGGTGTGCATCAAGCCAAACTACCGTGCATATCGTATCGACGTCCGCGCTTGGAACGCGCAGGCCGAAGGCTGCGGGCACGAAAGGCGCGTTAGGAGTCTGGACGACCGCCGAGGACGCGGTGAGGTGGCGGACCTTGCAGCGCAGCGGGCTACCATCAATCAAGATCTGTCCGGTGCAAACGTTGCTTTTCCGCTCGCTCACCACGTCTCGCCGCTCCCCAATATAGCGCTATGGGGGTATTGATCGGCGATTTCCGTCCAAAATTGGGCCGGACCGTGGTGATGCTACGCCGCGAGCCTTTCCTCCATGGCCGATAGCGTAGCCAGTGCAGCATCCTGCGCGGCGACCGCCCGTTCGGCCTGCTTTCGGAAGGCCCCGGCGGTCGGCGGCAATCTCGCGTGCTGTCAAACGGTCTAAGCTGGCTTCCAACACTTCGCGATGCTCTCCCAGGGCAGCAGCAACGTGCGGCGCGTCCATCGCCGCGACAAGCGCGTATTCATGGCCGCTCGCAGGGCCAACGAATGAGCGCGGCGTCGCGGTCGCATTGCGGTGCTGACGATAACCCATGAACTCGGCGCCCGGGGCAACCCCATCCTGGACAAGGCTCAGTAAAGGTGCAAGGCCAGCATTACTCCGAGCTGCGATGAACGACGCGCGAGAGCCATACCCGCGCGGTCTATTTCGAGTCGACGATTGTCGTTGCAGAATGCCATCGTAGCGGCCCAGCGCGCGGCTCGCGTGCGGGTATAGTCCTCGCCCAACGGCTGCGAAGGCTGTTGCACGTCTGGGGCCAGGCGGCGCAGCGTGCGCGTTAACCCCTGGGAGTTGCGGGATTGCAAGCTCACGCGCTGCGAACCGACGCCCATGGCGATCCCAAGGCTTGCGCTGCCTCGCTCAGATGCCGGTTGATGGCCTCAGCGCGTGGCATGCCGCCGGTCATGGAGCTGATCAGCAGCGGCGGGCGCATGGTCTTGCCCAGCAGCGAGGCGCGCAGGTCGATTTGCGTCAGGTCCACCCGGGCAATGCGCAGTGCTCCCAGCCGGCTGCGACCGTGGCCGGGGCCACTCGCCGATCCAGCACTCCTTGCGCCGGCCCAGGGCGGTGTCGCTCCTGCTCGCTCCATCCCATCGGGCGACGGCGTTGCGTCGGATCGGACCGCGGCAGCGCGCACGCCGCCGCCTCCCGCGCGTTCAGGCCGGCGCATGCTGGCCTCCCCCCGCAGGGTCGCTGCGGTAGCGGCTGGCCGAGGTCTGGTAGTACTGCGCGCGGATGGCCGCCATGGCCTCGATCAACGGTCCCCACGGCGCCGGAAAGCGTTCTTCCGCCATCACCCGGTGCAGCATGCGCGTATAGCCGGCCAGCTCGTCGTTGAGGAACTCTACCACAGGCATAGCTGGATAGCGCTGCAGCAGCAGGATCGCCGCGTTGTCGGCCTCGCCGGCCCACCTGTCCTTGTCGCGTCCATGCAGATCGTTCTGCAGGCGCCCTATCGCGGAGATGAGCCGCAGGACCTGGCGAAAGGCCGGACGCGCGCGCAAGGTCGCCATGTCCAGCCCCCACAGCAACGACAGGCAACAGAACACGTTCGCGTAGGCGATCGAATCGATGCCGTTGTGCAGGTACTCGGCGTAGGACCAGCGTTCCGCCCCTGCCGCCTGCGCGTGTCCGGCGCGCAGCGCCGCGCAGTAGCACCGGGTATCCTCGAGAAGCTGAGCATAGTCGCGACGATCGTAGGCGAGCGCGGCCAGGGAGGCACGCAGCACAGCGCAGCCCTCGAATCCGGGGAGCGCGCACGGCTCGCCCTGCCCCAGCGCCTGTTCCACCGCGGCGACCTGCTCCGGCGCGATCAGGCCAAGGTCGTTGCAATCGTCGAGCCAGAACAGCAGCGCCAGTTCGCGATAGAACGCCACGATCAGCGTTTCGTCCTGCGGATCGCGACCGGTGCGGGCGCTGGTGTCGCGCAGGCTCGGGTGGATGCGCTGCAGGATGTACTGGCCGCCCCTGACCGCTTCCACGGCATGATCGTCGGCGAACCCGGTCAGGGAACGCCCCCACTCCAGCACCTGCTGCAGCGCGCGTTCGGTCTGGATCACGGCGCCGCTCCTGCTCCCTCGGCCAGGACGCGCCGCCCCCAACGATGCGCCAGCCACAACCCGGCGAGTTCGGCCACGCGCACGACCCGAGTGGGGCAATACAGTTCCTTGCCGATCCACAGCGGCGTCTGCGGCAATGCATGCGCCGCATGGCGGGCGAGCATCCACTCCAGCGCACGCGCCACCACCTGCGCGATGCGCCGGCGCTCTGTCGCCTCTTCGCTCCAGTCCATCACGTGTAACGCGAACAGCGCATAAGCGGTTTCCTCGAACGTGGACGCGCGACCGGCGCCCCAGCCGCCGTCGTCACGCTGCGCCTGCAGCAGCGCCGACAGCGCACGCTCGTCGCGCCACTGGGGCTTGCCTTGCGCCAGCGCAGCGACCGCATGCGCGGTGGGATACAGCCACGAAACGTGCCATTTTTCGTTGTCCCATAGACCGTGCGGGTTGCGATTGGCCTCGACGTACGCGCTGGTGCCCGCGGCGGGCTTTCCCAAGAGTCGCAACGCATGCAGGGCATGGATGTTGGTCGACACCGAGGCATTGCGCTCGCCGGGGAAGGTGACGAACAGCTCGCCGATTTCGAAACTGCGCAACGCATCGACCGCCGGGGCGCGGCCTGCAAGGTGAAGGACGCACAACGCAACGGCGGTGTCGTCCGCATCGGCCGCGAAGTGCAAGGCGGGGCCCAGGCCGCGCACGCCCAGACGGGCGTCGAGCTGCGCGACGATCACGCGGACCGCCTCGGCGAGCGCGGGATGCGCGAACAGCCCGGCCAGATGCAGGATGTACAGCGACCAACATGGCTCGAACACATTGATCGGCCAGACGTTGGGGACGACACCTTCGATGCCGCTGCGCGTCGCCCGTGATGCCATCTCCAGATACGCGTCGACGCGCCATATCTGCGGCGTGCGCCCCCGTGTCATGGCATGCGCACGCCAGGCGGCAGTGGCCGCCGGACTGATGCCGATGCTGCCGTCGTCATCCGGGCATGCGGTGGTCGGCGACGTCCCCCAGGCTTCCCAGGAGTGCAGCAACGGATGGCCGCTCGGCAACATCGCCACCGCCCCTAGCTTGACCAGGCGCGCTTGACGCAACGGCAACAGCGCTGGATGGCGCGGAAGCGCTAAGCCACCCAGCAAGGATGCGGCCTCACCGCAAAATTGTGGCAGGATCAGCTCCGCGCCGATGGGCGCGTCTTCCGGCACCGCATGCGCGTAGGGATCGGGTTGGCGCTGGAGGAACCGCGTTGCAGCTTGGACCGCGTCGGCAGCACCAGGAACAGGATCACGCTGCAATGCCAGTAACGCAGCCCACGTGGGCGCATGGCGGAACAGCGGGAAGTCCGCGCTTCCCCATCCGCCGTCGGCCTGTTGCTGCGCGATGAGCCACGCGTATGCGTCCTGCCGACCGGCGACGTTGCCGTGGAAGCGCAGCGCTTGCGCCGTGTCGTAGACAGACGGACCGACGCTGCCGCCATCGCTCATTTCGCTCAGCAGGCCGCGCAAGTCGGAAAGGATCTGTTCGGACAGCGCGTTCACGCGGGATGTTCCTTTTGCACACGGTCGACGAGAACCAAAATTGGGCAGACGCCGCGCATGCCGCCGCAGGCCCGTCGCATAGGCAGCGCCGGACGGCCACCGTGCTTCGGCGCGGCGACCCGATGCTGGCGCCGGTCCGCCGCATAGGCTTGCGCACAGTGCGCCGCGGCAGGCAACCGCTGCAATAAACGCCGCGGACTCATCGCAGCGGCACAGGGTGACACCGGCGCGCTCATGCGCATGGCGCGTGCCTGAACAGATACGCGTTGGCCCGCTGTAGGAGTTGCGCCAACCGTTCCGTACGCGGCCCCAGCGGCGCGATGGCCTCCCCGGCATCGCGCAACAGATCCAGCGCGAACTGACGTGCTGCCTGCACTCCCATGATCGACGCGCAGGTCGGCTTCTGCGCCGCCGCGTCCTTGCCGGGGGTCTTGCCCAGCGTTGCGGTATCCGCTGTCACGTCGAGAATGTCGTCGATCACCTGCAACGCCAAGCCGAAACAGGCGCTGTAGTGATCGAGCGCACAGTACAGCGCAGCGTGCGCGGCATCCTCCGCGATAACGCATAGCGCGCCCATGCGAACGGACGCGCGCACTAACGCTCCGCTCTTCATCCGGTGCATCTCCACGATCTTGTCCAGCTCGACGTGCTTTCCAACCAGCGACAGATCCATGGCCTGCCCGCCTGCGGCACCCTCGGCTGACACTGCCTGTGCCAGTTCGCGCACGAGCGCGATACGGTTGTCGCCCGGCGCATCCAGGCTCGCCAAGGTCAGGAAGGCGTGCGCCTGCAGCGCATCGCCGACCAGGATCGCAGTAGCTTCGCCGAACTTGACGTGCACGGTCGGAAGGCCGCGGCGAAGCACGTCGTCGTCCATCGCGGGCAGATCGTCGTGGACCAGGGTACAGGCGTGCATCATCTCGATGGCGGCGCCCACGTCGTCAAGCATGTGCGCCGGCGTGTCGGCCAGTGCGCCGGCAGCCAGACAGAGCAAGGCGCGGTTGCGCTTCCCGCCATGCAAGGTGGCGTAGCGCATCGCCGCCATCAGCTCGGCCTCATGTTCGGCGCGGAGAAGACGCGCCAGCACGTGTTCGACCCGCTTTGCGCCGTCCTGCATCCAGATCTCGGGCAGCAGCCCGCCGGATGCGCCGCGCGCCTGAGCGCCCAATTCGCCCAGCGCGGAATCACCAGTTCTGTCGTTCTGTGGCGTGGAACCGGTCTGCATGTTCTTCATGTCCTTGTCCCCGACAGGCGAGCCGCCGCGGTGTTGTCGGCGTCGCACCGTGCGCGCGGGCCGAGTGCAGCAATGCCGCGCGTCGCCGGCGCCGCTGCCTCGTCACAGGGGCATGCGATGCCAGCTCAGGAGAATCCGATGCGGATAGTCATGGACGGATGTGCGGTCGGGTAATAGCGCTGGCCTCTTTCGACGCCGCTCAGCAACCGCGGCCGCGCCCCGGCCTCGTGCATGGTCAGCGCCAAGGCGATGCAGAACTGCACCAGTTCCAGCCATGCCAGGTGGTAGCCGATGCAGACGTGTGGGCCGGTACCGAACTGCAGCATGTCCGCCGGCCGGATCGGCTCGGTGCGTTGCAACCACCGCGCCAGGCGAAACTGATCAGGCGCGTCGTGCAGCAGCGCCGAGGTGGAGAAATGAAGCAGCGGGATGCACAGATCGGTGCCCGCAGGAATGCGCCGTTGGCCGAGTCGCAATTCACCAAGTGCGCGACGCACCAGGAGCGGCGTCGGTGGATGCACGCGCAGCGTCTCGCGGAACAGCGCCTCGGCGACCGGACACTGCGCCAGGTCCGCGTGCCGGGTCGGCACCGCGCCCACGCGTTGCGCCTCCTCGACCAGGGCGTCCCACAGCCCAGGCTGCCGCGCCAGCTCGATCACCATCCAGGCCATCGTTGAGGCGGTGGTGTCGTGGCCACCAAGCAGCAGCAAGCGGATATTGGCGACCAGGACCTCATCGGCGAGCGCATCGTCGCTGCAATCGAAGGCGCTCACCATGTCGTTGATCAACCCGGTGCGCGCGGCATGTTCACGCGCATCGCGGACGAACTCGCGCAACCGCGCATCGATCCAGTCGCGGGCGGAGCGGCCGCGCCGCAAAGGCAGTCCGGGCAGGTCGACCGGGGGCGCGACGATCAACTGCAGCAGTTGCCGGTACTTGCGATGCCATTCCGGCAGGTCCTGCGCGGGGATTCCCATGAGGCTGAAGATGAGCTTGAGCATCAGATCGCCGGTTTCGCGCAGGATGGTTATGTCGCCGCGGTCGCGCCACCTCTGCACCCGCGCCCGGATGACGGGCGCGAACAGCTCGCCGATGCCGGCCTGGGTCAGCCCCATAGGCAGGAACGCCGCCTGGATCGCATCGCGCGCCTGCCGGTGCGCGCCGCCATCCTGGGCGACCAACGTTCCGCCAAACAATTCGGGCGCGATCTCTTCGATCAGCGCTGAGGACACGTCCTTGTGCCGGAGCAGTGCGAACGCATCCGGATCCAGACTGGTCACCATGTGTCCGGCAGGGCCGAAGTCCAGCCAGAACTGGCTGCCCAGCGTCCGTTCCGCGCGCCGCAGCAGGCGCGGCAGGTCGCAGACGACGGCGGGAAGATGCCCGACCAAGGGGAAAGCGCCGGGCACGACCGGGATGTCGTACCGCAGCCGATGCCGACGGTTCAGCGGGTTGAGCAGCATGCCCATTAGCATCGCGCCGACGCGGCCGCTTCGGCGGTCTCGCCGGAAGGCCGCGCGGCGCGGCTGTTGCCACCGTCGGCGTACGTCGGCACATGCGCCAGCATGCCGCCGTCGATGCACACGACCTGGCCGGTGATGAACGCTGCATCGTCGGAGAGCAGGAACGCCACCAGCGCGGCCACGTCCTCGGGGCGGCCGACGCGCGGCAGGAGCTGGTGCCGGCGCAGATGCCGTTGCATGCACTCGTCCAGCTTGGCGAGGAGACGCTCGGTCATGATGAGACCCGGCGCAACCGCGTTGCAGCGGATCTGCGCATGACCGTACTGGGTGGCGACCGAGGCCGATAGCATGTTCATCGCCGCCTTCGAGCTGGCGTAGGACGTCAGCGCGGTGTCACCGCTGAGCCCCTGGCACGACGACATGTTGACGATCGCGCCACCGCCGCGGGCGATCATCCGTGGGATGGCCTGCCGGCAGCAGAGCAACGTGCCGCGCAGATTGGTTGCCATGGTCTGATCCCAGACCGCCAGGTCCAGGTCGAGGATCGCGCGGTCGCGCGGAGTCAGATGCATGGCGCCCGCGTTGTTCACGAGCAGGTCGACCGCACTGAAGTGCCGCTCCGCCGTCTCGAACAGCGCTGCCACCGCCTGCGCCTCGGCGATGTCGATGGCCAGGGTCAGCGCGTGGCCCGCCTCGGCCGCGATTTGCGCGGTGCAGGCCATGGCCGCCGAGCCATCGATGTCGGCGACCACCACTCTGCCGCCCTCGCGCGCGATGGCGAGGGCGCATGCCTTGCCGATACCGGCCCCGGCGCCGGTCACCACGGCCACCTTGCCCTCAAACCGTCCCATGGTGTCCTCCTGGATTGCGTTGGTCTCTCGCGGCATGCCGCTCCGCCTCCGCCTGAGAAGGCGCACTGTCGGCGCTGGCGCGCTCGTCATCGCTAGCTTCGCTTTCGATGACCCGGATGGCGGCGACCGGACACTGCCTGGCCGCGAGCCGCACGGCGGCGTGCAGCGCCTGCGGGACTGTCGCCCCGCACACTTCGGCCACGCCGTCCGGTTTGCGCTGGCGAAAGGTGCCCGGTAGCGTCAGCACGCACTGCCCGCTGGTCCCGCACAGATCCTGGTCGACCACGACGCACATCTCAGCCCTCTGCGCACGCAGCCGCACCGGCAGCGCGCGGAACGTCCTAAGGAACGCGGAGGGCTCCCGGGTCGGCTGCTCGGCCAATACCAGGGTGGGGAAGCGCGCCTGAATCCGCGGCAAGCTCTCGGCCAACTGTACCCGGGCCAGTTGCGCACCGAGGCAGAAGTGGATGCCGTGGCCGAAGCTCAGCATGATCTTCCCGTCGGTCGACATGCCAGGACTGGTGCCGTAGAACCGCGCGGGATCGAAGCGGTCGGGATCGGCGAAGGCGTCGGGGTCGCGATTGCCGGACGCGATCAGCACGCGCACGTCCGCGTTCTTCGGGATCACCACGCCGCCCAATTCGATGTCGCGCTGGGCGATACGCGGAATGGAGCTGAACATTGCGGGTGCGTCGCAGCGCAGGACTTCTTCGACGAATGCCTTCACCTCCATGGCGTCTCCCTGCAGCCAGTGCCGCTGTTCGGGATACGCAAGCATCGCCAGGACCGCATGGTCGATGGTCGCAGCCGTAGTGGCGAAGCCGCCCAGCAGCATGCCCCACAACATGCTGATCAACTCCGCGTCCGACAGCGTGTCGGCATCATCGTCGTGTGCGCCGACCAGCATTGACACAATGTCGTGGCGGGCATCGGTGCGCTTGCGCAGTATGAGATCGCCGAAGTAGGCCTTCACTCTGGCACTGGCCGCGTCCGCTGCGGCGAGCTCGGGATCGCTGGCGTGCGGGCTCAGGCCTTCCAGAATGGCGCCGATGCCGGCGGCGAGCCCGAACATGTCGTCCTGGGGCATGCCAAACAGTTCGGCGAAGACCAGCATGGGCAAGGCCAGCGCGAATTCCCGATGCAGGTCCACGGCCTCCCCGCGCTCCAGCGCGGGTGCCATGCCGTCAAGGCGTGCCGCGACGATGCGCACGATGCTCGGCCGCAGATTGTCGATCTGGCGCATGGTGAAATCGCGCGAGATCAGCCGACGCAGACGCGTATGCGTTGGTGGGTCCTTCATCGCTAGCGTGGAGGCCAGCAGATCGAGCGACAGGCTGGTCGCCGCATGCGGAAAATAGCGCGCCAGTTCGCCTGGCGCCGGTCCCCGAAACGCGTCGCCCGTGGCCTTGAGCGCCCAGTAGATGTCGGTGTGGCGGGTCAACAGAAAGAGGCCCGACGCCGCGCGATGCACCGGATCGTGCTCGCGCAACCACCGCATGAACGGATACGGGTCGTGGATGCACGCCGGCGACGCCAGTTCGGCGAAGGCGTCCCGGCATGCTGCCGTTGTTTCTTGCACGTCCATCTTGGTTACCTGTTGGCTGGCTGATCTGACCGGTGCGCGGCAGGCGCGCCGGCAAATCGCGGAGACGATCGCGATCCCCCAGCGGCGTCCGCACCTCACCAGAGCACCGGGAACTCCTCGAACCCGCCAGTGATGATCTCCTTGCGCAACTTCAGTTTTTCGGGCGCCACGGCCAGGCGCAGCGCGGGAAAGCGCTGGAAGATCGAACCGAACACCGCCTTGAGTTCCAGCCTGGCCAGCGGCCCGCCGATGCAGGCGTGCGGCCCGTAGGAGAACGCCAGGTGCGGCTTTTCCTGGCGTCCGATGTCGAAGATTTCCGGGTCGTCGAAATGGCGCGGATCGAACGACGTTGCCGGCAGGCCGATGAGCACCTTGCTCTCCGCGGGAATATGCACGCCCGCGACGGTCACGTCGGTCCTCGGATAGCGCATGATGCCGTCCCAGCCCGCGCCCGGCGGGTACATGCGAAGGATTTCCTCCACCGCCTTGTCCACCAGGGACGGATCGCCGACCAAGCGTTCGCGCTGTTGCGGATGGCGGAACATGGCCAGCAGGCCGCATTCGATCTGCGCGACGGTGCTCTCGTGCCCCGCCACCAGCATGCCGGCCGCCAGGCCGATCGCTTCTTCCTCGGTCGCCTCGCGCTGGTCGACCGCCGCGAGCAGATCCGTCAGCAGGTTGTCGCCCGGATCCTGGCGCTTGTCCCGCATCTTGCAGCGAATGTAGGCGCGCAGTTCTTCCCAGGCCAAGCGCGATGCGCTGCGCGGGCCGCTTTCATGCTGGTGCGTCATCACCTCATCGGACAGCCGGGCGAAAAAGGCGTGATCCTCGTAGAGCACGCCCATCAGCGCGCTGATGACCATGGCCGGAAGCGGAAAGGAGAGGTGGCGCCGCAAGTCGGCGGGCTGGCGCTGGGCCGCCAGGTTGTCGAACAACTGCGCAGCGATCGCCTCGACATGCGGCGCCAGCAGCTTCACCCTGCGGCTGCTGAAGGCCGGCGCCACGAGCCTGCGTAACCGGGCATGCTCGCCCCCCTCGTGCGAGACCAGCCACCCCGGCGAACCGAGAATTACCGAATCCGGGGTGAACGCCGTCGGCGGCATTCCCGCCGGCCGGAACGCTGCGTCGGACAGCGCCGCCTTGGCCTCGTCGTAGCCAGTCACCCACCAGCCTTCGTGCCCTGACGGGAAACGCACGCGGTGGATCGGACCGTTGGCGCGTATCGCCAACATCTCGGGCGAGGGCTCAATGTGATCGACGCGCCACATCGGCAGCGTCGGTAGGGGTTGTTCGGACACGGTGGCACTTCACTCTCTAAGCGATGAAAGGGCGGAAGCTGCCCGGAGGCGCTGCGGGCAGCGGCTTCACGTGCGCTTGCGTTTACTTCTGTTCGTCGATGATGATCGGCGGGGAAGGCGGCCGAATCCTAGGGCCTCAAGTCGGCTTTAGCCATCTACCGAATCTTGTAGTAGCCCCCGTGAGCTAAACGCCTGGTGGTTCAAAAAATATGCGGAAAACTCTCTCGCCACGCGCTACCATACGAAACCTATTTCGATGGGTATCCGCCTATGTTGGTTGGCTACATGCGCGTGTCGACCGGACTCCGACCGTCAGAACACGACTGCAGCGCGATGCGCTGCTCGCCGCCAGCATTGATCCCCTCCCCTGTTCGAGGATCACGCCTCGGGCGAAGGATGACCGCACCGGCTTGGCGCGGGCGCTCGCTGTCGCACCTGATCGCGATCGTGAGCTCGCTCGGACAATCGAGTGGCGTTCCGCTCCCTGAACGAGAACCTGGACACCACGACGCGCCCGGGCGAATTCCTGTTCCAGGTGCGGCGCGCTCGCGCAGTATGAGCGCGCTTTGATCCAGGAGCGCGTTGCAAGCCACTCGCGCACGTTCACGTTGCCACGTACGCCAAATTCGCGAAGCACATTCTCGTCGATCAAATACGCGGTCACGGAATCCGGCGCGGCGCAACCTCGCCCGTACGGCTTCGTCATCGAACCCAAGGTCGGCTAGCTCGCCAGCACCCGATACAGACTCAGGGGGACAGGCACTCTCGCTCGGGATACGCCTTGGCCTGTTCGGCCGCGGCCTCAACCTGATCGCGCGTCAGCGATGGAAAATCGTCGACAATCTCCTCGGCGATTGCACACGGGCGAGGGCGACCACCATGTAGACGAGAATCTTGGTGTTTTACATGGGTTCGTTACGATCACCTCCGACTTGTACCCATCGGCGGCGTTCATCGAAACGATGAAGACGGCTTTTGAGGTCGGCCGCGACATTGCCGAGATCAACGACTAGATCGCCAAACGCGACTCGGTGCGCGTAAGGAGAGCTGCCGGATCGCCTCATACAGGCACCGCCGGGGTGAGATCTCTAAAGGTCCATGAATGCCTAGCTCAGCCCGCAGGAGAATAGCTACGGAAACACCAACCCAACAGCAGCTCGACGGATTGAAGCGGCTGAGTGAAATCGCCGGGTCCCAGGTAACTTCGAAATCGTCACGTCAAAAGAGGAAGCGGAGAACCTCTACGGGAACGACTAAGATTGGCAGTTTTCTAGCCTATTGACTTGGGTTTATCTCGACGACCGCCAGCGGAGAACCTCCATGTACATACCACTCCACTTTCGAGACGACGACATCGAGAACATTCGAGCAACAATCCGCTGCGCCCGATTGGCCAACCTGGTCACAGCGACATCAGATGGGCCAATTGCGACGCCTCTTCCGCTCTTCCTCGATGAGCGCGAAGGCGAACACGGTGCGCTGTACGGGCACCTGGCGAAGGGCAATCCGCAATGGCGCACGGCCCCGATCGGAGAAGCTCTGGCGATCTTTACTGGCGCAGAGGCTTACGTGACGCCATCCTGGTTTCCCAGCAAGCGACAAGCTGAACGTGTGGTGCCGACATGGAACTACATCGCGGTCCACGCCCATGGGCCGATTGAGTTCTTCGAGGATCCCACTCGCCTGCTTGAGATTGTAACGCGTCTGACGAATATCCATGAGACGTCACGTGCGACGCCCTGGGCCGTCAGCGATGCTCCCGCGGATTTCATCGCCGCCCAGTTGCGTGAAATCGTCGGCGTGCGCATCCGGATCACCACGGTCGAAGGCAAACGCAAAATGAGCCAAAACCGCCCCGCGCCTGATCGCATTGGTATCGCCGCCGGACTGGCAGCGAGCAAACTGGCACGGGACCAGGAAGTTGCAGCTCTTATCTTGGTTCAGGACTGAGACGATGATGTCCATGACCCGCCAACAGCGCCGCTCGACGGAGGGCGATCTTACATCTACAGCTCTCACAGACTTCAGCGGTTGGGCCATCAATTACCTCGCGAAATTCACGAACGGAACAGTCGGGCTTGCCGCACTGGTTGCACTTGTCAGTATCCTGACAGAGGCCCAATCTCGTGTCAGGCCCAGAACAACGCACATAGTAAGCGTTGAGACTTTCGAAAGCCCATTCGGCTTTGTGACTTTCCCGGCACCGCCTGGGATGGCCATTGCTGAAACAAATTGATTACCGCACGATGACGTGCCCCAGGTTCACGCATGAGATTCGCCATTGTCGCACAATACTCGATGACGCCAGTGCGGTGTTGCAAACCGTCAAAGCTATGTTGAGCGGCTTCAGCCGCGCGATCATCAATATGGATAGGTTTCGAGAGGAGTTTGAGCTCCCTTTCTCCATTCTTTTCCGCAACCTGGATATGTCGAAAAATGAAATCGAGCTCATGCATGGCAAGGATGGCGCCATTTTTCACGACACCTACGAGGCGCGCTCCTGCTGTCCATCGCTAATCGACATTCGAAGGGGTGAGTCGGTGATCGAGTTCTTTCGTCACTCGGCCCAACCACTGGCTCAGTTCGAGTACTCGCGCCAAATGCCACCATTCGATCGCTGCCCATTGTCGAGTACATGTTTGTCTTCCGCTTGGCACGATGCTTGCTGAAGATGATCTGCTCCAATGGGCGAGGAAGAACTGCAAGGGCTTGGAAAAGCAAGATGAGCACAAACGCTTTAATTGGCGTCATTCCGAGCACCGATGTTGTGAAACGTGCAGCGCGCATCGGTGCGGAAGTCAAAAATGTCAAGCTATCAGGCGAACTACCGGATCACACGATCGCCGCGATCAACAGCCTATTGCTCGAGCACAAGGTGATCTTCTTCCGCAATCAAGGACATCTCAATGACGCCGAGCAGGAGCGCTTTGCCGCTCGTCTCGGAAAGGTAGTGCCACATCCGATGCTCGGTGCTACCAAGGGGATGGCGTCGCTGCTCGAACTGGACTCCACGCGCGGCGGCGGTCGCGCCGACGTTTGGCATGCGGATGGAACCTTCGCCGACGCCTATCCTAAGATTTTGGTGCTGCGGGCCGTTGTAATGCCAACGTTCGGAGGCGACACCCTGTGGTCGAACACAGCTGCCGCTTATCTTGGTTTGCCGCCGCCGCTACAAAGGCTTGCCGAGGGCCTGTGGGCCGTTCACAGCAACGTCTTCGATTACGCCGGGATCGCGCGTGTCCGCGAGGTCGACAAGAAACACTTTGACGAGGTGTTCACCAGAACGGTTTTTGAGACCGAGCATCCCGTCGTACGCGTCCATCCCGAAACAGGCGAGCGGACGTTAGTGCTCGGCGCCTTGGTGAAGCACTTTGTTGGGATCCCCAAATACGACGGACAAAAGCTGTTCGATCTGCTCCAGTCTCACATCACCGCGCCCGAAAACACTGTGCGCTGGAACTGGTTAGAGGGCGATATTGCGATATGGGATAACCGCGCAACGCAGCATTACGCAGTCAACGATTACGGGGACCAGCATCGCGTCGTACGTCGGGCTACGATCGAGGGCGACGTGCCTGTCAGCGTCGGTGGCCGAAGCAGTGTAACGCGGCTGAAGGTGACCAAATAATTGCACGTCGACGCCAACGCTCTCGCGTCTGAAAATGAGAAAACCTGGTAATCGGAGTTGTTTCGGCAGACGCGGGAACACACTTTCCGACACGATATCTCAGCTCTTAGCGCCAACTCGGCAGCGCCCAGGTTTGATCTACGCAACTATTTTAGCGTCAACCAACCGCTTCGGAAAACCTTGAGCGTCACTGTCCTTCCTCAGCGGCAGGAACGTGGCCTTGACGTTTCAGTTTAGAAAATCCTCGATCTGTGGCCATAAAGCGCGCCAACATGGGGGCGATGAGTTTAGTCGGATCGACCACTTGACCACCCTGACGCTTAAGCGCTTCTGCATATGCAATGAGATCACGATGCACGGCCGCAGGCAACTCCGTACTCACTTTGACGGGCTTTTCGTCTGGAAGCTCTCCTATTTTGAGTCTTGGCATGTTGTCAGCCTCTATACGGCGTAAGTATGAGGTCACGATTGACAAGAACACGAACAGGGAAGCCCGGTCGTACGGTCAAAGTAGGCTGGATGTTGAGACTGCGTCGAACCACCTGCTGTCCAGTTTGATTTAGTGAGTCGGAGGCGCCGTGTCGCAATGACTGGATGATCGCGCTGTCGTTGCTATTTGTGTCCGAACCTGCCCCTAGTTCGGTACCGACCGCCAGAAACGTCGATAGTGCCGCAGCCTTAAACAGCTCGCCCCAGTGATTGTCGACCTGGTCTTCGAGGCCGGCGTATCCTGCGGTGTCAGCGCCAGGCTGCCGCTCGAGAACGATTGAACGTCCATTCGGCATGATCAGCCGTGTCCAGACGAGCAGGACACGGGACTGGCCGAAGGTGACCTGACTATCGTACATACCAATTAGACGCGCTCCCTGAGGCACAAGCAGAAAACGGCCGGTCGGCGTGTCATAGACGTTCTCGGTTACCTGCGCTGTGACCTGGCCTGGAAGGTCTGATCGGATCCCGGTGATCAGAGCTCCCGGAATGACCGTTCCAGCCTGCACGACATATGGTGAAGCTGGCCTCGTGATACGGTCAGGACTTACAGTACGACGATCCACAGAGGCGTTCACGAAGGCAAGCTTGCGGTCCTGACCGTTTTGCGCAGATCCATCGTCGCCGGTGCTCGTTGCGTTCGGCGGCACGACGCGCTCGCTGCCAGCAGCAGCGGCGGACGGACGCAATTCTCGTCCATTGGTCGAAGCGAACAGATGACTGATGCGAGCTGCTTCGGTCTCCTGGTCCCTCCGCTGCTGGTCTGGATCAGCGCCGCTCGTCGGCAACTGGCCTTGAGCGGCAAGGATCGGTCGACCGAGGTCGCCGGGAAGCGGTGGACCTAGCTGCGGAACTGATTGGCGTGGAACGCCAGCATAATCCTTCGGCAGGGTCGTAATGCCGTCGGCAACATTGTGATGGTCGGTACTGTAAAGCTCATCGGCCACCTGGTTTCGGGATCGATTGTTCTGTAGCGACCATAGCACCGCTCCGCCGATGACAAGCAGGGCAACCGCGCTGCCGCCGGCCAGGACCCTCCGCGACAATCGTGTCACGCGCGGATGCTCCGCTCTCAGGCGGAAGCTCCCGGACCTGTCCTCTTGTGTCGCCGGCGGGACAGATTGCTCGTGATCGTTTCCATTCCCGCTGTTCATGACGACGGCCTCCCGTCCGTCCTGACAATCCTGACCTTCTGCTGGTGCTCACCGCCGAGCCGGAGTTCGGCGGCTGCAAAGAGCCGATCCACGATCAGCACACTGCCGTAGGCGCGGTAGTTGACGAGTTCGGTTTTGCCGTCTGGGCCAATCACAAAGAGTGGAGGCATCTCGCCCTGCACAATGCCCTGCGGGAATTCGACATAGACCTTACGGCCATCGTCATATGCGCCGAGCGGCCGCCACGGAGGACTGTCCCCTTCGATGGCGTAGCGGGAGATACGCTGCGCCGGATCCGGAAGAACGGGTTTCAGAGCGACTGAACGGGATCCTTCGCGTGCTGCTTCCGGATAGTACCAGGCAACAGACGGCATGTATGGCCGCTCCCGGGAGCGGAGTTCGATAAGGTAGGTGCGCCGGTCGGTATTGACGACTAGGTTGGTCTCGATGGACGCGCGGGTCGGCTTGACCAGGATGTGGACGCGTCGCGTGTCGCCGTTCCCGCTCTCAGTATCGCCTACGACCCAGCGAACGGTATCTCCGGCCGCGACCGGCCCTGATCCCGTCAACTGCTCTCCCTCCTCGAGCGCGATATCCGTGATCTGCCCCGGTGCGGCGTAAACCTGATAGAGTGCTCCAGGACTGTAGGCGTAAATCTGCGCTGCGTTGAAATACCCCCGCTTGCGCGGTTCGACCCGGGCTGCGCTGTTTGCGGTCTCAACCCGGCTCACGGGCTCAGCGTCTTCCTTCCCTCCCGACTTGCCGCCCAGAGCCGGCTTCCAGAGAGGCGGAACGTGAAGCGGTCGCGATCTGTCGTCGAGAGCCACTGGCGTCGCCGGCAGCGGAGGAATCTCAGCGTCATAGCTGATCTCCGGCGGTATATAAGTCGCGCACCCGCCGAGCGCCGATGAACAGAGCAAGAGCACGGACAGAAGCGCTCGCTTTGAGCCCACGAACTCGGACCGAGGCGAATTGAGCCTGCTTTGCGGGAGGGAACGTATCGAATGAACGTCAGACGGCGTCTTGGTCACTGACCCAACTCCTTTGACCAGTTGATGGCGCGGACGTAGACGCCAAGTGGATTCTTGCGCAGGCGTTCGGCATCGCGGGGTGTCTCGATCACGATCGAGAGAATCGCAGTCCAGCGCTCGGTCGAACTCAGCGAGCCGTTGTCGTAGACGCGCTGGGTCCACGCGACGCGAAAGCTTTCCGGCGACGCGCGAATGACGCTCGATACGTCCACGGAGATTTGCGCCTTGCCCAGCTTGGCAAAGGGGTCATTGTTACGCGCGTAGTCGTTGAGCACAGCGGCGCCGCGATCAGTCGTAAAATCATAGGCCCGGAGCCAATTCTGGCGCAGAACAATGCCGTCCGCGGGCAGGCCTCTGACATCTTCGATAAATCGCGCCAGATGGTAGGCGATCTGAGCGTCAGTAGGTTGATAATCGATGTTTGCCGGCGCAACCCTTTGAGCTTGGCCGAGATGATCGACTTCGACGACCCAAGGCGTGATCGAGCCTTGGTTCGATTGCCAGACAAGGCTACCTGCGAGACCGGCTGAAAGCATCATGGAGCCGAACGCCATCAGGCGCCAGTTCTTGGCTTGCAGGCGCGCTGATCCAATGCGTTCGTCCCAGACCTGCGCTGCTTTCTGATACGGTGTGACCGGTTCGGGCATGCGCCCGTAATGAACGGAATTTCGTTTAAACATCGATGGTTGCCCCTGGTATCGAGCGATCGGTTTCAAGTCGTGCGATGGAAGGGTTTGAGGCTCTGCTATGCGGCCGAGGTGCAGTGGTGCGTCTCAGCGCTCTCCTTCGGACAAATCGACGGAGGAGCCGCTGCCACCATGATCGCCCGAGCGGACGGCGTGGCCAGCAGCCGAGGCACTATGCCGAATGGTCTGAGCACGCTTCATGCGGCGCGCCCAATCAGGCTGCCCTTCGGCCGAGGGTTGCTCGCCCGCTTTCCCACCCCCGAAGGCAGCCGCTGCTCGACGCAAAGGACTCGCCGAAGCGCCAGCCTCCGCGACGCCAGCAAGGCCGCCGCTTCGATAGGCGACCGATGCTCCGCTTATGACAGCGCCGCCACCGCGCGCGGCGCCTGCAATCGCGCCGCCAGCGAGACCAGCGCTGCCGGCGGCGACACCTGCGCCTGCCGCAACAATGCCGCCGGCAGCAAGGCCTGTTCCAATCGCGGCACCCGCGCCGAGCTGGGGTCCGCCCGATACCAGGCCGTTTGCGATACCCGGACCGAAGATACCGAGGCCAAGCAAGGAGAGCGCCGCAAGCACCAGTGTCATCGCGTCTTCGATGGTTGGCTGATTGCCGCCAAAGCCAGCGGTGAACTGCGAGAACAGGGTCGATCCAATCCCGACAATGACGGCCAGCACCAAGACCTTGATTCCGGACGATATGACGTTGCCCAGGACCCGCTCTGCCGCGAAGGTGGTCTTGCCAAACAAGCCAAACGGAATGAGCACGAAGCCGGCCAGCGTCGTGAGCTTGAACTCGATCAGGGTGACAAAGAGCTGGATCGCCAGAATGAAGAAGGCGAGTAGCACCACGACCCATGCGAACAGGAGAACGACGATCTGCACGAAGTTTTCGAAGAAGCTGATGTAGCCCATCAGGTTGGAG
The DNA here is from genome assembly GCF_014198235.1 of Bradyrhizobium sp. ERR14. Classification (NCBI taxonomy): domain Bacteria; kingdom Pseudomonadati; phylum Pseudomonadota; class Alphaproteobacteria; order Hyphomicrobiales; family Nitrobacteraceae; genus Bradyrhizobium; species Bradyrhizobium sp. ERR14. Next base: position 72,000 of record NZ_JACIHD010000007.1, on the reverse strand, counting down.
ATCGAATCGAGCAGCGACCGGCCGGCGTCGAGTCCGACTTGAGCGATCTTTCCAGGTCTCAGGAAATCTGCAGCGGACAGGCCTGCACCCGATGCTTTCAGCCCGAGACCGGCAAAGCTCTCGAAGACGATGCGCGCGAGGCTATTCCAGTTGCCGATGAGGTAGGCGAAGACCCCCACGAAGAGTGTCTTCTTGACGAGGCGCGCGATGATGTCTTCGTCCGGCCCCCAACTCCAAAACAACGCAGCAAGCGTGATGTCGATTGCGGCAAGCGTCGCTGCGAGATACCCAACGTCGCTACCGAGCAGCCCGAAGCCGTTGTCGATATAGCGCGTGAACGTTTCCAGGAACTGGTCAATGATCCCCGTACCCTTCATGGCTTGTTCGCCTCAGGTGACATCAGGTTTGGATATCCCTGCGGAATCCGGCTTTGATCCTTTGGGACAGGTATCGAGCTGGTTGCGTCATCGCGTCCGGAAGCTGTGGCGCTGTCCTTCTTGCCAAGGAAGCGACGCCGGTTTTCAGCCCAAATCTGCTGGCAGTGGCGATAGCCTACCGTCTCCTCCGGAGTGACGCCCCGGCAGTGTACAAGGTCGGCGTTGGCGGCATCGGTCCTCTGCTCCGCCTTCGGCGCCGCCCCAGATTCGTCTCGGCCACGCAGCTGAATCGTGCAGGCCGCGACGGCCACTAGGACGATTGTCGTAAGCAGCGACAGCGCCTTGAATGCTCTTACGTCGGTCATCAGTGGAACATCTGCACATTGGAGGATTGATAGCCCTGTCCTGGTGTCAGGAAACGCCTGAGCTGCTCTCGCCCCTGATCCTGACCCGAGGCGCGCTGAGCCGCTTCGAGGCTCTGCGCCCTGCCCTGCGCCGCCGCGGCCGCTGTGAGATCGGCAAGTTGTTGCGCTTGAAGCGCGAGGATCTGGTTGCCGGCCTGAGTAGCCTGCAAGGCGCCACTGGCACTCTGGCTCGAAGTTACGAGTGCGGACGTCAGGATACGATTGGTGTCGAGGTTGCCAACGATGCCGGCCTGGACGCGAAGCGCGTCCTGCGTTGCCGAGTAAGTATTTTGCCAGCGCGATTGAGCGTTGGAGATCAGCAACTGGTTCGACTGGCTGCCGGTCGCCGGCCCGTAGCTGGTCGAGAAGGCACGATCGATCTGCTGCACGTCGTATGCAATGCGCTGGGCCTGGGCCAGCAATTGCTGGGTGCGCTGGATCGAAGATTGCAGTTGCTGCAATGATGAATACGGCAGGTTTGCCAGATTCCTTGCCTGATTGATCAGCATCTGTGCCTCGTTCTGCAACGAGGTGATCTGATTATTAATCTGTTGGAGCTCCCGCGCGGCCGTCAGAACATTCTGGACGTAGTTGGTGGGATCAAAGACGATCAGCGCCCGTGCGGGCAGCGTAACGCCAAGCAACAGCGCGAAGGCGGCCGTGGTCGCCAACAGGCCAAGAGGTCTCATAGCGATTTCTCCAGATTGACGAGATTCGGGATCAGATCTGTCGCCCAGGCGACGCCACGGTGCTGGAGCCAGGCAGGCACGAAGCCGTCGGGTCCATGTTCGGCGATGAGCTGCGTGATGGCAGCCTGGTCTGTCTTGGAAGAGGCTGCGGTGAATGCGAGCGCAACCTCACCAAGACCAAGTTCGAACATCCGGTTGCCGCGACGAGACTGGCAGTAGTAGTCGCGCTTTGGCGTGGCCCGGCTCAGAAGCTCGATCTGGCGGTCATTGAGGCCGAAGCGGCGGTAGATGGCAGTGATCTGCGGTTCGATCGCCCGTTCGTTCGGCAGCAACAATCGCGTTGGGCAGCTTTCGATGATCGCGGGCGCGATCGCGGATCCATCGATGTCCGAGAGCGACTGGGTGGCGAAGATGACGGACGCGTTCTTCTTCCGAAGCGTCTTCAACCATTCCCGGAGTTGCCCCGCAAAATCCTCGTCGTCGAGGGCAAGCCAACCTTCATCGACAATCAGGAGTGTCGGCCGGCCGTCGAGGTGGTCCCCAATACGATGGAAGAGGTACGCGAGCACGGCCGGCGCTGCACTCGTTCCGATCAAACCTTCGGTCTCAAACGCCTGGACTGAGGCCTCGCCGAGGCGCTCGAATTCGGCATCGAGCAGGCGCCCGGACGGACCGCCGAGGCAATAGGGTTGCAAGGCGCGTTTCAGCGGGTTCGATTGAAGCAGGACGGACAGGCCCGTGATGGTCCGTTCCTCCCTCGGCGCCGAAGCGAGAGATGTCAGCGCCGACCACAGATGATCCTTGACCTCTGGGGTGATCTCGACCTTTTCCCGAGCAAGGATTGCGCAAATCCATTCCGTGGCCCATCCGCGTTCGGAAGGATCATCGATCCAGGCCAGCGGCTGCAGGGCGACGGGTTGTTCACCTCCGTCGGACAATGCGCCGCCGAGATCATGCCAGTCACCGCCCATGGCAAGGGCGGCCGCCCGGATCGAGCCACCGAAGTCAAACGCAAAGACCTGAGAGTTCGGATAACGCCTGAACTGTAGCGCCATCAGCGCGAGCAGCACTGACTTGCCGGCGCCTGTCGGTCCCACCACAAGGGTATGGCCGACGTCACCGACGTGGAGCGAGAATCGGAACGGCGTTGATCCCTCGGTCTTACCGAACAGAAGCGGGGGCCCCTTAAAGTGGAGGTCCCTCGCCTCGCCCGCCCACACGGCCGACATCGGAATCATATGGGCGAGGTTGAGAGTTGAGATCGGCGGCTGCCGCACGTTGGCGTAGACGTGCCCCGGCAAACTGCCGAGCCAGGCTTCAACGGCGTTCACCGTCTCGATCATGCAGGTGAAATCGCGGCCCTGGATGACCTTCTCGACCAGCCTCAGTTTTTCATCGGCAGCACTGGGATCGCGATCCCAGACGGTAACGGTTGCCGTGACAAAGGCCTGTCCGATCTGATCGGACCCCAGCTCCTGCAACGCCGCGTCGGCATCAAGCGCTTTGTTGTGAGCGTCGGTATCGAGCAGCGTCGACGCCTCGTTCGTCATGACCTCCTTGAGGATGGCGCCAATAGACTTTCGCTTAGCAAACCACTGCCGACGAATCTTGGTCAGCAGCTTGGTGGCATCGGTCTTGTCGAGCATGATCGCTCGGGTCGACCAACGATAAGAGAATGGCAGGCGATTCAGATCATCCAGAATTCCCGGGGTCGTCGCGCCCGGAAAGCCGACAATCGTCAGAACCCGCAGGTTGGCTGCCCCCAGCATCGGCTCAAGCCCGCCGGTCAGCGGCTGGTCCGCCAACAGCGCATCGATGTACATAGGAATTTCGGGCACGCGAACCCGATGACGCTTGGTCGAGATCGTCGAGTGCAGGTAGGTCAGCGTGTCCTGATCATCGAGCCAGGCGCATTCGGGCATGAACCCTTCAAATAGCTGCAGCACACGGTTGGTTTGATCGACAAACCCGCGGAGCGCCTCGCGCGCGTCTGCTCCGACTGTTCGATCCCGGCCCTCATAGAGCAACCGCTCTGCCCGGGCAGCGCCCTCTTCCGGGGGCAGGAAGAGGACGGTCAGGAAATAGCTGGACTCATAGTGGGCACCAGCCTCCTCGAATTGCGCACGGCGTTCGGCGTCGACCAGCGCAGACGCGACATCCGGAAAGCTGTTGGGCGGATAAGCGCCCGCAGAATGACGCTGCGCCTCAACGAAGGCGGCCCAGCCGGATCCCAGGCGACGAAGTGCGTTGTTCAGACGGCCGGCGACGCCGACGAGTTCGGCCGGCACCGCGCTGTCGAGGTCAGGCCCCCGAAACTTTGCCGTCCGCTGGAACGAGCCGTCCTTGTTCAGGATGATTCCCTCGTCAACGAGGGCTGCCCAGGGCAGGAAGTCGGCCAGACGCGCGTTGGAATGACGATATTCGGCAAGGTTCATCATGACCGAGAACTCAGAGATTGAGATGACCGGGAATGCGCAGATGCCGGCGCACCACATCGACAAAGGCGGGATCGCGTTTGGCGGCCCAGACGGCGGCCATGTGGCCGATGAACCAGAGGACGAGACCCGCGATCCAGAGCCGCAATCCAAGTCCAAGGGCCGCGGCAAGCGTTCCGTTCACGATCGCGACGGATCGCGGCGCGCCGCCCATCAGGATTGGCTCAGTGAGCGCGCGGTGGACGGGCACGATAAAGCCTGTGACCTGATCATCCATCAGATCACCACGCCGCCGCCGAAGGAGAAGAACGACAGGAAGAAGCTTGAGGCGGCAAATGCGATCGACAGACCGAACACGATCTGGATCAGCCTGCGGAAACCACCTGACGAGTCCCCGAACGCGAGCGTGAGCCCGGTCACGACGATGATGATGACGGCGATGATCTTGGCGACCGGACCTTCAACCGACTGCAATATCTGATTGAGTGGCTGCTCCCACGGCATGTTCGAGCCAGCCGCCCACGCCGGTGCCGACGACAAAAGCACCGCGCCGAAGGCGGCCAACGATGCACCTCGAAGAAAGCGAAATTTCTGACGCATGTCAGTCTCCTGCTGATGAAAGGTTGTAATCACCGGCGGCCCCGAGCCCGGTGACGATGGCGAGCTCAGCGAGACGACGGTCAGCGCCGCGACCCGCGAGGACAGCGACGAGGTCGATGGTCTCGGCGATCAGGGCGCGGGGAACCGTGATGACGGCTTCCTGGATGAGTTGCTCGAGCCGCCGCAGCGCACCGAGCGCGCTACCCGCATGAATCGTGCCGATGCCGCCGGGATGGCCTGTGCCCCATGCCTTGAGCAGATCGAGTGCTTCGGCACCACGAACTTCGCCGACCGGAATGCGGTCAGGACGCAGTCGCAGCGAGGAGCGAACGAGATCCGATAGCGTGGCCACACCATCTTTGGTCCGCAAAGCCACTAGATTGGGCGCCTTGCACTGAAGCTCACGCGTATCTTCGATCAGCACGACCCGATCGGAGCTCTTTGCCACCTCGGCCAGGAGCGCATTCGTCAATGTTGTCTTGCCGGTCGATGTCCCACCGGCGACCAGAATGTTCTTCCGTGCGGCGACCGCGTTCTGCAGGAACTTGGCCTGCTCCGAGGTCATGATCCCCCTGCCGACGTAGTCATCGAGCGTGAACACAGCGACAGCGGGCTTGCGGATCGCAAAGGCCGGTGCCGCAACGACCGGAGGCAAGAGACCTTCGAATCGCTCGCCGGTCCCGGGCAATTCGGCCGAGACCCGCGGCGAGCCGGCATGCACCTCCGCACCTACGTGGTGCGCTACCAGACGAACAATGCGCTCGCCGTCCGCCGCCGACAGAGTTTCGCCTGTGTCGATCAGGCCATTCGACAACCGATCGATCCACAACCGCCCATCCGGATTGAGCATCACCTCGATGATCGCTTCGTCTTCGAGGTAGCCGGCAATCGCAGAGCCAAGCGCGCTGCGCAGCATTCGCGCGCCGCGCGAACTCGCTTCCGATTGAATGGAATGGATTGCCACCGTTCGCCCCCACCGAATGAGGACGTCCAACGAGCGTCCTCATATGGGGATGATTAGAAAAGGCACCGACGGACTTGGCGCAACAAGCGGCTTCAGTGATCGTAGACTAGCGTAGAAAAAGAAAGACTGAGAACTGATGTTTGAGGCCTACTCAACCGTATTGTACTCGGCGAGCTACCACTCACCACTCCGCATCGTCATCCGCGGGAAGGAGGATGAGCGAATCCTCATACGAGCTTACCGAAACGACAAGATCGAAAACATCAGCCGGCACCAAGAACGGAATCGGCCTCATCCGCGAAGCTAGGTATCCGGCCCAAGGCAGCGCGAACCAGAGCAGCGCCGCGATCTGAAGTGCTACGTTGAGACCGAACGCGACTTGATAGGCTTGGACGGGCCTATGGCCACCATTCGCAGACCATTGCTCCAGGATCAGGCCAGTCCCGAATTGAGCCAAAAATGCCCAACCGAAGTGCAGGACGTTTAGGGCGCCATTGGCGCGACCAGCTAGCTCAGGCGGAAAGTAATCCGCTATCACCGCGAAGCTGGCCACAGTTGCCGTTCCGACAATGGCGACAACGGACCAGAGCACAATGGACGGCAGAGGCGCTCGCAAGATCAAGGCCAACTCAGCTGCGACAAACAGAACTGATACCATCACTAGAATCGTCTCCGTCCCGATTCCCCTCCGTTTGATGTAATGGACCGTCGTACCGAAGAACCAGGCACCGCAGCTCAAGACGATCGACATCGTAAGAAGCTGTCGGACCAAACCTGCGCGATCAAGCCCCTCGACGTCTGTCAGCCATGGCGATGCCCACAAACCTTGCAGAGACCAGGCTGATCCAATGCAAGTCGCCGACAACGGTGCGATTCGCCAGAAGCGCCGATCGCCGAAAACGGAGCCAAGGGTTGCGTGCGCGGTTGATGGGACAATGGGTCGTTCAGGCACGACGACATAGATGAGAATGGCCGTCACACCCGTAGCAGCTGCCAGGATCTCAAAGAGCGGCCGCCAGCCCATCCAAGCGAGCAGGTGTTCGACGGGAGTCGTAGCGGTCACCGCTCCTAGCGATCCCAGCATGATCATGTAGCCGTTCAGCAAGGTAACTCGTTCCCTGGGGAACCAAAGGATGATGGACTTCAGTCCTGCCGTCAGTGCCGCGGCCACGCCGAGCCCGATCATTGCGCGCGCGATCAAAAGTGACAGGAAGCTGGTCGATACCGCGAACAGCCCAGCGCCCGCAGCTGCGAGCAAGAGCAGAACACTTTGGACGCGCCGCGGGCCAAAGCGGTCAAGCAATACCCCGATGGGGATCTGAGCGGCCGCGAAAACAAGAAAATAGACCGACGTAAGCAACCCGAGGTCGGCAGTCCCAAGCCCGGTATCCGAACTTAGATGACCGGCGATCAGAGCGTTGATCGTTCGAAATAGATACGAAAGATAGTATCCGGCAGCAAAAGGGAGAAAAACGAACGCGATTCGACGCCATGCTGTTGAGATTTGCATGCTGGCCCCTTTTGCTCTCAGCTCGTGCGAGCCGATAGCGTGTCCAGCTTTTTGTCAGATCGGCTGAATTGCTGCGGTCGTAGACTGGCGTAGAAAAAGAAGGGACGGCGCAAAAGCGTATCCAGGACGCTCAGTCAGGCGTCGTCGGTCGGCTCGTGATAGCGGATATCTTCCGGAATTTCGCGGAGAAAACTTTGCCCCTTTTGCAGACGGCGCCCCAGCGCCTCGACAAATCCTTCAAAGCGTTCCCTGCCCTTTATTTGCGCGGCCGCCTGCGCATCGTTGGGTAGCGGCGGCGTGATCGTCAGCCAGAAACGAATGAACAAAGCCAAGGTCTCGGCCGTCAAACCCACGTCTCGTTCCAGCCTCTGCATCTGACGCGACAGCCGATCCAGGCGACGGGTAAACGCTGCCTCCCGCCTGTCCGCACCGTCCGGAGACAGAAACGAAGCGACGGCCGCTTCCACGATGGCAGACCGGGAAAGTTTCTTGCGATCGGCCAGGTCCGAGATCTGTTTCAGCAGTTCTGGCGGGAAGTAGACGTTCATCCGGTCGCGCATATCGCCTCAGAGCTCCATACCGTCATTCGGGTCTAGGGCGACTTGACGGGCGACACCGCGCATCTGCTGACGCATAAGTCGCGACTGGCGGACCGCATCCTCATCATCGTCAAGAACCGCGGCAAATTCCTCTGCCGGCGTCGGTTCGGTTGTCTCCTTGGCGATCGCGACGTGATCGGGGAGTTCGGGCTCACGACGGAGCCCGCTGTTCGCCGTGTCTTCCCCGGCCTCCGCGGCTTTGTCAGTTGGACCTCCCGTCGGCATCGGCGTTCCGAGCGCTGACCATCCGTCCGTTCGCAATGATCGGGGGGCCGTCGCCGGATCGGGCGGCGGCAGAACCCGCTCGGTGAATCGCCGATCCTCGTAGTAGCGGACCTTCTTCGCCCGGATCGGCGCCGTCCCCGCCACCATGACGATCTCGTCCATCGGCGGAAGCTGCATGACCTCGCCCGGGGTTAGAAGCGGCCTTGCCGTCTCCTGACGCGAGACCATCAGGTGCCCCAGCCACGGGTTCAATCTATGACCGGCGTAGTTCTTCATGGCCCGCATCTCGGTCGCCGTACCCAAGGCGTCGGACACGCGTTTGGCCGTCCGCTCGTCGTTAGTCGCGAAACTGACGCGGACGTGGCAATTGTCGAGGATGGCGTTGTTGGGCCCATAGGCCTTCTCGATCTGATTGAGCGACTGCGCGATCAAGAAACTCTTGATGCCGTACCCCGCCATGAAAGCGAGTGCAGACTCGAAGAAATCAAGCCGCCCAAGAGCCGGGAACTCATCGAGCATCATCAGGACTCGGTGCCGGCGGTCGCGAGCGTGCAAGTCCTCGGTTAGGCGCCGGCCGATCTGATTCAGCACCAGACGGATCAGGGGCTTGGTCCGCGAAATGTCGGAAGGCGGCACCACGAGATAAAGCGTCGTTGGGCGGCTATCTGCGATCAGATCTGCGATCCGCCAGTCGCACTGGGAGGTCACCTTGGCTACCACGGGATCCCGGTAAAGCCCAAGGAACGACATGGCGGTGGACAGAACGCCTGAACGCTCATTCTCGGATTTATTGAGGAGTTCGCGCGCGGTCGAGGCGACCACGGGATGAGCGCCCTGCTCACCAAGATGCGCAGTGGTCATCATCGCCTTCAGCGTCACCTCGATCGGCCGCTTCGGATCGGACAGGAAAGCTGCGACGCCGGCCAGGGTCTTGTCCGCCTCGGCATAGAGGACATGGAGGATGGCGCCGACCAGGAGGGAATGACTGGTCTTCTCCCAATGGTTCCGCTTGTCGAGCGAGCCCTCGGGGTCGACCAGGACATCGGCCACGTTCTGGACGTCGCGAATCTCCCATTCCCCGCGCCGGACTTCGAGGAGCGGATTGTAGGCTGAGGATTTTGGGTTGGTCGGGTCGAACAAGAGGACGCGTCCATGCCGCGAGCGGAAGCCGGCGGTCAGCTGCCAGTTCTCGCCCTTAATGTCGTGAACGATGGCCGAGCCAGGCCAGGCCAGCAACGAAGGAACGACGAGGCCGACACCCTTGCCGGACCGGGTGGGCGCAAAACACAAGACGTGCTCCGGTCCATCATGGCGGAGGTAGTCGCGGTCGAGCTTGCCCAGCACCACGCCATCCGGACCGAGAAGACCGGCCGCTCTGGCTTCCCTCGCATCGGCCCAGCGCGCCGAACCATAGGTCGCGACGTTCGTGGCTTCACGCGCCCGCCACACCGACATGCCGATCGCCACCGCGATCGAAACAAAGGTTCCCGACGCCGCGATGAAGGCCCCTTCGACAAAGACCTGAGGTGCATAGGCGTCGTAGACGAACCACCACCAAAAGAAGACTGGCGGATAGTAGACCTTGAAGCCCAATAGCTCGAACCAGGGCCGCCCAAGTTCCGGTTGCCAGGCGAGCCGCCAAGCCGTCCACTCGGTTGCTCCCCAGATGGCCAGCAAAACGATCAGGCCAACAACGATCACCTGACCCCAGAGGATTTTGGTTCCGGACATCCCGAACGTCCTTCCGCAACTGAACTGGAGAGATGCTAGAGGCCGAGGTCGCGCTTCCGACCAAAGCCCCATTCGATGCCGCCGCCGTCCTTCACGACGCCGGTGACGTGTTGGCCGAGTTTCTTTTCGAGTTCGCGCGACCAGGGCACGAGCTGGAAGCCGAGCCCATTATCGATCATGGCGAAGCGTCCCGAGGCGAGCGTCAGACGCTGGCGATAGGTGCCCGCCACATGCTCCCCGGCATCAGGCTTCACATGAGGCAGGCCGGTGTCGGCCGAGACCTTTGCGGCCACCTCGTCCAGCTCACGTCGGCGCAACGTGTTCAGGAGGTCGCGCTGCAGGATGATGCGTTGGCCCTGCCGCCGCGCCAGACCCTCCTGGATCAGATGCTCGGTACGGGCTTCCATGGCGTCGCGAGTCTCGCGGCCGAATCCGCCCATGGCGAGCGGCATGGATTCGCGTTCGACCAGCCTGTGGTCGAGCCAAGTGGCCCCTCGTGCCGTGATCTGACCACCAAGGTCGAGATCGGAGCGGATCGCCAGCACCACGGTTGGCCGTGGATCGCCGGGTTGACCGAAGCGTCGGACTTCGATGATGCCACCGACCGGTGGCGCCTGTTCGAAGGCCTCGACCCCTCGGAAGCGCACATGATGCGCGCGCCCGTCTGTTCCGTCGATCACGGCATAGGCCTCGCCGGTCAGTTCGTCGTGCAATCCACGGTCGACCAGCCGTCCGACAATCTGGGACGTCGGCGGCCCCCCTTCGATGACGAAGTCGGCAACGCCGCGCGCTTCCCCGCGCTCGGTAAAGGCACGGTGCATGGTCTTGATAATGTCGCCGCGCATGCCGAGATCGCGCAAGCTACGCTCGGCCTCGAGCCCTACCATCCATTCCCCTGGTGCGACGGATGCGGCAAGGCCCATCTTCTCCAGGTGCTGAAGGCGGCCAACCATCAGGCGCCGAATCTCAGGATCGGACTGGCCGGGAACCTCTGGGCGCAGATCGATAAAGCCGGTCTCATCTGCCGCCAACCGGATCTCCCGATCGAGCCGCGTCCATCGTTCCGCCGTGACCTCCCTCTCCAGCGAATTGCGGATCTCGTGCTCCGGTTTTGGACCCAGTTCAATGGCGACCAGCTCCTCGGCGCGTGAGCGCAGACCCTGGCTGATGTAGTCGCGGGAGATCACGAGATCCGCCCCTTCCTCATCTACTCCCCGAACGAGAAGATGGACGTGAGGGTTGTCGGTATTCCAATGATCGACGGCCACCCAATCGAGTCGCGTTCCAAGGTCGGTCTCCATTTGCCTGGCGAGATCGCGGGTGAAGGCCTTGAGGTCGGTCATGTCGCCGGCGTCCTCGGGCGAGATAATGAACCTGAAATGATGCCGATCGTCCTTGCAGCGTTCTGCGAAAGCCGCGCTATCGGCTCGGTCGCAGCCCTCATCGAACATCTCGGCCCGCTCACCACTCCGGGTCACGCCGTCGCGCTTCAGATATGAGAGGTGGGCGGTCAGTGGCGCTGAACGGAAGGCTCGCCCTTTATGACGAACCACGCGCGCCTTCACCACAACGCGCCGCCTCGGGCTGAATAATCTGGCGCGGCTAAAGGACAGGCGCCCGCGGCCAAACGTCGAGCGCCCATAGGCCGCAGAGCGCCTGCCAGCCGCAGCCTGCCCTGAGGTGTGCCCGGCCTTCTTCGCCGCCCGCAGCACCTGGTTGATGAAGCTCTTGGGCTTCGGCGCGCGTGTACTGCGGATTCGCCCGGGCCGGATACGCAGATCGCTGTCGCCCACGCTCACGGCAGGGTCCCCCAACGATCAAAAACACATACGGTGCCGAAAACGCCTTTGATTGCATTGGTAAAAATGTAAAGCGCGGCACGCGCCCCGACCGACCGGCACGCCAGAACCCAAGCCATGCCAATGGCTTGCGGTTCGACCGGCGAGCCCCTTTTATCTCGCCGTCCTGCCGTCCTGGTCTCCAGGTGGCCGGTTCCCGACAGAGCCGGCGCGACTTGGCAGCCAACTCGCGAAGCCCCCACTGCTTCCGCGCACTTGCGATAGCGATCGTTACCCGAAGGGCCGAGACACCCGGAGGGTGGCTCGGTGAGGAGCGAAGCGACGAATAGAGCGCGGGCCGAAGGCATCGCCCGTACGTCCTCAACACGCCCCACTTGCTTGGTGAAGCACACCAAGCTTTGCGAACCCGCACACTCGGTCATTGCGATGCTCCCGAATCCGATCGAGGGACGAACACGCCGCTAGGCCGAGGGACCATCGGCGAAACATCGGGCGCCGAGATTGCGGTCGTGACACCGCTCGATGGCATCAGCGCCAGCAACCGATCGCGCGTTTTCATGAGATCGGATCGCGTGATGAACAGCGTCGCGGCCGCTGATGACTGTCCGCTGGACGTCCACCTCGGCGGCAGTTCGATGGCAAGCAGATTTGCAAGCTTTGCGACGTATGCTCGCGTCTCGTCTGGCAGAGAGCCGCCTGCGAGATGCTCTTCGTAGCGAGTTGGTCCCGCATTGTACGCGGCAAACACACCAGGGAAGCCATACCGATCGAGCAGTTCGCGCAAGTAAGCCGTGCCGGCCATAATGTTGTCGTGCGGGTCGTAGGAGTCGTTCCCGAGATTGTAGCGCTCGCGAAGTTCCGCCCAAGTCGCCGGCATGATTTGCATCAGGCCCATTGCGCCTTTTGGCGATCTGGCGTGCACGTCACCAGCACTCTCGATGCTTTGGACTGATCGGATCCAGTTCGGTGCAATCGCAAAGCGTTGTGAGGCCTCATTGATGAAGCCGGCAAATGAGCGAGCGGTCTGACTGATCGCCGGCTGGGCGGCTGATCCGCCCTGGGCCGAAGCAGCACTGTCGAACGCAGTCAAAAGAAGCATCAGGGGTACGACAGCACAAACGCGCGGGCCCAACTGAGCCAAGCGTGCTGTCGCGCTCGCGCCAGCCTTGCAGACATCGATCGAGACGGAGGAATGATCCAGCAATCGATCGAACAAGGGAATGGCGATGAGAACCCGTCCAATACGCACGCTCACTCCTCCCAGGTCCACACCGGCATCGCACGGCCGATCACGCTAGATGCCGGAAGAAGTCCAAAATACCGGCCATCAAGAGAGTCGTCCGACTGCCAGTTCATCAGAAACAGCTCGCCGTCGCCGACGACGCGGCAGCCTTGCCATTTCGGCAGCGGCCTGCCGCGTCCGTCGCGATCCTTCGCCTCACCCACGGCGATGGCGTCGACTGAAATCGTGAGCCCGCTTCTGCAGACCGTTTGCCCCGGAAGCGCCAAGACCCGCTTGAGCATGGGAACGCCGACCGGAAGATAGCCGTTCAAATCAAGAAAGGTCGCAAGCGGCTCCGGCGGCAGAACGGCGACAAGCTCGGTCACATGGAAGTGCTTCGCCGGTCGTAAGCTGTAGAGACCTATTGGCACGCTCACCGATGCATTCCAGATGTAAAGCGGAAGCGGCTCCAGGACGATTGTCGTGACGATCGCAGCAGCAGTTCCAAACGTCGCGGTGAGTATCTTCAGAGAGCCTGCCATCGCATCACCCTTTGGCGATGGAGCCAGGCCTGATGGCGCGCCTTCGTGTACCGGCGCGGGTTTTCGTTGACGGACAGGCGGTTATGAACGTGATGCCAATGATCAGGCGCGACATCGGCGGGATCGATGCCGAGCGCCTCAACGGCATCGATCATCTGCAGCACGCGCTCGACCTTCGGCCAACCTGACAGCCGTAGCACAATCTCTCCGCCGGGCTTCACATACGGTACAGTCGAGCAGCGCTGTCCCGGCGCGACCGCGCGCAAGATGTCGATGCGCGAAATGATCGTCCCAAAGTCGTTGGAGGTCCAACGGACGAAGGCAAAGATGCTACCGGGCGCAAATGACAGGATACGCCTGTGCCGATCAAGCTTCCGTTCATCGACAATGCGACCGAACCGAACGCGGTTTTCGATGCGCTTCTCGAGCCACAGCACTTCCACTTCGGTGAGATCGCTCATGCCGCCGCTCCCTGAAGCTCGAGCTGGGAGCCACGCGCTTCGGGAGCGGTGAAGTGCGTGTGCGGTCTGTGAACGTCAGCATGAGCGGCGGTCCGGCGTTGCCGGTCACGCGTCATGCAAGTTGCGGTCTGGTCCGTTAGAGGAAATCCGAAGGATTTCTGGTTAGTAAAGTTAGAGCGGCCGGAAAGCGCGGAGAAACAAGCGCATAAGTCCGATTCCGGTCCCCGATAGCACGAGGATCGGGTCCCCGATAGCACGAGGGTTGCGGTCCCCAATAGCACGAGCTGATTCACAGGTTGTCCTTCGAATTTAGAATGAGACCGCGCCGGCGCAGGCGGGCCGTTAAGGGAGCAACAGGCGTTGGCGTAAAGTTCAGCCGGTCGATGCCGTTCGGGTCGCGCGTGAGCACGAGCTGATAGCCAGGCAATGTCTGGCGCTGGACGATCTGGCGCACGTCGTAAGCAAAGTGCTTGAGCGGCGAGAGGATGCCGGACTTGGCATGGAGATGCACAAGGTCAAAGCTCCAGCCGCCATCCTGGCGTCCGCCGTGCTTGCGCACAAGCCGGTAGAGCCAACGCTCAAGCCCGCCCGTCAGATCGAAATAGGCGCGGTCGATCGTCAGCACGAGTGCATCATCGATTACGCCCGCGTAGAACCAATCTGGCAAGATCAGCTCGAGTCCGAACGGACGGCCGTTTGCATCGGCCGTTTCCTTCCACTCGTTGATCCAGTAGAAGCGGTGCCGTCGCCGCTCTGCCGGCTGGCGGATCGATGTCAGCACGGTCGTTGACTGAAGTCTGTCGAGACCCGCCTTCAGCCGGTCGTAGTCACGCGCGCTGGTGCCGCGGCCGACAAACGTCAAAATCTCGTATGGTGTTGCAGCCATCAGGCGCGACGTCTTCAAGCCGGCGTCACGAGCTTCGACGATCTGGGAAGCGGCCCAGATCAAAACGTCCGCATCCCAGATGGTCGCCATGCCGTGTTCCGGAACGGCTTCGACCCGAATTGCGATCGCGCCGGCGCAAAAATCGATCGGCACCACACGCTTTGTCTTGGCGAGGGAAAAGAACGGATACGCCATCAGATCCTGCGCATCGCGAGGCGCAAGATCGCCGGGTAGCGCCCGAAAAAGCTCAAGCTGCTCGCGCTCGGAATGGTGTTTGCGCCGCATGTTCGCTGCTTTCACGCGGCAATCAGCGACGTTCCTGGCCCGCATACGGGCGCAGAACCGGATGCTTTTTGGCGGGTAGTACGGTCCCCTTCCCGGGATCGGATGTCGACGTCTTGGCGCCCCGGTCGGCCCACGCTTTCAGGTCATCGACGGCGTAAACGACACGTCCGCCAATTTTCCGATACGTCGGCCCAGTACCGTATGTGCGGTGCTTCTCCAGCGTGCGACCGGACAGGCCAAGATAACGGGCGGCCTCAGGTGTGCGCAGGAAGCGCGGGGGAAGACCGGCCATCGGATCGGGCATTTGAGGACTCCAGGAGGACAGCGCACTACGCCTGGCTAGGCCGGCGTGTGTGCGGTCATCATGGAGAAGCAGGATCTCGGAGGGGGATGCCGAATGTTAGGGGTAAGATTTTCGGCACCTCTCGGGGACTGCGCTACTCGTCCTTGCGCACGGGCCGCAGGAGTTTGCGGTAACCACCGCGCATCAACGCGAGGCCGCCTTGCACCAGGCGGACCGTTCGATTGCGCAGATCATGCGTCTTTCAGGCGCGATCGGGGATGCGCTTTTTGCCGAACAGTGCTTCGGCGACAACGCGATAACTGCCTCCGGCGCTGTGCGCATCGAGCGCGCGGATCGCGGCGCTCAGACGTTCGCGCCGCTGTTTAGATAGTTGATGAAATGCAGGACCTGGCGCGCGTCCATTCATCGTGCGCCACAGCCGGCGCGCTGCATACGCGCGCGCTTCGAAATCGCCATCAAACGGCAATTCGGCTACGTATGAAGCGCCGAGCGCCGGCGGCTCTTTGGACCAACATGGTGATCTACCACGCCGATGCGCAGCACGGCGTGCCAGCCGTCGGCGGCGCGCCGCACCTGACCTGCTGCAAGGTCAAGCAGCGGTTGAGATGCCGAACTGCGATCGGCGGCCCAAGCAACCTTGACCGGAACGACCGCCGCTAGAACCTCAGGCGCCCAAAAGATCGTCTGCTCGTCGAACGACCTCTGCGGGTCATGGGCGAAAGCAGATACCCCATTTCCTCCTGAATTCGTCAGTCACTTCGCCGTTCTGATTGTTGGCAATCATCACCTCGTACTCACGCCGATAGTCGGCGTTACGACGAAGACATTCCCAGGCGATGTCGGTGACTTCCGCGCCTTGTAGGCTCTTGTAGGAATCCGGCGACCGCCAGTCAAATTCAGGCATTGCTTCCGCCCCATTGCACGCAGCTAACAACGACTGCGGTGCAATAGGTATGAACGAAGCAGTTGTAGGAAGCCCCTAGTTTAGCACCACGTGGTGCACAGGAATGACCACTGGTCAGCAAAAGAAAATCGTTCTGCCTGCAAGTCGCCAGCCAGCGATTTTCTTCTATTTCGAACCAGCGCCGCGTAAGAGGCGGCGCCCTTGCTCCGTCACCCATTTGGCACGCGCAAGATGGCTCTGATATGCGCGCCGCGCACGATCCGGCTCTCGCTCTGGGTCCATATGCAAGATCACTCGAGCCACTTCGCGCCAGTCCGCCCCCTCACTTTCAGCCTGCAGAAGACGCATGTATGTGACGACATGCTGTTCGTCATAGACCGTCAGCGCCGGCTCGTTCGGCGCGACATCCGCGACGTCAGGATCCAGCGGCGGCTTCGACATCAGAGACGACAATATGCGCGAGATTCAAAATCAAATGGCGAGGCACCAGCCTCGCCGGCTCGAACAATTCCCTGCTGTAGCATATGGAATGCCACCTGTTCGGGCGAGCGTTCAAGAAGCTGCATTTCCCATATTTTCCTTAATTGAGGTTCCGTCCGAGACCCTAAACAACCAGCTCCGCGTATTATAACACGTAGCGCCAAAATACGCGATTGCTTCCTATCCTGCGGATGGACATTCGCAAGGTCTTTGGAGCAAACGCGCGTCGATTTCGACTGGCCCTTGGCTTGAGCCAAGAGGCCGTAGCGGAACGCATGGGCGTCGACGGGCCTTTGTAAGCAGCATGGAGCGAGGGCTCCAAAACGCGACACTGCTCACAATCTGGCAGATTGCCCAAGCGTTGGGGGTCAGGCCGGCAGATCTGCTTGAGGAGAAGGTGTCCAAAGCTCGGTCCTGAGCTTCCGCGAGCCGGGCTCGCGACCCGGGAGTCCCGATGTGGACACGCGTTACGACTGCCGATCCAGCTTGCTGGAGTGGCGGCGATCAGGTCTCGAACAGGCGATCTCAGAGGGCGCGCCGGGCACGCCGTCAAACGAAATGTCGCTCAGATCGGTAGCAAGCACTTAGAACAATGGTTCAACGGTCGATCCATCGGCCGAGGGAGAGTTAGAAAGCCCCGCCCAGCGGACCGGACGGGGCTTGGTGGGACGCTCTTACTCGCCGTTCTTGCGCGGTCGCGACCACAGGAGGGTGTAGCCCTCACCGCTTTCGTCATCGAACAGGTTCGCGTAGATCGGCGCGTTGAACGAGGGGTCGTCGAGCTTGAGCGAGAGGTAGTCGCGGCCTTCCTCGGAACGCTTCGACCAGGCGGCCCCGATCTCGGCCCGGCCCACGTAGATGCGGTGGCTGGGAGCGTTTTCGTTGGACCGGTTGGTCTCGGCGACGATGCGGACGCCCTTGGCTTGCAGGCTCAGGGTGACGATCTCGCCCTGGAAATCATTGCCGACCTTCTTGAAAGAACCGATGTTAGCCATGTCACTTCTCCTGTTGTGTTTCGAGCCCGCGACCACCGCGGCCTCGATGGCGATCTAAGGCCGAGGACGATCGGCGACGCACCCGCTCGGGCCGGAGCGCAGCGGAGGACGTCGTTGTGGCGACTTTCTTGTCTCGCGAGGAATGGGCGAAGCCCAGGGGAAGAAAGTCGCATCAACGGCGTTGCGGCTCAGACGATCGAGGCGAAGCCGGTCTTCGGCCAGATCAAGCCATCAACGAGGCCACGTGCGTCCGCGTGCTGAACCACAATCTCTGGAGAAGCGTGGCTATCTCGGTTTTGATGAACAAGAGGTCGGAACGATTCAGCGCGGAAAGAGAAACAATCTCCTGCAAAGGGCGGCATCGTCTGCCAAGAACCGATCGAGGTAACCGCTCTGCCGCGGCTGCGTGGGCCAGACCGAATGTCGGCAGCTTGATCGAGGAGTTCCGAGGAGGACTGCCTCTCCCGCGCTCAGGTTTCGATCATCACCCGTTCAGCGCGCCGAACTACGCGAACCTGTCCTGACGATGAAGGCGGTAAAAGGTCATCCCTCGGGCCATGCGGCCGTAAGAACTGGTTAGGACGGGTTCTCCACCACCCCGCCCGGCTCGAACGGGCCGGTCTTCACCAAAACCATCAAGCGCGTCCATGACGTAACGCCAATGCAAACTGCGCCGAGGCAAGCGAAGACCTCACGCCAAGCCAGCGAAGGCACCTCGATCTGCGATACAGCGAACACCACATGATAGCCGGCGACGGCGGCGGGAAAAGCGAATGCTGTCGCAATCGCGATGCGCAAGGCCAAGGACCGAGTAATAGCGACGGCGACCTGGCCGAGGACGAGCGTCAGCGCGCCGCCAGCCGTGGCGATAAGCAGCGCGCCGATGAGGCCAGCACCGCTCTGAAACGCCGTCATCCCGATACTCAATGCGACGAAGAACGGCAGGGCATACACAGCGAGCGCAAAGATTGCCCAGCAGAACAAGCCAATTCCGAGTGTGTTGAAAACAAGCCCAAGGGCGAGCATGGTGGTGGTTCCATGTGCATAGATCTACCAGTCGCGCCTTCCACCACCACCACGGCGCAACTCTGGATATGAGACCGAAAAGGGGCGGAGTTGCGGCGTGAGCAATTCCGCCTCGATGGCTTGGATGGCGCTCACCCGCCGCCGAACCTCCAGACGGGGATACCGAGTCGCTTCGCCTTGTCGGCGAGGTTGTCCTGGATGCCCGTGCCCGGGAAGTGCATGACGCCGATCGGCAGCAGTTCGAGCATGGCGTCGTTGCGCTTGAAGGGTGCTGCCTTGGCGTGCTTCGTCCAATCGGGCTTGAAGGCGATCTGAGGCACCTTGCGGTTGGTTGCCCATTTGGAGGCGATCAATTCAGCCCCCTTCGGTGAGCCGCCGTGGACCAGGACCATGTCGGAATGCTTGGCGTGAACCTTGTCGAGGCGATCCCAGATCAGATGATGGTCGTTGAAGTCAAGCCCGCCGGTGAGTGCGATCTTCGGGCCCGCCGGCAACATGACCTCGGTTTCGGCGCGGCGCTTGGCCGCGATAAAATCGCGGGAGTCGATCATAGCTGCCGTCAGCGTGCGATGGTTCACCAGTGATCCCGATCGGGGACGCCAGAATGAGCCGGTCTGGGTCTCGAAGCGCTCGATGGCCTGGTCACGGAAGAGCTCCAGGCAGTTGCGGCGCTCGATCAGAGAGATGCCTTCCGCCGTCACGCGCTCGAGTTCGACCGATCGAACTTCGGAGCCGTCTTGCTCGCGCTGGCGCTTCTGCTGCGCTTGTTCGTTGTCGTCGAGCTGGCGTCCGATGCGGTCGACGGCTCGGTGGAACAGGTTGACGGTCGACCAGAGCAGATCGTCGAGGTCTGGTTCAAGCCGGGTGTCGCTCAACGTCGCGACCAGGGCATCGAATATATCGGCGACGGCGCCGGCGATGATCCTGCCCTCGGGGAGCGGCCGTGGATCAGGCTGATCGTCGAACGGGCGATAGCCGAAAAGTTGCAGTTCGGTGAGAACGTGATCGGTCGGAGAAGAGACGTGCGGCAGTTCGATGTCATCATGGTCGGTCATGGAGGCGATCCTTTGCCGGATCGGCCGCGACAATCGCGGCCTTCGTGGCGATCACTCAGAGGCAGGCGGAGCGGGCCAGAACCCGGAGCGGCTTGTCCGCCGAAGCCCGGAGGGCGTAGGCGGAAGCGGAGGGCCGAAGCGCAGCGGAGGATGGCGGAGGCTGGCTATTTTGCTTCGCGATGCAAAGCGCGCCGGCCACATAAATAATGTGTCTTCCCATCGCCGGCGCGCGGCGGAAAATGGCCGGACGCAGCCATTGCCGGCCCGAACCGCTTGCCGTCCGATCGCCCTCAAGAAGGCCGTGGTCGCGTCCTCTTCCGGCATTGGCCTCGTCACTACTGACCTGTCGACGCCGATCGAATGACCCGGGCTATTCCGCGGCTACCGTCGACGAATGCAGGAAGCGGACGACGTCCTCTGGTACGAGTTGCAGCCGCAATGCTTCTCGGAGGGCCCTGAACCCGAAGGTGTGCAGATCTTCGTTGAAGTCGCCAAGCCGGGGCGACAAAGCGATCGCTTCAATGCCGACGTCTTCCGCGCGCTGGGTGAGAATAGCCTGTACAGCATCTCCGGCGGCATCTGCGTCGCGGGCGATATAGAGTCGGCGTAGGCCAGAAGGCAGCAACATGGCTGAGAGGTGATTTGCCGAGAGCGCAGCGGTCATGGGCAGGGTCGGCAGTGCGTACCGCAGTGACAGCATGGTCTCGATGCCCTCGCCGGCCGCGAGCACATCGTCCACCGCGCCGAAGTGAACGGCGTTGCCGAGCAGGTCGCCCATCGCACGTCGTGGTGTGTCGATCGGAGCCTTGCCGAGCCGCACACGATCAAAGCCGTGTGGATCTAACCAGGTGCGATGCACACCGGTGATCCGTCCCTCGAGGTCCGTGACAGAGGCTATCATCGCCGGCCAGGTTTCGGTCGGCAAGAGCTCGTCCGGCCGGTAATAGCAACGCGGGTGGAAGCGGAGGCTGCCACCATGGTTGATGCAAGTAATCCCGCGACGCTGCAAGTACGCCTCGGCTAGCGTCCCTTCAATCGGGCTGGATATCGCAAAAAGCCGACGAGCGGCTTCCTGCGATCCGGCCGGCGCGACTGAACGAATGGGTTTCGCAGCGAATTGCTGCTCTGAACGAGGCAGCTTTAGAAACCGCCTCGCCTCCTCGGCGACCTCGCGAAAGTCTCGCAGGGCCAGGCTTTCGCGAATGATGTCGAGGAGATCGCCATGCTCCCCGGTCGCGGCATCGGTCCACTTGCCGGCTGGGCCCTTCGACGATTCCTGGAGCCGCACAAATAGCGAGCGACCAGGGGTGTTGTGTACGTCGCCGACCACCCAGTACCGCCCCGCCCGTTTGCCATGGGAGAGATAGTGTCTGCACACCGCCTCCGCGTCACGCGCGAGGCGGTGTGCCAGTTCGGAGGCATCGCGGGACATCACGCGGCCTCCCGCTCACTGATGCCTGCAACCGGATAGGTGTCGAGCACCCTCGACAGGACCTCGATGCCGCTCGCGTCTGTGGGCACGAACATGCGCAGCTTCCAAGAGATGATCTCCCCAAAGAGGCCGTAAACACGGAGGCGATCACGCATCGTGTCGTTGAATCCCGACAGCTCGATGCGATATGCACCCATCACCCGGACGCGGCGAAGCTGGAGCCCCTCCGCAAGATCGAGGACGGTGCGTCCTTCCATCAGCGCGGCAAAGGCAGCGTCCGGCGTCAGCGCGGGCGCGTCCGTCGCAAGGACGTTTGCGACCCACGCCGCAGAAACCCTGCGGCCGATGACGCGTTCGCCCGTATCGGTCTGAAGCCGACAGACGCGGGTCGATTCGTTCGGCAGCCGCTTCCAGATCGGTAGCAGCAAGCCCGCGACGATGTGTATCGTGCTTTCCGTGAACTCGGGCACCTCGGCAAGCTCCGCCAGCCAGGTCGAGGCAAAACGTTCACGATCCGCTTCGTCCCAATGACTTTCGGCCATGATGGTCAAGGGGACCGTGTGCTGATCCATCGGCCGGATCAGACGGACGCGCCGCTCGATCTCGCCGTTGTCGAGCATGACGCTCGCCGCGGGGACCTGCACGGCGGCTCGTCCCGATCGCTCATTGACCAGCAGGACGGCCTGACGATCGGAAAGACGAGCATGAGCGTCATCCAGGCTCACCGGATGATTGCGCTGGCGCTGGGTGACCGTGAGCAGCCGGGTCTTGGCGCCGGTGCCCGGATGGTCATAGATCGTCCGCCGGTCGGTGACGACAAAGCTTTCGGCACGGAGCGTTTCCAGCCCGACGTCGTAGGTACCCGACGCGACCGCGCCCTCGATCCGAGCGGTCAAGAGCTGCTCGAAGGCGGTGAAAAGCACATTCTGGAGTTCGATGGTGAGCGCGAGCAACCTGTTCAGGAAGGTCGTGATCGGTGGCAGGTCGTCCCTCAGCCCATTGGTATCGTTCAGCTTCAGACCGGTCGCATCCTCGAACCTCCCAAGCGAGCATCCCTCGACCTTGCCTCGCGCGAGCAAGATGTAGAGCTGACGCAACGCATCACGCCCGTACTGGCTTTCGAGATTGTCTTCGGGGCGGAACAAGCCCTGCCCTCCGGTCTGCCGCTGGCCCCGCGTGATGGCGCCCAGTGTGTCGAGCCGGCGTGCAATGGTGCTGAGAAAGCGCTTTTCGGCTTTCACATCTGTCGCGATCGGACGAAATAGCGGTGGCTGCGCCTGGTTGGTCCGGTTCGTGCGGCCGAGGCCCTGGATCGCGGCATCGGCCTTCCAGCCCGGCTCGAGCAAGTAATGGACCCGCAGCCTCCGATTCCGGGCCGACAGTTCGGCGTGGTAGCTCCTTCCCGTACCGCCCGCGTCGGAGAACACGAGGATACGCTTGACGTCATCCATGAAGGCCGAGGTTTCGGCGAGGTTGGCCGAACCGGCTCGGTTTTCGACGACCAACCGGTCGCCCTCGCGAACGATGCGGCGCGAGCGGCCCGTCACCTCGGCGACCAGTTCGGTGCCGAAGCGCTGGATGACCTGATCCAGCGCGCCAGGTACCGGCGGTAGTGATGCAAGCTTCTCGATGAGGCGGTCGCGTCGTGCGACGGCTTCCCGGCTCTCGACGGGCTGGCCGTCGCGATAGACAGGCCGGGAGCAGAGGTTGCCCTCCGAGTCGGTGAAGGGCTCGTAGAGCTGGACCGGAAAGGAGTGGGCGAGATAGTCGAGTACATACTCGCGCGGCGTGATGTCGACCTGGACGTCGCCCCACTCTTCGGTGGGGATCTCAGCGAGCCGGCGCTCCATCAGCGCTTCGCCCGTCGACACGATCTGGATGACCGCAGCGTGTCCAGCCTCAAGGTCGCGCGCGATCGAACGGATCAGCGACGGTGTCTTCATCGAGGTCAAGAGGTGCCCGAAGAAGCGCTGCTTGGCGCTTTCAAAGGCGGACCGGGCCGCGGACTTCGCTTGTCCGTTCAGCGGTCCGGTCTCGCCGGTGATGTTGGCGGCCCGCATCGCGGCGTCGAGGTTGTTATGGATGATACCGAACGCATCGGCATAGGCGTCATAGATGCGAACTTGCTCGGGCGTCAGCTGGTGTTCGACGAGCTCGTACGCGACGCCCTCGTAGGACAATGAACGGGCCGCGTAGAGACCGAGCGCCTTGAGGTCCCGAGCCAGCACCTCCATCGCCGCGACGCCGCCCTCCTCGATTGCTTCGACGAACTCGGCACGGGTGGCGAACGCGAAGTCAGCGCCGCCCCAAAGGCCGAGGCGTTGGGCATAAGCCAGGTTGTGGACCGTGGTGGCGCCCGTCGCCGACACATAAACTACGCGGGCATTCGACAGCGCGTGCTGGAGCCGCAGGCCCGCACGGCCCTGCTGAGAGGCCGCCTGTTCACCGCGCTCGCCCTTGCCCCCAACCGCATTCTGCATGGCGTGGCTCTCGTCGAAGACAATCACTCCGTCGAATTCCGAACCCAACCATTCGACGATCTGCCTGACACGCGAAAGCTTTTCGCCGCGCTCGTCGGTCCGTAGCGTGGCGTAGGTGGTAAAAAGGATGCCTTCCGAGAGCCGGATCGGGGTGCCCTGGCGAAACCGGGACAAGGGCGTAACGAGCAGGCGCTCCATCCCGAGCGCGGACCAATCGCGCTGCGCGTCCTCGATCAGCTTGTCGGATTTGCTGACCCAGACGGCACGTCGGCGGCCCTTGAGCCAATTGTCGAGCAGAATCCCGGCGACCTGCCGTCCCTTGCCCGCACCGGTGCCATCGCCCAAAAACCAGCCGCGGCGAAAGTGGACAGCATTCTCTGCATCGTCGCGTGCTGCAGCCACAACGTCAAAAGTCGCATCGACTGTCCAGGAACCTGCAAGGAATTCGGAATGCGCCTCGCCGGCAAAGATAACGCTCTCGAGCTGAGCATCCGACAGAACTCCGTCGGCCATGACAGTGGCCGGCAGGTGCGGACGATAGGATGGCTTCGGTGGCGCAACGGACGCCATCGCGGCAGACTGCACGAGCTTGGTCGGATGTGCGCATGATCCGGGAATGCAGATGGACTGTAGTCCATATTCCTCATAAAGCGCATCCGTCAGCCGGGCGCCTTCCGGCGGGGACCATTCGACCGTCTCGTAGATCAGTTCTGCGCCTACTGGCGCGGCGTCGCTCGAAGTGGACGAGATGCGTGGTGCAACGGCGCTGACCGATCGCGACATCGCTGGTCGTCCGATAGCGGCGATCTCCGATGGCTGGGCGACGGGCAGCCTTGGAGGCACATGCTGGCTTACCCAGTCAAGCAAGGTGGCGACATCGCCCGCCATGCCTGGCGAGGTGGGAAAAGCCGTCGGATCGGCAGCGGGCAGCTTGTCGATCACAAGCAGCCTCGTATCTGTCTGAGTGCCATGCTTGGCGTAGACGGACCCGTCGATGGCCGCAGAAAACACCACCCGTCCGCGTTCCTGGAGGCGAACGAAGGCATCTCGCCATGCCGGATTGTCCGGCGCGAAGCTTGCGCCGGCGATGGCGACGAGGCGTCCACCGTCGCAAAGACGCGCGAGCGCCGAGGCGACGTGGTGGAGAGCCGCGTCCGCCATCCGTCGATCGACGTTCGCCACCGCCGAGAACGGCGGGTTCATCAGGACGACGCTCGGTACGACACTCGTATCGAGGTGATCATCGATCTGGGCGGCGTCGAACCGCGTGACCTGAACGTTGGCGAAGAGATGGCCGAGCAGCTCTGCGCGCGCCTCGGCCAACTCGTTCAACACCAAGGCGCCGCCGGCGAGCTCTGCAAAGACGGCGAGCAGGCCCGTCCCCGCGGATGGCTCCAGAACGCGATCGGCAGGCGTAATGCCGGCTGCGGTACATGCCGCCAGCCCGAGCGGGATCGGCGTCGAGAATTGCTGGAATTCCTCGCTCTCCAGGGAACGCCTTGTATGGCTCGGAAGCAGGCTCGCGATCTTCGCCAGCATCGGCAGCATGGCGGGCGGCGAGCCGGCCCTGGCGCGGATGCCCGAGCCGAACTTGCGGAGGAACAGGACGGTCGCCACCTCGCAGACGTCATAGGCGGTCTTCCAGTTCCAGACCCCGGCTGCGTCGGAGGCGCCGAAGGCAGCCTCCATGGCGCAACGCAGGGCAGCGGCATCAATGCGACGGCCCCGCTCGAGATCGGTCAAGAGCTGTCGCGCGGCCCTGACAGCAGCAGAGGTGAGACTTGCAGCGGCACGCATCGAGAGCGGCGCGGCGGCAGCGCCGCCGGCGAGAGATTCGGTCATGGCAGGATGTCTTTCGGAGAGCAGGAATGGGTCGAACCACCAGGCGCTCTCCTCTGCCCCCGACGGCTCAAACCCTTCCCGGCCCGACTCTCCCTCTCAGCGCTCGCCCATAAGAATGGGGACCGGCGCTGTACACCGGCCCCCAAGCAACTGCGGGACGACCCGAGCCATCCCGATCGATGATGTTCACTCAGCCGCGTCTAGCTGTTGCGGATCATCGTCGCCGGCGTTCTCCGGATCCTTCTCATCGGCGAGGAATTCAGGCAGCGGGCCCGCTTCGCCCTCCTGCCCCACTGGCGCTGCATCGGGATCGACGAGACGCAGCGGCTCCGGCAACCACCCTGAGCCATCCAGGAGGCGCTCGGCCTCCTTGGCCATGTCGGCCTTCTTCAGATGGTCGATCAGCTGCGCCGACGACTCGCCCTTGGCTTCCCGCACCGCTTCCAGAATTCGCGGCTTGGTGACACGGCCGAGATAGTTGTCGACGGTCGGTCGCCAGCCGGCCTGCACCATGTCGAGCTCGACCGCGCGCGCCAGCACATCAGCCTGGTCGAGACGGGTGCGGACACCGTGAGCGGAGACACGGCCCTGATTGTAGCGGTTGGCCGGCTCATAGACGGCATTGACCGCAAATGAAGCACAGTGGGCGAAGAGCGATGCCTGTGCACCACCATCGAGAGCCGTCAGCGCATCCCAGAGATCGTTCTCGCTCTTCGGCAACTGCGCCTTCCAAGCCTCATGCCGCAGCTCGACAGCTTTGGCGGAGACGCTGTCCCTCAGCCCCGGAGCCTGAGCTGGAAAATTCGGCGTGCGAAGACCGATCTCGAGACAGCTCCCGGACGATGCGAACCGGTAAAAGGCCGTCAGCACGAAGTTGTGCAGCACCGCCTGAAACGCGACCGCAGGATTTTCTGCGAGCGCATCGCGCAATGCCAGCGTTCGATGCGCTGTCAGCTCGTTAATCAGCCGATCCGGCAGAGGCCTGGTCGCGTCCTCATCATCCTCTTCGGCATCGGCAGTGCCACCTGCGACCGCGATGATCGTGCGCTGGACTGAAGTGCTAGGCTCCTGCCCTTCGGTCGACGTCGGATCGGCGGCCTGCACGCTATCAGGATCGGTTGCCGGCACGTCGTCCTCAGGCCGGACGTAACCCCGGTCCACGGAGAGTCGTCCTTCGGAATCGATGCTGATGAAGACACCGGCTCGAGCGATCTCCGTCGGTTCGTAAAGCATCGGCCGGTCTTCGAATGCCGCCAGTGCCGACTCGATTTCGCCGAGACGCTGATCGACCTCGTCCGGCAATTCGTCGGCATCCTGGTAGTCGGTTTCAAGCTTGGCCTGCTCGGCGTTCAGCGCATCGATGGTGACCTGCTCCTCAGGCAAGAGATCGCCAGGTCTGCCCTCGATTTCTCTTAGGCCTTGGGTGTGACCGTAGGGGAACTCTACGGAGACCGATATCCACTTCCAACCTTCGGCGGCAATCGTCTCAGCCTCGGCCTTGAGCTTTTCGGTTGCGAGGCGGTCGAGCAATACGGCATCCTGAAGCCAGCCGCCGTCGTCGTGCTCGAACAGGTCCCGCAGAACGCCACCACCCGCGCGCTGATAGGCATCGAGGCCCACAAACTGCGCCCGGCGATCGGACCCGCGCACGGTGTTCTCAGTGAGCAACCGGCGGATCTGGTAAGGCTCATCATAGCCGGAACGGCTGACGTTCTCCCAGACTTGCTCCTGGCGGGCGTGATCAGCCGTGACCGAGAACGCCATGAGCTGCTCGAGAGTCATGCCGTCTTCGGCATAGACCTCATGCATTTTCGGCGACACCGACGCCAGCCGCAGCCGCTGCTTCACGATCGCTGGGTTCACGAAGTGCCGGGCGGCGATGTCTTCCTCGCTCATGCCGAGATCGCGGAGTGTCTGGAAGGCCCGAAACTGATCAAGCGGATGCAGGCCGACTCGCTCATCGTTCTCCGCCACCGAATCGTCCGCGGCGATACCCCTTCACGCACAACGCACGGCACCGCCTGCGTCTTTGACATGCGTTTTTGTTTCACCAGGAGCTCGAGAGCGCGATAGCGCCTGCCGCCCGCTGGCACCTCGAACATGCCGGTCTCGTTGCCATCTGCATCAACGACTGCCCGGACGCTCAGACTTTGCAGAAGCGTACGCTGCGCGATGCTCTCGGCTAGCTGCTCGATCGAGACACCGGCCTTGACGCGGCGAACGTTCGACTGGCTGAGCACGAGCTTGTTGAAGGGAATATCCCGGGAAGGCGATAGCGTGATCTTTTGTACGGCTTTCGTCATCTTAGCTCTCCACGACGGGCGGCCGTGAGACTCTCTCTCGGCTTCCAACCCGTCGCGAACAGCCTCCCCTCCTCTCACTCTCGCGCGGCCACGAGGCGAAGCATCACGCCGCATCGTGATCGGCGACAACCGAGTCCAGCATCGCGAGCTCAATGGGTTCGGGAACGAGGCCGAGCAAATAGTCGGCGGCCTTGCTTGCCTGTGAGGCTGCACGCACGATGGCCCGATTGTCTTCGCGCAGGACTTCAAGCCAGGAGCCGATATAGTCGGCATGACGCACGGTCGGGACGATCCCGAGCGACGCGCAGCTGAACGCGGAACTCAACTCGGCGACCAATTCTTCGAAGGCATATTTCTTGGTACCGTAGGATCCGCTCTGGTCCCGATTAAGACGCCAGGGGTGCCCGGTCGCATGACCGAGTTCATGCAAAGCCGTGCGGTGCCAGTTGATGGATTCGAAATAGGCCTGGGGCGGCGGGACCTGAACGTAGTCTTCGGCTGTTGCGTAGAACGCGCGATCTCCACCAATCCGAAATGAAATTCCGCTGGCCTTGATCAGGGCGTCGACCCTGGGTTCGATGAGGCCAGCCGGCGGTGGTGGCGCAGCGGTGGTAATCTCGTCAGGCAGATCTGCGCACTGATCGACGTTGAAAACGGTAAATCGTTTGAGGAATGGAATCGCCAGCGCGTCTTCACCGGTTTCAGCGGCGCGGCGCTTTTCGTCATTCGGCACGAAACGATCTGCGTAAACAACAGTAGTACCGCGCTCTCCCTTGCAAACGTGGCCGCCAAGCGAGAGCGCCTGACAAAAGGTCAGCCAGCTCTGGTTGGAGAAGCCGCACTCGATAACGGCACCCCATAAAATCAGCACGTTAATTCCCGAATAACCGCGCAGCGTCGAAGCATTGCGCGGCATGGCGAGCGGCGCCTTGATCGCCGCGGTTCCCCATGGCTGCACCCAAGGGATACGGCCGGCCTCGAGCTCGGCAATGATCTTGTCGGTGATTTCGGTATAGAGGTTCGCCCGGTCCTTGCCGGCGCGCGCGCAAGCCTTAGAATTTGACATCGCGGGTCTCCGCGACGGGCACCGCGAGCCTCTCTCGCAGCTTGTAACCCGTCACGGAAAAACCCAGCCTGCACTCTTACTCTCAGCCTTTTCGCAATCTGCTTGAGGGCCGCAGGCCCGATCAGGCGTGCGCCAGCGGCGCATCGCCTCAACGGAAAATGGCACCCGGAGAGCGCGAGCATAGCGACCCGAAGGGGCACGCGGGTCCGAGTGCAGCGACGAGACCGGTTCAATAGCGGCACCCGGGAACGGGGCAGTGATAGCGATCGCCGCAGGCGAGCCCCTTTCCCGAGTGCCCCCGGCGAGGAGCACCATAGCTCTAGCGCGAGGGATCGAAGCCTCAAGGCCGAGACGCTGCGCGGCTCGGTTCACGAGAGCCCGGTGCGGCTCTTGCCGCACGCGCCAAAACCTGAGCGAACGGGATGCAGGCAATGATACGAGAACCGCGCGGCATTTTCACAGGGAGTCTCGCAATTATGGAAGAGAGGCCTGTGGGCGGACCGAAAGCGAAGACCACTCGCGGGACGCAGCAAAAGAGGCACCCGCAGGAGGGTCAGCATAGCGCCGACGCGTAGCGGCGGGACCCGGGACCGAGTGCAGTCGCGAGACCGGTTAAAAAGGCACCCGACCCGAAGGGCAGTGATAGCGACGCCGGCATGCCAATGACGGCGGGCCCGAGGGCGAGTGCCTCCGGCGAGCCGACTCAATGCGGCTTCACGTCTGGTTGGTATCAATTTTGCTTTTGTGATAACGTCTCACTCGTGCGCATGTCTATGCACGGCGTGGGCATGTTCACTGAGAGCCAATTCTTACAGAGGACGACATGGCCAAGAAAGCGAAGAAGGCAAAGAAGACCGCGAAGGCAGCTACCAAGAAGGTGGCAAAGAAGACTTCAAAGAAAAAGAAGTAGTCGTATCGGCTACTGATAAATTGCCGCCTCCGGGTCGCAACCCGGATAAAAAGCGAGACCTCCCAAAGGATATGAAGCGTCCTTTGCAGCCGTTTGGTATCGCGGCAAGCTGAGATAAGGCCGGACCTTTGTGCAGGTGGCTGCTGCATAAAGGTCCGGTTTTTCGTTTCTGCCCCGCGAGGGCGTGATTGCTCGTGCGCGAGGGATCGAAGCCGCAAGGCCGAGACGCTGCGCGGCTCGGTTCACGAGAGCCCGGTGCGGCGACAGCCGCACGCGCCAAACGGACAAGGAGCAACAACCTGAGCTCGGAAGTCCGAAGCATCAGAAAACGGCTTCTTCAGTTCGTTCTTGCCCACCCTAGCACCTGGCCGGGCGGAAACTACCCGAGATCCCACAATCCGGAATCCCAGTCGTGTGTTAGCGATGGGGAACGTCTGCGGGACTAAACGATTCGTCTCAGCGCGGGAGAACCTTTCAATGCTGATGACCAAGCAGAGACGGCCGGCGACCCGCACCCTGCGCGGTTGGGCGATCAACGTGCTGAACGAAGCGGGCGCCATCCGCGAGTGCGAGGAGCACGGTTGGGTGCAGGACCGCGCCGATCCGCATGCACGAGCGCGGGCCTTCGGCATCGCCCGTCGAGATCCGCCAGCAGACGTATCCCCTCAAGCAGCGGAGGCCGCGGTTCGCGACGTGCTGGACTCGATCGGTGATACCTGCCCTGAATGCCCCTCTGACTAGCCACCCTCGGACGCCAGCCCGTCTCTCCGACTCAGCGGCCCAGCCGTTTCTCCACCCGCTTGCGCGCGTTGCCGACCTTTTTGACGGCCTTCTTCACCGCTGGCGCCGACCTTCCGGTCTTTTTTGCCTCGTACTGCACTTCGTAGTCCTGCCCACCTGCCACCCGCGCCCGGTCCTGCTTTCGTCCGCGCGCCGTTTTGCTCTTCTTCGCTACCGCCATCGGTGCCTCCTGTTGTGACATCGAAGCAACGCGACAAGGATTCGCAGGTTCCGGAACGATTCGAACTGTGCCAATTTGAATCGGCTGTAGCGTGGAGTTCTTCAGTGGCGTTTCAGCGTAAAAGCCCGGCCGCTATCGGCGTCAAGGCGCCTCTCCCCGGCTTCATCGAACCGGCCCTGGCCACCTCGATCGAGAAGGTGCCGTCCGGAGAGCGCTGGATTCACGAAATCAAATTTGACGGCTACCGTGTTCAGGTCCAGCTGGCCAACGAGACGGCGAAGATCTTCACAAGGCGCGGCCACGATTGGACGCATCGGTTCAAGAAGGTCGCTCATGACGCCTGGCGGATCAAGGCGAGCTCGGCGGTGTTGGATGGCGAGATCGTGGTACCGGCCGCCGACGGCACGACCGACTTCTCGGTCCTGCAGAACGAGCTCAAGGGCAAATCGGAGAGCATCGTGCTTGTAGCGTTCGATCTGCTCTATCTGAATGGCCGAGATATAAGGAAGCTACCGCTCTATCAGCGCAAGGCCGAACTCAAGAAGATCCTGAGCGGCACCGACATCCAGTTCAGCGAAAGCTTCGAGATCGACGGCCGCGAGGTGTTCGCGCACGCCTGCAAGCTCGGCCTCGAAGGCGTTGTCTCGAAAGTACGGGACAGTGCCTATCCGAGAGGACGCACGAATGACTGGGTCAAGAAGACCTGCGTGCAGCGAGAGACGCTGACCATTGCCGGTTTCGCACTCGATGGTACGAAGTGGGACGGGCTTTATGTCGCCCGGCGCAAGGGCGACGATCTCGTCTACGCCGGCAAAGTCGACCACGGCTTCGACAAGGTCTCGGCCGCCGATCTGCAGAAGCGGCTTAAACCCCTCATCCGAAGGACTCAGCCCTACGCCAAGCGCATCGCTCACAAGGGCATCTGGGTCGAACCCAAGCTTCTGGCCGAGATCGAGTATCGCGCGAAGTCGGCCGAGGGAAAGGTCAGGCACCCGTTTTTCCGGGGCCTGCGGGAGGATTTATGATGGATGCATTCGATCGCTTTTGGCAATGGGCGGACAAACCCCTCGAAAATCCGCTGACGATTCCGGCCGAGCTGCATCGAGCGGTCATGGAGCTCGCTCCGGATGACCGGAGGGACCGCGAAAAGGTCAACGATGCGGCGGCGCATGCGAAGAAGGATTTTCCAGTGAGGCCCTAGGGGCGCGGCGGAGGTGTTTGCCGCGGCGGCGCTTCAATTCTGGTCGGCGCCGACGCCATCGTTGCAACGGTCGGCCGCGACGGCTCCTCGATTCTGTTTCCACGCACCATTCCAAGCAGTGAGGCGCTGGAGACTACGACGCCACGCGCCTAACTGGGTCGGCAACATCATCTTCCCTCCTACAACTAGTAGCTGCGGCAGCGTTTACGATCCGTTGCATCTGGGAAAAAGCAGCAATTGTCCTGACAGTCCGGTGAAACTAGTCGGCGTCGGAACTAATGACCATTGAGATTATCGAGCGGCAAATGGAGTTCGGCTGCTCTTTCCGCGCGATCCATCTTGCGGAACTCGTTTTCTTTCCGTTCGAACTTGATCATCTCCTGTTGTGCTGCTTCAAGCAGGCGATTGCGTCTGGCTGCATCGTGCTGCGTATTGTCGGTCATGACAGGTCCTCTCGCGGTCCCACTCCTAGACAAATCGGGAGACGGCGCCAAGGTTCGGGCACCGAAAATTACGGATTTATGACGACGCGAGATCAGCATGGTTGTTAGAAGAAACGCGGCCGGGCTCGAAATAAGCGTCCCGGCGGCGCCATATTCTCTAACTGAGCACTGAAATCTCAGTGTTTCCCAGTATGCAATGGACATGCCACGGGTTCGTGACATCAACACTCGAGCTCCATCCACTGGCCAATGAGTGCCGCCCGCCAGATACGTCCGTTCGGGATTAATCGGATTTGTGAACCAGCCCCTCAGGGTCTACACGCAACGGTCGGCGCTTAGACCGCAAAATCAAGCTAGGCAGGATCAGGCCACGTGCGGCGCGACTGCACCTTTACAGGTCATGATCCACAGCACGGCTGCTTGGTCTTCGGTGCGCAGCAGGATTGCTGCTCTGCAAGCCATCGATCGCGCGGTTTACAGCTTGACGGACGGGCTGAGAGATAAACGCGCACCGCGGTTTCCTCTGTAATCAGACGCTCCGCCCGATAGATCTGCATCGGCCGAACACCGTCGCTCACCTCAAAGGTCAGCCTGGCTTGCGCATCGAAGCCGACGGCCACTTCGACCTTGCGGATGATCGCAAGAAATTTTCCGGCCGGCATGTGGCCGCGGTTTTCCTCCTCGATGTCCCAGAGCTGAATGAAGGTCTCGCTCCAGCTCTCCGGGTTCGCGCCACAATCGAGCGCCCTGAATGAACCGGTTTTGACTTCGGTTACGTGGTAGCTGGGGCGAATGTCCCTGCCGTCGTAATTGAAGATCAGGGACTTGTCCTTGTGTGCCTCGAGGCCGGAAAGGAGCGCAGCAGATGAGAGCTCTTCCACCGGAAGGAGAGCGCCAACCATCGAGCGGGTATTGGCAAGCGTGTTCATGGCTGCTATCCTCATTTCAATGATCATTGAATTGTAGGATTATCGAAATATGGAGGAGCGTCAAGCTCGAACCGCTTTCGCGGCGCTATCGCAGGAAACGCGGCTGCGGATCGTGCGGTTGCTTGTCCAGGCGGGTCCCGAGGGAATGGCTGCGGGGGCAGTAGCGGAGGCGGTCGAGGTGTCGCCATCCAACGTGTCCTTTCATCTGAAGGATCTCGAGCATGCGGGCATGATCGTGCCGCGCCGCGAGGCGCGCTCGATCATTTACTCGGCGGATTTCGCCGGCTTACGCGATCTCACCGCCTTCCTCATGAAGGACTGCTGCGCGGGCCACCCGGAGATCTGCGCGCCGGCGCTCGTCGCCGCCCAGTGCCTGCCCTCCAAACTCAAGAAGGCGCGTGCATGATGCGCGGCTTCGACCTGCCAAGGCGCCTTGTGGCAGAGGGACTCGGCACCCTGCTTCTGGTCGCAACCGTCATTGGCTCCGGCATCATGGCCGAGACGTTGACCAAAGACGTGGCATTGGCGCTGCTCGGCAACACCCTTCCGACCGGCGCCATTCTGGTGGTGCTGATCACAATCCTCGGGCCAATATCCGGCGCGCACTTCAATCCGGCGGTCACGCTGGTATTCACGGTCAGGGGCGAACTCCGTCCGCATCACGCCGCGCAGTACATCGCGGCGCAGGTGCTCGGGGGAATGCTGGGCGCGATGGTTGCGCATGCCATGTTCGGCCTGCCCCTCCTGGAGTTCTCTGCAAAGGTGAGGACAGGATTTCCGCAGTGGTTTGCAGAATTCGTTGCCGCGTTCGGTCTTGTCGCAACGATCGTCGGTGGCCTCCGGTTTCGCGAAGCCGCAATTCCTTGGCTGGTCGGGCTCTACATCACGGCCGCCTACTGGTTCACCGCGTCCACGTCTTTCGCCAATCCGGCGGTCGCCATCGCGCGATCATTGACCAACACGTTTTCCGGCATCCGCGCGCCGGATCTGCCGGGTTTCATCGTCGCCGAAGTTTTGGGTGCCGTGGTCGCCGCGGGTTTCATGACATGGCTCCTGCGGGGCACTGAAACCACAAAGAAAGCAATCCGATGACGATAACGATCTATCACAATCCCGATTGCGGGACGTCGCGCAACACCTTAGCCATGATCCGCCAAAGCGGGGAAGAGCCGGAGATCGTCGAATATCTCAAGAATCCGCCCCCGCGTGACAAGCTGATCTCGCTGATCGCTACCATGGGGATTACGCCTCGGGCGCTGCTCCGCCAGAAGGATACGCCCTATGTCGGGCTCAATCTTGCCAATCCAAAATGGAGCGACGACGACCTGATCGATTTCATGATGGCGCACCCGATCCTGATCAATCGGCCGATCGTGGTGTCGCCAAAGGGCGTGAAGTTGTGCCGGCCGTCCGAGACCGTGCTGGGTCTCCTCGCCGTGGCCGACATTGGCCAATTCGTCAAGGAAGACGGGCAAGTCATTTCGCCTAAGAGGCCCGGTAGACACGCTGAGTGAACCGCCTACACGTTCCAGACTCGCGCTCAATTTCCGCTGAGGGTCAAACTCGACAAAACTCAATTTGAGCGTAATAGGCACGTAGAGCCCGCGCTCCTGCAATTATTTTGCGCTGTCGATTTTGCGGAGGACAGGCAGGTGTCAGGCGTGCCCGGCGGCAGAATGGCCTGCCCTAACTCCGCGCGCGCTGCAGCGCCGCTTTCAATGCTTCTCTCTCCTCGCCCCAGCGCGCATCTTCGGCTTGGGATCTTTTCTCGAGAGCCTCCACCTCAGCTTGGATGGCTGCAGCCCTCTTCGCATGCTCTCGCTCGGCCTTGTCCAACGCCGCTTGTGCCTGATCGACCGCTTGCTGCCTGCGTTGATGCTCTTTCTGCCTCGCGGCCTCTTCCTTCGCCCGCTCACTCTCGCGACGCCTCTCCTCCCGTTCGTAGCGCGCGCGGCCTTCCGCTCCGCCGCCTTGTCGGCGGGACGCGAGGAAGGCTTCTTCGCCATTGGGCGCTTCGATTTGCGCGCGGCTTTCGTCGATCTTCTGCCGCCGCCAAGATCGGTGGGCAGTTCGGCATGCTCGCTGAAGGATCCGTCGGATCCAACCGGGCGCCTGAGAACGACGCCAGGCTTCTTCATGGCCGCTGCGATGACGTCCGGATCGTCGCTTTCCTTCGCCGCGCTCTGATGAAAGAGATTGCTGTCGGCGCCCCAGGCTTGCAGCCGCCTTCATGGAGGGAGCGGCTATCGCCAGATCGAAGAAACCCAGCGAAGTCTGGTAGGTTTTCAGTTTTCTGGCCATCGGCCTAATCAGACCTTCCGTTCGATAGTCAACGCCGCGGGCCCCGGGATTTGCCGCGGCGTCTGACGGAACATGCCATGGCTTTCAGCGTTCACTCATTCTTGAAGGACGTCCGTGCATTACGCAACACGCTCTGAAGGATTGGCCCTTGAATGAGCCGGGCGTCGACCCTGCCCAAGCGCTTACAGCCGATGCTGGCGACGCTCACCAACGCGCCGTTCGACGACCCCGGCTGGGTTTTCGAGGATAAGTACGATGGCTTCCGGATGATCGCGGAAATCCGGCGGGGCAAGATTGCGCTCTACAGCCGCAACGGCAAGATCATCAGCCGCAGCTATATCGAGGTCGCCAAAGCGCTGGAGGGCGTGAAGGGCGACGCAGTGATCGACGGCGAGCTCGTCGCGATCGGAAAGGACGGCGTTTCGCATTTCCAGCTGCTTCAAAACGCGCTGCGTCATGAAGCGAAGCTCCTGTATTGCGCTTTCGATCTCATGTTTCAGAACGCAGTTGACTTGCGCAAACAGCCTCTTCTCGAGCGCAAGGAGCGGCTGAAAGCGATCCTGCCGAGCCACCGGCTGATCGCCTTCAGCCGTCACCGCAAAGCGACCGGCACGAAATTCTTCGCCGAGGCCGAGCGGAAGGGTCTGGAAGGCATCATGGCGAAGCGCGCCGACAGCGCGTATGCGTCCGGAAGCCGGACGGCGGATTGGCTGAAGATCAAGACGGCACAGCGGCAGGAAGTAGTGATCGCGGGCTTCACAGCGCCCAAGCGCACCAGGCCGTTCTTCGGCGCCCTGGTCCTCGCCGTGCGGGAAGACGACACGTGGCGCTATATCGGACATGTCGGCACTGGCTTCAGCCACAAGGTCCTGGAAGACCTCCATGCCGAGCTCGTGAAGCTGACGACCCCTAAATCACCCTTCCTTGCCAAAGTGAAGGACGAGGCCGCCACGACCTGGGTCAGGCCCTCGTTGGTTGCCGAGGTCAAATTCGCGGAGTGGACGAGTAAGGGCGAACTGCGCCAGCCCGTCTACCTCGGGCTCAGGTCCGACAAGCGGGCGAAGGACGTCGTGCGTGAGCGAGAACGTCCGCGCAAGTAGAGCTTCCCTTCGGCGTAACCCGGCAAGCGGAACGATTGACGCACTCGCCTCCTCCGGTGTGAATTCCCTCCGCGGTGGCACTCAGTCGCCTCCAAGGTCGTGGATTTCCGGTCGCATGCCGTTAGGCGTGAGTTCGAGCGTCGCAAGCGTAATCGGCAGCTTGAAACGCCGGGGTCCCGCGCTGCCGGGATTTAAATAGAGAACGCCACCGACCGTGTCGATCTTCGGCACGTGGGAATGCCCGGAGACGATGACGTCGATGCCGGCGCCGGGATCGGCCTTCAGCGCCTTCAAGTCGTGCAGAACGTAGATCGACTTTCCCGCTAGGCGCACAAGGTTTGTGTCGGGGTAGTCGCGAGCCCACTCGCCATTGTCCACGTTTCCACGAATGGCCGTGACGGGTGCGATGCGGCGAAGCGCATCCACGATCTCGGGGCGTCCGATGTCGCCGGCATGGATGATGTGATCGACGCCTGTCAGGCCTCGTTCCGCCTCGGGCCTCAACAGACCGTGCGTGTCCGAAATGATTCCGATCTTGAACATCATTTGACGGCGCTCTCAATCGAGATTGCCACTAGACGATCGAGAAACTCAACCTGAGCGGACAGCATCTTGGTCCGCGCGAGCTCGATATCAAACCATTCCGCGCGGTCGACTTCGGGAAAGCTCTGCCGTCGACCGCTTCGAGGCGGCCATTCGATATCGAAGGTATTGCTGGTCAGCGCTGCCGGATCAAAGTGGCCCTCGCCGGCGAATGCGATGACGCGCTTCCCTCCTCGTTGTCGGACTTCTCCCAGCGCCTTGAGTGGACCAATCGATGCGCTCGGGCCGAGTTCTTCGGCAAATTCGCGTCGAGCGACGTTCTCCGGAGCATCATTGGCATCGATTTCGCCCTTAGGAATGGACCAGGCGCTATCATCCTTGTTGCGCCAAAATGGACCGCCGGGATGAACGAGCAGAACCTCGAGCCCCCGAGCGCCCTTGCGATATGCGAGAATGCCCGCACTCGAGGTTGATCTCCTGGAAGTCTTTTTCACCGCAGTCATATCGCTCCTATTTGCAGAGCAATCGAGAGCCGGCGAGCCGTCGTCCCGCCATACCGGACCGCGCTCGCCGAGCGCCTGCTTAACCTCGTCCACGGTCCTATGCACCGTTACTTCGGCCTTGCGGTCGGCCGCCTTCCTAGCGCGCGCACCGACCCGCCGGGCCGCCAGTAGGCGGCCGACGAGATCTCGCGTGACCTCGTCGAGATGGGATTTTCCATTCGCCAGAGCCAGCCGCGGACGACGAATAGGGCCGTCCGGCGTCACCGGAATGCTTCACGACACCTAAGCCGACTTCCGCTGCGGCTTGGCCGCCGGCTTCTTCGCCCCGGTCTCCTTCGCCGGCTTCTTGCCTGCGATCGGCATCAGCATTTCCTTCTGCCCAGCGGCGGCCTTGCGCGGCTTTTTGCCTGATTTCTTGGGTGCCTCTGTCGCGGTCGCCCCCTCTCTTCCGATGCTCTTGCGCAGCGCGTCCATCAGGTCCACGACGTTCTCGCCTCGAGGGCGCGCTTTCGCAGTGATGGGTTTGCCGGCGCGCTTCCGGTTGATGAGATCGATAAGCGCGGTCTCGTACTGGTCTTCGAACTTGTCCGGCTCGAAATGGCCCGCCTTCTGATTGACGATGTGCTTGGCGAGATCGAGCATGTCCTTCGTCACTTTGACATCCTGGATGTCGTCGAAATACTCATCCGCAGAACGCACCTCATAGGGATAGCGCAGTAGCGTGCCCATGAGACCTTTATCGAGCGGTTCGAGCGCGATGATGTGCTCGCGATTGGTCAGCACCACACGGCCGATTGCAACCTTGTTCATTTCGCGGATGGTTTCACGGATGACGGCGAAGGCGTCATGTCCGACCTTGCCATCGGGGCTTAGGTAATAGGGGCGGATCAGATATCGCGGATCGATCTCGCTGCGGTCGACGAACTCGTCGATCTCGATGGTTCGCGTCGATTCCAGCGCGACGTTCTCAAGCTCCTCCTTGGTCACCTCGATGAAGGTATCGGTATCAACCTTGTAGCCCTTAACGATGTCCTCGTTGTCGACCTCCTCGCCGGTGTCGGCGTCGACCTTGGCGTACTTGATCCGATGGCCAGTCTTTCGGTTCAGCTGGTTGAAAGAGACCTTTTCGGATTCCGAGGTGCGCGACCGGACAGGTGACGAGGGAAAGACGCAGGAAGCCTTTCCGGTTAGCGCGGGGGGCCATCGCGGGGGGAACTCCGATACTGATACCGGGCATGAACAACCGACCCGCGAGCTGGCGCATGCCGACCCCGAAGCAGATGGAAAAACTGGCCGCTGAAGCCGACCGTAGAGGAGCGCCGTCTCCTGCGGGTCCGGATGCCCCGCTCCCGGCCGAATATTGGGAATCGGTCCTTAAAGACCCTCGCGCCGGCCTGACCGTGGCCCAGGCCCGATCGCGACGCCTTTCAGAAATCAAGGGCCACGTGCTGCGCATCTCCTGCCGCCGCTGCGAGCGGACCGTGGAAATCCAGACCGCTGATGCCGTCCGCTTGTATGGCAGCAACGCGCTCTGGAAGGACGTCGCGCAGCGGCTGTCCTAATTAGGACACCCGCAGAGGCGGATTAGGACACCCGCTCCCTAGTGCATCAGGGAGCGGAACAGCATCGAAAGAGAGTCGACCGTCAGGTCTCGGTTCTTTTTCAGGTAATGGCACACGTTGTAGAGGTAGCCGAAATCGTAGTCGCGGGGTTTGGGCTCATATGCCCAGCACAGCCGGTACGACAGGTCAAAGGCCAGCATCTGGTTGTGGAAACGCCTCCTGACATGGGCGGATCAGAGCCCCGTCGCCTGGCACTACATTGCGCCGGGCAAGCCCATGCAGAATGCGTTCATTGAGAGCTTCAACGGCCGGCTGCGGGATGAATTGCTGAACGAGACGCTGTTCACGTCAGTGACCCAGGCTCGCGTCGCACTCGGATGCTGGCGGGCCGATTACAACGATGCCCGACCCCACTCGCAGCTCGGATGGAAAACGCCCTCCGAGTTCGCCTTCACCTGTCACCCGCGCCGGGATCTGGCGCTGCGCTATGCCGAAGGCTCCGCGCCAGCTCCCGTCGCTCCCACCGCCCAACCGGGCAATCCAACGACCGGAGCGAACTCAGGATTGGATAAAACTTGATGTGGTGGAACGGCCCGCTCCAACAGCATCAAAGTGCTAGAACGTGGTCGTTGTTCGAACGCCACAAAGGAGGGACCGTTCCGTGAAACAGCTTATCACCATCGGGCTCGATCTGGCCAAGCACGTTTTCCAGGTTCACGGGGCGGATGCCGAGGGCTCGCCCGTGTTCAACCGGAAGCTACGGCGCAGCGAAGTTCTGCGTTTCTTTGAGAAGCTGCCACCATGCCTGGTGGGAATGGAAGCATGCGGTAGCGCCCACTATTGGGCACGCGAGATCGCAGCTCTCGGTCATGAGGTCCGGCTCATTCCGCCGGCTTATATCAAACCCTTCGTCAAGCGTGGTAAGACGGATGCGGCGGACGCGGAGGCCATCAGCGAAGCGGTGACACGAAAGACCATGCGCTTCGTGCCGATTAAGACGGCTGAGCAACAGGCTGCCGCGATGGTGCTGAAGACCCGCGCTCTTCTAGTGCGGCAGCGAACGCAGGCGCGTCAACGCGTTGCGCGCGCATCTGGCAGAATTGGGGATCATCGCCACCGCCGGCCTGGCAAAGGTTGAGGCGCTGGTCGCAATCATACGGGATGAGACAAATGCTCGCCTGCCCGCAGCAGCGCGCTTCGCGCTGATGGCTATTGCCGACGAGATTGAAGCTTCAGCCGACCAGATCGAGAGGCTCGAGCGCGCAATAGTCGTGGAGGCCAAGCGCGGCGAGGACATGCGTCGGTTGACCACAATCCCTGGCGTCGGCGCCATTACGGCGGCGACCATCAAGGCGCTTGTGCCGGATCCCGGCGGGTTCAAGTCGGCTCGCCACTTTGCCGCCTGGCTGGGATTGACGCCGCGGTCTCATTCAAGCGGAGGCAAAGAGCGGCTGGGACGAATATCGAAGATGGGAAATCCGGAACTCCGCTCTCTCCTCGTTGTCGGGGCAACGGCCGTCTTGCGGGTCGTCCGAAACGACGCTCGGGCGCGGCCGTGGCTGAAGGCCCTTCTCGCCAGACGGCCCTTCAAGGTTGCCGCCGTCGCGCAGGCCAATAAGACGGCGCGGATCATCTGGGCGCTCCTGAACAAGGGCGGAATTTATCGGCGTCCCGACCCATTGGCGCTTACCGCGGTGACGCAGTGACCAC
The DNA here is from genome assembly GCF_014198235.1 of Bradyrhizobium sp. ERR14. Classification (NCBI taxonomy): domain Bacteria; kingdom Pseudomonadati; phylum Pseudomonadota; class Alphaproteobacteria; order Hyphomicrobiales; family Nitrobacteraceae; genus Bradyrhizobium; species Bradyrhizobium sp. ERR14. Next base: position 31,221 of record NZ_JACIHD010000007.1, on the reverse strand, counting down.
CAAAACGATCTGACCGGCGCAGGCCGGCAGAGGGCAAGGTGCAACAACAGGTGATGAACCCTTGGGACGAAATCCCGAAACGAGTGAAGCTACTGCCCCCAATGCGCTCAAGCGCGTAAACTTGATTTGGCTCCTCGTTCCGCGGATCTCATCCAGGCCAGCGGCCATATTGTGCCGCGCGCAAAGGCCGGACATATGACCGCACCGTCCCAATGTGTGAAATCGACTGAAAAAGCTCTTGCCTCGCGGGCCGTTCCACATATGGGGGCAAGGTCAGGGCCACCGACGATAGCGCTGATGCACCGCGCGGTATGATGAAAGGAACATGCCGCGCGGCGCTATAGGTTTAGCTCCTGGCACGCCTTTGAATGATAAGCTTCGGGTGAAAACCTTATTATAGTGCAGACTCGTTCGGTATTATCGAACGTTTACCTCCCAAGCGGCACCACATTCAGCCTCACTTTCCGGTTGGTGCGATGCAAACCACACCTGCTGCGAATTGACGCAGCGTCCTTCAATCGGTGCAACTCGATTTTCATTCAATTTGTGGTTACAATTCGATCTTCAACGACTACCTTGCACACTCGCCACGCTAACGATTAGCCGCAGATGCCCCTAGAGATGGGAGAGCGGAATGGCAGCGCATACGGTCGAAATCAAGGATTTTGCCTATAACCCTAGTACTCTAGTGATTGTGGTTGGGGACAGCGTCAAGTGGGCCAACAAAGACTCTTCACCACACACGGCCACCAGAAATCAGGCACCAACCTTTGACACTGGCCCCATTCCGGGGGGTAACCCATCCGGGGATATAGTTTTCACTGATGCAAGTGACAGCAGTGGCTTTGCGTACATATGCACACCCCATCCATTCATGCAGGGCAAAATCATTGTAACGCTACCCGGTTCAAATCGAGCATCGTACTCGCGCAGCGCAGCGCTTGAGCAACACTCTCAGGCACCTGGTGGGAAGCACAAGGGGCCCTGACGAAGGAGAATAGGCTTCCACGAGCTAAGGGCGAGTGGTCAAATGCGTTGGGTAGTCGCCGGTGCAATTTTCTATTTTGGGATCGCAGTGGCCATCGCTGAAAAGTGGATCGCGAAGGGTTCGCTCTCGCCCGGCTTATTCAGCTACACTGAGGGTGTCCCGAAGACATCGCGTTTAGACATTGGGATATTCATTAGACCCGGATCGGAGAAAGAGGCTACAGATTACTATCAGCGGATCGGAGGGGTCTTAGGTTTCGACTTCCTAAATTCTACTCTCGATATCCTCGTCTCTCATTTGGGTTATACCGAACCGCAAGTCGTTGGTGGTAAGATTGTTTTCAAGGGTTTGACCGCGACCAACCTTGAAGAATTACCATCGTTTGCGCTCATGCCGCGCAATTTCGCCGAGTTCAATAATTTGGCCGATGCAGTCGCGGACCCAGCTTCGTTCCGTGCCCTATTGTCTTTGCAAGACTTCCAAAATGACGCCATCTTGGTCAGTCGTTTTTTTGCTCCAAAGATCGCAACTTATTACAACCCAGCCAATGCGGGCGATCCATTTGCTCCAATCGACCCTGATAATATCGTCCCCGGTTGGAGAAAATTGGTGAGAGTGACCCCTCGCTCCGGCTCGCAAGCGCAAAGGGATGGCAAGATTGCTCATGTGTATATTCTGTTCAACTTCAAAGAGGCCGATCCGAACGCGGACCCTTTTCTGGGCAAGGAGTCAGGAAATAATCAAATAATAATCGTGCCGAAGGATTCCTCAGCGGGAGATCGAGTTTTCTTCGGCGTTTACCGGGAAAAAAGTCGCGGATATCCGATTGGTCTTTTTCTGAAGGCAGACTTCGACTTGCCGGGTCACGTTGGTATAGGTACGGGTGCAAAAGATAGCGAATACTTTGTTCCTCGTGCCTGTGCGGAATGTCACGGGCATTCAGCGACCGATTCAAAAGGCACAGTGCTACAAGGACAGCCTGTTGATCCGAATGGACAGGCAACCGAAGATTTTACGATTGGGATCTACCGGTTTGCGAAACCTAACTACCTCGATACGGACCAATGGTACGACTGGAAGGATTTCGACTACCGCGGTGTTTCCGGGAGTTTGAATGACGTCGTGTTCGACGGCGGTCGAGACGTAAGTTCCTCCGCATATGTTCGCGCGTTCGATGTTATGCGCAAATTGAATACTAATATCGAAAGGGAATCGGTTGCAGCGGAAGCTGATCCTAACGTTCCGACGTTTCAAACTCTTGGCGTGCGAAAATGGCTTGAGTTGCATCAGCTATCGGATGCGCGGAAACCATACTCTGTACGAAGCATCGGGGCAGTCTCGTGGGATGCGACTAAACCTGATGAAATGAAACTGCTTCGGCTTTTGGACAATCACTGCTTCAGATGTCATAGCTCGCTCCGATACAACGTTTTCGATAAGCAGGCGGTTGCAAACCGCAAGGAGCTGATCATTCGGTTTTTGAATATACAATTGCAGGATAACGGAACGCCGTTACCTGGCAATTTTATGCCCCAAGGCCGCGTGCTTTCATCAAACGAGAAGACGGAAATTGAACAGCTGCTGACGAAAGTGTTTCCGTAAGACTTGAAGGGGAGGACGCCTTGTGTGCATCACGTAGCGTCTATGCTGCGCTTTTTGCCTCTGCTTTGGGCGGATGCGCAGTTATCCCTGATATTCCACCGGATTTTGCTCTTCCTGTCAGAGCTATCGTCGCGCAGACCGCCTGCGAGTTACGGGACGCATTTATCGTCCTCGACAGAGCGCCCGAATTCAAGAGATTCAAGGCAAAGCAATGGCTGGTGACCATCGCGCTCCTGCCGAGGACCGAGGCCGACCTCAATGTAAGCGGTGGTTTGTCACGAAGAAGCCTGAGCAGCCCCATCCGTTTCACGAGCTGGACTCTCAGCGGGCCAGGCGCTCAGATTGACGATAAAGGTATTCGCAGCAGTGCAATCTACTTCAACTTTGCTTCAGGGAACCTTATGGCGGATAGGACCTTGCAATGTCCTCCCGATTATCCATCAATCCACGTGCTTGCCCAGCATCTCGGCGTGGGCCGATGGTTATTCCGATCAGCCGACGCATTGTCCGTTGCCTCATCCCTTTCGCCCGACAAGCCTTCATATAACAGTCAAATCACCATCAAGCTGCAGGCAAACGGGTCGTACACCTACACCTTTCCTGCCGGAACTGACCTCGCGACGTTCGGCGGCTACTATTCACTTGATGAGCAGTTGAACATCAGCATGGCCCCCATCCCCGACAAACAAACCCTCGAAGTCACTTCTCTTCCAAGTAGCCAGCAATACACCAAACCAGTGACTTCGAGGGTAGTGGTCGAATCTCCGCAGATACGCCTGGACCTGCAGAGTATCGAAACGGCAATCCGGCAGCTGCGGACGCAGTAGTTAATGATTGGGGCGGTCATGAAGTGGATTCTTTACGTGATGCTGTTCACTACCCCCGCCGCCAACGTCACAAATAAGGCGGATAGGGATTGCCTCGCGTATGAGGATGTCGGCCAGATCCTAAAGATCATCGACTGCCGCCCCAGATTTGAGGGCAGGCATGTATGGTCATTGCAATCAAGCTCACAGCTCGAATTTTCATCCCTTGAAACCTGCGTGAAAACGCAGGATGTGCTGATTGCGAACTCCAACGTCGCATCCACGATGACGTTGCGGACCTGGTGCTTTTGCGATTCAGACAACAAGCAGTGCCCGACGCGGGCAGAGAATAAGAAACTGGCCGACGCGATTAGGCTGTGCGAAGTGAACCCGGACGGCGACAGTTGCAAGAAGGCTCCCAAGACTCGCTTCGATCTTGTACCCCCGAATGCTGCGGCTCCGGAAGGGCAGAACTCTTCATCAATCCGACTATATCCGCCCTAATCGGCTCGGGCGGACGCAGACCTAATGCGCCACCAAAGTGCATACTCGCGCAGAGGGATCTTTATGGAAATTGACGAACTGCTCATGCATTGGAACGCAAAATAGCACCTTTGCCGCTCGGATGCACCGTAGAGCCTTAAGACTGGCATGATCCCATGGATTTACCCCGAGTCCGACGACATTGAGCTGTCCCTTAGATGAGGCCCCCGGCGTCAACTCAAGTTTTTCGTGAAGGTTAAACGACTAGCTGGCCTATGCCAGTGTAGACATCTACGGCTGTAGTATCGGTCTTAATTTCAAGGAGCAGCCTCTCGGTTGGGGTTTCGATTTCACCATCAACCTCATAGCCACGGGCGTGCTTGGGCTTATCGAGACAACGTCCATCGGCCACAAGGAGGGCATTCAGCTTTTGCCAGACCTCGCCTTGAATACGACGCCGCTGATTGAGATTGATGGTGGGATGTCCCGTGACTTGGCCACCTTGCTCCGGCTTGCCGAAGAGTTCGGTGAGGCGCTCATCGTCATGCTTTGCCATCACCGCAGCATCTCGATCCCTGGCGAGGCCGCACCGATCCACGAACGTTGCTGTGTTCTGATAAATTTCCGCTGCCGGAATGTCGAGCGCCGTCACGATGAACCACGAGCGCCTAGCTGGCTCACCGTTTCTCGTTACGTCAGCAGGTTTAAGGCCGGTTCGGTCTCCAAACTCGTCGTTCTCTATGCGGGGAGATTGTGCATTCTTGTGCAATATACCCTGTCTAAGCAGATAAGGTCGCCCGGCTGAATCTCGCGCGAGGCCCGATAGAGGATTTTCCGTTCCTTGCCCCGGCTCATTCAACTCGACGGTCCAGTTCTCTCCAGTAGGGTCCAAGCCGAGTTTGAAATCGCTTCCTTTGATGCCGAAGTACATCTTGCCTTCGGGTAGCCACCAGATGCTACCGCGCCTGCGTCCATGCTGCTCAATCGCGTTGCGCCAAATGGAGAAGGCTTCACGGATTTGACCCGGATCAGTCAACAGTTGAAGTCGCTCCTGCCCCGTTCACCATCTCTTGTTCTGCATTTCTCGACGCATACAGAAGCTCATAGGCGCGCTCCAGTCCAGACATTCGGCTGCTAGGTTCGCGCAAGGCGCATCGACCACCGCCATCATCGCAGCGCTTGATGAAGACAGTGGAGACGGAGACCGCCTGCTTGTGAATCGCGAGCACCCTTCTTCTGGATGGGAGGCTTCCAGCAAGCACTCTGGTTGGTATTTCGGGCTGGTGATCCGGAGTGGTTCGTCGAGAGCGCCGCTGTTGCCATCGTCGATTAGTGCATCGACCTTGGATGATCCGTCGCTCGACTGGCATGGCGCTGATGCTGCTTGTGTCGAGCGGCGCGAGCCGGACTCTCGACCTCATCCAATCACGCTATCTCCCGTTTAGGACCTTTGAATGCGACGCTCATCGCGTGGCGACACGGTGGCGACACGGCCCCAAAACAAGAAAGCCGCCCCGAAGGGCGGCTCTCAAAAACCTCATGAATCAGAGGCTTATTTGGTTGCGGGGACCCGCAACAGACGCCTCCACAGACTAGCAGCGCTGGTAATTTCCCTTGTTCTTTAAGGACTTGGGTTGTTTCGAGGCTGGCTAACCGAACCTGCGCTATTTGAATTTGAAGCCCAGGCAAGCATTGATGAGCGCGCTCCATTGTCCGGTGAAAAAGCCTATGGCCAACAGGCCAATACCACCAACCGCGACTGTGAGGCTGGTAAGCACCCCTTCAGCGTGAACTCCTGACTTGCTCACCGAGATCTTTTCCCGTTGTGCCATGCGGCAGCTCCCATGAAGTCCCTGAGAGCTAATAAGGACCGATTCGGCGTGGGGGCATAGACAAACAAGGGACGCCGAAGCGTCCCTCAACTTTATTTGAAAGGCTCGTCGTGAGCCCCTTGATCGTAATCGCCACCCTTTAGTGCGTCGGGAGTTACTGCACGAGCTCTGCCTTCGGAGGTGAACTCAAGTTGAAGCAGTTGCACGCTGAGCAGCGCCCTAACGTTTGCAATGATGGCTTCACAGATTGACAATTCCCCGGTCCACTGGGTGTCATCGGGCCCGGAGGGAAATGCACCTGGGTTTGCTTGAATTGTGGAATCGACTTCGAGCTTCCGACGATACGCGATACCTGCAATCGTCAAATAGTCGTTGATTAGCATGATTTATCTCGCTGGCCCCAGGTCTCGCCCCGTGAGGGCGAAACTTTGGACGGCCGGCGAGGGCCAAACATAACGGTTACGACATCGATTCTACGCCAAAGCCATCAAATTTCAATGGCGATAGCGAAACCCGCCTCCATGCTTGCTTTCTATAAATATTCTGGTTCGTGAAAAGGTGGCGGTCGCGTCTCCATATACCGAGGAATATTTTTGAATATCTTCAATTTCATCAATTTCGACTACCGAAACAAGCAGCCCTGCTTTCGCCAGTTGATCTAGCAGCGGCATGATCGATTCGATGGTCTCTATCCGCAGCGCGTGGTATTGCGCTACAACATCGTGCGGAAGATTTTCGCCAGTCATGATTGTATTGAAGAGTTTGATCCGCTCGATTTTAGCGATTACGTCTTGAACACTTTGATGTCTGTCCACGTTCGTATGCGCATCTTGCGGCGACCCGGAAAGCGGATCACGGGCCTCTGACGAGGACTGGATCTCCAGATGTGCCGGCGAATGTTCTTCTTCAACGGCCCGCTTTAGATACGATAACGCCTTCCTAATCACACCGTTCTTAGTCAGGCCAGTAACGGCCATGTGTTGAACGAAGAAGTTCCAAATTGAGTCTTCCATAGCGATCGCGACCGACCCGCGAGACTGAGTCTTTTCGGCCGTCCGCATGCGCATCTCAGGCTGCTTCTGCTCGTCGCTCACTCGCAACGCTCCCTAGTTATCTAATAACGGGTGGCGTTAGGTAATAACGGCTTCTGCGGGTGCGCACCAGCAGGCACGATCGGCTTATCGGCAACAATGTGCCGACGAGCCGGAATTATGCATAGTGCCCCACCTCGACCCAGCCAAGATCGACGGTCGTTTCGAGCCCCCTATCGAGCGATGTCTAAAAAAGGACACGAGCCCAGCTTCATGGGCCCACGAATGGGACTGGCCGCTCCCAGACCTTGGCGAATTCAAGAACGCGGAGCAGCGTTGGGCTGAAAAGCCGGCACCCCATGACTTCGAATGCTTCGAGCCCATTCCGTCATCGCTAGAGATTGCCGAGCTTTTCGAAGAGCTCCCGGCGCAGCTGTGCGAAGCACACGCGAACCTCTCAAAGCTGAACCACCTCGGCCCCCTCCGCGACACCATCGCCGCCCGCTACGCCCAACATGAGGAGCATAAGCAGCGCGCCGCGCGTATGCACGAATGCGGCAAAACCCTCGCCTTCGACCGCTATCGCATCGGCGATCGCGAGGAGCGCTTTCGGGTTTTGGCGAACGGCTCTTTCTGTCGGGAGCGGCTATGCCCGACCTGCATGAAGCGCAACAGCGCTTGGCAGCATGTCCGGCTCAGCAAGGCCGTCGAACACTACCTTCGCGCAAACCCGCTGCACCAGGCACTCCTGCTCACGCTGACAGTCAGGAATATGCCAGTCGATCAACTTCGTGACTGGCTTGGCCGGCTGTTCAGGGCGTTCTGGAAGCTCATGCGCTACAAGCGCGTAAAGAACGCGGTTCCGACCTGGTACCGGACGACTGAGATCACCCAAAACGCCGAGACCGGCGACTTCCACCCTCATCTGCACATCGTCCTGTTCTGTCCGCCCGAGTACTTCAAGCGGGCGAAGGGCCTCTTCATTACCCAGCCCGAATGGGCCGCGATGTTCAAGAAAGCCCTGCAGGTCGACTACACGCCCGTGTGCGACATCCGCGCCATGCCGGGCGTAGGTGGCGGCGCACCACTGGATGACCTGGGGCGAAAGTCCCTCTTCGAAGCCTGCAAGTACGTCTGCGAGCCCGGCATGTTCTTCGAGGACAATGACCTCGAAGACTTCCCGCTCATCGAACTGCATGACGCGCTTCATGGCCGACGCCTCATCGGCATGTCCGCCAACCTGCAGCGAATCATGGACGAGCAGAGCCTCCCAGAGAACGAGCCGGAAGAATTCATTCCGGTAAACGCCCGGCTGCCTGAAGGCGCCGTCCTGGAAGGCCGGGAAATCTACCATTGGCGGCGAGGCAAGACGTCGGCGGAGAGCCGCTACGTGCTCGTCGACTTTCTGCCCTGGCGCCAACCGTCGGAAACCAGGGAGGCGGTCATGACCAGCGCATTACCTAGCTAACGGCCTCCGACGACGAGCCGACCCAACAACGTTCAACAAACAAAGGAGAACACGATGCCACAAGCAACCCAAATCGTCGCAGACGCCATCGTCTACCTTGAGGGCACCCGCTCGGGTGGCCGCGAAGGAATCTTCAAGGGACAGAACGGCGGCAAGGACGAGCCATACGGCGTGATCCAGATGGTCGGGCATGACGGGACCTCGGTCAAAACGTACGAGATCAACCTGGCTGAAGGCTTCGACATGAAGCGCTACCCGGTCGGAGCCAAGCTCAAGATCCCTGTGCGCGTCAGCGCCTCGAAGGACGGCAAGCGGATCTACTACCGCGAAGTACCGTCCTCCGAACCGAGCGGGCCTGGCGCCGGCCAGCCGCGTTCAGCCAGCGAAGACGCCCTACGGAGCAGCACCAAGCTCTGAGTAAGCCATTTCTTCAAATGGTACGGCAGGACGCCGACGCCCTGCCGCCACACCCAACGGAGCACTCATGCCCAAAACCACGAACGACCGGATCGTCACGAACAGATTGAGCCTCGCTCTCGGATTGCCCCGGACGACCGGCGCGAAAGTGCTGAAGCTGCCAGCGCGGCGCGCAGTGTCGAGAGGGGGCGCGGCCATATCTTTCCGCGTGGCGCCGTTGGCGCCCGTGGATGCCTCTGCCATCAGCGCGACTCCCAATGTCGCGACCTGACGTCCTCGGCAAAACATTACGGCCGGGCGATGGCGCCCGGCTGCCATTAAAACCAGGAGACTTGAAAGATGAGCGACTACGGCGACTATGTGGCGAAGGTCGGCAGCGGCGAGATCTCGCGCAAGGAGTTCCTTCGCGACGTACACCGCGCCAACGCGCACAACGAGCACCCCATCGGCGCCCGGCTTGCACCACAAGGGCTGTTCGACAACGAGTGTGTGTTGTCTTACTACCAGGCAAAGGGCGAACCGCCGCCGATGCCGAAAATGAAGATCGGTACGATTACGCGACGTACCGTCTTCCAGCTCGAAGAGGTTGGCGAGTTTTTCGAGCCCAAGCCGACCAACTACCCCGACCGCGCGCCCTGGCTTTATCGGCTCGTGCATCGCGGCCTCGTCGAGACCTTCGAGCAGAAGGTCGAGTACGAGCTCGGCGTCGGCGCGAAGCTGACCGATGCGGAGCTTGACCGGCTTCGCCCCCAGCCGCTCGGGACGGCGCCGCACTATGACAGCGACCTCAAGCCGACACCGCGAATGCTTGAGCTGATCAAGGCCTGGCGGCGCTGGGGTTAAGATGATCAAGGCTTTCCAGAACTGGATAGCCGGGGTCACCGGGAGTGAGGCAGGGGATCACCCTCTCCTGCCTCACGTCTATTGGGACCAGGGCGGCGATGCCCCTAGCGTTTGGGGGAATCACGAGTTCAATGAAAATTTCTCGATCCGGTCGGGGTACGACAAGATCGAGTTTCTTTATTGTTTGCCGTTCCTGATGCACCGCCCCTCGGTAATCCGCGTCGGCGGTGGCGGAAAGGTTACCGCAGCAGCGGCCATTCAGGAAGCCGCCAGAGAAGCGCAGCGCTTCGCGCGAGCCCGGTACGAAAGGCAAACGATCGATGCAATCCTGTCCTGGCAGCGCAAGGTCTATGAGACCGGTCAGGGCCTGCATGCCGTTGCTGGACCCGTACCACCGCCGCCCTTGCCGGGTAGCCCCGTAACCATAGATCAGTATTGGTCACCAGACTTTGCGCCGCAGCCCGCGGCAGTATCCTTCCAGGCGTATTTCACATGGCCAGACGACGGTTCACGACCGCCGTATCAGTTTCGGTGCTACCTGCCTCTGGGTGGCTCAAAGGTCATCCTGACCCTGAACCGGGGCGCCACCGGACACGAAAGTGGGGAAGAGCGCCACGCGATCTTCGCCCGCGTCACCAATATCCCCGCCCAACGATTTGCCAGCCAGATCACCGAAGCCATCACGCGATATTGGGCCGCGCGCCAGCTGGAAAAATTCTCGATTGCTTTCCGGACAGCGGTCGAGGCCGACACCAACAGGGTCGTAGCTGAACTTCAGGGCGGCCGGCATGCGCAGCTTCGCAATTGGCTGCACGAAATGAAACCAGAGCCGCAGGTACTTGCGGCTCTCGGCGCGTCCCATTGGCCCAATTACACCGGCCAGCTCGCGTCAGAAGCCCTTCTGGTCGCCCAGGAGAAAGCCCTGCGTGCGGAAGTGGAGGCGAAGAAGGTGACGGAGAGAGCGGCCCATCGCGCAGCGCAGGAGGCTGAGCATGCGCGCTCGATAGCACTAAAGGCCGAAGAGGACGCCAAACGAGCGCTCGAATACGCACGGCTCAACGCCGAACGCGCCGCGCAGCAAGCCGAGGAAGCGGCGCGCATGAAGCGGCTGGAAGGGGGGATCCCCCTCGCGATTCCGGAAGGCGAAAACATGATCGTGATGGGCACCAACGTCTGGGACGGGTCTGATTTCGTGGTCCCATTACGGCATTTGCAGCACACGCTGGTGACGGGCGTTAACGGGAGCGGGAAAAGCGTCATGCTTCATTCGCTGCTCTGGCAACTGGAGAGCATGCCAGGCGTCGAGAAGCTCTTCCTCGTCGACCTGAAAGGAGGCGTGGAGTTCGTCGATTATATCGACTGCCCGAAGGCGGAAATCATCAGCGAATACGACGATGTCGTCGCGCTGATCGATCGCGTCATGGTCGTTCTAGACGAACGCCAACGCATTATGCGCGAGAACCGCTGGAAAAATTGGAAGCTCGGCAGGGTATTCGTCGTGATCGACGAATACGCCGAGCTCCAAGGCAAAATCGACACGGCCAGGAGCAAGGAAGCGAAAGCCATTGCCGAGCGGCTTTCGGTGAATCTTGAAGCTATTGCGCGGCGAGCCAGGGCGCTGGGCGTGGTCCTGGTCTGCTCTCTTCAAAAGCCGACTTTGGACGCGATGTCATCGGCAGTTCGCGCCAACCTGAATTTGCGGCTGTGCTTCCGCATGGCGAATAGCATGGCATCGTCGGTGCTGGACGGCATTGAGACCCGGGTACGCCCCTCCGACATGCAGATTGGTCGCTTCTATTACTACGATTCCAGCCGCGGCGTGGTGGAGCATCTCCAGGGCCAGATCAAGCCAGGGCTCGAACTGGCAGAGGATTTCTGATCATGGGTATCCGGCGAAGCCCCGAGCACGGCCGCGAAGCGGCCGCGCGCAGGGGCGATCCATTTCACTCGATGTATAGAAACAGCGGGTCAATGCGCGTCTCCTGCAAGCTCTGCCTGAGCCGATTCCGTTACATCGTGACTGGCAGTGTAGCCCGGAAGCGACGATGTCTGGTGGCGGTTGTGCACAGAGCGGGCAACAAAGGCGGAAGCCCCGACAATGAGCATTATGAGCAGTGCGAAGCAATCGACCGCGAATTGTCGGCGGCGTGCAGCGGCGCGTTCGTCGCGGATGAGAGCCGGCGGTGGAGGCGTTTCGGCTTGATAGCCCAACTGCCAGGGCATCAACTGGGGGCGCGGGCGGTCAAGGCTGACACCAAGGCCAACCTTGTCCCACTCGGTGTTGCTGATAAGGACGCAGCGAAGGTACTTCGCCAGCGCGTCATCGTTGCGGCGTGGCGGGATACTGCCGGTGTCGTGCTCTTGGAGCCAGTCCCGGACATCCGCGAAGGTTTGCTCGTCGGTGGTCAGGGTCAGGCGGGTCGTCCATGTGTTGTGGTTCATGGCGCGGTGTCTTTCGTTGGTTATGGTCGCGAGGTCAGCCGTGCGGGTGGGCGGGCGCGTAAGCGCACGCACGCACGCGGCGGCATTTCACTCGATGATGGCGCGAACATCGGTCTTGGCGACCTTCGGGAAGTGGCATATGCTTCGGACAGGTTTTGCGTTGTGGCAGAACCGCGAGCCCCGCCCTGAGCGGGGCTTTGTTTTGGTCGCACCCACTTTGCACTTCAGCTCCCGTTTTCGGCAGCAATCATAAGCAATCTCTTTGGAGGCCACCGTGCCAAAATACATCTCGGGCATCTTCCTCGATTTTGACAACGTCTTCAGCTCGCTCTTCAAGCAGTCCCGCGAGGCAGCCAAAGAATTCGCGTCGGACCCAGCCCGCTGGCTGGGGGCCTTTCAGGGAATGCGAGGCTCGGAGACCGAAGAGACCTCGCACAACTTCGTCATCCGGCGGTGCTACATGAACCCGTCGGGCAGGATTGCAGGCAGCGAATATTTTTCGACGTATCGTCAATCGTTCGTCCGCGACGGTTGGGAGGTCATTGACACGCCGCCGCTGACCAATCAGGGCAAGACCAGCGCAGACACGCATATCGTCATGGATGTGCTGGATTCCGTAGCCCACTACCCTCACGTCGAAGAGTACGTGATCATGGCAGCGGACGCTGATTACACGCCGCTCGTCATCAGGCTTCGCAAACACCTGAAAATCACCGTCGTCTACGCTGCCATGGCGACGTCGGTGGCCTACCGCGCGGCCTGCGATTCCATCATCGATGAGCGGTCGCTGCTGGAAATCCTGGAGCAGGATGACGAGCCGGCAGGCGAGGAAGTATCAGCGGCGCCCGCCATTAGCAGTGCGCAGGCAACTCCGGAAAAAGTCCTCGATGTAATCAATCAGTATTTCGCGGAGTCGGAGCCCGGTCACCGCGTGAATGTCGCGACACTGGGCCACATGCTGATCAAACAGTTTCCGGGCATTGCGCCCGGCTGGCTTGGTTCGCCTTCGCTAAGTCAGCTCCTGAAAAAGGTCTGCAAGCTGAAGGTCGAGCCGATAGAGAACCGTACGCTGGCTTGGAAGGAATAGGGGCGAATCCAATTGAACGGGGGGCGCTGGCTCACGGCCAGTCCCCACCCTCATCGCCTTCGTCGATGACGCCAGGGCATTCCTGGCCATCGTAAGCGGGTCGGAAATTCACGCACAGCCCGCCGCAGTCCTGTTCGTACTCGGCGTGGTCAGAGAGGATACCGTAATGGTCGGCCAGAACCTTGCTGACACGCGCTACGGCGCTTTCCAGATCATCGATCAGGGCACGCTGCCTGGTCTCGTCGAGCGTTGACCCTACGATTGCGCTGCAAAGGTCGTTGACGTCGAGTATTTTGGTCATGTCACGGCCTCCTAGTACTCGTCGGCCCGCATGATCGTCATCACGCGCTGGGTCACGGTCGGATCAGCCGGATCGGGCGATGCAAATCTGCCGGTCTCATCGTAATAGTCGAGCCTAAAGAAGTACCTGGTCGCGTCTAGCTCAATGCTCCCGAAGTCGTGCTCACCGTGAGGATCGTTGCCCAAGGTGAACCGGTCGAACTTGCGAACCAGCTCTAGCAACTGAGCCTGGCGCTCAATCGGCAGGCTGGTGACACCGGGCGTGAGAAGGACTGTGCCACCGAAGACCAGTATCTGGCGGAAGCTGTCGTTCAAGCTGCGGATTTTGATGGTGTCGGTCATGTGAGATCTCCCTTTTTTCGGCTGCGCCATTCGCGGCCGGTCGGGAGAATTCGAGGGCAGCAGGCCTGAGCGACCAGTCAAGGAGGCTCCGCGTGCAACGCCGCGTGGATGCCTTGACGGGTTGCGCTGCTGACCTATTCACCCGACCTTGCCGGCCGGGTGGTCGCGGGCCATCAACCGGGAGATGGCTCAAAGCGGCGCACCGGTCTTGATCCAATGACTTCCCGCACTGCAACCAAGGGACGACCAATCACCTCGCATCCGCTGGTTGAGTTGCCCCGGCATTTGCCGCAAACTGCGCCGGGGGAGAATCGTGTCGTATTTCTCGGACAATTATCTAAGGCTGACATTTCCGCTTGCGATCGGTGAAAGGCCTGGATTTCGCGAAGCGCAACGGGGCGCGCTCTTCGCGATCGGTTCGCATTTCAGCGGCCGCAAGGATGCAGCGATCATCACCATGCCTACGGGCACGGGCAAAACTGCCGTTCTCCAAGCTAGCGCATTTCTCCTGCAAGCCGGTCGTGTGCTCGTTCTGACACCCAGCCGACTGGTACGCGAGCAAATAGCCGAGGACTTCCAGAAGCTAGGCGTCTTAAAGCGGCTTGGCGCGCTCCCCGCTGATCTGCCGGAGCCCCGCGTCACGGCTACTGCGAGTCGTATCACAGACCCTCTCCAGTGGGAGGGGCTAAGGGAGTTCGACGTCGTTGTCGCCACCGTGCCTAGTGTCAGCCCACACCTGGATCAGGTGCCCGAACCGCCGGAAGACCTGTTTGATCTGATACTCGTTGACGAGGCGCACCACAGCCCTGCGGTGACCTGGACAGCCACACTCAATATGTTTCCGAATGCGCGCAGGGTGTTGTTTACGGCAACACCTTTCCGGCGCGATGATCGCGAGATTCTGGGGCGGTTTGCTTACACTTACGATCTGAAGCGAGCTTACCAAGACGGGATATTCGGACACATCCAGTTTGAACTTGTGGACGATATCCAGGACGGCGAAAACAGACAGGAGCTGGAAGATATTGCGATCGCGCGGGCAGCCGAGCGTAAGCTAGTTGCCGATAGAGCTGCCGGCTTTGACCACTTGCTCATGGTCCGAACGGACAGCAAGAAGCGGGCGGGCGAACTTGTTGAACTTTACAAGAACAATACCGGGCTGCGGCTCAGGCTCGTCCAGGGAACACACTCCCTAACGCACGTCCGCAAAGTTCTTGGGGCACTAGCTGCGAACGAACTTGATGGGATTATTTGCGTAAACATGCTTGGCGAGGGCTTTGACATGCCTCGCCTGAAAGTCGCTGCCGTGCATTCCCCGCACCGCTCTTTAGCGGTCACCTTGCAGTTCATTGGTCGTTTTGCAAGGACAGCGGGAGAACGGCTTGGCGAAGCGACCTTTTTATCAACAGCATCTGGCGTGAAGGTCGAAGCGGAGAAGCTTTATTCGGCAGGCGCCGTGTGGGCGGAGATCATTCCTAACCTAAGCGCCGCGCGCGTTCAACGCGAGGTCGAGACCCGCGAGTTTATCGAGACCTTTGAGCGCGATGTCTGTACGATTCCAGATCTGTCGGATATGTCGCTGTATTCGCTGTCGCCTTATGCGCATGTGAAGATCTACCGCCTGCGCGAGGCTTTTGACATCACTGCTACACCAAACTTCGGACCCACCCGAGAATTGATCTTCGGGCGGGTAAGTGAGGACAAGGATTCAAGCGTCTACGTGACGCGGATGGTCTCGCCCGTACCATGGTCAACCGATGACGCCCTCGTCGACGTCGAGTACGATCTTTTTATTTTCTACTTCGATCCGGCCTCATCATTGCTTTTCATATGCGCGTCGTCTCGCGGCGATGGCCTTTATCGGCGAATCGTTCGTGATCTGGTTGGCTATGATCCGAAAATATTGGGGCTTTCAGAGATTAATCGGGCTCTCAAAGGACTTGAACAAGCGCGTTTCTTCAACGTTGGCATGCGGAACCGCCAGCATTCGAGCCTGGTCGAATCTTATCGGATG
The DNA here is from genome assembly GCF_014198235.1 of Bradyrhizobium sp. ERR14. Lineage (NCBI taxonomy): Bacteria > Pseudomonadati > Pseudomonadota > Alphaproteobacteria > Hyphomicrobiales > Nitrobacteraceae > Bradyrhizobium > Bradyrhizobium sp. ERR14. The sequence goes on along the minus strand of NZ_JACIHD010000007.1, from coordinate 15,566 downwards.
CTCACGGGCTCTCATGTCGATGAGGCAATACGTGCCGAAGATGCGCGGCTGTTTCACCGGGGCCATTGCTTCGGCAGCGCCCTGGAGAACGGCAATGAAATCACCATTGGCTTGAGCAGCGCCTCGAAGATCTGGAGCAACACGTCGCTTAGCCTGCCGGAGCTCCTGGCCTGGTGCAAAAGCTTGGCGGGTAAAATCCTTGATGATCGGGCAGCCATAACAGGCAGCAATCTCGATCTCCTTCAGATGGGAGAGATTGTTGACCGAATCCCAGCAAAGGCGCTGTGGGCAGAGTGGGACAAGGACATCTATATCGACCCGCCGGCAGCGAAATACGAGATCGGGGGGCGGCTTTATAGTGACGCCTTGACCCAGTTCGACCTTCTCGTCGAGCACTCCGACGAACGCGGCGCCCGGTTCGTGCTGGAAGGGTCCAGCCTGGAGACGAGGATATTGTTCAAGATCGCCGAAAGCCCCCAGTTCTCTTACGCGTCAGACAATGAAACGCGGGTTGAGCTGACCTTCGGCCGCAGCGGTGAAGACATTGTCGATTATCTGAACGACAATCCCTTGAATCTAATGCTGGCCGACTGGTCCAGGATTTGCGGTGAGGAGCATTATCGTGCCCCTGCTGAGCCTTATGATCCGTTCAATCGCGATCGTATCAAAGCGATCGACTGGCTGGGCGGCGGGGTCGATATAAACATCGAGTATGCTGTCGAAGGCGGGCGGGTGGTGCCGAGTTCGATTCAGGCTTTCCTGGAGCGGGAACTCAATATCGACGAGCATACCGTCGTGTTTTGGGATCACGGAAGCGGAGAAGCCGCTGATTTTATAGTGATACAGCAGACCGCGGATGGCGGCGCGAGCGTTACGTTGTATCACTGCAAGGGCGCAGGTGGCGACGCTCCCGGCAATCGCGTTGGGGACGTGTACGAGGTTTGCGCGCAGGCAGTAAAGTCCATAATCTGGTGCGATCTGCCCCGTCTCGTCGATAGGCTTGTCGATCGGCTGCAGCGAAGGAAGGGCGTCGCAAAGCTTGTGCGGGGCGACGTTGACACCATGTACGAACTGGCGAAGTGCCGTCCCGTTAGGTTCGGCATGGTCGTAGTTCAGCGGGGGGTTACCAAAGGAGCTTTAGAGGCTCGTTTGGCCGAAGTGCTTGCTGCAGCCAACTATCACCTGGTGCGAGCCGGACACGCAGAGCTGGAAGTTTGGGCCAGCGCCTAAGCAATTGTTTCAGATTACGCTGGCGCAATGTCACCGCGGCTGAGAAGTCGCCGAGCGTCTCGATTTTGCCCCAGAGGACTGACCCAGTGCCAAGATGTCGAAACGTTCTTTAAACAGGGCCCTAGATAAAGTTTACGCCGTCAGCACGGCCGCAGCATCAAAACGAACCTTGGCGTGATGTAATTCGCGCGCCAACTCCGTTTTCCATGAACCGCCAAGGCTGTAAGGAACATAGGCAATACCGTCGAAGTCGGAGGGCTTTTCCACTTCTGGCGCCATCAACGCGACTACGTTGGCGGGTCCCAGCTTTCCGATGAAGAAGCCAAGTTCGAATACAACGTTTTGACGAGCCCGGGGTTGAAAATCTGCGTCTTCGTCGTCAACCCTTCCCATATCATCCGGCGTCATCAAGACGATTGCAAAATTTGCTCCCTCCGACTCCTCCCTGAACTTGGTCAAAAGATGCCGGCCGGCGTTAGGCCGTTTGTGTAAGATGATCGGCTCCAACCCGATAGCGCGGAGAAAAAGCTCGACCTGATTTTTAGCCCCCTCATTGCGACCGTGAACCAAAAAGATTTTCTTGCTGTCAGAGGCCGGCTGGGGCGCATCGGACGGGGCGTCGGCGGGGATCATGAGATCAATATCCTCTCGTACAAAAGAGACACCGAAAGCTCTGTGTTCGATGTCATTGATGTAGGTACTGAAGCTACCGGTCATCCAATCCTGGTTTAGGGCTGCGTGTCCTTTGGCCCACCACAAGATGTGCGGAACGACAGAATCGTCGTGGGATTTTTCTCCCACCATATACCGGCGCGCTTTGGCGCGGACTAGTTTGGCATAGGCATGCTCACAAATCTGCATCTGCGCCGCGCGAGCCGAGTTCTTAAAATGCGGCTTCAGGCGAGCTATTGCGGAGGCAGCACTGACCCACTCGAGATTGCCAGCCGCTTCGACCAAAGCTCGAGCCTCCTTGAAGGCGCTCACAAGGTCAACATGCCGATTTGCGACAGCCATTGCAGGGTTCTCCAAGACTCTTTCAAGTGCGCTCATTCGCTTAGTATGAGTGAATAGCTGGTGCTGCGGCCGCCAGCAGCATCCTTTTGCAGAATGCCGCGTTTGATCAAGTCATTGATGTCGCGCGTTGCAGTCGGCTGCGAGGTCTTGGCGATCTTTTCCCACTTCGATGAAGTCAGCTTTCCCTCGAAGCCTTCGAGCAGGCGATTCAACATAAGTCTCTGGCGATCGTTGAGATCACTCGCGCCATGCTTTTCCCAGAATGCCGCCTTCTGCAGAACGTTGCCGATGATGGCGTCAGCTCCTTCGAAGGCGCGCCCGAGACAACCGAGAAACCAGTCGAGCCAATTGGTGATGTCGAGCGTACCGCGTTGCGTGCGCTCCAGGATGTCGTAGTAGGCCTTGCGTTCCTTTCGGATTTGCGCGGACATGCTGTAGAAGCGTTGCGGGCTATGCTCGGACCGCGCGAGCGCCAGGTCGGCGATGGCACGCGCGATACGTCCGTTGCCATCTTCGAACGGATGGATGGTCACGAACCACAAGTGCGCAAGGGCAGCCTTGATGACGGGGTCCTTTTCCCGGTCGGCGTTGAACCAATCCAGAAATGCCTTCATCTCAGCCGAGAGCCGCTTCGCGGCGGGTGCTTCGAAGTGAACCTTTTCCCGCCCGAACGCCCCCGATATCACCTGCATAGGGCCAGCCTCCTCGGTGCGCCAACCGCCGACAGTGATCTTCTGCATGCCGCTGCGTCCCGTTGGGAAAAGAGCCGCGTGCCAGCCAAACAGCCGATCCGCCGTCAAGGCCTGGTCGTATTTCTGGGTGGCGTCGAGCATGAGCTCAACCACGCCCTCCACGTTTCTTTCGGCAGGCGTCAAGGCGCCGATTTCAATCCCGAGCCGCCGAGCGATGGACGAACGCACCTGGTCCCGGTCGAGGATCTCCCCCTCGATCTCGCTGGACTTAACGACCTCCTCGGTCAGGGTCTGGAGCGATGCTTCCGCCTTAAGCTGGAAGCCCAGGCTTTCCATCCGTCCTAACAGCCGCCCCTGCTGGTGGCGGACCTGGATAAGGGCTTCGGCTAGCTTTTCGGAGTTCCACTCGAATTCCGGCCACTCCGCCCTTTCATGAATATAAACCATAGCCGCCACTCCTCTTGACCGGAGTATGGGGCTAATCTCTTCATCTTCAAGCCATTCCAATCATTTCATGATCGGAATAGGGGCATTTTTCTCTTCATGATCAAGGTCTTGCGTTTTTACAAGCGAGGTCATATAAAACATATGACATGAAAAAGCCAAGCCCAACCGCTTCGACCGATCTCAGCGCTGCCCAAGCCCGGGCCGCTAGGGCTCTTTTGGCATGGTCGCAACAGGACTTGGCCACCCACGCCAACATTGCCACCTCGACCGTCGCTGACTTCGAGCGGGGCCGCCGAACGCCAGTGCCGCAGAACGCCCAGGCCATGCGGGCAGCCTTTGAGCGCGCCGGCATCTCGTTCCCGACGGGTGGTGCTGTGCGCGGACCCGCCCTTCCGAAGCTCGCTGATCTTACTAAGAGTGGGGCGCCCATTCGATATGTGAACGGCACCGATCTCGCCCAATGGGCGGAGCGCCGTCACGGACAAGCCTCGATGCCAACCCTGATCGCCAAGCTGGTCCGGGCCAGCGGTGGCGCCTCGCTGCATTTCCCCTCCGATGAGGGCGTCCAGTTCGCAGGTTGGGACGGCACAACGCAGGCGGCCACCGCGTCTGAATACGTTCCGGCCGGATCAGCGGGATGGGAGATTGGTACACAGCGCGAGGGAATTGCCGGCAAGGCAGACGGAGATTACGCGAAGCGGAGCAAAGACGCGCTCGGCCTTCCGCAAAGCGACACCACCTTTGTGTTCGTCACTCCGCGCCCCTGGCCCAAGAAAGATGAATGGGCTCAGCAAAAGCGGGCTGAAGGCATCTGGAAAGAGGTCAAGGCCTACGACGGTACCGACTTGGTACATTGGATCGAGCAGTACCCGGCAGTGGGCCAATGGTTAGCGACGGCGCTGGGCAAGCGTCCAGCGGGTGTGCGCCAGCTGGAGGAAGTGTGGGAGGAATGGTCGCTGGCCACGCAGTGGCCACTTCCTCCGGACCTGGTTCTCAGTGACCGCAGTGAAGACAGCGCGGTCTTGCTTCAGTGGCTGCGGGATGGCCATGCAGCGATCGCCTTCCAGGGCGAAAGCTCTGAGGAAGTGGCAGCGTTCGCTTACGCCACGATCAGCCAGTTACCGCCCGACGTCGCCGAGCATTATTTCGCACGCTGCGTTGTTGCCTCCAATTCGGAGGCGGCGAGGGAGCTTGCCGGCAGCCGCACGCCACTGATCATCGTCATCCTTGAACCGGAAGCAGGGGTCGCCGAGTCCATCGCAGCAAAAGGCCATCATGTCCTTGCCGCGTTCGGCCAGAACCCGGGCTCACTCGGCCAAATGCGGAAGCTGAGCCGCCCGTCTCGTGAAGGAATCGAAGCAGCCCTGATCGACAGCGGCCTTCCGGAGGAGAAGGCCAAGGCCTTTGCGCGGGATTCAGCACGCAGCCTAGCCATTCTGCGCCGGTTGATGCCCGGGGTTGCGAGCCGGCTGCCGCATTGGGCGCAAGGCACGATTTCAAGATCGTTACTGGCCGCGCTGCTGGCCGGCATGTGGGATGACGGCAAGGAAGCCGACAAGGCAGTCCTGTCGCGGCTGTCGGATATGCCGTATGAGGCCTTCGTCGCCAGCATCGCGCCCTATGTTGGGGAGTTCGATAGCCCGCTTCGTAAAGTGGGCCCGGTCTGGAAGGTGGCGTCCCCTCGGGATGCGTGGCTGCTTATCGCGCCCCATTTTACGGTTGCGGATATCGAGCGGTACCGCGCCGCCGTGATCGATGTGTTGAGCGCTGCTGATCCCCGGTACACGTTAAGCCCGGAAGAGCGCTGGAATGCGTCGATACTGGGCATAGAGCCGGAATACTCAGCCTACTTGCGTCATGGTCTCGGCGAGACACTGATCCTTCTTGCGCTGTTCGGCGACAAGGCGGCAATGGTGCCTAATGCCACGCAATATCCCGACATGGTCGTCCGGAAAGTGCTTCGCGGTGCTGACAGCCAACGCTGGTGGTCGCTGTCGCGGGATTTCCAGCTGCTTGCCGAAGCCTCCCCTGATGAATTCCTGTCGGCGGTAGACGACAGTCTCGATAACGACGATCCGGCGATCGCGGCGCTGTTCAAGCCCGATGAAAACCCGATCTTCGGCAGTAGCGAACATCTCTCCGACCTTCTCTGGGCTCTGGAATCACTCGCTTGGTCACCGCAGCTCCTGCCCCACGTTTCTCTCGTGCTCGCCCGTCTCGACGAGCTTGACCGCGGCGGCCGCTATCTGAACCGACCGGCTGCCAGCCTCCGCACCGCATTTCTGCTCTGGAACCCGCAAACCAACGCTACATATGGCCAGCGTCTCAAAGTTCTGGACCGGGTTAGGAAGAGGTACCCGAAGCCTGCGTGGAAGCTGATGCTCGGAATCTTGCCCTCTGGCCATGATTCCTTCTCGCCTACTCCCTCCACGCGCTGGCGAGACTTTTCCACGGACAAGAAAGAAGTCGTCACCTATCAGCTGATCGGCAAAGGCGCTGAAGCGTTACTCGATCGCCTCCTGGAAGACGTTGGCAGCGACACAGATCGTTGGATCACCTTGTTGGACCGCTGGAGTGATCTTGGCGACAGGCGCGAGAAGGCCGCGGGCCAGCTGGAGCTGGTCGCTCAAGGTAAACTCATCAGGCAGGACCGGGAGCAGCTTCGGGCCAAGCTCAGAAACGTGTTGCACCATCACCGCAGCTATAGCGACGCCGATTGGGCGCTGCCTGCTGAGGACATCGCCCTTCTCCAACGCATCTACGACACTTTGGCTCCCCTGGATCCAATTGAAAGCATCGCATGGCTCTTTGAGACATCGGTCTCCTTACCCAACCCCACAGGCGATTGGGACGGGGACGAAGACTTACTGCAGTCGGAGCGCACATCCGCTGCGGAAGCATTCCTGCGGGATCATGGCCCTGAAAAGCTATTCGAGCTCATCGACGCTGTCCGTGAACCCGGCTATTTGGGGCGATCGGTCGCCGAGTCCAATCTCTCCGAAGACATTCGCAAACAGCTCCTTGTGCGGGCGCTCAAGAGTGAGGATGACAAGCATCAGCTGTTTGCCCGCGGTCTTGTCGCGACTTGGCACGGCAGCGCAGGCCGCGAATGGGCTGAAAAGCTGTTTGATGAGGCACTGCGCGACGCCTGGGGCGAGAAGGCGCTATTGACTATCCTGCTGGCGCTTCCCTGGTCTGGATGGGTCTGGGAGCTGGCCCGGCACGCTGGTGATAACACAGAGAGTGCCTACTGGAAGCGTACGCACCTCCAGTGGCCCCGCGAGCCGGATTTTGAACCAGCGTATGCCGTGGAGCAGCTCATCAAGGCCGGACGCGCCCGAGCGAGCATCAACCTGATCGGTATGTACCTACATGGGGGCACGAAGTTCGCCCCCGATCTGCTCTCCAGGGCTTTGCTTGAGGCTGCGCGGCAACCGGTTCAAGGTGAGCTGGAGATGAATGAGCGCACGATGTTCCAGCACTATGCGCAAGAGATTTTCGGCCAGCTTGATGCTGCGGAAGACTTCCCGACCGTTACGCTCGCCCAGCTTGAATGGCAGTACCTGCCGCTTTTCGAACATTCAGAGCGTAAGGCGACAGCGATCATAAAGGAGCTCACCTCGAAGCCCGGGCTCTTCGTTGAGATGCTTTGTGCGGTCTATAAGCCCAGCCCAGACAGCGGCGTGACTGATCCACCCGTTGAGAATGAGGACCAGGCCCGGAACGTTGCGAATCAAGCGTATAGGTTGCTCCGGCTGTGGGATGTTATCCCAGGCACGCGCAGCGACGGAACGATCGACGGCGCCGAGCTTGAGGCTTGGATCGTGGAAGCACGCAAGCTCGCCCATGAAAAAGGCCGGGATAGCGTCGCCGACCAGAAAATCGGCGAGCTGCTCTCCGCTTCCAAGGTCGATGCAGACGGCATCTGGCCAGCCGTGCAGGTTCGGGAGGTCATCGAGGCGGTCCGCAGCCGTGATCTAGAAACCGGCGTCCTGATCGGAAAGCTCAACCGGCGCGGTGTGACATCGCGGGCCTACGGCGCCGGCGGTGAGCAGGAGCGACAATTGGCCAAGCGGTATCGTGAGTGGTCGAAGGCTACCGCGTTCGACTGGCACCGCACCTCAGGAATCCTGGAAAACCTTGCGAAAGACTATGAGCGTGAGGCAAAGGCTCACGATGAGGATGCAGAGCGGCTGGATTGGCGATAACCTAAGACATGAGCGAGCCGTCCCCGAACTCCCTGGATTCCGTATTAACCGATGTGGTCTCTTTCGTATTCAAAGAGACTCACCTGCTCATAAGGTATGAGGCGGTCCTACAGCAGGAATTCGGCAGGCTGGTGCCGACAGGTGACGGCGACGCCTTTGAGAAACGGATGAACCGGGTTGTTGAACATCTGGGTGGGCCGCCTGAATTCTATTTGTTGCGAAATGACCAGGAGCCGCCTCCTGCGGATAATTACCCCGAGGCGGTTCTGCGAGAGGCCTTCGAAGTATTTTACCGGGCTAGAACATCGGTGCTGCGGGCACACCTGTTCATGGCCGGTTCTTCACTTCTCGCCGAGCAACCGGACCTGATCGATGCGAACGAAGAAGCAAAAGCTATATTCCTCAAGAAGGCACAGAGCGCCTTCTGGGAACATGCGGAGGCAGCCTACATACGGCTCTACTCGTTTTGGGACCGGATCGGCCAGGTGCTAGACTTCACGTTCTTCAATATCCGCAAATTCGACCAGAACGGCTTTACGGCTGTGATGGATCGCATACACACAAATGCGATCCCGATGAATAATCGGCTTAAATTCAGCACCAGCTGGAAGCGGCTGCGCTCCTTTCAAACGTCCGAGAAAGAAGACGGATTAAAATGGCTACTCCAACGTCGAAATCTCGTCGTACACAGCCTTCACCTGCACCCGATCGGCACGGAGGATGAAGGCGTATTCAAATCACAGTTCAACCATCTCGACGCCGCCCATCGAGAAAAGCTTCGACCGCGGGAGCCGGATGAGGAAGTAAGGCTTCTCGTGGGGCAGCTCGACAAAGCGAGCAAGCATTTCAGCGACTTCCTGGATATCGTCGAACTGACGCCCTCTCGGAAGCGGGAAAGCTATCTGTAATCGACGACAGTTTCTCCAGGATTTAGCACTCTGAAAAATCGCAATGCGATTGTGCGACAATTGAGCTAACCCGTTGGCATGCTGTTGCGCCGCACGAACTCTGCAAGGCGCGCACCTACTTCAGGAAACAAAAACGACAACGCGGGCATCCATTCCTGGGGCGGCGTGTATTTTGGATCACCCTTGCGCAACTGGCTACGCATCACCTCGCACCGAGAAGCCCATTTCCCCGTCGAGTCCTGGCTCTTCAGCAACTCCTTGTGCCCCGCCACCTCGACAGCAAAGCCGAACGCCAGCATGCTTTCCGGATGAACTTGGGCCGTCTGGTGCGCGCACTGGATCAACGTATCGAACTGCCATCCGACACCGTAGCCTTTCAAGGCACTCAAAACGGCATGCATCATGCCCCTGAAGCCGCTATCCCATGCCGGACGGTCTGGGACAGCGATATTCCTCGCCGCCAGGTTTTTCTTGAGAGCGAGCCAACGATCCTGATGGTCCGGGCTCCCTTCCCTCTGCCGGGTCATATTCTCCGCCCAATAGGCAATAACTTCGTCACGCAATAACCTGTCTGAGATCTTCGCTTCTTCCGCCTCGTAGTCAAAGAAATAGGCGCGTTGCTGCTCGATTTCCTTTTTGACCGCGCTAAAGGGAACGATGGTTTCCTGCCATTTGTCCCTAATCGTGCCCGCGTCGTCGAACGGAATGCGATAATGGCACCGCAGGTGGAATTGTTTGGTTTCCTCCGATAGGCGAACCGTTTCCTGGTCGACGACAAACACGTTCGAATTGTTGGAGAACAACAGGTCATCAGTGGTCATGCGCCTGTAGTCTTCCGAGAAATTCGCTAAGACCCAGATTAGGTGGGCTCCAACGTCGCGATAGAACATTCGGCGGCTGACCACGACGTCCAGGAATGTCGTCGATAGCTGCGCCTCAAAGGCAAACCGCCCTTGGACCGACGTGGCCTGCACATCCGGCTTTCGCCACGTCTTAGGATCGTCTGCCGCATTCCAGCGCTTCTCCTGAACGATTGACTCGGTGTCGAATGACGGGTCGGCCCGCAAGCTGCGTTCGATAAGCCCCTTGATCCGCTTGTGAGCGTCGCTTTCGCGCAGGCCGTGGTATTTTCGCGCGCGGATTTCCTCCTCGCTCAACACACTCCGCGTTACCGCGGGGCATGAGCCGTCTTCAATCTTATGGCGAAAGAAGAAGCGCTTCTGCTTATTGCCGACCAGGTGAACCGGCGTGCTGCAAAGCGCACATACATGCCTTGGCTTCCCCTTTTTCATCGCTTCGCGCATGGCTACGCGCATCACTTTCACGAATTCGTCGTAGCGGTGCGACGCAATGAATGTCGTTGCGCGCAGTACCTCGCCTGAGATGAGATCGATAACCTCTGCGATCTCGGGATCATCCACTGGCGTCGCGAAGTCGAGCGCATCAATGGTGACGTTATGGCTGGAGTAGGTCATTGGTCGGAATGCCCTGACGGGAGGCCGAACGGGCGACGACTTTGGCCGATTCGCCGCTAGAATGGTCTATTTTCTTCGTCTAGACGGTGCGCCGCAATCCCGCCCAGCGCGTAGAAAGCCCCATGCTGCGCCGAGATAGATGGCTCATTTGAGGGGCAACGGAATGTTGGGCGGCCAAGGCGACCGGCTCGGTCGGGCTGCATCCGTAAAAAGCGATTCCAGCAATCCGAGAAGGGACTGCAGGCTGTGCGTCTGCTGTCTGACCTCATCGACAGTCTTGATGGGCAGAACCGCGCGCAAGTGCTGATCAATGCCATGATCGCTCCGCCAGTCGTCATAGCTTCGTTTCTTAAAGGACAAGGCGTAGAGCATGGCCGTGCGGCCATAGATTGCCTGGATACACCAGAATATCGCCCAAAGCCGCGGCGACACGAACGGCCGCTCCATTTCACCCTTGGCGAAGTTCGCGCCCTTCATCTTCTCTATGATTACATCCTGCGACCGATAAAGGCGTGCGCTATCGAACAGCGGGTGCGAATCTGCACCGGAGAAATACCGATTAAGTTCGTCAGGCGTGAGAATGCTGTCGACAAACGTCAAATCGCTGAAGGCGGACTTGAGATCAAGGATGATCTGCCATAGCCGTTCCACAGCCTTTGTCGTCCGATCGTCAGCGGCGGAGCTGCTGGAGAGATTGATAGTGCCCGCGTTTACGGTCTGGGCTGTCACGCCGCCCGATTGATTATGGCTGCGCACCGAATTGTCGAGGATAAGAAGCGCGCCATCGCTAGCCTGCTGATCTGGAACCGCTGTGGCAGCTTTCTCATGGTCGGCCTTCATCTTCAGCAACCGATCGACCGTGTACGCTTCGAGATCGGCATCCACGACTTTATGGTGCGTGGGGCAGAGCAGGATCAGGTTGTCGAACCCATTGCGAACCTCGTCGCTCTGCCTTGCGTCGTATCGCGGCCCTTGCGCACTGGCGGCTGCGATGTGGCAAATCTCGCCAAGTACTAGCTCCCCATCTACAATGGGGTCCGTGCACATTGGAAATGCGCAGCGATTACTCGATTGCGCAAAAAGACGCTTTATGACCGGTGGGCGAACGCTCATGTCCGATGTCCAAGAATCACCTCGGCTGAATATATCTGACCAGGCACAATCAGCGCATACTATTGGGCTTTCGGAGCTTAGGGTCTTTACCGATATCCACGTTTTAGCTTTCGCGCCCAATTAGAGACCATGGCAATGTCGGCCGCACCCCGGCTCCGGTAGGTTTCGATACGAACCGTGCCGGCTCGGCCGATGCGTCCCCATTCCCTCACCAGCGAGCATTCGCCGAACAAGGTCGGCTGGATATCCAGCTTGTAGAACCGAGCCATGTTGCGGCGGTCGTCGATACGAGTAAGCATGAGTGCAGTCATGCGGTTTCCTCCTCTTTTTGTTTTTCGGGGGCGCGCGCGGAGGCCTTAGCCTCGCGCAAGTAGCGGTGGACGGTCTCCCGACTAACGCGGAGCTTTCGCGCTAGAGCCGCCTTCTTGGCCCCGTCTCTGACGCTCGCAATAACTTCTTCCACCTGCTCAGCTGTCAGTGCTCGTTTGCGCCCCTTGTACGCCCCCTTCTTCTTCGCGATCGCAATGCCCTCGCGTTGCCGCTCGCGAATGAGCGCGCGCTCAAATTCTGCGAAGGAGCCCATGACATTAAGCAGAAGCTGCGACATCGGTGAGGATTCAGCTGTAAACGTCAGGCCCTCTTTCAAAAATTGAATACGAACACCCTTCCCGGTCAGCTCTCGGACCAGGCGGCGAAGATCTTCAAGGTTGCTGGCCAGGCGGTCCATCGAGTGGACAACGACCGTGTCCCCTTCCCGGACGTAGGCAATCATCTGCGCCAGTTGAGGGCGGTCAGTATCTTTGCCAGAGGCGAACTCGGTGAAAGTGCGATCAACACGCATGTCAACGAGCTGTCGATCGATCTTCTGATCGAGTGTGCTCACTCGCACATAGCCGACAACCTGCCCCGTCAACTCCTACGCTTTCATTGTGTGGCAAGAAGCCTGAGAGGTAGCGCAACATGTGTCAAGAAATTCCGAAATAAGATCTGTGTGACACAGTGTGGGGGGTGGCAATTGGGTGCACCCCAAATACACGCTTAAATCGATTCTGGGGCGACACATTTTTAGAATGATCAGCAAAGCGCGGCGCATCGAAGCCGTGAATGGGCGTGCTGCCTGCCCTATTTGCTTCGCAGCAGACCGTATCTCAGGCGAGTCCGGCGAGGGTCAGCATGAAAGAGGCGAGCTGGGAATCGACCCTAGCTCGCCCGCAATTCTTCGAACGCTTTGCTGCAACGCTTTGTCAATCCCAATGCGCGGAGGGTCCTAGCAGTCTCCACTTCGCGCACGTCGCGTACCCTGTAGCGATCCGCGAGTAACCAGTTTAGCGCCCGTAGCATTGTGCCCCCTCTTTGCCGATCGAATAACGGCTCTGGGGCAAGAAAGCCTTCGTGAGCGGTTAGATAGACGAATCCTGATCTACCAAGCTCCTGGATCACCTGGCGGTTCAGGTCCAATGCTGCCAAACGGAGGATCGATGATGCAGCGATCGCATGACGACTCGTAAAATCGATAGTGTCCCCTTTGGATAGCCGCAAAATGTCAGGTGGTAGTTGCTCTCCGGTTTTTAGCACCCACTGCCCAATTGCTGCTTGAACATCGCTTGCGACAGACTGTTCGGCCAACGCGGCACTTGCACGTCCATCACGATGTACAATGCAATCTCTGGACAAGCGAAAATATCTATAGACGGGCCACATAGAGCTAACCGTGTGAAGTTTTGCTCCAAGCCAACGATACATCTTGTCAAGGCGATCGGCGTCGCCGCTATCTTGGCTCTTCTTGTCAGCTGTCCTGTCCGCAATCGATGGCAGTTCGCGAAAGGCCCGCCAACGATTAACCGCTGCGGAGATTTCGTCCAAAAAGAGGTCAAATGCTGAGAACGCACTAACGATCCCTGCACGCCCGATATCAAACCGAGCACTCCGCACGAGGCCAATTGGGTCCGTCCAGTCCGGCATAGCTCCAATGAACTCGTTGTGCGAGGTCAGAGTGTCTTTAATCTCTTGGAGCGGCCTCTGCTCCTCGATTTTATCCGCGAGCAACCGTAGTCCGATAACCTGTACCTTGATTGATCTGTTGAGCCGCTCATGAAACCGGTGAAAACGAAGCAATGCTTCCGTGTTGGCGTATGTAATATCCACTGATGCTCCCATCCCAAGCAGGCACGCCGATTGTCAGTTTAGATGTAGACTGAACTCCCGGCGGCAAGACGTCGGCAAGTCCATGCCTTAAGCGTTCAGAATTAGCCAAGCTGGATCCGGCCCAAACATCTGGCGATCAATCACCGTCTATAGGGAGTGAAACATGACGCCCAACACAAAGCCGAAAAGTCCGATCCAATCGTGTGCCTCGAACGGAGGGAAGCTCTGAATGATTGATCGGGCCAGGCCCAACCAAAAAAGAAGACAAACAATTCCAACAACCATGGTCAGCAGAATGCTGCCGCCAATTAGCATTCGCTCGCGGGCCTTGCGTAAGGCATCAGACGTTTCGCTATGCAGCGTCAACATAGCCACCCCGGTTTTAGCGGAAACCAGTGCCAAGGCCAGAACGCTCGCCGACCAGAAGCGCCCGTTAAATGGAGTTAGCCAAGAGATCAGCCATCCTGCCGGGACGACGAAAAATGACTTGAACAACCCGTCTGCCATTCCATCGAGCTTGCTCATCCACCAACGAAGGAGCGGATTTGGCACCTCATCAGGACTTCGCTTGAACTGGGTTAGGAAGCACCCGCCTATTGCGGAGCCAAAAGCAAACGAACCGAAAAAGGCAGCCGCCCTAGTGCTTCCTTGCGCTTCGGACGCAATCGCAAGCACAAATAAAGCCATTGTGTACAGAGCACTGACCGAAGCCATAACCCACGATGGGCCGTCTTCGATTCTGTACGGGTTCATTTCGGCCCATTTTTTGACAGGTACAAGTAAGGCCGTAAGCACGCTTAAGAATAAAACATTGCTGACGAAAGGACTCATGGAGTGCGGTCCCCAAGGCACGGAAAACTACGAAGCGGACCTCAACGATCGGCTCAACTTTTGCGAGTATGCCCACAGCTGCTGCAGCTGCAAGAAAAATCTAGGGTTATCCGCGCTTGGTCCGCATCACCTCAGCGGTTTATTCGATCCCGTCGTCGTTAGCCTGAGTCCTTAGTCCCCGCGGCCAGCTTCGGCAGCTGCGCCCTTAGCCCTTCAAGCGTATTTCCTCGAGCCGTTGCTGAATTCGCGCCCCCAACCCAGCTGTCATCTCGAGAAACAGTCTCAATTCGGGCGGCTGAAACGAGATATCCCTCATCGTATGGATGCTCGTGACTAGACTACCTTTGAGCGGTCGCACCGAAATCGTTGATGCGTCGGAGTGGGCGTATTCCTGATTTCTGAGTTGAAGCAGCCTCGCATGCAACGCCTTTTCATCCTCATCATATTGCAGCAGCCGCTTGGGAAAATCGATATTTCCGCGTCCTCCGGCAAATGGCCGGGCATAAGCAACGATCATCGTTGTCGTGAAAGCGATCTGCTGGATAACAACGCTGCCGCGGCGAAAGAACGAATAAGAGTGCCACCCCTTCTTGAGGATGAATGCAGCACAGGAACTTGCTATGGTGATGTCACCGTGTGACGCGTAGAGCTTTTCGTAGAGTGTACGGTCATGCGGGGAAAGATTAGCCTCCTCGGACATTTTACGCCTATCTGCCTCTACGGCTCAATTCTGCCGCCGCCACCTTCACAATCATCTCGGCTTCCATCTTTTCTCGCCGCTCACCAAAATGAACCTCGCGATGCTCCCCCGGGCAAATAGCGATGACATTGGTCATACGGTCAGCACCGTCATCCGCGAGCGCCAGGATGTGGTGACACTCCAAGTACCGCGATCCGTTGGCGCATTTGAATCCCAGTTTACCGCAGTACTCACATTTGCCACCGGCGCGCTCGATGACGGCAGCCCTGACCCTCGGATCCCGCGCGTACCGCTTGCCGAAATAGGTCGTCACCCCAGGGCTGTCCGTCCCAAGATCGTCAACTGCATCAGAATAAGCGAACGTGCCAACTCCAGCGAGACGCAGCCGCCGCTCACCAGGCGGGAGCAACGTCGCCAAATATGGCCAAGCCTTGCGGTTACTCAGCCCTTTTAGTTGTTCAAGCGCTGCACCAATGGCCGCGATATCGGTCCTAGTAAAGATGTGGTTCTTCGAACGATTGATGATCGCCGTCCGTATTTCGGGCTCGATGTCGGCCCAAGCTTCCGGGTTGACGCGCAAATTGGCGGTGAGAACTGTTGTTAGCGCCAAAAGCGGCACATCAGCCAGAGCTGCGGCCGCGTCAAGTAAGTCGCACACCTGCGCAACCGTCCGCGCGTTGCTTTTGGGGCGCCCCAGCTTTTGGGCAGTGAACCTCCTCCGAACTGATGGACACCTGTAGTAGGCTCGAAGAGCCAGGAGGTGTCGGATGGAAGGACGTCAACGTCGGTCATTTACGGACGAC